>MHBH01000037.1 GCA_001804805.1 Lentisphaerae bacterium GWF2_49_21
CCAAGGCGGTACGTGCCGCCGAAACTGCGCCAAATACTATCAGCTTCAATATCTGCAAGGATGTGGAGATGAGACCATCAGACCTGGCAGGGGCTGCCGCGCGCGTGGGGAATTGGAACAATATTAAAGACCTGCAGAAAGGTTCAACAGTGACACTCGACAAGGTTGTCGACAAGAGCGGCGCAGCTGTGCCAGGCATGAAGGTCGCAATGAAAGGCGGCAATGGAGCAAGATCGTTCGACGGATGGGGAGAGATCAATGACGAAAGAATGTTCCGCGGTCTGTATGATCAGTTTGACGGTGAGCCGACAACCATTGAGATAACTGGTGTCCCATATGCCAGATATGATGTGTATTTCTACCGGGGCGACGACGGCGAGCAGCGCGCCGGCAAGTTCAATATAGGAAATGTGGAACGTGTCATCAAGGGCGGCAGGGGAAATCCGTGCGCCGACGGGACTGACTATGCTGAAGGTTTCAATTTTACAAAGTTTGAGAATCTTTCGGGTGCGGACCTGAAAGCGAGTTTCACCGCGACGTTTGCCGGGGACAAGGCGCAGAGGAACAAGGTCGTAGGGTTTCAGATTGTGGAGCGGAAATGAAGACATCATCATACATTTTTGCGGCGATTGCTCTTCTGGGCGCTATTGCAACCGATGCGGCGCCAGTTTATTTTCCAAATGAACTTGTTTATTTCAAGAGCAGTCCTGTGGCCGGAAAGAACGACATATGCAATTGGAAGGGGGCTTTGTTCGACGCGGAAAATATCGGAGGATCCGGGGTTAATGCCGATGGCGGAGCTGATAATGGTACGGCAAATGACGAGTTCACGTACGTCACCGCCAACCGTCCACCGCAGGGTCAGACTTTCGTCACCGGGAATGAAGCTAATGGATATGAACTGTCATCGATTACAATTCAGGCCGCAGGATACGCGGATAACAAGGCAACTGACAAAAACTTCAGCCCGTGGGATCTGAGATTCCATAACGGACCTGTACTTATAAAGATATTCAGACTTGCCAATGGACTCAAGGAAGAACTTGACGCTGGGGCCTTTTTGCCGGTTGTCTTCCATGGCTTCATGTCCGGCGGGAAGGGCAATCCAGGTGCGGGCAGCAGTGCCAACGGCTGCGGGATCTTCATAACATTCAAACTGCCTGTTCCTGTCCATCTGGAAGCGAATGCAAATTATGCGTTTGAGGTTTCAGTCGCCGATCCAAGCGGTGTGCATTTCGAGTGGCTTGGAACAAGTTCAGACTCCTATCCCGGTGGCAGTGCATACAATTACAATAAGGAATGGCGTCCCGTAAAGCTTCAAGGCGATCGTGTTTTTTCGCTGGGCTTCACAATCACAACAGGCCAGAAGAATTTTATTCATCCCGGAGCTCTGCACACGCAGGAGGACTTCGACAGGATGAAGGCAAAAGTTGCTGCTGTTGAACAGCCGTGGCTGGGATCGTGGGAGCTGCTTTTGAAAAGCCGCTATGCACAGTTGAACAGAAACCCCAGGCCGTTCAAGGAAATCATCCGTGGCATACCTGGAAACAATTACACTCCAACTCAGGAGGATGCAGTATCAGCCTATCAGCTGGCGCTCAGGTACCACGTTGCAGGAGATAAGGCGTTTGCCGACAAAGCAGTTGTCATATTAAATGCCTGGCCACCAGTGCTGAAAGGACTGGGAGGAAACAGCAATGTCTCGCTGGGAGCTGGAATATGCGGTCTTCAGTTCGCGTCTGCGGCTGAAATGCTTTCCACATATCCCGGATGGGCCGAGGCCGACAAGAAGGCATTCAAGGAAATGATGATGCGTGTATTCTATCCTGCGATCTTCGATTTCCTCTGGCGGCATCATGGGACGTTTAAGAATGAAGGGGGCAATACGCATTACCGTCTGAACTGGGATACCTCCAACATGGCCGCGATGCTGGCGATCGGAGTCTTCTGTGACAACCGTGCAGTTTACTCGCAGGCGATCGATTACTTCAAATATGGCTGTGGGAACGGAAGGATTGAGCGTGCTTGCTGGTACATTCATCCGGACGGAATGGGGCAGTCCGAGGAACTCGGGCGTGACCAGGGGCACAATACATGCGCCTGGGATTTCATGGCGCGGATGTGCCAGATTGCCTGGAACCAGGGAGACGACCTTTATAGCTATGACAACAACCGGTTCCTACGTGCTATTGAGTGTAATGCAAAATACAATCTGGGATTGGATGTACCCTATGTTTCACATCGCAACACGATGTTGAAATACACGGAGGGAGCTGCATCTGGAAGCAGGGCGCAGGGACCAACGTATGAAATGGTCTATAACCACTATGTAAATATAAAAGGCATTGCCGCTCCGTACAGCCAATTGATGGCGGAGAAAGGGCGTCCTGATGGCGGACCGGATACGAGAGCCCATCCATCGCAGGTTGACTACCTTGGATTTGCATCGTTGACGTTTTCACGCGATCCCATAACTAAAGTTGTACCTCCCAGCGGACTCATGGCGCAATGGGGCAAGGGGCAGGTCTCACTCAGCTGGTGGGGTACCGCAGGTGCGACCGGCTACAAGGTGAAAAGGGCGGCAAAAACAGGTGGTCCGTATTCGGTAATCGGGAATACCAGTCAGATGGAGACGGCATTTGCCGACAAGGATGTGGCAGCCGGGAAAACTTATTTCTATGTGGTTTCTGCAATCGTCAATGGTGCTGAAACCGCCAATAGCAGGGAACTGATGGTAAAGCAAGGACTGCTTGTAAACTGCAATTTTGACAATGATACAAAAGACGCTGTAGGAAACAGGCACGGTACTGCGCATGGCAGTCCTGAATATGCAGCTGGGCACAACGGAGGGAACTCCATCAAGCTTGACGGGACCGATGATTATGTCCAGCTTCCTGCCGGGATAGCGAACTGTCAGGAAATTACTGTTTCAGCCTGGGTGTTTTGGAACGGTGGCAAGGCATGGCAGCGTGTCTTCGACTTCGGAAGCGACATCGACAAATACATGTTCCTGACTCCTGACGATGGTTCAGGAAAGACTCGGTTCTCCATCAGCACTACCCGTGGCTACGAGGATACCGGTACCCTTGAAGGTCCTGCGTTGCCATCGGGGAAATGGGTACATGTGGCTGTTACGCTGGGTGGTGGAACCGGGAAGCTCTACGTGGATGGACTGGAAGTCGATTCCAAGACCATCGACAAGGTCGCCCCTCTCTTCTGCCAGCCATATTGCTATATTGGGAGAAGCCTTTGGAACAATGATCCGCTTTTCAGTGGAATGATTGATGATTTCAGGATATACAATTACGCGCTGTCGGCGGAGGAGATTGCCAAGCTCGCAAAGTGAAAGTTAATGAGTGAGAGTGGAGAATAATAATATTGCACAGGCGTTCCGCTTGTGAAAAGGAGAGAGAAAAATGAAAAAACTGTTCTTTACGCTTCTGATATGTTCACAGGCAGTTTCAGCGGAGGTAATACAAATGCATCCCGATCCCAAGATCACATCGCTTGAGCATCCATACCTCCTGCACGACAAGGCCGGCTGGGACGAGGTCCGCGCGAAGGTTGAGAAATATGATTGGGCGAAGAAGGCCGCGAAAGGCTATGTCGAACAGGCGGAGAAGTGGAACGTGCCTGGAGTGCGAAATACCAAGGATCCCAAGAGGGGAGACTGGCTTTTCATTACCCAGGTCGAGGATGGTCTGATGGCTTCGGGGATCGCCTATCAGCTTACGGGAGAAAAGAAATATGCCGAAAAAGTCAAGACATTTATGTTACGTCTGAGCGATCCTAAGAACGGTTTTCCTGTCACGCGGCGCGGATGCAACCAGGCGTCGGTGCAGGAAGGTCATTTCTTCATGCATATAGCCATGGCGTATGACATGGCTATCCCCTCGGGCATTTTTACGGCGGAAGACCGCAGGCAGATTGATGACACGATGCGCCTGTTCATTGGCGAGGAGAGAGAGCTAGGTTCGAACAACATCAGCAATTGGTGTGTGTCGATGAACAGTGGATTGTTATTTTGCGCGCTGGTCATCCAGGACTTGAAGGTCGCGGACTGGATTCTCAATACTCCGGGAGGTGTGCTTGACCAGCTCCAGCGCGGTGTGCTTGATGATGGATGGTGGTATGAATGTTCGGTGAGTTATAACATCTGGTGCTCTACGATGTTCTCGCAGGCTGCCATCGCCATGCGGCGCTGGGGCATGGATCTTGTCAATGCCAAGTTTCCAGGCGGCTACAGGCCAAAAGTAAAGCCCCCGCAGGAAGAGGAATATGGCATGAGCAAGGGGCGTTGGGGGCCGGTCAGCAAGGAAGGCGTCAGCATAAAGAGGATGTGGGATGCCTTGCCGGCGATGCTTGACTATCGTGGGATGATGTTTGGATTGAACGATTCGACGATGAACGAGGTCGGCGGAGCAAAGATGGATATCGCATACTATCTATATCGCGATCCGGCATATGCCGCAGTAATAAAACGTTCAGGCAGCCGTGATCTGCTCTATGGTGTGCCGGAACTGCCGGCCGGTCCGGATCTCTCACGCGCTTCCACATATGCTGACAACTCCGGTGTCGTCGTCATGCGTTCGCAGACGGAGAACCGTCCGCAGCGCGAGCAGATCCAGGCGGTGTTGCACTACGGCGACCACGGATGGTATCATGGGCATTTCGACCGGACCAGCCTGCTTCATCTTTCCAGATATGGGCGCAGTTTTTTCAATCCGGAGATGGTCTGGTACAGCTATCCGAACTTCATGTACAAGTTCTATGTCCAGACGAGCGTGTCGAAAAACATGGTAGTGGTTGATCAGAAGATGCAGGAGCCGGTTGAGTCGCAGAAGCTGCTTTTCCATTCCGGCAGGATGATGCAGGCTACCGCCGTCCAAACCAATGCACGCTGGTCCAACCCTCCTTATGGAGGCATGGTCTATTGGGATCAGCCGCATAAGACTTTTGCCGAAAAGGCGTTTGCGGAAGGCAGGTCTGTTCAAGTGCCGGAAAATCCGCCGGCATACGGAGCGTTCACCGACTACAGCGAGCCTGTCCTGCAGCGCAGGCTCATGATACTCACTGACGATTACATTGTTCTGGCCGACTGGCTGAAAGCGGAAAAGGAGCACGCTTATGAATCGCTCTTCCAGATGAAAGGCTTTCAAGGTTTTGACGGTGCTATGAAACCCGTCCGGCATACCGGCCAATGGACCAGCAACCCCATCAGCAGCGCGCAGTTTGTCACGGACTGCGACTGGTACAAGGCAGCTGCGCCGGTCTGTGGGCGATATGAATTCCGTTTCGGTCCAGGAGCCGATAATGCAGGCACGAAAGCCGATCCAAGCGAGGACGGCGTGTTGAAGTTCGGACTCCATACCATTTGGCCGCTCGATCAGGAAATCATGATAGGCACTGTTCCGGAAGTCCATGGTTCGCGCAAAGTGGCCTATACGGTCCGGTCCGGCGACAAAATCCTCGCCGAAGGTAAAACTGGACTATGGATCCTCGGTGCGGTGGATGTGGATGTGCCAGCAGAGGGACTTAATTCGCTGGAGCTTCTCACGGATCAGAAAAATCCTGAAAACCTGTTCTGGGCCAATGCCCGGGTGCTCACCAAGGACGGCAAGGAGATTCCATTGACGAAAGGTTCTGTTTCAAAGGATTCAAAAGGAGGGTCGATCAAAATAGCCGGTGTTCCTTATGAACAAGCTCTGCCCGCACATCTGACTCTGGATTTGGCGGGGCTTAATGCGGTTCGCTTCAAGGCAACATTCGGCTGTGACTACTTTGTCGGTGACGAATCTCAGCGCCGGAAGACTGTTGCCATCCGTTCGACCGGAAAGGAAGCGCGCTTCCTGACAGTGATCGAGCCGTATGAGGACAGGGCGCTTGTGAAATCCGCAGTTGCTTCCGGGCCGGACAAGCTCAAGGTGGAGTTGAATGACGGACGTGTCCAGGAGATCTCGATTGGAAACTTTGAAGGTTCGGGGAAGGATATCTCCGTTGAAATTACCGAGAGCAAAGATGGCAAGACTGTTCGTTCAGAAAAGAGACCATAGTTAGATTTAAAGTAAACTCAAGGTTTTAGTCGCAAGACTGCATGGCAATGCAATACTTGCTGAAAGCAAAACTACGTCACCACTTAAGGAAGTCAGATGAAATGCATTCGTTTGTAGTAGCTCGTGTTCGAGCGCTCTTGAAGTAGGGACGGGCTTTAGCCTGTCCCATTCCTGGAAATTAAGATGGTACATGCTTCCGCCGTCGCAAAGAAGCTATGGCGGACACGGGAAGCACGTACCTACTTAACGCGCAAACATGCGCTACTACAAACAAAAAATCCATTATGGAGTCAGAATGATTAGATTAAAATATTTTGCGGTTTTATTGGCAGCCTTCCTGGCAGTTTCTCATGCTTTCGCGTCCGACGAACCTGAATTCAAGGTGGAACCTATACCTCTTGCCAGGGAAGTGACATCGCCGTTCAAGGGCATGGCTCTCGATACTGCGGTCTGGCAGTTCTGCGCCGAAGTCAATGCGAAACCGACCGGCACAGGCAATCCACATGCTTTCCTATGGATCCCCCCGAAGACGGAGAAGCTCCGTGGTGTTGTGATCGGACAGTTCAACATGTGTGAACGGCCCATCCTCGAAAATCCAGACTTCCGCGCATGGCTTGAGAAGATCGGCTGGGGCTGCGTCTGGATTGACACCGGATTTTTCGGCCCGCATTTCGATCATAAGATTCCGGAGAACGTCGCCGCGATCAACGAGGTGTTTAACGCTCTTGCCCGGGTTACTGGTATGGAAGGCATGAAGACCATGCCATTTATCGGAATCGGACATTCCGCCAGGGCTGATTTCGGATATGAGATGGCAGCATGGTGCCCGGAACGCGCGGTCGGGGCGATTTCCTATGATGGAAACACAATCTGCGTATCGCACACATATGAACGTTACAAGCATCCTTTTGTCACGGATGAAGATCTTGCCAAAATGACAGGTATTCCTCTTCTGCATCGTGACAGCGAGTTCAACGGTGGAAGGCATAACCGCAAGACCATCATATTGCGAAAGGAGTTCCCTGGGATTCCGTTTACACTCCTGGCCGACCCTGGAGCTGGACATTTCGGTACTCCGGATGAAACCTGTGATTTCCTTGGTTCCTGGGTGGCAGAAGCAGACCGTGCCCGCAATCCGAACGGCGGACTTCCTCTTGTCCAGGTCAATCCTGAGACTGGCTGGTATGTCGATTTCTGGCGTTTCTCCGAACCTTTGAAGGCGAAAGCTGCGCCTGTAAAAGAATTCAAAGGCTTTGAAGGGCCACACGGTACGGAGGCGAACTGGGTGTTCAGCGAGGATGAGGCAAGGAGGATGGTCGAACATATCACGCGGCAGGACGGTAAGAAGTTCACACTCGTCGGATACGAACAGAACGGCGAAAAATTGCCCGATAAGAAAGACCATGTCGGAGTCCATCCCTCTTTCCGTCCGGAAAAGGACGGCATATCCTTTAAACTCAAAGGAGTTTTTCTGGATAAAGTTCCTGCCGGACGCATGGAAGGATGGACAGGGCAGGCCGCAGAATCCACCATCCCGCATCCGGACGATGCTGGCCGGATCGTCATCAAGCCGATCTGCGGACCGGTAATAAGAATTGATGCCGCCACAATGGCAGTCAGGTTTGACCGGGCGGGCATATATGGGAAGCGCAAAAGCGAAGATCTATGCATGATTGTGATCTATCCAGGCAACAGCGAATACCGTCGCATCGAAATGGCTTCAGTTATGAAGATTCCAGCATTTCTTGAACAGGGGATGCCGCAGAAGATATCATTTCCCGAGATTCCAGATGTGAAGGTGGGGGCCAAGGAAGTTGCGCTCAAAGCCGTCTCAAGCGTCGGATTACCGGTTGAATATTTTGTCGACTACGGCCCTGCCTATCTCAAGGATGGTGTATTGTATCTGACGGAGATCCCTCCGTGTGTCAAACTTCCGATTGAGATCAAGGTGACCGCCTGGCAGTACGGAACACTGAACGAGCCGAAAGTGCGGAGCGCCGAACCTGTGACACGGACTTTCCGCATTTGCAAATAATGGTATGAACTTGGAAGAATTATTCTGAAAACATGTTTCAAAAAGGAGATATTTCCGATGGCTGATGCACGCATGGAAACTATGCAAGGAGATGAACTTGCGTCTAAGCTAAAGAGCAGCGTTGTTTTCAAGGGAGACAAGAGCATCAGGAATGCATCGCTTAAGCTTGATCCCAAGGACATGGCATGGTGGAGAGATACCAAGTTCGGAATGTTCATCCATTGGGGACTGTATGCGATCCCGGCGCGTGGCGAGTGGGTGATGAACAATGAGAAGATTCCAGCCGAGGAATATGCAAAACTGGCCGACCAGTTCGTGCCGAAACATTTCGATGCGGACAGGTGGGCGCGGATCGCCAAGAATGCAGGCATGAAATATATGGTGCTGACTGCAAGGCATCATGATGGATTTGCCCTTTGGGACAGCCCGTCAAGCTATAACGACTTCTGCAGCAGCAAGACGGCTGCAAAACAGGATTTTGTTGCCGAATATACCGCCGCCTGCCGGAAGGCTGGATTGGGAGTGGGGCTCTACTACTCGCCGATGGACTGGAGGTTTCCCGGATATTTCCAGCCTAAAGAGTTTGCCGATAATGCGGCACTGATGAAGAAGCAGGGCTATGGACAGACAGAGGAACTTATGAGCAAGTACGGGAAAATAGACATACTCTGGTATGACGGCGGGTGGCTGGCGCATAAAGGTACAGACGCTGATGCCTCCTGGTTCTGGGAACCTCTCAAGTTAAATAAAATGGTCAGGAAATACCAGCCGAAAGCCGTGATAAACCCAAGATCCGGATGGGAAGGTGATTTCCAATGTGACGAGGGTGGTCATGAGATTACAGGGCCGATCATTGATACTCCATGGGAGAAATGCCTGAATCTCAACAAGTCCTCATGGGGATACAACAAGAAACAGAATCCTATGACTCCTAACGAGATTATCAGGATGCTCATAAATGTTGCCGGACGTGGTGGTAATGTGCTACTCAATGTCGGACCTGGTCCTGATGGAGTCATTCCCCCGTCACACGTGAAAATTCTGGAAGAAGTGGGCCGATGGCTAGAGGAAAACGGCAAGGGCATATACGGGACAAGGCCGGGTCCTTTCCAGCCGGTTGATGGCAGATACTGTTCGATGTTCAAGGATGACAAGGTTTATTTACACCTGCTTGAATGGGATGGACAGAAAGAATTGATTCTGCCGAAGTTTGATCGGAAAATAGCATCGACATCCCTGATTTCAGGTGGTAAATTGGCCTTTAAGCAAATAAAAGATGGAGTCGCACTTGTTGTCCCTACGGTGGGGAAAAACAGATTGCCAGTTCTCATCGAACTGGTATTGGAGAAAAAGCTTTAGCCTCTAAAGGAAGCAACATGAAAATGAAACTTAAGGGATTGTATATACTGGACAAAGGGGCTTTCAATCTCATTTATGGACCTGAAGAGCAGAAGGACATTGTGGAGCTTGTGGATATCATTGCATCCCCTCAGAACAGGGATTCTATTGCCAAAGAAAGTTCCCTGCTTAAAGACATTGACGTGATTATTTCCGGGTGGGGAGGCCCAGTCATGAATGCACAATTCCTATCCTCTGCGCCAAACCTGAAAGCCGTCTTCTACGGTGCGGGATCAATAAGAAATATCACTTCCGACGAATTCTGGAACAGGAGGATCTGCATTACCAGCGCATATGCCGCCAACGCCATTCCAGTTGCCGAATATACATCCAGCGTGATTCTCCTTAGCCTCAAAAGTTTCTGGCGTCTTACAAGGATTGTGCGCACGGGAAAATCCTTTCCGAAGGTGAGAGATGTTTCTGGGGCATACAAGTCGACCGTAGGGCTCGTATCCATGGGGATGATAGGAAGGCTTGTCCGTGAACGCCTGCGTTCCTCGGAGTTGCGCGTGGTGGCATTCGATCCGTTCCTATCATCGGAACTTGCCGGCAAGCTGGGCGTGGAATCAGTTTCATTGGATCAGCTTTTCCGCGAGTCAGACGTGGTTTCCCTGCACACCCCGTGGCTGCCGGAAACCGAGGGAATGATCACGGGGCGGCATTTTGAATCCATGAAAACAGGAGCGACCTTTATAAATTCAGCCAGAGGTGCCGTAGTACGCGAGACTGAGATGGTAGAGGTTCTCAACAGGCGCCAGGATTTGACCGCCATCCTTGATGTGACGTACCCGGAGCCTCCAGGCAATGATTCGCCATTGTATACGCTTCCAAATGTGGTTTTAACTCCACATATTGCAGGTTCAATGGGCTTGGAATGCAGGCGCATGGGCCGATACATGGTTGAAGAGCTTAGGCGATATCTTGCAGGACAGCAGCTGAAATGGAATATCACGAAGGAGATGGCGAAGAACGCCGCATAAGATACAAGGCATTTAAATGCTGATCCTGAAATTCACGAATTCCACCTGGTTCTGCCCCATAGCCACCAGTTTATCCCATTTTACCACTGTTATTACTGTTTAGCTTTCATCGATATAGTATTAATGAATGTTGTTGACATGCCCGGCTTGCACCGTCGCCAAGAGGCTATGGTGCACACGGTCGTAAAGAAACTACGGCGTGACACTTTTATCATGCGGTTATTGCCCGGCTTCGCTGAGATGCTATGCCGGGGCAAATTTATCCTCAGGGAGGATAAATTTGGAGGCGGGGGAAACGAATATTAAAACTCGCAATCCGTTGCAGAACAGTTAAACAAAGATTTAGAGGTTAACCCTCCTTTGAGCCTTTCGTCCTCGGGACAGGCTGGATTTCGAGGCATCGCCTCGAAATATCGGCATCCCGGTAGATTTTGCCGCCTTAAGCGCAAAAACTGGGTCAATTACAAGGCCTTACCAAAAGCCCGATGGTGCAAAATGAATTCCTTGGCTTTTTCAATATTCTGCCTTAGGATGTTTCTGTATTTGCTTTGGACACTTCCGGCAAGTGATTCAATTTCCTCCATGCTGATATGCCCGTTGGAAACTACATTGGAGACAAAATCATAGTCTTTTGGTCTTCCGAAGCAAAGCTTGTTTATGCATACGTCCCGAAGCGAAAGACATAGGACTTCATATTCTGATCCATGGGAACCGTCCTTGACTTTATAAGTGACGAGACGATCCCTCCATTCTTCGGTCAGCATATGCCGTTCGATGTCTTCAAGCGCATGGGCATATATTCCGTACCTGTCGAAATATTCAGATTTTTCTCCGATGCTGCATTCGATTGATTCTATATCGGAAATGTTTTCGGGGAATATGTCCACCTCGTCTGACATCTCGACAATTCCAGGGATGTTGTCCGACTGCGTGGCTGCAAAAAAAGCCTGGCTTCCAATAATGATAAGTTTGCTCTTGGATTCCTTGACAGCTTTCAGGAGAATATCGTCAAACTGCTGTCTTTTCATGTTTTTACTGCAGCGAATTTTTTGTCGATACGTCTACGGAGTTCCATTGGCAGGGTATTCCGAAAAGGGGTATTCTGCTGGAGCTGTGTTGCCCTTTCGTCGGTGGCTGAGGAAAGGTAGTGGCGGATGGTTTTCCAATCTCCGGAAGTAATTATTTTTTCCCAGTTGTCATAAAGCATGCTTTTTGTACCATTGGATCTCCATCTGCGGATGTTGGTCAGCGCAATATCAAGACCTCTCCTTTTAGGATCGGTCTCTATCCGCCTTGCCGCAATTCGGTTCAAGGCTAAATTAATCCTGTCTATCTGCCCGTGTGTCATTGTGTCTGCCTTTCTCCATTAAAGTATCACAAACACAAGAAATATCAAAAATATATCGATTCCTTATCGAAGCATCGGCCTCTCGGCAGGTTTTTCTGCTTTGATAGAAGAATCTGGGTCAATTATAAAGCCTTGCCAAAATCCCATTGATGCGGTCTTATCCCAGTTTTCAACCGTTTTTGTGTCAAAGATTGGGCAAGGTTGGAGAGGGCCGGTCAAACAGGTGCAATTTATGAATGTACAATATTCAATAACAACTTGAAATATGTACAGAAAAATTTCTCCTGCCGTGAAATCTGGAGCTGTTGTCTACGCCGGGAAAATCACACCTGATTTCCATGGTACCAGGATTCTCAACTTTTCCGATACCTACAAGCTTCTTAATGATTGACAACAGAAATGTATTGTCAGAAAATTGTGAAATATTCAAGTGCAACTTCAATAATTCACAGGAAGTTGGTTTGATAAGTATGCAGATTGCATAGTTGAATTTTTGTGTCAAAGATTGGGCATGGCTGAAGAAGTGGGATTTGAAAACATCTAATTGGGAATCTACAGTATATTCAGAGGGGAATTGAAGAGGGCCTCTTTTTTATCTCTGCGCCAGCCTTTGATTTCAATCTCCCTCTTCCGGGCGGATGATTTGTCGGGATACTTCTCTGCGTAGATCATGTATCAACGGTGACTTAATTCCTTTAATTTGCCAATATTGCCTTCAATCAATGCCCTTTTCTTGGCTTTGCTCCATTTTTTTATCTGGAGTTCCCTTTTTACAGCTGCATCATAGGCCATTTGCTCCTCGTGATAAACCAGTTTGACGGGGCTGCGGCAAGCGGTATAACGGCAGGCTCTTCCAGAATTATGTTGCCTTATTCGAGCATCAAGGTCTTCTGTCTGTCCAACATAATAGGAACCATCATTGCAAAGCAGAATATAAACGTAGAAATAAAGGGAATTATTCATTCTTCTGAGATTTTAGACTTTGGATATATTGAAGAAGTTCTTATTAGCTACCATGTAAACCATGAGCAAGGAGGCGGAAAATATGCCCCTCGACAAGCTCGGGACACCATTCTCCGCCGCCGCGTCGAATGGTGGAGGCGGGGGGAGTTGAATCCCATTCGAGGGAAAACCAAATTTTGTCGAATAAAGGACAAGTCTTGTCAGCTGATGGACAAAACCTGCCACAACCTGCTGTTGATGAAAAAGATACCGGCAGTGTAAATATTGAGGGTGGGACAAAACCAAACCTTCAAGAAACATCTTCGGGACATCCCAAAACCACAAGCGGAGCACAACAGGAGCATAACAGGAACATAACGGAATTGCCTGAAAATAAGGATTTAAAAAGGATTTATGAAGTCTGGGATAATTTACCAGAAGCTATGAGACAGGGAATCCTTGCAATGATTGAAGCGGCAATAAAAAAGATTCATTCCGATCCTTTATAGTTTGCATTATTGTCCTTTCACAAGAAGGCATATTGCATCTTCAGAAAGGGAATTTATCTTGACGAATTCGAAGACAATATGTCGATAAAAACGAAGTTAATATGTAAATGAACCAAAACGAAACAGACAAAATAAGGCTTGTGATAATCGCAGACACCCATCTTGGGCACCACGATATCCTTCTGCCAGACGGAGACATACTAATCGTTGCAGGAGACTTTACCGAGCATAGGCAGGCTGAGATTGTGGATTTCAACAACTGGCTCGGAATGCGCCCGCACAGCCACAAGATCATCATAGCCGGAAACCACGACCTTCCAGTCGAAAACAATCCCGATGAAGCCAGGGAACTATTGTTCAACGCAATATATCTGCAGGATAAATGTGCTAACGTGATGGGGCTCAGCTTTTATGGGACTCCCTGGAGTCCGGCTTCGGGCTGGTCCTTCCAGCTTGAAGACGACAGGCTGAATGAAAAATGGCGGAAGATTCCGGAAAATATCGATGTGCTGGTGACGCATTGCCCGCCATACGGCATCTTGGACAGAAGCACGACAGGAATACATCTTGGATGTCCGCTCCTCACGGAAAATTTGCAGAGAATTCGTCCGAAGCTTCATGTTTTCGGACACATACACGAAAGCTACGGCATTCTCCGGAAGGACGGAACCCTATACGCAAATGCAAGCATCTGCAATATAAAAGGGCAGGAAGACAACCGGCCAATTGTCATTGACTGGAGAAAAAACAGGACGATTGAAACACCTAAATTCACTGAACTGGAAAGAACATAGTTTCCATAAAACTCGCTGTCTCCAGAATAAATGTGCTTGGATGTTTATCCCGAAAACAATGACTTGGAAGATAAATCCTCCAGACATTTTTCTG
Source organism: Lentisphaerae bacterium GWF2_49_21 (assembly GCA_001804805.1). Lineage (GTDB taxonomy): Bacteria > Verrucomicrobiota > Lentisphaeria > Victivallales > GWF2-50-93 > GWF2-50-93. The sequence goes on from MHBH01000037.1 coordinate 14,154, forward strand.
GTGCAAGGTCATGAATTATCTCCGTGGCAACAGCAAGCAATTTAAAACAACATGAGATTCCTCGGGGGATTTCTTGCCTATTTCAGCCGCGTTTCAGGCACTCAAAGCAGGATTTATTTCGAGCATTTTTATATTCATTTGTCCGCGAGAATGGGCCGCAAGCAGCTCGTCGGAGCGGAACCAGCTGGAGTCAATACGGCGATGTTTTTAATGTCTTTTAAGCCGGAATCAATGACGGTTTTCTTGATATTCTTTCCCTGTCCTGTTCCATTCTGGCGTTTCCAATTCAGTAGAAACCGGGGAGAAAATTCGTCTTTTATTCTTAATTCCGGTTATGATTGTCTTCTGTCTTGCGGGCAGGAAGCGATAAGAAAGCTCCGACTTTCGTAATGAGAGTGGACTCTTTTTCAGCATGAAAAAGGAAGCCGTCGCGAAAAACATCCGTTTTTTCGCTATCCTGCCACCGTATTCTTTCCGTTTTGAGGCAGAACTTGGATTTTCATTATATTCAAGATATTACTTTTTATCTTTATCATTTTCATCAAGTATGGAGTGAGGCACTGTTAGGATTGTCTTTTCTGGTTCGAGTTTCATAACATCTTTATTGGCGGCTCTCAATTCATCAATCTTGACTCCATGCATAGCGGCAATGTCTTCCCATGTGTCGCCTTCCTGAACCTCGTATCTATATGGATCGCAATCCTTAAGGTCAGTGCGTTGGTTTGTACTTTGCTTTTTAGCCCTCTCCTCTATAATCTTTTCAATTTCAGAAAATTTGCTGATATCAATAAATCCTTGCAATGGCATGTAATTGTCCGGCAATTTGATTTCATGTTCCTTTAAATCTTTATAAAAGCCAGATGAGACATATATCTTGTTCTCATCGCTCTTTAAAAATAACTCGGGTACTCGGTAAAGACATGCTCCGACTTGCTCGGTAGTTATAGTGCTGGATTCAGCATTTCCTCTTGAGTCAAGGGTTTCCAAAAGAAAAGCCTGCCCAGCACGGATAACTATACAAAGATAACCGGTAGAGTATGAACCGGGGATATAGAGAAGTACATAGGTAAAATCATAACCAGAAGTATATCTGGTGTAATACAATATTTGATGTATAGAAGGTTCAAACCCAAGAAGCTTCACAGAATGCCCTTGGAAGCATACAGTTACTATATCAAACATTGTTCCATTGTAATCCTCGTTCAGGCCTTTCCAGTTGATGTCAAGAAATTCTCTGCTCAAGCTACAGCTTAGATTCACTTCTTTTTTATTGTCCATGCAATCTTGTAACGGGCTAAGAGTTCCATTGCATCCGGCAATAAGGAATAACACTGAGAGTACGAAAGCGTTTTTCGCAAATTTCATAATTGAGGTTTGTTCACGCGGAAATAGTTTATGCATTATCTGGTTTGTGTCAGTTTCTATTTAGTTTTTAAAAATCCATTCTCTCGAAGAAATCCTTCTGACCATCCTGAATATTCAATAATAGCTCTCCAAAGTTCCGGATTCGGCTCTAATGTTTTGTGATAATATATCTTAAATTCAGGATTGCCGCACATTATTCCCGAGAGCCCTTCTCCTTTTAGCCAGCACAGGATATGATATTCTGCACGTCTTTGATAACCCAAGTCAACATTATCTCCCCCCTTTTTTTGATATTCTATGGCATATTTCTTCAGGATCATATGAAGATATTCTGGGGATTTCAATGATAATGCTATGTCTATTCCTAAATCCTGAACACAGGGATCCAAAGATTCCAAGCATTTAGGAATAACGCTCATGTCTTTCTTAGTTATCCATAGATACCAGTATTCCCAACCATCAATATTCCACTTGAAGTCATATCCACAGGCTGCGGCTATCCCCCAGCTAATTGCCTGAATTTTTGGAATTTCCGGTGCAAACTCATCTTTTTCTGAAGAATTTGCAGCCGCAATAAAGCCTTCAATAATTGCACGCGCTCTTTTTTCATACTCCTTGCAAGACAAATCTTTCTGACTAGCTGTTTGGCAGCCAATCAATATTAGGACTATCATGGGAAAAATAGCTTTAATCAATTTGTATTTCATATAAAATTAACTTCTTTGATTACTTTTGCCAAAGGATATTTTCCGGATTGTAAGGATGCTTCCCCTCCTTATAAAGGTTCCATACACGGTTGGCATTTGCTTCACCTTTATTAGAAAATCCCTTATATGCCTTGATAACATTAAACCATATATTCTTGTCTATTTTTAAATTTTTAGTAACATCTTCGAGTTTTAACAACAACGCGGCAGCAGCAAGTTTTATGTCTGCTTCCGAACCGCCTTTAAAAATATCGTCGTAAGCAGGCGCGTTAATATTTATGAAATCCGGATTTTGATTAATTGAATTGTATAATAGCGGATCAGTTACACGTCCTATATTGAGTTGCCATAATGGAAAGTCTACATATTTATCGATTTTAGGTTCGTCGCCGGCCTTGCTCTTTAACCAGGCATCATGAGCTTCCCGCCAACGCTGATAAGAAGGCTTAAGTGGGTCGAGATAGTCCCTTACATATTCCTCTCCTGCGCCCATTTCAGTTTCCGAGAAAATCAATGCTTTAAGCAAGTCTGGATCTATTGGAGGTGTATCTGGGGGGCAGAACTTCGAATACTGTGGGAAATATTTTTCATTATATTCCTTGACTATATTTTGAATTGCATTGTCAAATCGGTTCCATTTTGCTTGTCTTTCCTTTGCATCCCGAAGAAGATTAGTATATTTATTTACGTATGCTTCTTTTTCTGCAATGTCTTTAATGAGAACGGGGGACACTGGAATTTTATTGGCTTGTGCTTGAGACATGCGATCCTTCAGTGTTTTAAGACGATTGGTCCAATCTCCTAATGAGTTATGAAATTTTGCAATATCCGGGTTGATGTATTCCTGTAGGCATCCCCATGGGTCGACATAGTTAACAGAATTATTATCTGCATATGTATATGGATGAATAGGTAATTTAATTCCTCGTGCCAAAAGTTCCTCAGTGGAAATTTTCCCCATTGCAACAGCTTTGGCTAATGAATCCCTGCTTATAAACCGTCCAATTCCGGCATCATAGAAACGCATATTATCCCTCCTGTTCATCTCGTTCATAAATAATGGTTTTAACTATATTTAAAGTCCCCAAATGCTGACTACTTCTGATTTAGGCGCTTGTCTATCCCCTATGCTATTAGGCTGAAGTATAAATTTAACATGTAGGTTGCCGTTTATCCATTCGATGGCTACTTTCGTCCCCGTTGGCAATTTATCACGGATGAGTCTTTTATGAATTTCATACTTTATCTGTGGAGGTACATTGGGCAACTTGTTTGGGAATTTATCGGAATATGTGATTTGGTCGTGCGTCATTATCAGATCCCGGCTGAGTTCAAAAGGCTCATCGATATATCTGAAATGCAGATTGATGATTTCATCGATAAGTCTGGGCATTTCAGATTTGCTTTCATAATTGTATCTCTTAAAGAGCTTTGTAATTTGCTTGGAAAGATAAACGGTGTCAGGCATGAGTTTCTTGAAAATCCTCTTTGCGTAACGGATCTTGTCCCAGTCATCGTTGCCAAGATCAAATAGCTCTGGCACAGCCCAGGGACGTGAAAGAAGTCTGGCAATAACTGTTTCCACGGAACTGCCATGCGGTAGGACACCTGATTCGGCAGCAACGGCATTCTCATACAACGAATCAACTAAGTCCCTTGTAAAATATTCCATCGAGAAGCCACGTTCTTTTAATCTCTTCTGTACCATGCAGTCCAGTACGAAGGACTGCGCAGATATGACAGCAAAGGCATTCTTACCGTTGGATGTATCTCTATATCGGCGGTGATCCTCATAATCCTCGATAAGATCAAGCCAGACGTGCATAAGTTCATGGGCCATTATCCCCTCATGGCAGACGTTGGAATCAATGACTATGCTGATCTTGTCCGGTGTCTCACGCCATGAGGCAGAATTCATTCCTTGTAGAATCTGTCTGCTTTGTTCGGAAACAGCTGAAGCATCAATCAGGCATATTTGCTTGGGTGTGACGATATCCACTTCCTTTGCAAGTTTCAAAAGACGCGGAGAGGGATTTACATGGGAAATTACCGGCAGGGGACATCCAGGAGGATTATCACCATGATATGAAAGCTTATATTCCCCTTTTGGTATTTCCGGCATATACATTGGTGCATTCATGAAATGAAAAGTTGCATAATATCTGACCGTAAGGCTCAGACCATACGGATTAAGATAATTATATCCTGACGGTCGCAGGAAGCAGTTTGTTTCCGTGCCGTCTTGTGTAAGGACACAGATATTTGATGGAAATGAGCCATCAAATAAATTGAAGCTTTCATTCTTTTGAGTCATTTATTGCCTTCAACCTTTGAAAGATAAGCTTTTGATTTGTTCCAGCAGGAAAATAAATTTCCCAATACATGTTTGATTGTCTCATGGTTGATGCCTGTTTTGAAAATTCTCTGCTTGAGCTTTATCTGGCAACCCCCTTTGGCTTTGGTTGATAAGATCCAGGAAGCGCCATGATTGAAACAAATCTCTGGAAGAATCTCCCGGACTCTATTTGAATCAATATTATTTGAGGTTATAAGCAATATGAAATCTACCACTGGGTTTGTGGGCCTTTTCGAACCTTCGCAAGCGAGCAGTAAATTAAGTGGCTTTACGGTTTTCCATCCCAAGCTGAATGACAGCAGCCAGTCATTTCCATCTTTGGAAATCTCTTCCGAGAGCAAAACAATAGACATGCTTTTGAGCGTTTCAGTGACTAGTTGCTTGTCTTCTATGGGGGATTCATTGGCAATGTCATCAGATACATTGTCATATTGAAAATAGGTGGCAGGACGACCAGAGCCCAGGGATTCTCTCATGCGGTTGAGGATGCGCAAATGAAGTTCGCGCGGCGCACCCTGTCCGCGTTCCCAGCGTTCAAGAGTTGGTTCTGAAATATAAAGCTTTGGGGCGAAATCACGGCGGCTCAAACCAAGGCTGTTCCGGAATGAACGAATTTCCGCAGGATTCATAACGCAGCCCCTTTATCTATAGATAACACATTTTATCATATGATATGCTATTGTCAAGAACCATAATATGAATATGTTTCCTTATCCCTGTGGAAATGATTTCTACAGTTTGATTCAATTTTAAGATTTACGCATCCTCCAGCTCAATAGGGCCATCGAATATCTTGACGAAACCAGAGGCAATTTCTTCCGCAAGATTCAATGCGCAAAAGGCGGAATTAAAGAAGATTCTTGCCATTGAGACATGCAAGCATAATTGAATGTGTTTTTGAACGTGCTATTTTTCTACTTGACTCAATCTCAATGGCTCAATGGGGACATAATGGGGACATGAGCCCGATATAAAGGATGATTTCTCGAGGCATTCTGCTTTGTAATAATTATATAATGCGGGAGATGCAATATATTACGGCAGGGAAGGGAACCCAACGTAAAAGGGACATGTGAAATATAAATGTGAAGGAATGAATACGAAAACCAAAACTGTAAAATGTGATTCCTTCCCGCCGGAGAGCGAATCTGTCGAATGGAAGCAGTCTTTAGGGGAATGGAAGGAGATTGTCGAGACCTGCGCTGCATTTGCATCCGCCAATGGCGGCACAATATATGTCGGTGTAAGCCCTGAAGGTGAACGTATTGGAGTCCGGATCGGCAAAGGCACTCTGGAAGATATTGCCAACAAAATCAAGATCAATACCGACCCTCCGCAGTTTCCATCTGTTGATGTGCGTGGTGCGCCAGAGTCATCAGTGGTTGAAATCCACATTGAACCCAATCCCGTCAAACCTGTTTGGGCTTTCGGACGTCCGGTCAAGCGTGTTGGAAAAAGCAACCAATTTCTTCGTCGCGACGAGGCCCAGCGAATCTTGGAGATCACGACAGGACGGACCTGGGATGCTCTGATATGCGAAGGTTTCAATGCGAACGACATTGACAGGAAGGCGGTTCGGGATTTTCTGGAACGTTCTGGGATGAAAAGATCAACGTCGCTGAGTGATGTCATAAAGAATCTGCGGTTCGGAACGGAAAAACACTTCCGAAATGCCACAGCCTTATTATTCGGCAAGTCTCCACAACATTTCTTTGTGGAGGCAAAGGTCAAATGCGCCCGTTTTGTCAGCGGCAGTCTGACCCAGTTCCTGGATGAGCGCACTATTGAAGGGCCGCTTCTCCTGCAATTGGACGAGGCTATGGCTTTTGTGACCCGGAATACCAGGCAGGCCCTTGTGGTCACCGGCAAGCCACAGCACGATATTGTTCCGGAGTATCCCGAGGCAGCTGTGCGCGAGGCCATCACGAATGCGCTATGCCACCGCAGTTACACCGACGTGGGAACAATACAGGTCCGCATTTATGACGACTGTTTGGAGGTCTGGAACCCAGGGAAACTTCCCCCCGATCTTTCCATTGCGGAATTGTACCGGAAGCACGCATCTCATCCCCGGAATCCGCTGTTGGCCGGAGCGGTTTTCCGGACGCGGCTGATTGAACAGTGGGGAACCGGAACATTGAGGATTATCGAGGCCTGCCGCCCACAAAATATCAAGGTTGAGTTCGAGACAGATATGGGCATGTTTATCGTGCGTCTTAAGAAAACTGTAAAAGGGAAACAGGCAGCAAGCGGACGCACTGCCGCACAAGCTTGGGCCGAGTCGGGGGCCGAGTCGGGGGCCGAGTCAATTCTCAAACTATTGAGTATCGGACCAATATCTCCGTCTGAAATTGCTGTAAAAACAGGAAGGAAAAGTGTTTCAGGCGCACTGAAACGCCTTATAAGGAAATTGCTTGAAGAGGGAAAGATTGAGCCGACCATTCCCGGCAAGCCGACCAGCCGCCTCCAGAAATACCGTCTTACGGAAAAGGGCCGCGACTGGCTAAAGGGATTCTCAGAGGCAAATAGGACATAACCAGGACAAACCATAAAAATTAAAATGAAACAGGCTTTTTTCTAAACAGGACACAAACGGGACACTTGGAAATATCATTTGTACTGATGGAATGAACTGAAGGCCCGGGTGGAGCAGATAAGGCCGGAGAAACTGAAGAGATAGAGAAGGAATTGCCAATGGCTTCGGAATTTTGCCCCTCATGCAGGGAACTCAGGAACATGCAGGTGTCGATTTCTGAAATACCCTGTAAGGAGGGAATAATATTTGTACGTTCATATCACTGCGAGAAATGCCGGCGTTTCGTGAAGAGTGAAGAGAGCAAATTGCATGGCCTCGGAAAGAATTCTGGTAAATTCAGGATTAGGACTAGGAATAAAAACAAATGACATCTTCAGATAACTATACATATCTCGAACCGGTCGCAAAGCTGCTGACATTGGGAGAGCCTGAGCAATTCGCTGCTGAATGGATTGACTATGCTTCAATTGGCCTTTGCTCAGAACACATTCCCGAACTGACCAGGATGGTCGGCGACGACAAGCTGAATTTCTCGGATACAGGGTCGGTGTCGGTTTGGGCTCCTCTTCACGCATGGCGTGCGCTGGGCCAGATGAGGGCGGTATCGGCAGTAGATGCGTTGCTTTCCCAGCTCTACCTTGTCGATGAGAACGATGATGACTGGATGACCTCCGACTATCCCCGTGTATTCGGCATGATAGGGACTCCGGCGATCCCTGCGCTCTCAGCTTATCTTGCCGATGAGAAGAAGACTCTTTTCTCCAGGATATGCGCCATGCACTGCCTGGAAAAGATCGGCGAGATGGAACCTTTGGCGAGAAAACAATGCGTTGACATATTGGTCGGCAACCTCCGCAACTACGAGCGGCAGGATCCTGCCCTGAACGCATTCCTGATACTCTACCTCAAGGAACTGAAGTCCGTCGAATCTATAGATGCAATACGGCAGGCGTACCTTTCAGATTCGGTTGATATAGATGTCCTCGGAGACCTTGAGGATGTCGAGATCGAACTCGGATTGAGAAGCGCCCGTTCAACTCCTCGCCAAAAAAGGACACATCTGCCGGATTTCGATATCTTCTCCAGGCTGGGCATGGAAGACGCTGAGGACAGCGTCCCGTTCGTAAATACCAGCCGCAAAACCGGACGCAATGATCCCTGCCCATGCGGAAGCAGTAAGAAATACAAGAAATGCTGTCTGCAATAGATTCGGCGGACGAGCTAACGACCCAAATGTTCTGGAATTCCGAGGCAATGGAGTAAAGCTTATATAAATCTTGTCTTTTGGATTTTATTAACAATCCGGAGTGGATACTCCAAAAACTCAACCTCAAAAGATTGATAAAAGCTCTCCGGAACCTGAAATTGTGCCAGGGAAATAGATAAAGTATTATGAGATTGCAAATATTGTTTGGCAGATATTGAAATTTTACAAGAAGCATTCAATCTTGCATTAACAGTTCCCTTTCAGTAATCTTTGGATTGCGTTCTTTAATTCGTATATAATTCTCAAATGTCAGGATCTTGTCCGGGATGAGCTTGTCAATGGCCCTACCGAGCAGTGATTTCCTGGTGGCCTTTTCCCGTTTCAAGTCTTCCGGCTTCATCTCCCTGGAATATTTCAACTCCAGCCCGGATAAGACTGCCGCTGATTCGATCTTCTTTGCCGCTTTGTCGTCCAGAGTTCCAGAACCCAAAGCCCATATCCTGCATATCAGTTCCTTGGAAACGACAACCTCCTTTTTGACAATTGACACCTTGAGATACCTGACAAGAAGCCTTATGAACTCTTCAATGTTCCCATCGCTCTCGATTTCAAAAGCTGCTCCGATAACCCAAAGGCTGGAGTCTTTCTTGTCGGACAGGCTTCCGTCTGTCTGATTGATTTCCTGATATTCCTTCAAAGTGGACAGCACCTGTTTCCGTTGGAGAGAGTTCAGTTCGCAGAAAGAGTCGATGAACTCCTGGACTTCACCGGCAAAGCCCGGAATCATTGAGAGCGACAGCGAATTTCGCTTGAGATGCGGGAGAATCAGCGGATAGAGGTTCTCCCAGGCACCGCCTTCAATGTTCTCAGTACGGCCGTCAAGCCATCTCGCCACGGTCGTATGAGCTACTCCGACCCTGAGCCCAAACTGGTACGGGTTGCCTATTTTTTCGACTGCGGCCTCAATAGCTTTTCTGATATCATGGTCAATTTTCATCCAAAACCTCCTCGTTTTCAAAAATAATTGAAAAATAATTGATGTCCAAAAAGGCACAATAATGCTTAATGGTACTCAATAATCCACATATGTCAAGACTTAATAAAACTTAAGAAGCCAATATTCGCTGGAATCGCTGGCGCGGTATGGCTATATTGTGCGCTAACGTTCATTTAATGAACAATAAAGGAGGATGACATGATCAGCAGACAGACTTCCGAAATGGCGGCCAACTTCATTCGGACGCTCGAAAAGTCAGGGACGGTCGACAAGGGCGAAAGCAGAGAATTTACGGCGCTCTGCAGGAAAATCGAACAGGACAAAGCGAGAGGAGAAGAAAGACAACCGGTCGAAATCAAACTGATTTCCAAGAGGAAGGCAGCCGAGATCCTCTCGGTTTCAGTGAAAACAGTTGACAGGTTAAGCGCTTCCGGAGCATTGCAGAAAAGGATGGTCGGCGGATCGGTACGCTTCCTCGTCGCCGATGTCTACACCCTTGCCGGGATAAGGACGACGGGGACAAGCGCGGGGGCATGAGATGATTCTCCGCATCACCCACAACCGCGACAATCCATATGTCGTGCTCAACAAGGAGTTCCTGAACAGCAGGGGACTTTCCTTGAAGGCAAAGGGGCTACTGTGCTGCCTCCTGGCCCTGCCGGACGACTGGAGGATAAACCTCCGCGAACTGTCGTGCAGGTCGAAGGACGGCGCAACGGCGACGAGGAATGCGGTCGGGGAACTGATCAGGAACGGCTACATAGTGCGGAGGCAGGATCGGAAGAACGGGAGGTTCCGGAGCGTCGACTACGATGTTCGGGAGTCCCCCGGCGACGGGACATACGCATTCCCGGCCGGGCAAATGCGGAAATCTGCCGAAAGGGATCGCGGGCCAGCCTCAAACAGTGATGCAAAAAACGACGGTTTCCCGCTTGTGGAAAAACGGCATGCGGAAAACAGCACACTACTAAGTAATATAAGAGTAATAAATAACGAATCGTACGAATCGCGCGATTCGTCTTTTCCTAAAAAGGTTTTTCAAGAACTGGAAGAAGAGTCCGAACCGGAAAGCGGCGAAACGGGCATTCCCGCGAAGATCCCGGTCAATCCGGACAAAGTCCCGGATGATGTGGAAAAGCCCGCGCAAATTACCGGGAAGTTGTACAGAATCTGGATCTGCTGCGGCAATTCAAGGGAGGAATATATCCGGAGGACCGATATTCTTCCGGAACTGACTCCTGGCGAAGCCGACTGCCTTGAGCGTTCAGGAATCGAACAGACTCCGAACATGCAGATCTTCTACAGGAAGGCCAAGGCCTTGCTTGGCGAAGGGGAGTTCTGCATGATCTGCCATGAGGTGAAAAACATGGAACTTGAAGGCAAGGAAGCGAAGAAGAACAGCACTTCGAGGTTCATCCATTATCTCGAAGAGGCAGTTGCCCGTCCGAAATTTAAAAGCAGTAATCCATTTGACGATACAAGCTGAAATCTCTTGAAGAAACAGCAGGAGCCAAAACAAAAGTACAAGTCCCTTGGAGGAATCCGTTGCAATGGAAAGGCAAATTATGAAAAATAAACAAGAAACAGGTGGATAATGAACACAGCAGAAGAAGTTACAGTAGATAAAAATAAAAAAGGATTGCTTGTTGATGAACTGGCGAAGCTTCCTGAAAAAACTATTATGGACGAGGGAAAGCTTGCCAGCATATTGAAAATATCAACAAGGACATTGAGGAGATTGGTACAGCGAGCGGAAATCCCCCCTCCCATTTCTCTTGGAGGCCGTTCAGTATGGCTGTCGGATAGAATTCTTGCTTATCTCAATACGTCCGCTGAACAGGCGGAGAAAGAGGCATTGAACCAAATTAAGAGAATTTCAAAATATTCCCCTTGACTTAATCGTATACATAAAGTATCTATTGGCATATGAAAAAGAAAATGGGCAGGCCAAAAAAGAAAATTGCAGATTGCCTTATCGAGCAGATTAACGTCAGGATGACGACATCTGAGCTGAAAATGATTGACGATGAATGTAAAAAGGCAGGCGGAATATCCAGATCGGCCATGCTTATGAAACCTTGGCGAAGCTAGAAGGATGACTGAAAATGCCCTATGTATTCCAAAGCATAAACAGAAAAACAGGAAAGCCCCACCGCAAGTGGAGGTTCCAATATACGGATTATGCCGGGGAAAGACGCTCAGGAACCGGTTTGACTTCTAAGATTGAAACAGAGAAACTTGCGACAAAGATAGAATCCGAGCACGATGAAATCAGAAAGGGCTATCGTCCCCTGCCGAGCAAGGCTGACAAGCATAAGAGGGAAAGCTTCAGGAAGTTTGCAGATGAATATATTGCATGGGGAAAGTCTCAGGGGGGCAGGGGTGGACGGCCATGGGGTGATGTCCACGAAAGGAAAAGAATAAAATATCTTTCCTGGTGGGAGAAGGAACTGGATTTGCAGATGCTCGCGGATCTGGAAGGATCTCTTCCACGGATAGAAATGAAGCTCCGTGAGCTCCAGCAGGTTCAAAAGAGCGGCAAGACCATCGAGCACTACGCCGAGGGGCTCCACAGCTTCTGCCAATGGTGTGTTGTTAGAAACTACCTTTCTGACAATCCCA
>MHBH01000038.1 GCA_001804805.1 Lentisphaerae bacterium GWF2_49_21
GCATAAGTTATGTATTTGTTTCTAAACATGTTACACATTATTTTATAAAGTTAAGCCGGACAGTTGTGAGATTTGATTATATATCCTGAAAATCCTGTAATCCTGTCTATAAAGGAGATTTTTATGCCTTTGAAATGGAAAAAAGTATGGGTTTCGGACGAGACCTTCGAGTCTGCCGCGGTGATCGATGTGAACAATGACGGCGTTCCCGATATCGTGTCCGGAGGATTCTGGTACCAGGGGCCGGACTTCAGGAAGAAGCATCAGATCGGTCAGGTGAAGCAGTACGGGGAATATTTCGATGATTTCTCGACGATACCGCTGGATGTCAATGGAGACGGGAAGATGGATGTGATTACGGGCGGCTGGTGGGGCAATACGCTTCGCTGGTGGGAGAATCCGGGAGAAGCGGGGAAGCCCTGGAAGGAACACATCGTTGCAGAGACCGGGAATATAGAGACGACCCGCGCCTGGGACATAGACGGTGATGGGATTGTTGAAATTGTTCCCAACACGCCTTGCGCCAGGGATGTGAAAATCTTCAAGCTCAAGACCGGGAAAGATGGGAAAGGGACTGGTGAATTCGAAAAGATCGTCATCCACCAGTTTTCTGAAAAAGAGACGCAAGGGCACGGACTTGGCTGCGGTGACATCGCTGGAAACGGCAGGATGGACATCATCCTCAGGAACGGCTGGCTAGAATGTCCAGCGGATCCCTGGAAGGACAAATGGACATGGCATCCTGAATTTGATCTTGGCTGTGCAAGCATACCAGTACTCGTCGTTGACATCGATGGCGATGGCAGGAATGAAATGATAGTCGGCAGCGCGCATGGATACGGTCTCTGGTGGTACAGCTGGAAGATCGTAAACGGAAAAAGGGAATGGACAAAACATCAGATTGATCCGTACAACGCCCAGTATCACGATATGATCTGGAAGGATATAGACGGAGACGGCAAACCTGAACTCGTCACAGGGAAACGTCATCGTGCGCATTGTGGAAACGAAGCCGGGGAATGGGACGATTACGGGATCTATTATTTCAAATGGAACGGAGAATCGTTTTCCAAGCAGGTGATTGACTATGGTCCGATCGGGACGGCGAAGGGTACTGGCATTTATTTTGATATTGCGGATCTCCGAGGAACTGGTCGTCTGGACATAGTTGCGCCCGGCAAGGATGGTCTGTTTGTTTTCTATAATGAAGGACTTTGATCAGTTTTCAGAATGGCATTTAAAAATTTTAAATTTTAGCGAAACTATGCTTGAATAGCGCAGTATTAACGTTAATATAATGTTAATATTAGCAAAAGGAAGAGGGGGCTTATGAAAAATAGAAGATCCTTCACCCTTATCGAACTCCTGGTGGCTATTGCGATCATCGCAATCCTGATCTGCCTATTGCTTCCCGCACTCCAACAGGCGAAAAACATCGCAAAAAAGGTCAACTGCCTCAGCAATATAAGGCAGTACAATACTGCAACTAGTTTGTATGCTATCGACAACGAGGGTGAAATCATCTTTACTCAGTCAGGACAATGGACCACGTCCTGGTACCTGAACCACTGCGGCTATATAGATCTTACGCCGTCAGCTTTCATGTGTCCTGAATCCGAACCGCCATCCTCTCTTTCCTCGAATCCGATGGAAGTTCTGAAACGCTGGGTATATTCCTCGAACTTCCAGGGGTATTACAAAGGGCAGATTACCGCCTATACCTGGAACAAGGATGTCTATGTCTGGGGTGACAAGGGGATCAACATATATAAGCTGAAAAACGAAGTCACCGAAGTGGGCGTCATTCCAAACCCGGGCAAGTTCATCATGATGTTGGACGGGAAACGTAGCGGCATGAAGGCCCATGTTCATGTCTTCGACTTCTGCAGGGCCAGGAACAGCGGTCTTCCCTGGACGGCACATGACAAGTTCAGGAGCGTCGTGACGGCATACCTCGACGGCCACTGCGAGTCCGCAACCCTCGACAGCATCAGGGACTCCATCCATCCCGGCACGGAGTTCACATTTGCCGGCACCGATACCTGGCCGCCGTGAGCAATATAAAAATCCATTAATCCGGCATCTTGCATGCCTCTTCTATTGCTTTAACCTGCTACTGGCGTTATATTTCTCTAAATTCCATATTACATGCGCGGGGGATCATGCAGGAAACCGAGACCGATAAAATCATACGCAGCCATTTTGCGTCGAACATCTTTTTCAGGACTCTGTTCGAGAAGTCCACTGATGCGAAGGTCATCATTGATCCTGTCTCTGCAGAGATAATCCTATTCAACGAGCTTGCATACGAGCAGCTTGGATATACCAAGGCGGAGTTCAGGAAGCTCAGCCTCGCCGACATCGATGTCTATGAGAACATCCAGGCCGTAAAAGATCATATTGCAAGGATACTTGCAGTGAACGAAGAGGCCTATTCCACCAAGCACAAGACCAAGGATGGAAGGATACTCGATGTGGAAGTGCTGGCGAAGGTTGTCGAACTCGCGAACAACAAGTTCATCCTATGCAACTGGACGGATGTGACCGAACTCTACGAGAGCATAAGGGAGAAGGAGGAGCTGATCAAGGAGCTCAAGGATTCGATGGAGGAGATAAAGAAGCTCCGCGAAATACTGCCGATATGCACCTACTGCAAGAGAATCTCAGATAAGAACGGCCAATGGGAAACGATGGAGGAATGCTTGTCAAAGAAGACAAAGTATGATTTCTCACATGGAATATGCCCCGACTGCATGAAGAGCAAATTCCCCGACTACGCCGACAAGGACCCAACCAAGGCATAATCCCACCATGATGCTGCAGCACAAGATAAAACTCTGCAATTTAAGCTATTCAAACATCTTCTACAAGACGCTGTTTGACATATGCGCCGACTCCATGGTTGCAATAAGCGTGGACGTAGGGAAGATCGTTGATTTCAATGAGAACGCATATAAGGCTCTCGGTTATACGCGCGAGGAGTTTGTCAGGCTTGACATGATCGACTACGACATCTGCGAGACACAGGCCGAGATGATGGAGCACATAGAGAGGATCGCAGAAAAGGGCGAGGAGAAGTATTTCACCAGGCATAAGACGAAATCCGGGGATATTCTCGATATTGAAGTGAGAGCCAAGTTTGTGGAGATCAACAAGGACAAGTTCATCTTCTGTGTCTGGCGAGATGTCACTGAAATCCTGAGGAACATGAAGGAGAGGGAGCATCTGCTCCATGAACGCAAGAACAACATATCCGATCTTGAGATACTCCGCCAGCTGATCACCTTGTGCCCGGGATGCAAGAGGATCCGCGACGAGAACGGCAAATGGGAGCCTGCGGAGAATTACATTTCAGCTGCTCCAAAACATGATCCTGCCCCTGGCCTTTGTCCAGACTGCAGGAAAAGGAAGATTCCCCACCAGCACGCCAGATGATGACGCTTCCAGTTTCCATACAAAAATCCTACTTTTTTGCATGCTCCGGGAAATGCTTTTTCAAGCAATCAGGGCATATGCCATGTGAGAAATTAGACTTTGTATGCTTGGTGATGTAGCTCTCCAGATGGGACCAGTGTCCTTTGTCGTCACGTATGTTCCTGCAGTAAGAACACATTGGTAGGATAGACTGCAATTCCTTAATCTTGACAAATGAATCTTGCAGCTGTTTGAGAGTTTGTTCAAGTTCCTTTCTTATAAGCACTTCATTTGCATGGAGATTTTTAAGATCGGTTTCTGCTTTCTTGAGTTCAGTTATTTCAATTGAAAAACCGATAATGCCAATAATCTCTCCTTCGGGATTGCGATAAGGAATCTTATCTGTCCTAACCCATAGCTTGCCATGCTTTGAATCCATTGGTTCAATAATGTTCCTAACCGGTTTGCCGGATGCCATTACTTTCTTATCATCATCCCAGTAGGCTTCGGCTTGCTCTCTTGGGAAAAAATCAAAAACAGATTTGCCTTCCAGCTGTTTTTTTGACATTTCCATAATGTCGCAAAAAGTCTTATTCACGCGGATGAATCTATTTTCCTTGTCTTTGAAGAAAACCCAGGCAGGAATTGAATCAAGAATAATTTGAATTATCTGTTCGTTGTTTTGAAAAGGATTCATTTTCATAAACATAAATGGTTTAACTGTTTTTTCAACAAGGTTAAATTCTTGTCGATATATTGAGGTAAAAGTCATATCGGGTCACAAGCTGGCGCTGGAAGTCCAGAAAAGAAGAATGGCTCCGGCAGTAGGATTCGCCCTGCCATGCGGCAGGGCGCCACGTCGGATGACAGTGGCGAACCTTTCATTCAATAATCGTTGAGAAGGTATATGACTTTATTTCAGGAGAATGGCTATCATGGATGAGCTTATTCCAACAATAGATAAGGACACATGCCAGTTCATAGATTTATGGAATCAACCCGACAATCAGAATAATATAAAAGAATGATTGAAGGTAAAGAAACAAGGATTGAACAACAAATCTATGAATGCTTGACATTTGCACGGGCAATCCCAATAAGGGATCTTAGTGTTTCGTTGACGGATGCATTGTCATGGAAAACTTTTGCAACATCTGGAGCCAATAGTACCAGATTGCTTCCCTTGCGATACCGTGACACATATTTCCCCTTCACTCCCCCTTTCATGGAAGCAAAATCATACTCTGGGCGAATCTCTTCCTTCTGTTCAAGCTCTCTTGTTTTCATGGTAGTGTCTCTCTTTTGTAATCGCTTTTCTTGCCGTGATTATCCTAATGGAATCGCCTCGATCCGTATGTCCAATTACCAAAAGCCGCCCTTTTATTGACTGGCCGATTGTCAAAAACCTGAATTCTCCGACCGAATGATCCGGATCAGGAAATGTCTCTGAAAGCGGATCGCCAAAGACTGTAGCTGCTTCCGTGAAATCTACGGAGTGCTTTTGCAGGTTAATGTCCGCTTTCTTAATATCCCATTCAAATTCCATGATAAAACATACTCCGGCATATTTACATATTCAATGGCTGATATCGAATGATTTGAGGCTTGATAAAGATGTTTACTTGGGAGCATGCAATGCATGTAAAGAAGCAGTAAGGTTAGAGCCCAGTTCTATAGAGTTTAATGATTTTTAATAGTCTAAATGAACTTGTTCCCGAGCCAGGGTTTCATGGTACGCTATATACCAAGCGTTTCAAAGGACCATGGAGGCTTATCTATTGCGAGGAGTACAAGACACGCTCGGAATCTATGGCGCACGAAAGATTCTTTAAGAGCGGCAAGGGAAGAGAATTAATAAAACTACATTGCTCTTCAAAAAACCTTGAATAACGGCTTGTTTTTGCCACAAGCGATGTTAGAATAAGCGCCGCTACGTATAAAAAACACTCCGGCATAGCTCAGTGGTAGAGTAGGTGGCTGTTAACCACTTGGTCGTAGGTTCGAATCCTACTGCCGGAGCCATTCTCCCTGATATTACGTTATTCCCGATATAGCCCCTGTGCGATTTTAGGTTCGCCACAGTCATACGACGTGGCGCCCTGCCGGATGGCAGGGCGAATCCTACTGCCGGAGCCATTCTTCTGAATTTCCTCTAGGGCCTTTCAGTTTCCGGCCTTGGGCTTAATTGATTCGGAGACGACCTTGTGCGCGATATCCCTGAGAAAGGCGGCATCCTGCTCGGACATCTTCGATGGCTTGAACTTGATTTTCCTGACATCCTCCTTGAAGAAGAATTCGAACCATACGCATCCGCCCAGGTATTCACCCGCGAAATTCGCATGATGGGTGTCGAAGGTTAGTTTTTTGTCCTTCCAGTAATAACCTGCATGGAGCGAGTGCTGTTCCTTCGGAAGTTCCGGTGGTTTGGCGTTCTTGGGATCGAAGTTCTCATCGCGTTTGAACTCCCATTCGGGCGATTCATATGCGAGCTGGAATGCAGTTCCTACGGGAATAACCTTGCATCCGAGTTCCTTGGCGATCGTATAGTATGCGTCCGTCAGCTTCTGGTACATCTTGACGGAGTCGAATCCGTCCTTGAAAAGAGCCTTGTCATCGGGGCGGTAAGCCCAGGTCTGGTGTATCCCTATTTCAGCGTCAGGCGCATATTTCCTGATATAATCGTAGAGGTTCTTTGCATGGGGACGGTAGCTTTCGATCTTGAAACTTATGACGCTGAACTGCTGGATTGTCACATATTGCCATTTGTCGGCCAGCAGCATTTCCTTGAGTCCTGACTTTTTGCCGTTGAGGGTGTAGGGCGTGCCTTCCGGATCATCCGGATTTGCCTCATGCTTCATTGCGAGGCTGTAGTGTTTCTCCAGGGGACAGCCGCCTATGGAGGCGTGCGCGAATACAAGTTCGCAGTTCCCTGAGTCCTTTACTATGTCCTTCAGGAATTTTGAGGCGTTGCCTGAAAAACTGTTGCCAACGGCAAGGAGCTTTATCTGGCGTTTCTCTGCCGGCGCGCTTTTGTCAGGATTGTTTTCCTGGGCTGTGAGCGCCAGGGGGAGGATGAGTAAAAGTGATGTCAGTAATGAATGTAGAAGCCTGGTCATTGGAGATCCTTTCTTTTTGAAGTGCCTTAAGGTAGTTCAAATTGCGGATTTCGCAATGTTCATAAAATCCGATTCCGGATTTTTTGAACTAATCGGGAATCATAATATAATAATAGGAAAACAGGAGGATGCGCAGGATGTTCAGGGAGATCATGGAGAAGGTTTACAGGCTCATAGCCTTTGCCATCTGCGGCGGTATCGCCCTATATGGTGTGATAGCAATTGCATATGCCGTAAAGCATAGCGACGGAGGAAGCCTGGCCATGGGGCTTGTGTGCTCGATGATCGCAGCCTTTCTTTTTGCA
The DNA here is from genome assembly GCA_001804805.1 of Lentisphaerae bacterium GWF2_49_21. Classification (GTDB taxonomy): domain Bacteria; phylum Verrucomicrobiota; class Lentisphaeria; order Victivallales; family GWF2-50-93; genus GWF2-50-93. The sequence continues at coordinate 6,836 of MHBH01000038.1, forward strand.
TATCTCGTAATTCCCCCTATAGCGGAGAAAATGGCCTTCGGATTTTACACGCCCAAGAATGTAAAACCCTTGCCTCCCGAATTTCCGCTCATCCAGGCAAAGATCAAAAAAGAGGAATATGCCGGGGCCATAGCCGATCTCGAGAAGCTTCTCGAAAAGGATCCAGGCAACTATCATGTGGTTTCACTCCTCGTGGATGTGTTTGTCGACAGGATTGACGATCATGGGAATGCAATCGGCCTTATCACCGCCTATCTTAAGAAGGATGAAAGATGCCCGGAGGATCTCCCGCTGGTCATGAAGCTCGTGGACGTCTATCTTGAGATTGATAATAAGGAAAAGGCCGTTGCACTGCTGGATAAGGAAATTAAAATGAAATACAGGGACATTGAGCGGAAACAGCTGATTAAACGGCTGGAAGGCATAGTGATGCCAAACAGCAAGAAAGGGATTTAAGCCCGTGAATGAAAGGCTCATGAACGGTTTTTATCTTTTACTCGCCCTGCTGACAGGTGGTATTGCCTTGTTCGGTATGGCCCTGGGGGTGCTTGGTGTTTTATTCATGACCGTTCCATTTGGGATTATATGCGGGAGCATCCTCGGTATTAAATTCATCGGCCCATGGGCCTCGGCCGGTCTGGTCGGGCAGATTTATTCCTCGAAAAGCGCAAGGCCTCCACCGCCGGAATTTCCCGTGATCCGCGTGAAGATACTGAATGAACAATATGCGGAGGCGATATCAGATCTGAAGGCGCTTCTGGAGAAGGATCCGGGGAACTATCATGTGATCCTGCTTCTGGTGGAGATTTTTGTCGACAAGACGGACGACCACGAGAACGCCATAGGCCTGATCTCCGCTTATTTGAAGAAGGATGACAGATGCATCGAGGATGTCCCGATAGTCATGAAGCTTGTGGATGTATATCTGGAGCTCGAAGCCATTGACAAGGCCAGGGACCTGCTTAAGAAGGAACTCGGGAAGAAGTACCCGAAGAGGGAGCTCGAACATCTCCGCAGCAGGCTGGATGGGATATGAAATTTACGCGACGGGCCTATGCCCTGCGTAAATTTTATAACTACAAGCAAATTCAATTTTCAGGAAATTAATTGCATTCGCTCGTAGTTAACGTCGCAAGACGTGTCCTAAAGTAAAACAGGCTTTCAGCCTGTATTTAATTGCAGACAGGAATGTCTGCATTACTCTGGAACAGCTCTTGCGAGCTTAACTACGAACATATTCCCAAATTCCATTAATATCCTCCTTTACCTTGAAATTCGCCTCAATGTCTCGTATTTTCTAGCTTATGCTTTACTTGAGCAGTTTTACGTTTATTTGAACGGATTTCAAAAGTATGTCGGGTTTGACCTGTCCCGAGCTTGTCGAAGGAACCCGACGTTTAATTGGCGGTTAAAAAAAACCGCCTTACTTAATAATAACAAATTGGTGGCTTCATATGATAAATGAACTTCTCGGCAGGATGTCCGCACTTGGAGCTTCTGATCTTTTCCTTTCCGCTGGAAAAATTCCTTATGCAAGGGTGAATACGCTGATACAGGCGGTTGATGCCCAGCCGATCTCGGCAGAGGAGATCGAGAAGTTCAGGACGAAGATACTTGTCCCTGAGATTGAAGCCAAGTACCGCAAGGCCGGCAGCGTCGATACGGGATTTGCATATGAGGGGGCGAGATACAGGATAAATTTCCTTGTCCAGCAGGGGCAGCCCGGACTTGTCGCCAGGCTGGTTCCTTCGGGTGAACTGGAGTTTGCGGCATTGAACCTTCCGAAGGTGCTTGTGGAATTCGCGGAAAGACCGAGGGGGCTTGTCCTGATCGTCGGCGCCGCAGGCAGCGGGAAATCGACCACCATGGCGGCGATGCTGAACCACATAAATGCGAAGTTCGCAAAGCATGTCGTGACCATAGAGGATCCGGTAGAATTCGTACACCGTGAGAAGAAGAGCCTGATAACGCAGCGCGAGATCGGGGCCGACTCATCGAGTTTTTCTGAAGCCCTTAGGAACGTAGTCAGGGAGAGTCCCGATGTGATATTCATCGGTGAGATGCGCGATCTCGAGACGATGCAGATCGCGATTTCCGCAGCTCTTACCGGGCATCTGGTCATCACCACGGTGCATACCGCGAATGTCATCCAGAGCATCGAGAGGATAGTCAACAATTTCCCGGAGCATCTGCGAGAACAGGCCGCGGCGGATCTTTCGCTGGCGCTTGAAGGGCTTGTAGCACAGCGCCTTGTTCCACGGGCCGACGGGCACGGGATGATTCCCGCAGTCGAGATCTTGAAGGCTACCCCGCTTGCGAGGCGCGTGATCGCTACTAGGAACTTCCCTGATCTTGAAGACCTGATCAAGCGCGGCTACGAGGAGGGCATGCAGACATTCTCCAGGGCGCTTGCAGATCTGTGCAAGGCCAATAAGATCACGCTTGCCTCTGGTTCGACGGCTGCTACGAACCGTGAGGAGTTCGTGCTTCTCGTGCAGGGGATGGAAAGCGGAATCGATACGTTCCGCGACGGCCTTGAAGCCGAGGCCCAGGACGAGAAGAGCATCAATATGAAACGTCTTCTTCACAGTGCGGTCGCGAACAACGCAAGTGATCTGCTTCTCACTGCCGGACACTGCCCGTGCCTTAGGATAAACGGGGAGCTGAATCCTCTGGCCACCGAACCGCTGATGCCTTCAGACACCAAGAGGCTGCTGTTCAGCGTACTTAATTCCAAGCAGAGGGAGATCTTCGAGGAGAGACGTGAGATAGACTTTGCGATGAGCGTGAATATCCAGCGGACGAACGATGCCGGCGTTGTTGAGTCCGCCCCATATCGATTCAGGCTGAACGGATTTTTCCAGAGGGGGAGCGTCTCAACGGCGATCAGGGTGATTCCGAAAAGGATTCCACCGCCGGAGGAGCTCGGTCTCCCGAAGGCCCTTGTGAACATGATGGAAAAACATCAGGGGCTCGTCCTGATCACCGGTCCCACCGGCCATGGGAAAAGTACTACGATGGCGAGTCTCATCGACAGGATAAACGACAGGCGCTCCTGCCATATCATTACTGTAGAAGATCCGATCGAATATGTACACGCCAACAAGAAGGCTGTGGTTGAGCAGAGGGAGGTCTATGCCGACACATTGAGTTTTGCGAACGCCTTGAAATACGTTTTGCGCCAGGATCCGGACGTCATACTCGTCGGTGAGATGCGCGACACGGAGACGATCGGTGCCGCCCTGACGGCTGCAGAGACAGGGCATCTTGTGCTGGCGACACTCCACACCAACGACGCCGCCCAGAGCATAGACCGGATAATAGACTCCTTCCCGGCGCACCAGCAGAACCAGATAAGGCTTCAGCTTTCCGGTACTGTCCTCGGGATCATCGCCCAGAGGCTGATACCGAGGCGTGACGGCAAAGGGCGTATTGCCGCATTTGAGGTGCTTGTCGGGACTCCTGCGATAAGGGCGAACATCCGCGAGGGTAAGACGCATCTCATTCCTTCGATAATCGAGACAATGGCCAAGGACGGCATGGTTACGATGCACAAGGCCCTGACGGAGCTTTATACCGCCAACCTGATAAAGAGGCAGGATGCGATGAGCCTCATGGCGACGCAGGCGAATTAAGAGTGGGTGATTTGAAGATTGCATGATTTGATGATTGGATGCTTTGAAAGAGTGTAGCACAGGCGTCTCGCCTGTTTATAATTAAGAAAATTACAGGCGAGACGCCTGTACCACATTCTTATTTGAATTTGGATTCGTTGGAGTTCACAGCTTTAGCGTGTCCCTGTTTTTTTTCAATTTGAATATTTTTGTTTCGGATTTTTTTTAAATGGCTGACCACTGACCACTGAATACTGATAACTGGATTAAAAACATGCGCGTTCTTGTAAACGGGATAATAGCCGGAATAGATGATGAGAAGTATATTCGTTCGGTCCTGAAATACGGGGCAGGGGAGGGGCTGGACATTGAATACTTCAACCTCGTGAAGGAGATGGAGAGCACCGGCAACAAGAAGCTTTCCATGCTTCTCGGGACAACCAACTACCTTTTCGAAGTCATCCGCGAACGCGAATATCGTAAGATCGGATACAGGCTCCAGGAAAAGAATATAAAGAACGCTATAATCCGCGTTCCAGCCACGATCGAATGGAACAGGATCAACATCAAGTTGAAAGACCAGAAGGAGATAAAGGAATATATAAGGCCTGATGTGGTCGTTACTCTTATTGATGCTGAATGGCTGATAAGGAAGAAGTTTGAAGATCCGGCCCCGGGCAATGATTTCCTCAGGAGGATAAAGGAGCAGAAGCACACTATCCGCGACATCCTCAACTGGATGAACGAAGAGGTGAGCCTTGCCGATGACTGGGCCAGGTTCATGGGGATAAGACATTATGTCGTTCCTGTCGGGCAGGATCCCTACAGCCTCTACAAGCTTGTGAAATACAAGGACATCCCATCGTTCTATGTTTCATATTCGATGACCCATGCGGAAACTGAGAAGAGAAAAGAGATCAATGAAGTGATAAAGAGGCTTTACGACTATGGTCTTGTCATTGATCCGCAGGCGATAGAGATAGGATTCAATTACGAAACTGTCGAGGACAAGGAGGCGACCTATGCCTTTACTGTCCACCGCGATCTGCACTGGTTCGTAGGCAAGGTCGATGCGATTGTCGCAATCCATCCATATACTGAAAAACCACCGCTCTCGACCGGGATGATGGATGAACTCGGCCATGCTCGCGACTACCTCAAGAAACGTTACATGATATTTCCTCCGGAGCACCAGAGCCCGTTCACTACAGACAGCTACATCGAGAAGGGGCATCTCTTCAGGACCGCCGATGAATTCTTCAAATGCCTGGAGGAGGAAGGATTCAGGAAGCTGGAGTGAAATATCAGGTGTCAGGTGTCAGGTGCATGGGGAAGACTCGAAATCCGAATTCAAATAAGAATGTAGAACAGGCGTCTCGCCTGTTCTTTAAAATATCTTTTCCACGTGAATCCCTCCCATATTTTTTATTGTATCACTTTCGTATTGGCGTTATGAGAACTATATTAGATATTTACGATTAATTTACGGATTTGGGAAAATGCGCATTGGCAGGAAAAAAATCGAGAAGGTCAGGGTATACGGCGATCCGTTCCTTTCAAAGAAGGCGGAGGCCGTAGATGCTGTCGACGAAAAGCTGGTCAAGTTTTCGGAAGTCCTCATGAACACGATGGTCGAATTTGACGGAGTGGGGCTTGCCGCGATACAGGTCGGTGTGAAGTCGAGGATGATCGCGCTCGGGGTTCCGATTCCACAGGATGAAAACGGTGTCCCGCGGTTATCTTCTCCAGGCGAGGCTCTGCTTCTGAGCAGGATGCCAATGGTCCTTCTAAATCCGGAGATAGTCTCATATGGGAAGGAACTTGTCACCAAGGATGAGGGGTGTCTCAGCGTGCCGGACATTTATGCGCCGGTTACAAGGCCTGGCACGGTCGTTGTCAGCGCCCAGATCCTCGGGGCGGAGAGTTTTACGCTTGAATGCGGCGGTCTTCTCGCGAGGGCGTTCCAGCATGAGATAGACCATCTTGACGGCATCCTTTTCATCAACAGGCTCTCCAAGGATGAGCTTGAAAAGATCGAACCGGCGCTGGGCAAGCTCAAGCGGCGGTATGCCAGGCTGAAATTCCTTAGAAAGCTGATCAGGAAGGACGATGAACAATAATTCAAATTTCATCAGGACCGTATTTTCGATATGCAGCGGCACCGAGGTCTTCATCCTGCTGCTGAAGTCATCGTGCCGGAAGGCGATCTTCTATCTGCTTCTTTTATCCTTCCTGTGTGCGGCACTTGCTGTTTTAATGCAGTCTTTTCCTGCGAGGAAGATAATTGAAAAGTATTGCAAGGCCCTGTATTCGCAGTTCGGGGAGGCGAGGTTCACGGAGAAAGGACTCATGCCGTCATTGGAGCCGGGCAAGGCCAGGTTCATGAGGCTTGAGGAAAACAGGGTCGACTACATGCCCGACAAAGGCGGCGCCGCTATCTTCAAACCTGACGATGGCATATCATCGAGGGGGATATTGTGGCTCCCGACTTCGGTCGTGCTCTGGGTAAAGTCCAACAGTGAATTCTATGTCTTCCCCCTTTTCTTTTCCCTCTCGAAAATTCCCGAGCGCGAAAGGATAGTCGACAAGCCTGGCGACAAGATAATAGCATACGCCGAGAAAAACTCGTTTGAACCTTCGAAATACAGCGGGGACAGCCCTTTGAACTTCAGCAGGATGCACATGTCGCTGCTTGTCGTGATGCTTACTCTTGTATTCATAAATATCTTCATAACCATACTGTTTTTCATCCCGACCTCTGCCCTTTTCTTTTCTATTGTCTTTTTTCTTACCGGCAAGGGCGACATGCCCGACGAAATAACCTTTGCAAGCCTTTTCACGATCGCAGTCTATTCCAGCTTTCCCGGGATCATAATAGCTACGATCTATTACGGGCTGAATCTCCCATTCCTCGACTTCCAGACTGTCTGCCTCATCTGTTTCCTGATCTATCTGATGGCGGTCCTCAACAAGATAAAAAGGATCAACAAGCCTGAGCCGGAGGAAGATGCCGGATATGACGATGATGATTTCTGATCTTGCAGACAATATCAGAAATCATAAATAAGCTTCGAATTTAAAACACGGCGGAATTGACATGGAAAACACGTTGGAAAATTCAAATCTTGCCAGTTCTTCCTCAACGAAAAGAGGCCCATCCTATGGTTCCGCAGTTGATATTGTCCGCAAACTCCAGTCCAAGGGCTTCATTGCGTATTTCGCAGGCGGTGCCGTGAGGGACATGATTCTCGGAAAAGTCCCGAAGGACATTGATATAGCGACTTCCGCAAAACCCGACGAGGTTGTCGGGCTCTTCCCGAAATGCTATGAGATCGGTGTGGCGTTCGGAATAATAAATATCGTCGTCGATGGACATCCTTTCGAGGTCGCGACATTCCGCGAGGAGAGGGGATATCTTGACGGACGCCATCCGGACGAGGTCAAATACACTGCAGATCCGGAGACTGATGCGCTGAGAAGGGATTTCACCATCAATGGCATGTTCTATGATCCGCTTGCGGATCAGCTCCATGATTTTGTCGGTGGCAGGAAAGATCTTTGCAAGGGGATTCTGAGAACTATTGGAAAACCGGAGGATCGTTTTTCAGAGGATTATCTGAGGATTATGCGTGCCATACGGTTCTGCGTCAGGTTTGGATTGGAGCTTTCACCGGACATGCCTCCCGCTCTAAGGAAATATTCAAAAAATCTCGGGAAGCTTTCCGCTGAGAGGATCAGGGACGAGCTGAACAAGATGCTTCTCGGCCCTGAACCGGAGCGCGCCTTCAGGATGATGGATGATTTCGGTATACTCGGCGAGGTGCTTCCGGAGATCTCAGGATTACGAGGAGTGACGCAGCACTGTGAATATCATCCTGAAGGGGATGTCTTCGAGCACACAATGCTCATGCTTTCACACATGGCCTGTCCGGATCTCGGACTTGCGTGGGCGATACTGCTCCACGACATTGGCAAGCCTTCCACAAAGTCAGTTGGAGATGATGGGATAGAGCATTTCTACACCCACGAACACAGGAGCGCCGAGATGGCTGAACAGGTCTTGAAACGTCTGAAATTACCTTCTGCCGGCATGTCGGATATTGTGAAGGCCGTCCGGGACCACATGCGTTTCGCCCATGTCCGGGAGATGCGTCCTGCGAAATGGAAGCGCCTCATTGCGGAGAATACGTTCCCGCTTGAGAACGAGCTGCACAGGATCGACTGCATCTCAAGCCATGGGAAGACAGACTGCTTTGTTTTCTTGCTCGACAAGATGAATGAGCAGTCGAACGAAGTTAAGCTTCCGCCTCCGCTTGTAAGTGGTTCCGACCTTATTGCACTCGGGATGAAGCCGGGGCCTGAATTCAAGGAGATCCTCGGAAAAATCACCGATCTGCAGCTTGAGGGGAAGCTGAAGTCCAGGGAGGAGGCTTTGGTCTGGATTAGGAACAGGGCAGAAGACAGTCAGAATTACTAATAATCCCATAATTATATTGACATCGTGGTAGGGAAGGCTCGAGTTTATCCCGATCCTGAAAGGCATCGGGAAGCCGTCCGCGGAAGAACGGCGCGTTACGGAGAACGCGCCCTACCTTTTTGTAAATACTATTTCGAGACTATTAGTAAATTAAGCCGTTGCTCATTTGATATTCAGCACAAGTTTCATGAGTCCGTCACCTTTCAGATGACCGAGGCCGCCCCTTGGTGCAAGGGTTTCAGAATAGAGCTTCAAGGAATCGGGCCTGACGTGCTTTCCGCAGACGGCAAAAGGAACAGGCGTACGGGTATGCTTGCGGAGTTTGACCGGTACAGGATGATCAGGCAATACCGCGAATGTGACTTCTTCGCCTTTCAATGCATCCATTACAGGACCGACTATTTTCGAGTCGAAATCCTTTATGGCCTTCATCTTCAGCTTAAGGTCCCCCATATGCGAACATTCGTCGATCGCTTCGACGTGAAGATATACAAAATCATGGTCTTCCAGCGCCTTGACGGCCGCTTCAGCCTTTCCTTTGTAGTTGGTATCGATGAATCCAGTCGCGCCCGGTATTCTGATAATGTCCATCTTTGAGCAGATCGCAAGACCGAAAATGACGTCTACGGCGCTGATCACGGCTCCCTTGACGCCCGGATATTTTTCAGAGAAGGGCTGGAGGTCCGGTTTGCGTCCCGGGCTCCACGGCCAGATCATGTTTGCCGGATGTACTATGTTCTCATTGAGCATATGTCCTGCAAGGAGATCCGAGGTTTTTTCTATGAGAATGTTGAGGAATTCAACGGTATGGGATGATTCCTTGGACGAGTCGCCAGGTGTCAAAACAAGATCTGAAAGTTTTTCGCCCTGGGATGAATCAGGTTTGTGGAACATGACCTTTTCAGAGAATTCCTTTCCATGCAGGACGATAAGGTTCCTGTAGCTGACTCCGGCATGGAAGGAAACTTTGTCGGAGCCGAACTCCTTCTGGAGGTCGCGCATGAGCTTGCTCGAGCGTTCAATTCCGATATGGTCAGCTGAATAATCCTGGAGGATGCCGTTTGAAACCTCAACGAGGTTGCAGCGGAAGGCGATGTCGTTCCTGCCAAGCTCAATGCCCATGCTTGCAGCTTCAAGCGGACCGCGCCCGGAATAGCATTTTGCAAGATCGTATCCCAGTACAGACATGTTGGCGACATCGGAGGAAGTCGGGAATCCTTCAGGAAGAGTAAGGAAGGTTCCGCTGGCACCTTTTTCCGCAATTGAATCCATGAACGGAGTTTCAACCGCTTCAAGAGGTGTCCTGCCACCGAGTTCCTCCAGAGGTTCATCGGCCATTCCATCAGCCAGAAATACTATTGATTTTGACATAACCTTGATTCCGTAATTCAGCTCCCCTTTATGTTTCCGACAGCAGGGAAATTCAGTTCAAGTACCATCTTGTTCTCTTCAGTGTTCGAAGTCGCACTGACAGTCCCCCGGTTGACTTCAATGAGGCTTTTCACTACTGAGAATGCGAGTCCTGTGCCGACATTCGCCAAGGGCAGGGCGAAGGGCTCGAAGATCGAATCCTGGATTTCCTTTGTCACGGAGAAACCGTTGATCGTGACCACGCATTTTACATTCCTATCAGCTTCTACGCCGGAGATCGTGAATGAGACCGGTTTGACCGCGCTGGAAATGATCTCGTTGAAGATCATGTGGAAAATTTCCCTTGCATGATCGGGATCGCAGAGGAAAGCAGTATTCCCCGAAATGCTCTTTTGAAGCCTGATGGGCTGGGTGTTGGGTGTCCGCCCCTGCATAAGAAGGTTTTCGAAGATTTCATCGATCAGCAGGTTGAGCTGTATCTCAGTAGGTTCAGGATTGCTGTCCTCGACATAGCCGCGGTTTGAAAGACGCAGGAACTGCCTGAGCATCGTCTTCTGCCGTTCAAGGCTCTTCTTGAGATCTGAAAGGGCCTCTTTTGCAACAGGATTTATGCCGTTCCCCAGGAGTGATTCGATAAGCAGGAGGTTCCCGATGGATACGCCGATGAGATTGCTGAAATTATGGGATATGCCTCCGGCGATCCTCGCAACAACCGCGTTCCTCCTCTCCTCCATCGCTATCCGCAGCATCTTCTCCTTTTCGGACACTGCACGTGAAAGGCTGACCTGTGTCCTGACACGGGCTATCAGCTCCTTGTGGTTGAACGGCTTCGTTATGAAATCCGCGGCACCTATCTCAAAACCTTTGAGCTTGTCTTCAATCGTGTCGACGGCAGTCAGGAAGATTATCGGGATATGGCTTGATTTCGGATTGGCTTTCATTTTCCTGCAGACGGAATATCCATCTTCATCCGGCATCATTATGTCAAGCAGGATGACTTCCGGCACCTTGTCCTTCATTGTGGATATGCCTTCCTCTCCGCTCCTTGTCAGGATCACGTCAAAATCCCTTGACTTGAGCGCGCTTGAGATGAACTGCCTGTTCAGCGAGGAATCGTCGATGACGAGGATCCTCGCCGGCGGGCTGAAAAATATTTTTTCCTGTTCGTCTGCCATTTGCTGCCTTCTTTACAAAGTATGCCGGGCTTCAGCCCGACACTTTTAAACACAAATCTCTCAAAGATAATGTCTTGTCGCCTTATTTCAAATCCTTGTAAATTTTTAGAGGTTCCATAAAGACAACTGGTGTCGGGCTAAAGCCCAACATACTTGCAGCTGGTGTTGGGCTAAAGCCCAACATACTTGCATGGATAAGAATCAGAAAAGAAATAAAAAAAGGACGGTGTTTCCACCGTCCTTTTGAAATGTCAATCTGGCTTGGCCTGTTTCAGCAGCAGCCGTAGATTGCAAGGTCACCGAGTTCCTCCTCGATGCGGAGGAGCTGGTTGTACTTGCAGATGCGGTCTGTCCTGCTTGCCGAACCGGTCTTGATCTGTCCGGAGTTTGTGGCGACGGCGATGTCTGCGATTGTCGCATCTTCGGTCTCGCCTGAACGGTGGCTTACGACCGCGGTCCATCCGGCCCTGTGGGCCATTTCGATGGCGTCGAGGGTTTCTGTAAGGGAACCGATCTGGTTCACCTTGATAAGGATCGAGTTAGCTGATTTTTCCTTGATACCCCTGGAGAGATATTCGACGTTCGTCACGAAAAGATCGTCTCCGACAAGCTGGGTCTTGTGGCCAATTTCAGCCGTAAGCAGATTCCATCCTCTCCAGTCGCTTTCAGCCATTCCGTCTTCGATCGAGTCGATCGGATAGTTCGTTGTCAGCTTCTCATAGTATTTCACCATTTCCTCCGAGGACTTCACCATTCCCTTGCCGGCCTTCTTGAAGTCGTATTTGCCGTTGATGAAGAATTCGCTGGATGCGGGATCAAGCGCTATGCAGACGTCGCCCTTGTCTGATTTCCTGCCGGGCTTGTAGCCGGCGACCTTGATCGCCTCCATGATGACATCGAGGGCATCTTCAATTCCCTTGAGGTTCGGAGCGAAACCGCCTTCATCGCCGACTGCGGTGCTGAGTCCGCGTTTCTTGAGGACGGACTTGAGGGCGTGGAACACTTCAGTTCCCATCCTGAGGCCTTCGTGGAAGCTCTTTGCTCCGACGGGACGGATCATGAATTCCTGGAAGTCGATCGGTGCGTCGGAATGAGCACCGCCGTTGATGATGTTCATCATCGGGACCGGTAGCACCTTCGCATTTGTTCCGCCGATGTAGCGGTAGAGCGGGATGTCAAGGCAGTTTGCCGCGGCCTTCGCGCAGGCGAGCGAAACCCCGAGGATTGCGTTTGCCCCGAGGTTCTTCTTGGTGTGGGTGCCGTCGAGCTTGATCATCGTCCTGTCGATCTCGGCCTGTCCGAGAACGCACATGCCCTTGATTTTGGGATTGATCTTCCTGTTCACGTTTTCAACTGCCTTGAGGACGCCTTTGCCGAGATAGCGCTTCTTGTCGCCGTCCCTGAGTTCGAGGGCTTCATGTTCGCCTGTAGATGCGCCGGAGGGTACAGCAGCCCTTCCGATGGTTCCGCATTCGAGCGTGACATCAACTTCAATTGTCGGGTTTCCACGTGAGTCCAGGATTTCACGCGCGTGCACATTGGTGATTGCTGGCATCTTTCGGTTTCTCCTTGTTAAATAAAAAATATAGTCTAGTTTTTTGAGGTTCCATTTAAACGCAGACGCATTAAAACTAACGGCTTTAGGATAACTTGCAAATAAATAAAAATAGTTTTTACCGTTTTATTGAGTCAGAGCGGAAACTCCTGGGTTTTGCCGGGATTTCAACACTGGGATTGTCAGATGTGCGGCTGCGTCCCCTGCGAGAGCGGCTTGCAATGATATATGCTCCGGAAAACTCCGTCGGATTCTCCTCGTATATGCAGAGGACCTTGGACAGGAGGGCGGATCCTTCAAGCCTCTTCCCCTGGGCGAAAAGCCTTGCGATCATCTCCATGCCATTCAACGGCATTCCGACTAATAATTGTTTTTTGCCTGAGGCGCGTGACGAGGAGTTGTCGGGCCTGATAGCGGGATATGCCGGGCGTGTTGACTACCACGTCTTCCTGAGGCAAAAAATAATTATTTTTTCTGAGGCCATGAAGAAATATCTTGGAAAAGATTTCACATGCGAAATCTCTGTTGACACAAAACCTCTTGCTGAAAAGAGCCTTGCCGCATTTTCGGGGCTTGGCTCAATCGGGCTCAACTCGTGTCTTCTCTGCGAAGGGGAGGGCAGCGGTACATGCCTCGGGATTCTCGCGCTGGACATCGAACTGCCGGAAATGGATCCTGTTGATTTTGCAGCGCCATGTTCGACATGCGGGAAATGTGCTGAGCAGTGTCCGACCCGCGCCATAACCGGCAAGCCCGGCGAATTCATTTATAGGAGATGCAGGAGCTATCTTACTATGGAGAAGAAAGGAGTTCTTGAGAAGGATGAGGCGGCTCTCCTTGGCGATTGGATCTTCGGCTGCGACATATGTACATCGCTTTGTCCCGGAAGCGATATTCCTCCGCCATTCAAGGCCGATCTGGAATGGCTTTTGTTCGAAAAGGATTCGATCGTAGAAGAAGTGTTAAAGGACACCGCGCTGGAATATCCTGGAATTATGCTGCTCAGGCGGAATGCGTTGGCGGTGCTTGAAAACAGGGAAGCGCCTAAGGCCCGGGAATTAGCCGGGAAAGCCCTGGCTGATATAAAAATGGAAAAGAGATGATATAATAAGGTTTAAATTGAATTCACAGAAAGGGAACGATTGATGAAAATGCCAAGGCTGTTTGCCGGCTTTCTTACGGGATTTTTTCTAATCCAAATGTGCGTACTGGCGCAGGAACCAGCAGTTCCGGACGATATAAGGAAATTCGCGGATTCAATCAATACTTCGATCAACAGCGGCGATCCTTCGGTTATGAATTCCGCATTTGACAAGCCGAAGTTCATTGACCGCATCATAGGTGGCCAGCAGATAAAGCCGGATGTCCTTTCAGGCTTCACGAAAGGTTTTTCAAAAGGATTCACCTACGGGAGCGAGCTTGTCCGCGCCCAGGCGAAATTAAAGACACTCAGGCTGTACAAGGACAAGGAGGGATACCACCAGCTTGTAAGGATGCAATTGGGCGATGCGGTCGCCTATCTGGATTTCCTGCTGGAAAAAGGGGCCGGAGGGATAAGGATAATTGACTGCTTCGTTTTCGTCACCGGTGAAAATCTAAGTGAGACGCTTTCCAGGAACGTCATGCCGTCCCTCATGCGTGAAAGCAAGAACGTGATCACCAAGGCGTTGACGCCGAAAGATAATTTCTTACTGCATATGGACAAGATATCCGACATGAGGAAGAACAACGTCGCCCAGAATTACAAGGAGTCGCTGGCAATTTACAATGCCCTGCCGGCTGAGCTGAAAAAGGAGAAGGCGATCATGATGATGCGGTTTTCGGCCGCGCAGGGGCTTGGGGTTGACACTCCGGAGTATCTGCAGGCGATGCAGGATTTCGAGAAGACATTTCCCGGTGAACCGTGTCTTGCGCTGATCCTGATAGACTATTATTTCATGAAGAAGGACTTTGGCAAGGTCGACAAGTGCATAACTGATTTGGAAAAGGCGCTGAAGTGCACTGATCCTTATCTCTATTACATGCGGGGGATAAACGCCTCCCTGGCAGGCAGGAACGCCGATGCCTTGAAACATCTCGAGAAGGCGATTGAGCTTGAACCGGATGCGGATACATACCAGCTGCTTCTTTTGAAGCTGCTGGTCGACGAGAAGAACTGGGCCCAGGTCGTCAAGGTCATGGAAGGTATGGATAAGAATTTCAAATATAAATTCCCGGATATTGAAACTGCCCCTCTCTTTTCCGAATTCATCAAGACAGATGAATACAGGAAATGGAAAAGCGCCAGGTCCAACAGCCCGGATTCCCCGCCTGTCGCTCCGCAGAAGACCGGGACGGGAAACGGGAATTCAGGCAAGAAGAGCTCTTTCAGGATGCTTGAACCGGTAGCGAAATGAAAGCCGGATGAATGCGCCCTATGGATTAGTATCCAATCCGAGAGGCTTGAAAAAATCCTTCTTGTCCTGCTGTTCCTGCTTTTCAATATTGGCCTTGAGCTCCTTGACCTCCAGCTCTTCCACCTTCTTGACCTCGATGTCCTTGTCGGCGGATCCGGCTTTGTCGATCTTCTCCTTGAGCTTCTTTATGGTCTCTGAATCCATGGAATCTATTCCAACAGCATTCATAAGGCGGTAATAAGCCACATAATAGGTGCTGAGAGACTGTATCCTCTGGATCTGGGTTTCAACCGTCTCAAGGCGCAGCCGGTCGATTTCGAGCTGTGACAGGGCGCCTCCGGCATTGAAATTCTCCTGTGCGATTTCAAGGTGCTGGGCATAGATGCCATAGACTTTTTCATCGAGTTCATAGCGTTCCCTCGATTCAAGCATTTCAGCGTATGATATCCTGACCTGCGCCATTACACCGATGGTCTGTGAAAGCGTCTGCATCTCAAATTCATCCACCTCTTCACTCAAGGCACGGTATTTTGCGATCTGCTGGGGAAGCTTCAGGACGTTGTAGGCCGCCCTCACGCCGATCTCCCACCATGAAGTATGCATGAGGAATGAATTGCTGGAGTTGTTGAAATCACCCACCATCTGCACGTTCGGGAACATCATGAGGATTGCCTTGCGGGACTCGTTGACCGTGATGTTCGTCTGGATGTCGAGATTGTAAAGTTCCGGGCGTTCGGTGAGTGAAATCCTTTCCAGCAGATCTATGTCGGGAAGAGTTATCTCGGTGGCCTTGACCAGCACGGAACCGTCGACCTTGATTTCACCAAGCGGATTGAAACCCATGAGGGTCCTGAGCTCTATGCAGGCGTTCTGGTAGCTGCGCCGGAACTCCATCATCCTCTGCTGGAGCCTGATGAAGCGCTTGTGCTCGTCGAGGAGCCTGAGGATGGACACATCCCTTTTCCTTGCAAGCTCCGTAAAGGCATTGTCTATGTTCTTGCAGCGCTCGATCAGGTCTTCAGTGGTCTTGATCGCATCCTGCAGGGCGGCAACCTTGAAATAGGTCCTTACCACGTCCAGCCTGAGATTCTGCCCGACGCGCCTTGTCTGCTGCTTTTCAAGCAGCATGCGGTCATTCGCCTGCAGGACGTTGATGTAGGCGAGGCCGAAGTCAAGCGCGCTGAAAAGGAGTTCGACCTTCAAGGTGTTGGTGTCCTGGTCCTCGCTCTGGCTGAAGCCGTAGGTTCCGTTGTCCGTGCCGACAAGGCTCTTGCTGGATGAACCCGGTATGTTACTGCGCGCCTTGTAGGTGTTGTCGACGGTCAGATCGGGAAGCATGCCGAGCATTTCAGCGGTGACCCGTTCGCTTGCCACCTTCTGCTTGAGCTCGCTGACCTGCAGATCCAGATTGTTCTTTATTGCAAGCTCGATGCATTCGGGCAGGGTCAGGATTCTGCCCTTTTCCAGCACCCGGCTGGAAATTTTCCCGAAATGAAGTTCCGCCTTTTCAATGCGTTCCCTGCGGTAGGATTCCTCGCTGCTGCATCCGGCGAAAACAAGCAAGGCCGCAAGGACGGTCAAAAGAAGATGATGCAATTTTATTTTCATTGTCATCCCCCTGCCAGGCTCGCGGCCTCTGTATCACGGCTTTTGCGGCTGGATTATTTCTTTTCCTTCTTGTCGGACTTGGCATCCGCTTCCCCTGCATCCGTGCGTTTGAGCACGCCTGCTTCGAGCAATTTGTCGATCAGCTGCTGCATGGAGTTGAAGGCGTTGAGGAATCCCTGGGGGGGCATGATTATCCTCTCATTGTATACGGGAGTCGGTTCGCCCTTGCCCTTGGGATCCGGCTGGAGCGTGATAAAGTCGAAACGGACCATTCCTCCGACGAAATGAATCTGCCCAATTCCGTCTGCGTAGATTTCCTGCTCTTTTCTGTCTGCCATAAGATACCACCTTTCTCTATTTTTTAACTGAAACGTTTTTTTAAAAATGAAACAGTAAAATATTATAGTTTTCAGGAAATTCAACCCTTCCCTCCTTAATTTAACGATTCTTTACCTGTGGAGTTTTGCCAAATGACGGATATGACTGTATACTATCGATTCTAAAATTCATTAACCCGGAGATGTTGACATGCGCAGCCCCATCACGTCAAAATCATTATTTGTCCTCCTGGTGATTTCCGGTTTCACATTTCTCCCCTTCCATCTTTCCGGAACCGAGCCGCCGCCTGCGGCAAAGGAGGAATCCAGAGGCGAACTGGTCAAGACAGTGCTTTTCCCCTTCAAGGAGGCTATCCTCTCATCGATGGTGGAGACTTCCATCCGCACGCACAAGTTCAAGGAAGGCGAAAGATTCAAGAAGGGCGATGTCCTTGTAGATTTGAACGATGATGCCTTCAAGCAGAAGCTGATCAAGGCGAAGTCCGCCTGCCTCGAAGCCAAGTCCGGACTGGCCTTTGCCGACAAGAATCTCATACGCACCAAGGATCTCAACAAGCGCGGCCTCCAGGGCCTGCAGGATGTTGAAAGAAGCGAGCTTGAACTCGATATCGCCAATTCCAAGCAGATGTTCCAGGACGCAAATCTGCAGCTCTCCCAGCAGGATCTTGACAACTGCTACGTCGCTGCACCATTCTCCGGAAGGGTCGTGAAAAAAATGGTCCAGGAACACGAATTTGTCAGGGTCGGACAGCCTATGCTGCAGATCATAGACGACAACCAGCTGCTCGCCGTCATGCATCTTCCTTCCTCGGAACGCAACAAGATCAAGCTTGGTGAGAACCACAGCGTCCAGATAGATGAGACGGGAACAGTGCACGAGGGCGCGATTTACGAGATCGCAGGTGAGATCGATGCCGGAAGCCGTACATTCGAAATAAAGCTCCTGATAGACAACAAGGACAGCTCCCTGACTGCTGGAATGACCGGACGCCTGATCGTTCCGCAGAAGGAGAAGGAGCCTGTGAAATGAACGGTACGGGAGAGCAGCAGCAGAAGGAGAACCTCCTACTCAAGGGGAAGCTCAATGCTCTTTCCGCCATCATAAGAATTGGACATGAGGCCTTTGAAAAGCAGGATCTGATCCAATGGGCCGGCCATGTGGTGAACAACAGCATCCTGGCCATTTCGTACAACCGTTCTGCGCTCCTGGACATGCGGGGCCCCCAGCCGAAAATCATTTCCGTGTCCGGGCAGGCGGCGGTCAACCACAATTCGGAATACTGCCTGGAGCTTCTCTCACTTGCAAGACCCTTCACAAAGATCTCAAAGATAACCGCAGTTGACAAGGAGTCCCTCTCGGCAGTGGGTGCAGGTCCGGAGGCGGTGGCGTCCCTGGAGTACATGCTCAGGACATGCGAAGCCTTGTATCTTGTGCCGATCTCGGTCCCTGGAACAAAGTCCGATGAAACCGGAAATTTCCTGTGGTTCATTGATTTCTCGCAGAAGGAGCAGGCGGCGGTGGCTCCGGCCATACTCTCATTGCTAAGGGAACATTACGGCGAATCTCTCTTCTTCATATTGAACCGGCAGCGCACTCCGATGGTGAAAAGGTTCATGGACAGGCGTGAATGGATGCGGCCCTCGCGGATACTTCTAATATTGTTCATATTGTTCCTGATCTCCTCGGTTGCCGTCAGGGTGAGACAGGCCGTTTCAGCGGATTTTGAAATCGCTCCGGAAAAGGAGATAATCGCCTATTCGCCTTTCGAGGGCAGGGTGGCTACCTGCCATTTCAAGAGCGGCAGCACCGTCAAGAATGGCGACGTGGTGCTGGAATTCGACACCGAGGAGCGTGTCTTCAACCTGAACAGCGCAAAAAATGAATACAACAGGACTTCCGCCCAGTTCGATCTCATCCAGCGCCAGTCGTTCCAGGATGTCGCAAAGCGCGGACAGGTCAAGCTGCTCGAGCTGCAGAGGGAGAAGTCATCGATAGACATCAAACGGAACCAATGGTATCTGGACAGGAGCACAGTCCGTGCGGAGGCCGACGGGGTGCTGGACATAGGCGAGGCCGACAAGCTTGAAGGAAAGGCGATGCGTCCCGGTGAAAAACTCTTCGAGGTGCTTGAGACAAAAAGCCTGGTGGCCCGGATCTACCTTGATGAACGCAATGCTTCAGTCATAGGTCCTGAATGCAAGGTCGCATTGTATCTGCATGCCAGGCCGGAATCGACATTGAACGGGACTGTCATCTCGATCAGCCCCAAGCCTGTCCTTACTGAAACCAAGAAATACTGCTATCTGATCAAGGTGAAGCTGGACGACAAGCAGCAGAACCTGATATGCGGCATGAGGGGTATCGCAAGGGTTTCCGGAAAGAAGGTTTCACTGGGCTATTACCTGTTCCGCCACATGGTCCTGTGGTACAGGCAGCTGTAATGCCAAGGATGGATGATTGGACGGAAATGGGGGGGCAGGTGTCGGGTGTCGGGTGTCGGGTGTCGGGTGTCGGGTGTCGGGTGTCGGGTGTCGGGTGTCGGGTGTCGGGTGTC
>MHBH01000039.1 GCA_001804805.1 Lentisphaerae bacterium GWF2_49_21
CCAGCCTTGCCGGTGTCATTTCCATCGGCGACATACTGAAAAGCCTCCACGACGAGAAAAGCACCAAGATACGCTATCTTGAAAGCTATATTTCCGGCGGGTACATGTGATCTCCCGAGAGGGAGGGCTAATTATTAAACGGCACCTCGACGTACGTAGCAGAATATAAGGGAGTTTTATAACCGGCATAGGAGTGATGAAAATGGCGAAATTAAATGTCGACATGCAGGTTGTCCAGGATGCAAAAGATACCGGACATCCGGATATAGTTGGTGCGCTGTACGCTGAAGGAACAAAAGTAATAAGCGCCGGCGGTGAAGTGTCCATAAAGGGCATTACAGGGACGACCTATACGATTTCACAGCAAAATGCCTGGGACAAATGGTACAAGGCCAATAAATAGGCTTCTGCTGATAGTGTCGATTGTGGCCGCCGCCCCAGTCCCCGTCGTTGAAGTCGTGCTTCATGGGAGTGATGTTGGACATGATAAAGGTTTCGTTCAGCAGCTTCTGGTCACTCCTGAAGTCGGCGGATGGACACAGGTGTCCCCGGTCATAGCCGCTGTTCGTATAGTCGGAATTGTCTGCGCTCTGCGTGGGCACAAGGGGATCGGACTTGAAACCTGAGGGCCGCTTCGCAGTACCGTTCACCGTGTCCTTCGTGATCCTGTAGGCGACCCAGTCGGCCTGCTCATAGGATTCATTGTACTTGAGGGTGTAGTTGGAATGCTTTACGATCTCGTCGCCGGGATTTATCCTAGGCAGCTCGTACTGCTGGGCGTATAAGACTGCTGGCAAGAAGAAAATAGATACGATAAGCTTGTTCATTGTCTTTTTTAGTCAACGCTTAGATCTTTACAGGAGGACGTTTATTAGAACGCTTCTTTAAACGTTCTAGTAGATTTTCAAGATTACCCATTAGCTCATCGTATAGAATAATATCCACATTCTTTAAGGATGAAGATAACAAGCGGAAGTCATCGTTCATTTTATTATCTATAAACTGACTACTGTTACCAACAACGATAAATCCTCGTGGACGGACTATCTTAACCTCAATTCCACACTTCTCATTAATTATTTCCCGTACTTCTAGGTCCTTTTTAACGAGCATCTGAACATACTTCTCTGTTTGTGAGATCGCTTTTGAAACCTCTACATCCCAGTAGTAATTATCTCGGCTATCATCGTGGCGAAGAAGATTGGTAGTAGGTTTCTTAATTTCGTAAATATCAATATAACCGTAAACATTCACAAGCAAGAAGTCGGGATATTTACCACGAAGATCTACGCTGAGCTTCTCTACGACATTAACGTATGAGGTATTAAAAAGAAGGATGTATTTCTGAAGGAAGCGTTGCCAGTCAGCTTCAGAAAGATTTTTGTTTGCTAACCTTTTGCGGAACTCACCAATTACTGATTGCAGATAAATGCGCTCGTTGCGTCGTTTGGATTCCTCCGCTACCGTAATAGATGTGAAATCAATGTGCTTGTCCTCAACTAAGGAAGCGTGAAGGCGAGCTATTGTTTCAATGTCAGCCTTGCTTAATATTTCGTGTGGATCATTTAATCCCGAAAACATTTTTGAGAGCTTATCTTCTTCATATGTATAGGCTGTAGATACTATATCGGACTTTTTGAAGTGTTTAGGAAATAATATGCCAAGGATATATGCTATATGTGAATTAGACTTCACATTTCGTTCATGCCGGATTTCGCGAAGCGGCTCGAGTATCCTAAGATAATCGGAATGATTCAGGTTGACTTTCCATGAAGTTTTTATTTTCCTCGCGTTTGTTGCTGTGGCTTTGCTAATTATTAGACTGATGCCGTCTCCAAAACCCTCGTTAAGAGCGGATGTCAAGTATGTCCCCGCTGGAGATGCAAAACCATACCCGTCCGATGAAAATCCTTTTGGCAACTTTGAAAAACCCGTAAACCTGACGCTTTTACACAATGAGTTAAATTTACAATCTGAAGCGGCATGATAAATACCTGTCAGCTTGCACTCGTCGAATTCATAGACTATTTTTCCAGTCTTTTTGCTATTGTGTGTTTTCATGCGGGAAAGACTTGATGTTAGAATTTGAGTTGTGTTGTTGAGAAATGGATTAGAAATATATTATATCTGTAAAGGACAATTAGGCAATTCGGAAAATGAAATAATGTTGTTAAATGGTTGCATGGACTTAAAATGTCCTATATCCATATGCATAGTCATGTCCGGAAAACTACTAGTCAGTGGTGAAGCAAAAAATATTCCGTGTGAATGGAATTACCGGTTACAGCATTGATTTCACCTGACCAAGAGTTAATGTTCCAATGCAAGGACATTATACCACGCACGCTGAAGCATCTGCTAGGGGGCAAAGTGAAAAGATACGCGCACTCTTTGAAAAACCAGCCTCAGGAATACTGGCAGCCTCTGGAAGTCCACCTTTCTGAAACCGCCCTGCTCGCCAAGGAATTCGCCACCTTGTTCAGTTCTGGGGATTGGGCCCACAACGCAGCATGGCTCCATGACCTTGGCAAAGCCGATTCTTCATTCCAGGGATACCTGCTGAGGGAAAACGAACTCGACGATGCCGGCTACGATTCAGGCAGGATCAACCACTCATCGGCAGGTGCTGCACTGGCTGAACAGAAGCTGGGGCCTCTAGTCGGCCGAATACTCGCCTATATTGCAGCCGGACACCATGCCGGACTGCCGGACTGGTTCCCAAGTGATACAGGAAAAGCTGCCCTTCAGGTTCGTCTGGAGGAAGGAAAAGAAAACCTTATGCGCATCGAAAATTATGCGGAAGAAATTCTCAAGAGGCTTAGCCCCCTGCAGCGCCCACCGCCTTTTGTAAATTCAAAAGAAAAAAATTTCCATCTGTGGATCAGGATGCTGTATTCATGCCTGGTGGATGCCGACTTCCTCGATACCGAGGCGTTCATGAATCCGGCCCAGAAGCATGTCCGAAAAGGATATGGGAAACTGGATGAGCTCAAGCCCGCGTTTGATGTGTTTATGGACAGAAAAATTAAAGAAGCCCCAGGGACGGAAGTCAATATCATCCGTCGGGAGATACTTGGATATTGTCGGGAGGCATCACAGCTGCCGTCCGGACTGTTCTCCCTCACCGTTCCTACTGGCGGAGGCAAGACGCTCTCCAGCATGGCCTTCGCCATGGATCATGCCGTCAAGCATGGCAAGAGCCGTATCATATACGTAATCCCCTACACCAGCATAATAGAACAGACCGCCAGAGTACTGGGGGAAATATTCGGACCGGAGAATATTGTGGAACACCACAGCAACCTTGATCCTGAAAACGAGACCCAGCATTCGAGACTTGCCTCTGAGAACTGGGATGCTCCGATCATCGTGACCACAAATGTACAGTTCTTCGAATCCCTCTATGCTTCAAGGTCGGGCCGGTGCCGCAAGCTGCATAATATTGTAAACAGCGTGGTGATCCTGGATGAAGCCCAGCTGCTGAAGCCGGAACTTCTCACCCCGTGCATCGATGCGATCAACCAGCTTGTCCGGCATTATGGCGTGACCATGCTTCTGTCTACGGCTACCCAGCCCGCTCCGCCTGGACTGGATCCGATGCGTGAAATCATCCCTCCGGCGGCAAACCTATACGGACGCCTCAGGCGCACCGAATTCACTATCCCTGACCTGAAAGTGTCCACTGGCTGGCCTGAACTGGCAGAACAGCTCTGTAAGCACGAACAGGTTCTCTGCATCGTCAACACGCGGCGGGACTGTTACGACTTGCATAGTATGATGCCTGAAGGGACAATACATCTTTCAGCGCTCATGTGCGGGGAGCACAAGTCAAAGGTGATATCGGAAATCAGACGGCTGCTCAATGAAGGACGCCCGGTTCGCGTCATCAGCACCCAGCTTGTTGAAGCTGGCGTTGATATTGACTTTCCCGTCGTATACCGGGCCCTTGCCGGCCTTGACTCCATCGCACAGGCCGCAGGCCGCTGCAACCGGGAAGGCAGGTTGAACAAGGAAAAGCGACTCGGTCAAGTACATGTTTTTGTCCCTCCCAAGCCGGCTCCACGGGGGCTGCTGCGGAAAGGTGAGGATACGACGAGGGAGCTATGCGCAATCTCCGGCCTTGATCCGCACCAGCCTGAATCCTTTACCCGCTACTTCAGCCTCTTCTATTCGAAAGTGAACGATACCGGTGACCGGTTCAATGACTGGCTCGTCAAGGATGCAAGTCCGGATCTCCATTTCCAATTCCGCACCGCCGCAGAGAACTTCAAGCTCATAGACGACCAGGCGCAGAGACCTGTGTTTGTCCGGTACGGAAAAGGAGGGGAACTGATTGAAAGTCTTCGCGCAACCGGACCTACCCGTGAAATCATGCGCAGGCTCCAGCGCTATACTGTGAACATATCTGTCCGGATTCTGGAGCAGATGAAAATAACTGGGCAGGTTGAAGAAATTGGAGATGGATTCTTTGCGCAGGCCCTGCCAAGCCTGTATGACGACATGGTCGGACTTGATGTCTTCAGGGAAAATTTACCAGTGGAGGATTTAATACAATAACCAGAATGCGAGGTGCATCATGAAAGGATTCTGTCTTGAGGTGAGCGGGGAATTCGCCTGCTTCACCCGGCCGGAGATGAAGGTTGAGCGCGTCAGCTACGACGTCATCACCCCGTCTGCGGCCAGGGCCATCTTTGATTTCATACTGTGGAAGCCGGCGATACGCTGGCAGGTGGGGAAAATCGAGGTGCTGTCGCCCATACGTTGGGCATCCGTCCGCCGCAACGAGGTGGGGAAGGTCGCATCACCGCGTGCGGAAAGCATCTTCATCGAGGACGAAAGGCAGCAGCGTGCGGCGCTCATATTGAGGGATGTAAGATACAGGCTCCATGCGGAGTTCGAATATATTCCTCCCGACAAACGCGGAAAGGCCATGAACCCACTTCCGGAATGGATTGTAGATGCGGAGGAGAAGATCGAACTTAAAAAGGATGAGACGCCTGCAAAGTACGC
Source organism: Lentisphaerae bacterium GWF2_49_21 (assembly GCA_001804805.1). Taxonomy (GTDB): domain Bacteria; phylum Verrucomicrobiota; class Lentisphaeria; order Victivallales; family GWF2-50-93; genus GWF2-50-93. Next base: position 5,011 of record MHBH01000039.1, read on the forward strand.
GTCCATGTTCGAGAGACGGGCCAAAAAGGGGCAGTGCTTCAACCAGCCCTATCTGGGATGCCGGGAATTCTCATGCTCGTTCAAACTTGTCGGTCCTGAAGACGGGCCGGCAGTTTCCCCCAAGGAACTGGAAGGATCACGAGACCTTGGATGGATGCTCTATGACCTGGATTATACCGACAGCCAGAACATCAGGCCGCTTTTTTTCCGTGCGACCATGGTCAACGGAGTCATAGCCGTCCCCGGACGCAGATCGGAGGAGGTGAGAGGATGATACTCCAAGCCCTCAAGCAGTACTACGACAGGAAGCCGGAACTCCCCCGCCTGGGATTCGAGGAGAAGGAGATCCCGTACATAATTGTCCTGGACAGGGAAGGCAGGCCTGCCAGCCTCAATCAGACATATGAAGGATCCGGCAAGGCCAGACGCGCCAAGCGGTATCTTGTCCCGCAGGCGGTAAAGAAGACCAGCGGCATCGCGTCCAACCTCCTGTGGGAAAACCCGGAATACGCCCTTGGCGTGAAAATAAAAGGTAAAAAGGCGCGTATCGCCGAACAGCATGAATTCTTCAAGAAGAGAATTGCAGACCTTGGCGACTTGAAGGATGACGGTCTCGCCGCCGTCAAAAAGTTCCTTGCTGAAAAGGACAAGGCATCCCTGCTGGAGCCTTTCGGAGAGACATGGAAACAGCTTTTGGAGGAAGGCGGCAACCTTACATTCCAGCTTGCCGGGGAAACTGGGATAGTCCTTGACAGTCCATTGATAAAGGATGCCATCCGGAGTGCCCTTTCAGAGGAGGGGCAGGAAAAGTCGATCTGCCTTGTCACCGGTGAAAGGGAACCGATGGAACGGCTGCACTCCTCAATAAAGGGCGTCTGGGGCGCGCAGTCGAGCGGAGCCAATATCCTATCGTTCAATCTTGATGCTTTCAATTCATACGGCAAGGCACAGGGGGCGAACGCGCCCGTGGGCAAGAGCTCAGCATTCGCCTACACGACGGCGCTCAACCATCTGCTGGACAAGGATTCGAAACAGAGGATACAGGTAGGAGATGCATCAACCGTGTTCTGGTCGGAAAAGACCACGGAGTTTGAACAGAAGCTGGCCGATTTCTTCGGAGAACCTCCGAAGGACGATCCCGACAGGAATACGCGCGCAGTAGAGAGCCTTTTCCGTTCTGCAGAGACCGGAGCTTTCTCCGAGGGGGAAGGCAATACGCGCTTCTATGTCCTCGGGTTGGCCCCCAACGCCTCACGCATATCCGTCCGTTTCTGGATCGTTGACACGGTTTCAGGGATGGCCGGAAAAATCCGGCAGCACTTCGAGGATCTGCGGATCGCGCATGGACAGAAGGGAAAGGACTCGTTCTCCCTGTTCCGCCTGCTTGTCTCCACGGCTTCACAGGGGAAAGCCGAGAACATTCCGCCCAACCTTGCCGGCGATACGATGCGTTCAATACTCGCAGGACTTCCATATCCTGCGACGCTCCTGCAGGCGGCCATCCGCCGCATTATCGCGGAGCATGACATCAGCCATGTGCGCGCCGCGCTGATAAAGGCATGCCTCAACCGCTCGATCAGATATTCAAATTCAAATAAGGAAAAGGAGATCACCGTGAATCTTGATCCCAGCAGCACAAACATCGGATACCGCCTCGGTCGGCTTTTTGCGGTACTGGAGAAAATCCAGGAAGAGGCCAACCCCGGCATCAACGCGACAATACGGGACCGCTTTTATGGAGCCGCCTCAGGGGCGCCAGTGACCGTCTTCGGAAACCTCATGCGCCTGAAGAACCATCATCTCTCCAAGCTGGAGAATGCAGGCCGCCGGATCAATTTCGAAAAGATGATCGGTGAAATCCTGAGCGGCGTGGACGACTTCCCTCCGCACCTGATCCTCGCCGACCAGGGACGTTTCGCCATCGGTTATTACCACCAGAAACAGGAATTCTACATCAAGAAATTAGACAAGTCAGAATAAAAAAACAAGGAAAGGAAAAGAAAACATGAATTCGATCAAGAACCGCTACGACTTTCTCCTCGTCTTCGACGTGAAAGACGGAAACCCCAACGGAGATCCCGACGCCGGCAACCTGCCGAGGGTCGACGCCGAGACCGGATGCGGCCTCGTAACCGATGTCTGCCTCAAGCGCAAGGTCAGGAACTATGTCGACATGACCCAGCGTGACGCCAACAAGGGCATCAAACCCGGCTACGACATCTTCGTGCGTGAGAAGGCCGTGCTGAACAAGCTGATCGACGGGGCGTATCAGGCGCTGAAGATAAAGCTTGATGAAGCGCCGAAAGACGCGAAGGACGGTAAGAAGCGCAACAAGGAAGGTTCAGGACAGGGCAGCGAAATCGATCAGGCGCGCGTAAAGATGTGCGAGACATATTATGACATCCGCACTTTCGGCGCCGTAATGGGAACAGGAGCCAACGCGGGACAGGTGCGTGGACCGGTACAACTGACTTTCGGCAGGTCGATCGATCCCATAGTGACACAGGAACATTGCATAACCAGGATGGCGGTGACCAATGAGGCGGACGCGGAGAAGCAGGGCGGCGACAACCGCACGATGGGACGCAAGAACACAGTCCCATATGGCGCGTATGCCGCTCATGGATTCATCTCCGCGCACCTTGCCGCACAGACGGGATTCACGGACGATGACCTGAAACTCCTGTGGAGCGCCCTGGTCAGCATGTTCGAACATGATCATTCTGCGGCCAGGGGCATGATGTCCACGCAGAAGCTGATCGTCTTCAAACACGACTCAGCGCTAGGCTGCGCCCCTGCGCACAAGCTCTTTGAACTTGTTGGTATCAAGAGGAAGGACGGGAGCGCCGGACCGGCGAGAACGTTCAGCGACTATGCTGTGAGTATTGACAAGAAGAATATTCCAAATGGCGTAGAACTGATTGAAATGCTCTAAGATGGGGAAAGATGTATTTCGAAGATGATTACATCCAGCTCTCGGCATTGCAGCACTTCCTTTTCTGCAGGAGGCAGTGTGCCCTTATCCATATAGAGCAGAACTGGCAGGAAAATAAATTTACAATTGAGGGCAAGATCCTGCATGAAAAGGCTGACGCTCAGTGTGCTAGACGCCAAGGCTCGGATGTAAAAATAGAATACGGCCTTCTTATCCGGTCCCGGGAACTGGGTCTTTCCGGCAAGGCTGATGTCGTTGAATTCCATAGGAGCGGAACACATGATTGGAATCCCTTTCCTGTAGAGTACAAAAGAGGAAAGCCAAAGGAAATAAGATGCGACGAGGTGCAGCTCTGCGCCCAGGCTCTTTGTCTTGAGGAGATGATGGGGGTTAAGATTCCATGCGGATTCCTCTACTATGGTAAGACGCGTCATAGGGATGATGTACTTTTTGATGACGTCCTGAGGAAACTGACAATTCAAACGATATCGGATCTCCGTAAACTTATTGAAAGCAGGCGGACTCCGGAACCGGCCTATGAGAGGGAGAAATGCGACAGCTGTTCAATGCTGGAACTGTGCATGCCGAAAGCGGCGGCGAAATCAGCTTCCGCCTATGTCAGGAAATGCCTGGAGGATAATGAAAAAGCTCCTTAACACTCTTTTTGTGACAACCCAGGGTTCCTATCTTTCCAAGGAAGGCGAATCAGTCCTCGTGAACGTGGAAAGGGAAGTCAAGCTTCGCCTGCCCATACATACAATCGGAGGGATTGTGTGCTTCGGACAGGTCTCCTGCAGTCCGGCGTTGATGGGGCTTTGCGCAGAAAAAAATGTCCTGCTTTCGTTCCTGAGCGAACACGGGAAGTTTCTTGCACGGATACATGGTCCTGTTTCTGGCAATGTCCTGCTCCGAAAGGCGCAGTATAAGATGTCCGATGACAATGCGGGATCCGCACAGGTCGCAAGATCTGTCCTGACAGGGAAACTCTGCAACTGCCGCACCGTTCTCCAGAGATATCTCCGAGATCATGGAGAAAGCTCAACAGAGGTGGGGATTGTGTCAAGGAGAATAGACCAACATATTGAACGGCTGAATGGGATATCGGATTTGGAATCCCTGAGAGGGATAGAGGGGGATTCCGCAAGGGCTTATTTCTCAGTTTTCGGCAACCTCATAACAGCACAGAAGACGGATTTCGTATTCCAGGGGAGGAACAGGAGACCTCCAATGGACAACACAAATGCCCTTCTGTCGTTCGTCTATACCTTGCTTGTCCACGATGTACAGGCCGCTCTTGAGACTGTCGGGCTTGACCCGGCAGTGGGCTTCCTGCACAGGGACAGGCCGGGCCGACCCGGTCTCGCCCTTGATCTCATGGAGGAGCTGAGGCCGTTTTTTGCAGACAGGATTGTACTGTCACTGATCAATCTCCAAAGGGTGAATGGAAAAGGTTTCAGGAAGATGGAAGGAGGAGCTGTTGTCATGGACGACACCACCCGTAAAGAAGTCCTCGTAGCCTATCAGGAACGGAAAAAGGATGAACTGACTCATCCGTTCATTGATGAAAAAATATATGTCGGAATGATCCCATATGTGCAGGCATTGCTTTTTGCTAGGTTCATCAGGGGCGATTTGGATGCCTATCCGCCTTTTATCTGGAAATAAATTTACAGAGGTAAATTAAAATGCTTGTGCTTGTCAGCTATGATGTCAAGACTTCTTCCATGACCGGACAGAAACGGTTAAGAAGAGTCGCCAAGGCGTGTCTGGACTACGGACAGAGGGTTCAGAATTCTGTATTCGAATGCCTCGTGGATCAAACGCAGTTTACAGTATTGAGAAATAGACTTATTGATGAAATTGACGAAAGCCAGGACAGCTTGAGATTTTATTTTCTGGGAAATAACTGGCATGGTAAGATTGAGCACATCGGGGCAAAAGCTACAGTAGATCTTGAGGGTTCCCTGATAGTATGAATAATATTTGCGAACCTGTAGCGAATGCGATATGCGTCGAAAGTTCGCATAAATCATAACAAGATGATCACCAGGATGATACAAATCAGCATTCAAAAACTTGTCCCCTTCATGAATACTTTTTTATGGGCTTCGCGAATAAACATGATTTGTTCTTTGATAATTAAAGAGTTATAATTTGACAGTCGCTCCCCGCGAGGGGGGCGTGGATTGAAACATTTTAAAAGGGTTCTTAGGGGTGACCCTAAGGGGTGTCGCTCCCCGCGAGGGGGGCGTGGATTGAAACAGGCAAACTACGAATCTGAAATCATGCAGCAGAGTCGCTCCCCGCGAGGGGGGCGTGGATTGAAACAAAACAGGAACTGGCAAAGCGCAGGAAAAGGATTATGTCGCTCCCCGCGAGGGGGGCGTGGATTGAAACCTTTAATCGTTACAATAGTTCCATCGGGCTTGTGGTCGCTCCCCGCGAGGGGGGCGTGGATTGAAACAGAGTCGGAAGGATGCTCGAACAGTGTCATGGAAGTCGCTCCCCGCGAGGGGGGCGTGGATTGAAACAAAAAACCTTGCGTTAATGTGGAAGGCTGGCGGCGTCGCTCCCCGCGAGGGGGGCGTGGATTGAAACAAAATGATGCAACCCCTCCCTTGGTTGTGTCTACAGTCGCTCCCCGCGAGGGGGGCGTGGATTGAAACTGAAATGATGATACATGACGCATGGGGCATAGGCAGTCGCTCCCCGCGAGGGGGGCGTGGATTGAAACAATTGTGATTGTGCCGCCCTGATATCCAGCCGGAAGTCGCTCCCCGCGAGGGGGGCGTGGATTGAAACATAGGTGGTCGCATCTATGGTTGTCAGGTTTATTGTCGCTCCCCGCGAGGGGGGCGTGGATTGAAACAAGATCATAGCCTAAATCATGGCAAGCTATGCAAAGTCGCTCCCCGCGAGGGGGGCGTGGATTGAAACAGATATGCCTAATCCATAAACTGCCATACAAGGTGTCGCTCCCCGCGAGGGGGGCGTGGATTGAAACACCAGTGATCTTGTGTCACTGGTCCCGAGAATCGTCGCTCCCCGCGAGGGGGGCGTGGATTGAAACCTGATAGAGGCGCTGGCAAGGAAAAAGGATGAGGTCGCTCCCCGCGAGGGGGGCGTGGATTGAAACATTCTTTGGTTTCTCGTTTGCATGTTTCGCTTCCTTGTCGCTCCCCGCGAGGGGGGCGTGGATTGAAACAACCATTTGCGGTCACTTGCAGGGTATAGTTATCCAGTCGCTCCCCGCGAGGGGGGCGTGGATTGAAACAAGGAGTGTATGAACGGAATACAGACAAGGCCAGTCGCTCCCCGCGAGGGGGGCGTGGATTGAAACAATGTGGATAAGGTTGTATCTCGGGCAACGCTTAGTCGCTCCCCGCGAGGGGGGCGTGGATTGAAACAGCCAGAAACACAAGGATAAGTATTGGAATCGAGTCGCTCCCCGCGAGGGGGGCGTGGATTGAAACCGAGAAAATCGCAAGGGAACACGGCGTTTCCGAGTCGCTCCCCGCGAGGGGGGCGTGGATTGAAACGATCCGGACAAAACATTACGCTTTTAACAATCTCGGGTCGCTCCCCGCGAGGGGGGCGTGGATTGAAACAAGATCACGAAAAAGGAAAAGACCGCGACCGTCAGTCGCTCCCCGCGAGGGGGGCGTGGATTGAAACAGATTACCGACACCGGCCCTTGACGCAGGAATAAGTCGCTCCCCGCGAGGGGGGCGTGGATTGAAACATGATTAACACCCTCGAAGAAACCTACAAGAAAGTCGCTCCCCGCGAGGGGGGCGTGGATTGAAACAAGTATTCGACGCAAGATTTGACAAGCCCCTGAGGTCGCTCCCCGCGAGGGGGGCGTGGATTGAAACGTGGTAGATGCGACGCTCTCATACGTCTATTTAGTCGCTCCCCGCGAGGGGGGCGTGGATTGAAACAGGGTAACGGATTGGCTTCCGTTGGAACTGTCCGTCGCTCCCCGCGAGGGGGGCGTGGATTGAAACAGGGTTTGGATGATATCACAGCAGGAGTATGCAGAGTCGCTCCCCGCGAGGGGGGCGTGGATTGAAACGTGTCCAATGAACAGCGGGAACAGGCGGTAAATGTCGCTCCCCGCGAGGGGGGCGTGGATTGAAACCGGATTGTGCTGGTTAAGGAATGGGGCTTTGCTGAGTCGCTCCCCGCGAGGGGGGCGTGGATTCCAGAAATATCTATGCTCGCAGGGTTTGCCATGCCAGCTAAAAAAAGGATTTCAAATCCTTTAATCTTCCCTCCTTTCCTCCGTGTTGCATCCTATCTCCAGCAGGAACATCGACACGAAGCCGATGAACAGCACTCCTGGATTGAACAGTAGCATGATCCAGAAGAGTATGCTCGCGGCCATCAGCGATCCAGAGACATCCCCCTTGGCCTTCCGTGCCACGTAGAGCAGCCCGTAGAAAACGGCCACCGCCACGGTCCAGCCCATTCCGAATGCCAGCAGCGTGAACAGCATTCCGATCCCGCCAGCTGTCAGAAGTACGCTCATGACGCCCTCCTGCCGATGAAACCTATTTCAAGCAGCAGCATGGATACGCCTCCGAAGACGAACATGGCCGGGCAGAATATAAGTATGACCCAGTAAAGGATCCAGGCGGCGGCTTCCAACCCGGTAGTGTTCCCTTTTGCCTTCCGTCTTATGTAAAATAAAACGTACAGGACACCCATCACCAATGTCCACCATAACCCCAGCATCACCACGGAAAACACAAGCCCTGCGACGCCCAGCATCATTGCAAGGTTTATGTCGAAGAGCGGATTCCAGCCGCGGGGTTTTGTATCAGCATCAGCCATAATTAAATTCTCCTTCCAGTAAAAAATAAGGCGGAGCCATTACAGCCCCGCCTGTGTTCCAGTTCCTTCCGGATCAGGCCGCGCGCAGTCCCTTCTCGCCTGACTCCTTGACGAATTCGATCTCGTCGCCCGCGTTGATGACGGTGTCCTTGTCGCTGGTTTCATCGCCGTTGACGAGGATCGTGCAGTTGTCCCTGGGGATGTTCAGCAGCTGGCCATGGCTCCTGATGGCCTCGTTGATGGTCTTGCCGTTGAGATCCTCGAGTTCGATTTCGTTCACTCCGCAGATCAGCTTTGGCATTGTATTATTTCCTTCCTTTTGTTTTTACCGCCGGCGTTATGCGTGGCGGCTCTGGTTTTGAAAAGTTGCACAAGGGAGGCTGTCCCTCCCAGGTGGCTGACGCTTCTGCCGCTTGCGTTGATGCGGGGCAAGGTCCCGCTGCACCTCCCAAGTTTTGCATTGAAAACCCGGTGCGCGAAAAAGTTTCAGGATATTGGACATCCCGGTTATTTAGAGAAAATGCTTCATAAGGCCTCCCTGTGTTTTTGCTTTTGAATCCGAAGTCATCAGTCCAGCAGGACCATGTACGCATCGGGCCAGTTCCTGCTGAATATCGCCAGGCCTGTCTCGACATTCTCATAATCGCCGATCATTTCGGCGCCTTTTATCAGGTCGTATAGCGCGACCGCCTCGGGGCAGAGCTCCACGCTTTTGCCGGAATACGGATTCGTGACGACTTCGTTCTCAGTGCCGATCATGAGTCCGCCGATCAGGTTTTTCTCCTCCTCCATGACTTGCATCTTATTGCTCCTCCCTTGTTATGCCGCGCGTTTTACTGTTCTTGCAATGTTCTTGTCGATGTCGAAATACACCTCGCCATACGACAGGGTTGCTCCGCCCATGATCTTGTAGTATGCGTTCATCATCACTGCCGCCGCCATGAAGTTCGTGAAGACAAGCTGCGGACTTTGCGGGATCTCCTCGTCGCAGCCGATCTCGTCAGGCCTCCGGTCCCGTGGGTAAGCTATTTCCGGATGATGCTTCGTTATCGGAGCAGTCAAAACACGCCCTTTTTTCTTTACGAAGATCTGCACGTTGCCATCTGTGTAGTCATTGCCTCCGGACACCAGTATGGCGTCCCTGAGCCTTACCATGTGCTCCTGCACAAGGTTCCTCGTCGCATGGTTGTCCACGCAGAGCATCACGGTATCTCCCGCAAGGATCATCCTTTGAATGTTCGCCGGCGTGACATAGTCCGTGACGCTCTTGATATCCAAGCCGGAGAACATCCGCGACAATCTTCTGGCCCATGCATCCGCCTTGTGCTGGCCGATCTCATCGCCAGTCACGCGCTGCCTGTCGGCGTTCCTGGTTTCATACCTGTCGCCGTCAATGAGCAGGATCTGCTTTCCTCCATCGCTGTGCGCCATATATCTCGCCAGGGGTTCGGCCAGCGCGCCTCCGATTCCGCCCAGGCCGATTATTATCAGTTTCGACATTATGCCTCCATTGGTTTATTGTTCTTCCTTCCCATCCTTCCATGTCACGTCCCTGTCGTACTTCCTGTAGACGCCTCCGTCCGCAGGCACGCACTCATTGATATGGAACCCGCACGTGTAGCCCAGCCCGTCGCCGGGATCATTGGTCACGGTGCCGCGTGCGCCTCCGAAATGCTCCGCTATCAGGTCGCCCAGCGCCTCCAGGAATTTCTGGTAATGGTCCGTATCATCCAGCTCCTGCGGCGCGCGCCTTATGATGTCGATCATTTCTTTGTCCTTGAGAATCTTTGGCATGTTTCCTATCCTTTCCTTCGATGCATTTCCTGCATATGTTTCCGTCTTTGGCCCTGGCGACATCCTCCCTTGAAAACAGATGCCCGCAGGCATCGCATTCAATTTTGCGGCCATAGGCGTCTTCGCACTGCCTGCAGTCCGAACCAGCAGGCGCGTCCGCATTTGTCATTTTTGCTCTCGTCATCATTTTTCTATTTCCTCTATGTGCATTTAACACCTGTCCTTTCCTTGTCAGCCAGGGTGTCTTTCGTATATTCCAGACAGCTTGAGGATGTCATCCCACGAACGGCCGCAGTCCGTACATTTGGTCTCCTGTGCGCTGACTCCGGCGCCTATCGCCGCAGATCCAACACCCCATATTCCCCGGCTTCCGCAGTAAGGACAGTGCTTCCCGCCGGACTCCACATATCGGGCAATGGCCTTTTTGGACAGTTTCCTTTCTATCGGTTTCGCCATGTCAGCACTCCGCCTTGGTTATGTTCCTGCCGAGCTTCTTCACCCTGGGATCGCTGTAGATGTCCGACAGGCATATTGACACGCACTCCATCCTGTTGTTTATTGCGAAGGCATCCCCGGCCAGGTAGCGCAGCTTCTCATAGCCGATGGACATGAAGACCGCCACCTCGCCGTCCTCCAGACGCGGGGCCACGATGTCGATGATGTTGAAGTTGATTTCTTTGCCGTTGCCGTCGACATATGAGCTGTCCCAGCCCGCCTCGCCTGTCGCCAGCAGGGCCACCTTGCCCTTCCTGCCCCTGCCGACGCCGGTGATGATCCTGACATCGCACTTGTCCATTGCGGCCTTGAACCTGGCCATGTCCTTCACCCGGAAATAATTGCTCCTCGCATATCCATAGTAGTCAGCCATGATTCCTCCTTTATGTTTTCTAGCAGACGGTCCATTATTTCATATCTCCTCCTGTATCCTTGCCAGTTTGTAGAATTCGGTCCAGCATCTGCCGCATTTGCTGCATCTCGCCGACTGCCTGGCCTCTCCGGAATCAGCTTTCAGTTCCGATACCGAGTCTATGTCGCCGGACCTGCACCACGGGCAGCGCAGCGGCGACTTCAGATATGCAGCCCTCATCTTCTTTGTGAGCCTCCTCTCAGCAGTCATCAGAATTCCTCCATTTCAATTATCCTGTTTCCGAACTCTGCATCACGGCCTGGGAAATCCAGTTCATGATCATGCTCGTTGAACGGGAATTCCTTTTCAGCAGGCTTCACATGCTTCAGCCAGGGATGCCTTTTGGCCTTTCCATTCGTGTGGCCGGGCATGTCGCTGATTATGTCCTGCGGCCTGCACTCGAACATCCTGCCGTTGATATACACGGCGCTTGCTATCTCGGGGAACGGCTGGCTGATCCTGCCCAGCACGATGTGCAGCCCGTCGAAGCTGGCCACATCATTGTCATCGGTCCCCGAGAAGAACGCGCCCATGTTGCAGTGCGAGTGTATCGTGCCGGCAGGCGTGACTTTGTCCACGCTTTTATATTTCAAATGCGCGGACTGCACGATCTGTTTGGGCACGCTGATGTCCCAGATACCGCTGTCATGCGTGATTAACACGATGGCCTCGCCCTGGTACTTCATGTAGACGGCCCGGAAGAACTCCAAGGTGCTCTCAATGAGGGCCCAGGGCAGCTTCGTTGCCGTCCAGTTGACATTTTCTTTGACTTCAGGATAGTCCGGCAGCTCCGGCACCTTGACAGTGCATTCGTAGAGAGGCGTCCTCTTCTTAAGATAGAATCCGTCCTTCCCGACTATGTACGACGGGGCATCAGGTTCTCCTTGTCCTGCGTTGAACACTGGTATCGGCATTTTCAGATCCTTTCCTTTTTGTTGTTTTGTCAGGGCAGCGCTTGATCACTGCCGCCAGCTTTCCGAATTCCTCCTCTTCGATCTCCTGGTTGATGCAGCTGCGCTCCTCCCTGAGGTGGATGGTCAGCCGCGCCGCCATCATCTCCTCGAATGAGCCACGGAAATCCTTGAGCTGGAATGTATCCTTCTCGAAGAACCTTCTGAAGGCGCTGTCCAGCGTAAGCGGACAGTTCTTCACCTTTTCCAAGGCCTTTTTGATCCTTTCCATTGTTCAGCCCTCCAGGAGATCTGTGGCGATCTCGCTGAGCTTCGCCAGAGGTTTCCACTTCACTTCCGACACCTTGAAGCCGCTGTCGCTGCTGAGCCGCTCCCATACAGCAAGAGGGTCCGCGCTTTCTGCCGGACTCCTGCCTTGCTTGAATACCTCCGGCAGGGCTTTCTGGAAACTGTCGTCAAGGTCGGAGTTGAACTTCGACTCCCAGAAGAAGTTCTCGGTGCCGGCGATCTTGTCACCGAGCCGGCCTTCAAGGCTGAACTTCAGGTCGTCGCCTATGCACACCAGGCCGTCGTCATGGATGTTCTTCAGCGGCAGCCTGCACAGCATATCGGCTGTGTCATTGACCGAAACACCCGAGCAGTAGACATAGAGGTTCTCCATCGCTGAGTTGAAATACACATGCATGAAGTAGACATGCGGCAATGACAGCGAATATTCCCTGATGGTGTCGTCCACCGTCCTCACATCGATCTCCTTCACAGCTGGCTGTTGGTGCGTCAGATAGATTTTCCTCTCATTCTTAGAAGCGTAGAAGACCACTCTCTCGGGAAGTACCGGCGTCCTTATGCCGGCAGACTGCGAGAGGCTCTCGTAGAAGTCATCGACTGTGACGGACCTGGTCTCCTGCACGGAGCGCAGTACGACCTTGCCGCCTGTGATCAGAATCTCGTCCATGGGAAGTTTCCTTTCTTTTTTAGGGCAGGGGTGGCTTGCCTTCTGCGGGCGGCGGATCCAGGAAATCCCATTCCTGGATCCATAGCCGCAGAACTTTGAACAGGATTTCACTGTTCATCCGATGGCGATGTTGCACCGCCCGGTGTTTTCCAGTAGTTCATGAGAATCAATGGAAAGCACAATACCAAGCCACTGGGGGGAACGTAGTTCCTCCCTTGTTTTCTTGAATGAAGTATCTTGCATAAGTCTGGGAGCGGTCCCCGGATGAGCGTCCGCGTGACTGCGCTTCGGCAGTGACGCGGTAAGCGGTTCCGGGGACCCGGAAGACCATTGAACAGGCATAACCTGATTGGAACGCTGTGGCGTTGCGCCGCAGTTCGCGCCTACTATGAATTATCCGAAGACAGTTCACGCATAGACGGCATGTTGCCAAGACACTTGTTTTTGAAACTAAGCTGCGATATTCATCTTTAAATTTACTGAACGGACCTCAAGGAGCCTTTCGATCTCCCTGATGTCCTGTTTGAAGCTTCGTGTCGCATCAATGTTCACCGACTGGAAGTACGCGGCCATCCCTTTAAGGCTTTCATACTGCTTTTCATCATAGGGCTGGCTGTTGAGCAGCGCCATCTTGATGTTGTGCAGCCCTGCGCGGATATTGCGCCTGAGCTTCCTGGGAATGTTTACCTTGCGGTTCACGACAATCCCGGTGACGATCTGCCTGCGGCCTTTACGCATGACGCGGGTCTTCTTGTCGTTCAAGGTGTAGCCGCACTGCTCAATGACGAACTTTACTGCAGGAAGCATCTCGTTCAGTTTCGGATTGTCCGAGCTGAAGCAGAGATCATCTGCATAACGTGAATAAGTGGCATCATAATTCTTTGCGAGCCCGGCAAGCCTAACGTCCATACCCTTCACCGCGAGATTTGAAAGCATCGGGCTCGTAGGTCCTCCTGTTGGAAGAGCGCCATCCAGAGTGCATGTGTTCGTGATGTCCTTTGCGGTTGCTGCCGGCAGTCCGGCCTTCATCAAAGCAGTAATGACCTGTCCGGACTTCGTAGATCCGAAGAAGTCCTTCAGGTCAATTTTAATGACTACCTTCTTATTGACGTGCAATCTGGCATGTGTGGCCGTCGAACGCCCGGTCACGAAGCCGTGGGCGTATGAGCTGGGGCGTATCCCTCGGGCGGTGAGCCAGCGGAGTATGCCCTGCTGCTTCTTTTTTAGCTCCGGCACTGGCTCGGATATGATCCTCATCGTGCCGTCGCGCTTGGGGATCCTGTGGAACCTGTAATTGCTGGAGTCCATGGGGAAATCTCCTATGCTGGGGTTAAATGGGTGGGTATCTGCAAGGGACAAGGGCTAAGTCCTTACCTATATATTATACCCGAATAATGGGCAAAATTAAGAGGGGATGAGGGACTTCTGCACAGAAAGAGGCAGAAGTCGGGGGCAGGGGATAGAGGGGAAGGTCAACGTCTGGGCAAAGTTGCCCAGATGTTCGACAAATACGGCCGCATATTCGCCTATGCCTGCATCCTCGATAAAAACAAAAGCTTTATCATGCTCAACGAACAAATGCTAAAAGACGGTTTCGCCTATCTTTTGACAATTCCGCCGAATAGTAAACACATATTCCTGCATTTTCAATCTGCCAGGTTGGCAAATTGATATATCATCCTTGCTATTTCCAAGAGAAATTTCATTCTTTGACAAGGAATTATACCTCATTATCCCTATGTCATATCATCATGCAATGGATATATTAATGGAAACATTAGAACATGTACTTGACAAATATGCTATATGGTAATATAATAATTATAAATGGATATATTAATGGGTATAATATGAAAGATTACAAGTACATTGCCATTGCGAACCAGCTCCTGAATGATGTTCATTACAGGAAGTCGGGAAGACGTCTCCCCAGCGAAAGGAAAATATGTGGCATATTCAAGGTAAGCCGCATAACGGCCAAGAAGGCGCTGAACCATCTGAAGGAAAACTCCAAGGTTACAAGGCACGTTGGAAGAGGTACATTTATCTCGACTAGTAAAAGCAGGATTTCAATTACTTTGCTTGTCACCCCTCATCTACCCGGAGTGGAAATGATTTCCTTCTTCAAGGATGAGATATCGAGATATGCGGGACAAACTCCCGGAGTCGATATCTCGATTAAGGAAATACAGGGCAACGTGGTTTCATCCTCATACAGTATTCCAGGTGTGAAGATCATATATTGGCCCTATGCCGGTTATGTTTCCCCCATGGATATACTAGTCCCGCTCGATGAATTTTCCGATTTCACCCAAGTCATGAGCCTTGTGAACAATAATTACTGCCATTGGGGAAATGACAGGACCGGACGGACAAGATGCTATTCGATTCCGATGCATCTCGGTGTTGATGCATTCATGTTCAACCGTGAATACGCAGGACTGCTTGGCCTAGATGCGGACAGAGGGCCTTCGGACTGGAACGACATACTGCACTGGTGCAAAGCCACCGGTGAAAACCGCAAGAGGAAGATCGCCCCGACATTCTTAAGCGACTTTGACGGTTTTCTGCTACCGAGTTCGTATTATTATACGCTGTCAGGAGGGAATAATTTCATATTCGACGATAAAGGTAAGATAAACTTTTCATTCGATTCCGGGGTGAAATGGCTAAAGTTCTTCAGGGATCTGCACCTGCTGAAAAAAAACATGATCCTGACATCCCATCAGCCTGATCCAATATTTTCAGGGAAGACGTTGTTTACGCTGACAGGAGGAACTTGGATGTATTCCCAGAAGAAAAGGCTTGGGTCCGATGTTCCAGTGAAAGTTGTCCCCATTCCCCCATGTGAGAAAAACAATGGTTCAGTTTCAAGGGTTGGGAAATATGAACTTGCCATTGCCAGCGGTGGCTCCTCATCCGAAGATGAAATCCGTGGTGCATGGGACTTCATAAAATATCTTACCTGTGAAGAAGATGTGCAGGAACGTTTGGTTGGGATCTTTTCATCTCTAGCAGCAAACAAGAATGTCTTCAGCAGGCAGGGGCAGGATATGAAATGGGCGCCATTCATTCAGGCGCTGGCAACCGGAATAATCCCAACGCCACATCCCGTCATGTTTGCCATCAATGCTATCATGAAGAAGTATTTCAGGATGTCGGTCTTCGGCGGAATGGATCCCGAGGAGGCGACGGTAAAGATTGACGAGTTATGCAGGCTTCAGATAGAAATTGAGAAGGAAAGGAGCGGTATCGCATGAATCCCGGTACTGGCAGAAACTTTACACTTATAGAATTACTAGTGGTAATTGCGATCATAGCGATACTAGCAGCCCTTCTTCTGCCAGCCCTGAAAGCCGCGAAACAAAAAGCAAACCAATCCCTTTGCCTTAGCAACATGAAACAGACATATATTGTTTTTGCGGGATATGGCACTGATTACTCGGATTTCTGGCCGCCGTTGCGGCAGATCGATTCGACCTCAGGCGATTTCTGGCATATGATTCTTTACTCCCATGACACAGGAAAAACAGCCACTGAAGCCCTGATGGCACAGTCCATATTCAGATGTTCTACCGTCGAGCAATATACCACCTGGACGCCTGGGATTGGAATGAATGCAACCATTCCGTCGAACACAACTGGCAGCCTGGTTTGGAATGATTATGTGAACAAGCCAGTCAAGATTTCAGCCATTCCACGCCCATCATTGGATAAATGGCCCCTCGTCGGGGATCGCTACAACAACTGGTTCATAAGATCGAACATAATTACGTATATGACATTTACTTCACATGGCTACCAGGGCAACGTTGTCTATTGCGATGGACACGCCTGCGGACTTGGAATAGGCGATTATGAGAGGATTCCCTGAACCACAATATTGGATAACAGGCATGAATTTACATGCGGATTGCTCTATGAGGTTGTTTTGAAATCAAGAATTCCAAAAGTATTCACACTTGTTGAACTGCTGGTCGTAATTGCAGTCATCGCAATACTGCTGTCTCTTCTTCTGCCTGCACTCCAGAGTGCGCGGGAAGCTGCGAAATCTGCAGTGTGCTACAGCAATCTTAGGCAGTCATATCTTTCCGAATATACATACGCAATAGACCAGCAGGGATACCTTCCATTGATTTATAATCCTACCCTCAATTGCTGGAGAAGCTGGGTGTTCATGCTGGGGGAGGAATACATGAAACAACCGGCTGACGTTGCAGTATGTCCTTCGGACAGTCCCTACAGATGGCAGGCAGGCCAGTGGAACCGCTGCTATGGTGTCGACAGGGAGATAACATCGCCATATAATCTAGGTCCTTCCATTGCAAGAGGGGAATACGCCATAATACCGGTTGATTTTGGTTCAGGATATTTTATTGAATACAGGATGTTGACAAGAATAGCAGAGCCGGCGATGAGATGCTTTGTCGCTGACAGTTGGCATATTGGAGACAAGAACCAGCATTATGTGAATCCAAGGAAGGCATGGAATCCCGCTACTGTACAGGTAGGTGTCACCTTGAGGCACAGCGGCAGGGCGAATGCAGTTCTCTGGGATGGGCATGTCAACACCTACAACAGGAATGATCTGAGGAACATAGGTTTCGAATATGGAATAACAGGAAGGAATGGAAAGTACGCCCTGTATGGGCTATAGATCATTTTATTGTGGAAATTTCCATAAAAGGGAATTGACCTGATACCCCTGGAACAATCATGCATATGAAAACAGCAGTTAGGAGGAAAATGACAGGAATCAAAAATCTTATTCCTTTGGTACTCGGAATTGCCGCCATAAGTCTTTGGGCTGATGAAAAAATCATAGAAGGTGTTTCCTGCGATTCATCAGGAGTTGTTTCAATGCAGGATGGAATAAAGGTGTTCCTCGCCCACTGGAGCGACAAGTGGCAATACTCCGATCAGAAATGGGGTGCGTTGAAGGCCGAGCCCGGATATCCCCTGAAAAAAGACGCCTCATTGCAAGTCAAAGGGATTTGGCAGTTGAAGGATGGCATTGGTTCATTCAACACAAATCTGGTGATTTCATCTGTCAACGCATCATCTTTTGAGTATGAAATAAATCTTCAGTCCCAGGAACCTGTTAATTCTAGGCTTGTCTGTCTATCTCTCGTCTTGCCTGCACCTGTTTTTGCCGGTAAAGAAATATTCTTAGGGGATAACAAATTGTCTCTGCCTGATAAATTATCAGGGGAAAAAATATCCCAGATGGGGAAAATACATAAAATAACGATTCCCATGAAGGGAAAAACCCTTGTTATTGAAGGTGATTATGAAGCAGGTGTTTTCGATGACCGGGCATATAAGACCGATATGTTTTCAATAAAAATAAATCTTTTACCGTCTTCCGGCGGAATTAAAGAGAGCAGGCTTAAGCTCAAGTTGAACTTAATCGAAAACACTTTCAGATGCATAGATTTAAAAAAGTATGCGAACATGGGATTTAAGGATGATGTTCCGGATGACGGCAAAGGTGGCTGGACTGATCAGGGGCCGGCAAACGACCTTTCCTGCATGAAACCCGGACTCATAACCCTTTGCTCAGTACCCTTCAAGATCATAGATCCTGATTCAAACAATGGCAAGGCATGCATGGTTTTTGCTGGACCTTCGCGGGATTACTTCATCAAGGAGGCTCGGCATCCCCATGAACTTGGAGAAAGCTCAGGCATTGTATCTTCTCCATGGCATAGCCTGGCCTCCAAAGGATATTGAGCCCATCGGGACAATAGTCGTGGTATATGAGGATGGAAGCTCCCATGAACTGTCCGTCGTAAACAGGAAAGACGTTGCAAACTGGTGGCAACCGTTTGACCTGGAAAACGGAATAGTTGCTTGGCAGGGCGAGAATCACAGTTCAACCGTTGGCCTGCATCTTTCGAAATTTCTTCTGGAGAACAAGCCAATTAAGGAATTAAAATTCACTGGTACCGGGAAAGCAGTCTGGATTGTTGTCGGAGTTTCAATAGGTGACAGCATACCGTTAGTCAAAGAATATACTATTATAGAGAATAATGAATGGAAGCCTTTCAACCATAAGCTCGGTATAAAGAAGGACAGCATATTTGATTTTTCCAGCCTTCTTGATGGCCCTGCCGGCAAGCATGGGCGCATCGTAGTCAAAAACGGCTGCTTTGAATTTGAAAGCAAACCGGGAACCAGGGTTAAATTATTCGGCTGTAATTTATGCTATCAGGCAAATTTCCTATCAAAGACAAAATGCGAGCAGGTTGCTGAGACTATTTCAAGAAGTGGATATAATTCAGTAAGGTTGCATCATATTGATAAATTCCTTGGAAGTCAGCCACCGCTGAAGTCTACGCAAATAGATGCTGACATGCAGGACAAACTGGACTATCTATTCTTCTGCCTTAAAAATAAGGGAATCTACATCACTATCGACCTTTATACTGATAGGCTTATAAAAGCTGGAGATATTCCTGAAATTGACAAGGACATTAGAATACCTTTTGAATACTTCTGCCTGGTGTCGGAAAACGCCAGGAACAACTGGAAAGAATACAGCAGGAACCTCCTGACCCATAAAAATCCATACACAGGCATGACCTGGGCCGAAGATCCAGCACTTTTCCAGGTAGGCATACTCAATGAAGACACCATATATGACTCTTGGGATAAAATACCAGAAGCAAAAAGGCTGTTCGAGAATAAATTCACCGAGTATCTTGAGAAGAATAATATAAAAGTCAAAGACGACATTTCCAAAAAGCAGGTTTTCGTCCGGTTTCTTTCTTCTCTTCACTCCGATATGATTCAATACGCCAGATTATTTTTCAAAGAGATAAATCTCAAGGCAATTGTTTCCGATGTGAATTTCATGGAGCCGATATGCCTGAGCGCCATAAGGAAGGATCTCGATGTGGTGGACAACCATCAATACTGGGATCATCCTGTTTTCCTCGACAAGGATTGGCAGTTGCCCTTCAAATATAAAAATACAAGTACTATTAAAGAACTGGCTGAGACTCCTAGGTCAATCATGCCGTCAAGAATATTTGGATCACCCTTCACTGTAACTGAATACAACTACTGTTACCCCAATTCCTACCGTGCCGAGGGAGGAGTTCTCATGGGAGCCTATTCCGCACTTCAGGACTGGGATGCCATATATAGATTTGACTACTCAACCCGTGATTATTTCTTCGATAAGGTCTATCCCACCTACAGATTCTCTATAGCTACAGATCCCGTCGGGATTCTTTCAGAGAAAATAGCATGCATGATGTTCCTCCGTGGAGATATTGCTCCGGCATCCAAGGCGATCCCGTTTATCCTGCGTGATTCAAAAGAAAATCCGCTGGCTGGAATGAAAGAGAGATATCCTAAGGAATACAGTTTACTAGGCCTATACTCAAAAATAGGAACTGTCATCTACAAAGACGGTGATAAAATGAATCTCATCCCTTCATATTTTGCATGTGGATTGGATAATATGTCATCTTTGCCTGTTGCTTACTATAAGGCAGGCATCGGTTTCCAGGAATTGCTCGAAGGAATTCCGCTTCAAAAAACAGGAAGAATTGATTTCCAAGGAAAAAGCTTTGAAAGTGACACTGGCGAGATTGCAATTGATGCCGTTAAAGGAAGCTTTAAAGCTTTTTCTAAAAGAATTGAATGTTTCTGTCTGCCTGCAAATACCCAAGCCAAGGGACAGTATGTTTTTGTCTCCAACGGTGAAGCCCAGTCGGTTATTTCAGTCACCTCCATGGACGGAAAGAACCTTCCTGATAGCAGGAGAATTTTAATATTGCATATTAAGGACACACAAAACTCCCAAATTAAATTTCGCGGAACCAGCAGGACAGTTCTTGAGGACTGGGGGACTCTGCCCATTCTAGTCCGCAAAGGTAAAGCAACTGTGAATATTTCCTTCTTGAACAACAGGAAGACAATATTAAAACCGTTGGAAATAGATGGAAGTGCCATGCGTCAGATCAACATGACAGGGGCTGAATATAACCTCTCGACCTTCAATGAGTTCGGGACATGCCTTGCATATGAAATTGAAGTTCTCGAATAAGCAAATATAACAAGGAGAAAGGATAACAGCCGTGAAAAGAATATATTCTCTGTTGGATGCAATAGGATTTGGACTAAGCATCTCGGATTCGTAGCGTTTTTATTTACGACGATATCTTTGTTTTCGGCGGATGGAGATCTCGAACAAAGATTCAGGAACATGGATAAGAATGGAGACATGAAGATTACCAAGGAGGAGTTCACCGGTGACAACGAGCTTTTCAAGCGCCTGGATGTAAACGGCGACGGAGTTATCGCCAGGGATGAAGTTCTGGGCGGGGGAAAGGAGGAAAAGAAGCAAGGCAAGGAGATCAAGCCGGGAGGAATTGCTCCAACAATACTTGATGTCAAATATGGATCCAGGACTAATCAAACACTTGACCTCTATCAGGCAAAATCGGACAAACCTGCTCCGCTGGTAGTCTTTTTTCATTCAGGAGGCTTTTATAATGGCGATAAGAACGAGGTGAATCCACAGGGATTCCTGCAGTCAGGAATATCTGTTGCAGCAGTAAATTATACGCTTATTTCAGAAAAGCCGCTTCCCCAGGCCTTACATGATGCCGCCAGGGCGATTCAGTTCCTACGCCATAACGCGGGAAAATATGGTATCGACAAAATACGCATATGCGCCTATGGTTATTCAGCAGGAGGATGTATTTCGGTGTGGCTGGCCCTTCATGACGATATGGTGAATCCCAAGAGTTCAGATCCTGTAGAGTGGGAATCATCGCGAATACTCGCAGCGGCGGGATGGGATGCACAAACAGCTCTGGATCCGGATACTTTGCGAAAATGGGCAGGTGAAGCCATGCTTAATCCGCGGACAGGTCTTCCCGGAAGATTCGGGGCGGATTCACTGGCTGAATTGGAAGGTCCTCAGTTCAGTAATGCAGTCCGGGAATCGTCTGCTGTCCAGCACCTTGATGCAAAGGACTCCCCTCTCTTTCTTTCATATGAACACGCAAGCCGGCCTGTGACAGGGGAGACTCCCTTGTCAATAGTGATACACAATCCTTTGTTCGGGGTGAAGTTCAAGGAGGCTACAGGCAAGGCCGGTCTTGAATGCCATGTCATGATCCAAGGGGTGCTGCAAGGTGAAAAAGCCGGGAGTAAATACTCAAACGGAGAACAGTTCCTCAAAGACAAAATGGCTCCGGGGCAGTAATACGAGTAGCAAGGAGAATGAAATAGACAGTTACGAGGGAAAATGTTCCATCTGTGGAAGGATGCTGGGAAAAGGTGATGGTAGGTTTAGGACTGTTGACCGGGTGTTTTGCATAAAATACTATTATAAATGCCATCCTCCGTCAAAATCAAGAAGAGCATGAGAGATTGTTCCAAGTGGCGAGCCTGCAGAAAACTGGTAAAGGGGATCTGCCAGATCCATTTTAAGGATATGAATTATTGCCTGCTAGAGGAAGTATTTTGAAGGATAAGGACCTGATAAACAGTTCGACGTCGCTAGAAGAATTAAGTCCGGGGTCTTTCTCCTCAGAAACCCGGATGTTCCCCCGGCCGGCATCCTTTCTTATACGGGATATGGTACTTTTTTCCACATCTGGGCAACTTTGCCCAGATGTCAGGCGATGTTAGGGAAATCAGGCGGATTGAACTTACTTTTAAAAATAAAAATTCTAGTAATAAATACTTGACATGATCAATATGTGTACTATTATATACATATAATGAACAATATAGGAGTTAATGCACAATAATTGTATAATAAATATTGTTGCATGTGTTGACCAGAATAAGGAGAATACCGTGATCATAGCAGAAGAGCCCCGGGTGCTGATGAGCAGTTCGCCAAGAATGCGTATAGCCAGGACATTCAGGGAATGGATTTCCAGCGGAAAGCTTTCAAAGGGTGACAGGGTCCCTGCGGAATACAGCATTGTCGAAAGCTTCAAGGTCTCGCGCGGTACTGTAAGATCGGCCTTGAAGCAGCTGGAGGAGGACGGCTTGATCAAGATGGAAGCAGGGAGGGGGAGGATAGTTTCATACGATAATCGCGGTGAAAGCAATTTCCTGTCAAAGACAATCGTGGTACTGTGCCGCCGCGTCGACGACACCAACCAGTTTGTGCATAGCGGGAAAATGGAGGCGGTTGATGCTGGGATAAATTCAAGGGCCAGGCATCTAAACCTCAATACAATGTTCCTGAATGATGTCAATTATGATGCGGGGTTCATAAATGACATAGTAAAGAGCCGCCCCAGGGGAGTTCTCGCTATCCACCATATGGCCGAATCTGAAGAATGGCTGAAGACGCTTGCTTATTTAAAAGAATGCAAAATACCCGTGATAGTAAACGGTAATGATAGACATCTGGAAAAATATCACCGCATAATATCAGATCATGAGGCAGGCTCGTATGGATTGACCAAATTCCTGATTTCAAAGGGATGCAGGAGAATCCTCCGGCTTTGGTGCGTGAAAAAGCAGAGTTATTGGCTTAAAGACCGCAATGTCGGATATGAAAGGGCAGTAAGGGAGGCGGAGCTTGAGTCAATTCCTCCTGTCTATATGGATTCCCTGGCTCCGAGGGACGAATTCAACGAGGATGTTTTCAGGCAGAGGTGCCGTCAATACGCCGGATATCTTGTTGAACATGTTGTCTCCAAGAAGCCGATTGATGGAATTATGCTTGTAAGCGACTGCGATGTTTTTCCTGTTGCCTCCGCCTGTAGGATGTATGGCAAGGATCCCAACAAGGACGTGGCTATAGTGGGCTATGACAACTACTGGCGCGACTGCAATGAGGCAAGATGGGAACATTACGTGCCCCCGGCGACGGTTGACAAGAAGAATTTCACTACAGGCGAACAGATGGTGGAGATGCTTATACAAAAATATGAAGACCGCTTGGTTGACAAATCTGAGTGTATAAGGATTCCGCCCGAGATCATAATCACAAGATCGCGGGAAAGGAAATAAGGGGGAGGCGATGAAAAAAACGTTTTTCACGCTTATTGAATTGTTGATTGTCATTGCAATCATCGCCATTTTATTGGCAATCCTGCTGCCTGCGCTCCAGAAGGCGAAAAGGATGGCCCTTAACGCCTCATGCCAGAGCAATCTGAGACAGATCGGAATAAGCATTAACATTTACTATATAGACTTCAAGGTGCTGATACCTTCACAGCAGCCGGAGGAAGGATATCCATACTCCGCGCGTTTTGGTTCTCCGTTGAAATGGGTGAGGCTGGGCGTGTTATATGACAACGATTATGTGGTCAAGCCGGAGATTTTCTATTGTCCCCTGGAAAGCTGGTGGAAGCCGGAAAGGTCCTTTGAGGCCCGATGGCGTCCAGCGAGTAACACGTCCATCGGATATGCGACACGGGATTATTATTCGCCTTCCCTGCCTGGCTCCATGGCTATACCTTCAAAACCCCCCGGCTATGGAGCTTATGCCAAGAGAATCAGGAGTTGCCTGATGCCTCTGGTCAGTGATTCAATAGGAGGCGATGCAGGGAATCTGCATTACGATTTCGCCCAGGACGGACGGATGGGTTATAACTTCTGCTTCACTGACGGTAGCGTCCAGCTGTTCCCCCTCCAGAATTTCCTCCAGTTTGGACTGACTGTTTCTCCGGATACTCCATATCTGGCACGGGGATTTTTCAATAATGCCGACACCATCTGGGGATGTAATCTGCCATGAAAAAAGACGGGAGAGGGAAAAAATCCGAAATCGAAGATATTTATCCTGGAATTGTCAGGCTCCGTTTTGGCAGCCCGGAAAAATTCACACCTTCTTTTTTCAAAAGGCCGGCATCTGATAGAATCCTATCATCGATGCCTGTCCCGAAAAAAAGTCATCTTGACATAGACTGTATTGAATTCAGAAAAACCAGCAGGGGATGCCTGCTTGAAATTCCGCTGTCCTCCGGCGAAGACATCTACGGATTCGGCTCACAGATGAAATCATTCCGGCAGAACGGCAAAAAAAGGACGATAAGGGTGAATTCGGATCCACCATCCGATACAGGCGAAACCCACGCCCCCGTGCCCTATTATCTTTCAACTGCAGGCTATGGAATCCTTGTGGACACGGCGCGATATGCCGTCTTCTACTGCGGGACTCATGTGAAAAGAAGTTCTGGTAGGAATTCCGGCGGAGGCAAAGCCGGTTGTCTTAGCGACAGGACGGAGGAGCTTTATGGAGGATCGGATTCTCAAAGCAGGAAGGTCGTCATGGAAATCCCCTCTGCAAAGGGGATTGACATATATTTGTTTTACGGTGATACAGTGCTGGACGCATTGCGGCGGTATATCCTCTTCTCCGGCGGAGGCTGCTTCCCCCCCATATGGGCGCTTGGCATTCGTTATCGGGGATATACAAAGCTCGACCAGGAGCAGGTGATACAGCTGTGTGAAAGTTTCCGGAATGACAATATTCCCTGCGACGTATTCGGTCTCGAACCGGGATGGCAGTCCAAGGCATATTCCTGCAGTTATGAATGGGACAAAGTGCGGTTCCCGTCTCCTGACAGATTGAGGGCAGGATTGAAGGAGCTGGGATACAAAATTAGCCTGTGGGAGCACGCCTTTGTCAATCCTTCATCTCCTGTCTATGGGAAGCTCAGGCCGTTTTCCGGAGATTATCTTGTTTTCAACGGCCTGGTTCCGGACTTTTCAATTCCAAAGGCGGCTAAAATATTTGCGGACTATCACGAGAAGGAGTTTGTCAGGAATGGCATATCCTGCTTCAAGCTTGATGAGTGCGACAATTCCGACTACATAAGATCCCCGTGGTCGTTCCCTGAGAATTCATCCTTCCCCGGAGGGATGGATGGCGAACAGATGCATTCCCTTCTTGGAATCCTGTATCAGAAGACGATAGACGATGTCTACATAAGGAACAATATCCGCAGCTACGGGGAAGTCCGGTCGTCCCATTGTTTTTCCGCCCCTTATCCGTATGTCCTGTACAGCGATCTGTATGATCACCGGGAATTCGTGAGGGCCCTTGTAAACTGCGGTTTTTCCGGAATGCTTTGGGCGCCTGAAGTGAAGCACGGGCTCTCTAAAGAGGATTTTATCCACCGTCTGCAGACCGCAGTCCTTTCCCCGCTGGCGCTGGTCAATGCATGGACGATGGTCCACCCTCCATGGAAGCAATTCAGGCGGGCGGAAAATCAGCGGGGTGAGCTTATGGGAGACCGGAAGGACCTGATAGCTGTGGTGAAAAAGATATTCCAGTTCAGGATGAGCCTTGTCCCCTATCTCTATTCCGCTTTTTTACGGTATCATCTTGAAGGCATACCGCCGTTCCGCGCCCTTGTCCTAGATTATCCTGACGACCTGAAATGCCGGGAGATAGACGATGAATATCTTGTCGGCGACAGCATCCTTGCAGCTCCGCTCTTTGCAGAACAGCAGAAGAGGGAAGTCTATCTGCCGTCCGGCGGGTGGTTTGATTTCAATACAAGGAAATTCTTCCAGGGAAATGCCACATATGAAATCAGTCCTAAGCTTGATGAAACCCCAATTTTTGTCAAGGAAAATTCAATCCTGCCTCTGTCCAGTACAAATGAATCCATAGACAAGGACACCTGTTTTAATTTGACGGTTTTGGCCTTTGGCGATAATCCGGAGCCTTTCAAACTTTGCATCGACGATGGTACAACATTCAATTATGAGAATGGCGATTCAGGCTGGATGGAGCTGTCCTGGGATCGGACGGCTGGGAAAGGCGTTGCCAAAATCCGTTCAAATTGCCGGATAAAACGCTACAGGATCTCGAAATGGGATCATGTTCAAGCTGCATCGGTTTCCGTGGCAGGAGCATGCGGCGGGGAAGTGCAATGAACCGTTCCGGACAGAAAAAGAATCTCTTGAAACGCATGGACAAGTGCGTGGGGGTATGTACACATTTCCAGAGCAGGGATAACGGCTGGAAGGTGGAAAATCTCCTCCCTCTCATCCAGGCGGCGGGAATAAAAATTGTCCGGCAGGAAATCCACTGGCATCAGGTCGAAAAGAAGAAAGGCATTTATAAAATCCCGGAAGTATACCAGGAATGGGTTGACAAGGCCTCCGATGCGGGATTGGGCATTATCATGCTACTCTGCTATGGAAATCCGATATATGAAAACCCGCTTGATCCGTCCGCTTTCGCCAAGTATGCGAAGTTCATGGCCGGGAAATTGAAGGACAGGAACATCATAGCATATGAGATATGGAACGAGCCTACGAACTTCAGATTCTACGAACAGTATGGTGGCAGCTGGAGTGGAAAATCCCCGTCGTTGTGGAGGGATAAATTCTGCGAACTTCTCGCCATGTCCGCAAAGGACATACGGGAGGAGGATGCGGAAACGCCGATTATTACAAACACCGGCGAACCGCAGTTTTTCAATATGATTGAAAATGAAGCTGGGTCGTTCAAGCATGTAGACGGTGTCAGCCATCACCCCTATCCAGTGATATTTCCCCCCGAGACTATCCCCTACGGCGGCGGACGCATCAGTTCCCAGGATGGAGTTTCGGTGGCAGACGACGACCATAGTTTCATATCCCTCTTTGAAATGACGCGCAGGTATGCGGAGGAACATCTCAAGCGCGGGTTCAAGACATACGCGACTGAATTCGGATTTTCCACCTTCGACCATTCAAGGCATCCCGGTTGGCCTGCCGGATACAGGCAGGAGGCACAGGCCGCGTATATTGTCAGAAGTCTTGTCCTCGCTTTCGCTGCCGGCGTCCAATCCCCCTGCATCTACGATTTCATGGACGACGGGACGGATCGCTACAACGGCGAGCACAACTTCGGGCTGATAATGAATGAAAAAAGGGATTATGAGAAAAAACAATCATACCATGCCGTCCGTCGCCTGATCGGCTTTCTCGGAGACAGCTGGACCCATCTGGAAAAGCCTCCCGCAAACCTGATTGTTGAAAGAACGAATCCCAAGCCGGCCCTTTTCTGGCAGGCACCGGCGCAGGAGCCGTTCCTCCGCATAAGAAGTCCTCAGGCGTTCTGGTTTGACAAGGGAGATTCAATCCTGGCATTTGTCTGGATGGGAGGAAGGATCGGCGGTGAATTCAATGATCCTCTCGGGAAGATAATATGGGAGCGTCCGCCCAGGATCATGCCTGTTGAAATAAGGAACCTGGTCACCGGTGAGAAACTGCCGGTGAAACTGTCGCCTCCTGTCCGCTCCGGACAGTTCGGGGAGCGAATCATACTTGACGAGATTCCAGTGGGTGGAGCCCCGATAGCCATAAGATGGAAGTATGACAGATGAATTCTGCGTTACCTGTTGTTTAAACTTAAATACTAGGAAGGTTAACTATGAGCTCAAAACCTATTACTCTTGCGATTTGCGGGGCTGGGAGCAGGGGACTGCTCTCTTATGCCCCATACGCGTTGAAACATCCGGATGAACTGAAGGTCGTTGCCGTTGCCGAACCGAGAGAATGGTTCAGGGATGAAGCCATGAAAAGACACAAGATTCCTGCGAAGAGCGTCTTTTCCGACTGGAGGGAAATGGCCGCGAAGGAAAAGCTGGCCGATGCCGTTCTCGTTGCGACTCAGGATTCCCTGCATAAGGAGCCGGCCATTGCGTTCATCAAGAAGAATTATGATGTCCTTCTCGAAAAGCCAATGGCGTGCAATGAAACGGACTGCCGTGAAATAGCAGAAGCTGCAAGGGGCAGGAAGAGCATCTTCGCGCTTTGCCATGTCCTGAGATATACCCCGTACTTCAGGAGAATGAAGGCCATCGTTGAAAGCGGAGTTCTTGGCCAGATCGCCACTGTCAGGCATATTGAACCGGTTGGATTCTGGCATCAGGCCCATTCATACGTCAGGGGAAACTGGCGCAATGAAAAACTGTCATCCCCCATGATTCTTTCCAAATCCTGCCATGACATGGACATCCTGCTCTTCATCCTCGGAAAGAAATGCCTTCGTATATCGAGCTTCGGCTCCCTGATGCATTTTCGGAAGGAAAACAAGCCAAAAAATGCCGAAGCCAGGTGTCTTGACTGTCCATTGGCCGATAACAAATGTCCGTACTCCGCAAAGGCGTTTTACATGAAAATGGTAAACGATGGCAACTTTGGATGGCCACTGAGCGTCATTTGTACTGAGATGACTCCAGTGGGAGTTGAGAAGGCCCTGCGTAAAGGTCCTTACGGGCGCTGTGTCTACTCATGCGACAACGACGTAGTAGATCACCAGATCGTCTCGATGCTCTTTGAAAACGAGACCACCGCATCGTTCACGATGACTGCTTTCACCCCGAAGATGCACCGCGAAACAGATATATTCGGCAGCCTCGGATGTCTCAGGGGCGATGGCAATATAATTAAGGTGACAAATTTCCTGACCGGCAGAACGGACGAGTTCGACGTCAATCGTGAATCAGGCGACATAACTGGAGGACACGGTGGTGGCGATGAGGGACTTATGAAGGATTTTGTCAAGGCTGTCAGGGCACGTGATTTTTCATTGCTGTCCTCTGGTCCTGAAGTTTCCCTTGAGAGCCACATGATGGCATTTGCCGCTGAACGCTCCCGCAGGAACAATACCGTCGAACGAATTGAACTGTAAAATCTGTGTGTGAATGGGCCTGATATTTTCATAGGAATCAAGGAGCCTTTACGATGAAATGTTTTTTCTTTTCCAGTACAATAATTGTATCCATGCTTTCACTGTCCCTGTTGCCGGGTGCGGCAAATCTTTCATTTGGAGCCGAAGGAGATACCGCTGTTCCAGCTCAGGTAAAAGTTGAAGTAAAGGGGGATTGGCAGTTCAAACCGGACAAGGAAAATATCGGGCTCAAGGAGGGATGGGACAAGCCTGGTCTGGATGATTCCTCATGGAAAGCCATTAAGGTTCCGATGTCATGGGAAAAACAGGGATATGATTATGATGGAGTTGCCTGGTACCGGCATAAGTTTACAGTTCCTGCGGACTGGCGTGGGAAAGAAATCGTTATAATGCTTCCGTGTGCTGACGATACTGATGACACTTTTATAAATGGAACTAGGATAGGAGGTCTTAATAAGGCGCCGCTTGTAAGACGGGCCTACAAGATCCCCGGTAACATAATTAATCTAGTAGGAGAGAATCTTATAGCCATAAGAGTTGAAGACCATACGGGAAGCGGGGGATTAACTGAAGGCAGGGCCGAACTTGTTGTTCAAAATCCTCCGAGGTCGGCCATGAAGAAAGGCAACCAGGATGAATCAGTCCCTGAAATGGAACTCTCATGCAACGAGAGCAGGAATATCGGCAGATGGAAAAGTCATGGCCATGTAGGCAACAGCCGCATCAAAACATCATTCCAGGAGAATGCGTTCAACGGAAAAAACGTACTGGTTGCGGAAATAGGTTTTCCCCAGGCCTCAAGTGAAAGACTCACATGTCCGCTGGAGAAGAATGAAAATGGCGATGTATGGGATGTACATGGTTACGGCTATATATCCTTCTGGTACAATGCTGAAGAAACCCAGGGGGATGTTTTCATTGACCTCCCAAGAGGAAATTCAACCTATAGGGGCAGAGTCGCCATATTGCCTGGGAAATGGAGAAAAGCGGTCCTCCCGTTTTCGATGTTCTATCTTGCGGGCTATCATCCCCGTCCACCATACCCGAGGCTCGAGAACCTCAGAGGCATCGGCGAATTGAACATCACTACCTTGAGCAACTCCCTCAGGACACCCGGGAAAATTTCGTTTTCTGATTTCAAGGTCGGAAGCTTCAGGATGTCCAAGGCTTTCTCCAGGATAGATTTTTCACCGGTCAGTCTCGGAGATTTCTGGAACTGCTGTCCAGATAAAAATAACGAAGGAGAAAAAAATGGTTGGTTCAAGGCCGATTTCAATGATTCCTCCTGGAGTTCCATAATTGCAGGCGGAAAATGGAAGACACAGGGGATCGAGCCTGCCGACAGGACATGGATCAGGAGGAATATCTTCATTCCTGCCGAATGGCAGGGGATGCCTCTGGAATTCACCTGCAGGAATCCTGTCAGGGGCGCCTTGTGGTTCAACGGCGAAAAGTGTCCGCAGCAGTCTGTAAACAAGAGTTTCTTCATAACGGTAAAAAACATAAGATATGGAGCGCTGAACCAGATAAGCCTGTGCCTTGAGAATAGCAGGACCACCATACTCGAGGTTCCGGAGATTGTGCCAGGAATATTGTCCGTCGTCCTGAAAACCGAGGGTGAGCCGGAGCCGCCGCAGACATTTGATTTCGGAATACGACCGCCGTCTTCCATGGAAATATCATTTCAGTTTCCCGGCAATATGATTGAGCTTCCAGATGGGCTTAAGCTCAAATACGACCTTATAGACTATAATTTCCGCCGGCTGCAGACAGGCGAAGTACCAGTTGTGAAAAACCAGGACGGGATGCTTGTTGGAACTATAAGGTTGGACAAGGAAGGAACAAGGCAGCTGTACTATTCTGAATTCTTCGAATATCTCGCGGTCCTGAAGGACGCCGACGGCAACGTCGTCTTCACAGGAGGGGGGCGCATCAGCAACATATCATATGCCAGCAGGGACGCAAAAGAACTCGCACCGCTCCAGGAGGCATTCGAGGAGACTCCCTACGGCAGGCTCAGGCTTGTTGATAGGATCGATTGCGCGGCAGATCCCGAGAAAGACGATCATCCATACAAGGAAGGCGGCATAAACTGGGGGCGTTGGCTGGGAAGCCTATACTACTACAATTGGATAAAAGGCATTGATGTCGAGGAAATACTTGGCAGGAAATGCCGAACAGCGGGTAACAGTGAATGGTTCGGCTACAGGATTGGGCGCGGACAGCTGAAGCCAGGAAGCCTGTATCTTTTAAGAGTCGTATATCCCGAGGACAAGCCCCGGTATGTCCCCATGCAGATTGAAACGGGCTGGAACTTCTCCTGTCCCGGCTGGAAGAACGGAGTTTCCCCGGAAGATCCGTTCGACAATTACCCGTTGAGCGGGAAATATGAAAATTATGACAATATTGTCGCCTTGGATGACACTACTTACGGGCAGTGGGGCTTCTACGGGGACAATCCCTCCGGGCGCGGGTTCTGGGTCTTCTTCATGGATACGAATGGGGCTTTCAGGGGATATCCGAAGAGCCAGTTCAAGGGAGGGCCGGCTGTTGCTGAAATAAAGCTCTATGAAATAGGAAATCCTAAGGAGCATTACCCCCGAATAAATTTTCCTGAGGGGCTTCCCCAGAGGATACTTGCGGCGGATTGGGAACGCGAACCCCGGATAGATCCCGAAGGAGTCTCCGAGATGTCGAGGTTCATGGGACTGAACATGATATCTCCCGTAATACTCAAATGGCAGTTCATGGCCTACTGGGATACTAAGCTCGGTTACAATAACATGGAACCTTTCGGATGGGCTGCAGTCGCCAGGGACGGCAAGGAACATCTCGTATATCAGCGTTTCCTTGAAGCGACCGCCAAGGCAGGAATAAAAATGGCACCCCGGATTGAATATGGCGGTTCCAGCTTGCTCCCAGATGAGGCAAAAGTAATTGACCCGAACGGCAAAATTGCAAAACCAGTACGGTTTTCCGACTGGGGGGCGGATATTCTCCATCCAGCGACCTGGGAGGAGGTTTCGCAGCTGATTGATGAACTGGTCGGGAGATATTACAAGGAATATCCCCAACTATGCGGAATTTTCTTCAGGAGCCGCTGTGGACGCCTCCAGATGGGATTCAGCAAGTTTGACGTGGAGCTCTTCTGCAGTGAGACAGGCGAGAAATTCCCTGCAGCCGTTAAAACTCCCGCAGAAATTGCCAAGTGGGCATCATCAAAGAACATATTTCCAAAATATGAAGAATGGTGGCAGAGGAAAAAAGCGGACTTCCTCACGAAAATAGAGAAGAAACTCCAATCATATAGGCCCGACATGAAGCTGTTCTACTACAACTGGGACGGGGACAACTGGACCATGAACATTCGGGGCCCGACGAACTCGGACGAATGGGCCATGCTGTACGACAACAGCAGGAAGAATGTCATCTATGAGAAGGAACTTGAGCATTTCAGGAAATTTTCCAGTGCAGATTTATTGGATAAACTTAAAAATATGAGCCCGGCACATAATAAAGCCAGGCCCGATCTGCTTAAGAATATTTCAGGAATAAACTATCTGGCTCCTGTATCACTGAGATACTGCGCGGACAATCCGGAGTATCTCAAGTATTTTGAAACAGGCAGTGGGCTTGCCGTGAGCCACATGGTGCTCTATGAGGAAGTAATAGCCAAGTTCTGCCAGTACAGCAAGTTCGAGGGTAGCATGCTGACTCCTGCAGGTCCGGCATTCAGCATGGCTTTTGAACTGTGGGCGTGGTTTTACGGTGATGCGAACGTGCTGACGTTCACGTCATATACCTATGGACGCGGATTTGCCGACGCCCACCGCCGTTTTGCTCAAGCCTATCTGGCACTGCCAGCCATAAAGGGAACTGACGTGGATATTGGCAATCCAGACATAAAAGTAAGGACATACGATACCAAGAACGGAATTTATCTCGGGGTAGGACATAAGGGATACAAGTCCACGGAATTGGCAATCACTATACCTGGAACCTGGAAAGGCTCGGAGACTGTGACTGATCTTGTGACGGGAAACAAAGTGGATATGGAAATCAAGGTTGGGAAAATTTCATTTAGAATTGAGGCAGGGCCAATTGAACTGAACAGCTATATCATAAAATAAAACTTAAATTAATGCTCATGAATTTAAAAATTAATCCACTTGCTGCCCTGATTATTACTACGTGTTTTATAATAATGACAGAAATATTTACCCTCATCGCAGTTGAAAGCCAAGTTCCAAGATCTGAGGGAGCAAATGAAGAAATCCGAATTCAGAAGCCTGGCAGTGCAGTGAGCAATATAGAAAAGGAAGAGAAAAGCAGAGGGGATATCCATGGAATTAAAAAGGATGAACGCGTTGTTCTTGATCCTCCAGTTCCTGCAAGCGTATTGTCAAAAGTGCAGCTGGCTTTTGGATTTGATAGGCTTGTACAGGGATACACAGGTCGCACGGTGCGCCTTAAAAGATTAACGGACGGGGTGGAAGCCGATTACGGATTTGACGGTGATGGTTATTTTGAATTGGACGCAGTAAAAAAATGGGCAGGCCGTGGCGATGTCTCGGTGGTTTATTTCATGGACCAGAAAAAATCAGGAAAACTTCTGCTGGCGGAAGTTGGCATTGCCTATTTAATCAAGGATGGAGCCATATCGAGATTTGGCTGCAGCTGGGATCCCAAGACAGGATTACTGTCAATGATGGATGTTGGTGGTATAGGGGCAAGGCTCGAAAATGGAGCATGCCTGAGTCTGCAGGATTCTGGAATTACTGTGGAATCTGGCCTTGAAATCATACCGTTGTTCTCAAGCCTGCTTCGCAAAGGGAACAATGTAAACGATCCAATAGTAAGAGGCTGCGATACAGGAGAAGAGTATTACCTGAGCTACGGCAATAAATCGGGCAGTCTCAACTATAGGACGATGGTGGGAGGATATGTCTTCTATTTGAACAGGTCCAACATCAGTCCAGCCGGAAGCATTTCAGCATTTCCAACAACTGGCAATCATCCTGTAATCAAACAATACGGGCAGAGGGTTCTGGCTTTTGGTATGTCTGCTGATCGCCTGAAGGCATATGATTTTGGCAGGCTGCAGTGCAGCAAGGCTCTTACAGATGCAATTATAAAGGCTAATACTAATGACAAATTCGGCAATGGCAGGCTGGTTATTGGTGCAGGAATAACAGCTTCCGGGGAAATAAACAACCTCGGCAAAGCAAGGATTTTGTTTGGTGGTGTGATTGTTACCTCCACACTTGCAGATTTAGAAAGATTCTTCCTGATGACAAAATTGGGGGCTGCCGGACAGCAGCATCAGCTTGCCACCAGATCACAGATCGAGGAGTTGTTTGATGAGATAGTGGATTTCAGGGATCTCGATACAAAAACATATACGGTTTCAGGCAAGAAGGGGAAGATTGTATTTGAGCTGAACACCACTGAACCTGTGACCTACTACGGGAGGACAAAATATCCTGCATGGACATATGACCACACGATCCCCGACATAGGGCTCCATGGATTGAACACCGATGATGAACTGAATTACGCCAATGTATTCGACTCAAAAAGCACATACTTTGCCGGACAGTCAACCGGCTCGATAATGTCAGTGCATTGGAGAAGTCCGAAGTCCTTGGGCAACTCTCTCGGCCAATGGATTGCACAGGGGAATGGTTCCGTTCTTGACTTCAAAGGCGAACAGAAACTGTGCACCAATTGTTCATTGGCGCTGGGATTCGACCACGATGGTACGGGGATGACCAATCTAATGGCGTCCAGCAAGGACGGCAGCAACTTGTTCATAGGCAGGCCGTTTGCCGGCACCACCATGGTAAACCACACTTCCAACAGGGCATATGCCGGATATGACATACAACTGCTGAATAACAAGTTCACATATGGTGAAAAGGCGCTGGGGCTTGTGTGGACCGAACAGATCTGGCTGGAGAAACTGAACCTTAGAAGGCCCGTTCCTGAGAACATAGCATATCCATATACCAATGCCGGAAACTTGTACCTGCAGATAGGGACATTCCAGTCACCCGCCGGATATGATAGACATGGAACCCAGGCTGAAAGAGACGCTTTGGCATTCAAGGCGACCAACTACTCCTATATATCCCCTCTTATGGGGAATGCGATGGGGCACATTGTCGGCGATATAGCCTGCCAGATAGAGCAAGGTTCTGTTACAGACAGCGTGGATGATGCGCGGATCATGTGTTCTGGACGTTTAGCCAATGTGAATGGCACAAGAATCCTCTGTGGATTTGCCAGGAGGCCCCTCTCTTTGCCGGAGATAGAGAAGATCACGGTCAACCTATATAAGATATTGGAGAAATAATATGATAAAAATGATTGAAGTCCCGGGAATGATAATTGAGCTTATGAGATTTTAAATATGGGCAAGTTCTTCAATGCAGTCGATAATCTTGGTTCATGCCTCAGGCATTTTCGTTCCGCAAAAGCAAGCAATGATCTGCGCGCGGAGGATTTAGCCGGCAAGTCATTCAATGAGCTGATGAAAGCAGATGTTTTAGACATGGACGACAGGAAGGTGCTTGAGTTCATTCTCAGGATTGAGGGCAGGAGAGGCGATGTTCGGTATGAAAGGGAAGATTTTAAAAGGTAAGCATCATGGGAGAATCTGATAATAAAGAAGACACGTATGAAGAAAAATGCTCTCGATGCGGGAGAGGACTGAAGGCGGGGGAGGGAAGGTTCCGTATGTCTGATCAAGTTATATGCGTGGAATGCTTTTACAAATATCATCCCCTATCTCATGCTCAATCTGGAGATAGGGCGCAGAAGGGATTACTCCTCATGTAGGGTACTTCCCGTCCTGTGAGCAGGATGACTTCTGGGCAACTTCGCCCAGATGTCAGACAATGTAAGGGAATTCCGGCGGACTGGGCTGTAAGAAAAAGTGGATTATTGAGGCAATTGAATTCCCTGGACACGCGCACTAGATATGCCTGGCGTTCCGGAACTGTGAAGGAGTAAGCTTCTTTTTCCTCATTAAGAACTTGGCAAGATAATTTGCGCTGGCAAAGCCACACGCGCGCGCCACGGCTGATATCGGACTGTTGGTCTCCCTCAGCAGTGCAAGAGCCTTCTGTAGACGGATTGAATCGAGATATTTCTTCGGGGACATACCGAGTTCGGCCTTGAACTTCCGGTGCAAGGTGCAACGGCTTTGACCCGCCCTTTCGGCCAGCGCGTGGACATTCAGATCAGGACAGGAGATGCCTGCGGCTATTTCTGCCAATGGCAATTCTGTCTGGCATCCTCCGATTTTTCTTTTCTTCCTGGAACTCCTGTAGGCGATATCTGCAATGAACCGGTAGGCTTCCCCGCTTGCGGACTTTTCCCCGGCTGGAGAAGGATTCCTGATATATGTCGCAAGAGTGGAGAATCTATTTTCCGGACACGGTCCTGCAAAAAAGGGATGCCGGGGGATTTGGAATGCTGTAATTAGGGCTTCTGCATAAGTTCCGTCAACCGTGAACCAGCGATATACCCACGCCTTCTTGCCCGCTGTCAGCCTGTGTGGGCTGTCAGGAAAACAAACTGCGATGCAGCCTGTTCCAACCGGATAATCCTTTTTCCCGATTAGAACTGATCCTTCCCCCTGCACAGTCCACAGTATCTGCACAAAATCAATTGTCCTTAGTCCACTGCTCATGCCCGGTGGGAAGAACGCACGTCCGACAGAACGAAGTCCCAGCGGTACACCTGGGCTGATGGGATCCGTCCGAAGCAGGAACATTTCACTTATTCTTGATACATTATTACCCATAGATGAAACATTATTACCGTTGTGTTATCTCTGACAAAATAATATCTTGTGTTATAGACGTGATACAATATTACCATTTAATAGGAAGGATTGCAAGCATGAAAGCAAAAGACATGAAGGAGTTTACTGATTCAGTGAAGAGTTATGCGTTACAGGAAGGGGCAGACCTTGTCGGAATAGCGCCTGTGTCACGGTATGAAGGTGCTCCACACATGCTGCGGCCACAGGCGCATCTGCCGGAGGCCAGGACCGTAATTGTCATGGCGATTCACCATCCCGACGCCTCCGTCGAATGGGGCTCGGAACCGAACAGCAATTATTCAGGAGGATTCCAGATAGGCATGATACCCAAGCTTGACACCATGGCCCTGAGGGTGGCGCGATTCGTGGAAAAACAGGGATATGCCGCCGTGCCTCTCTCCTGCACCTTCTACTGGCGTCACCGCAAATACAAGGATGTCAATTATGATCACGCGGCATCGTTCAGCCATATGAACGCTTTTGTCGCCGCCGGACTTGGAGAATATGGCTGGCACGGAATGGTCATGTCACCGAAATACGGCCCGCGCCAGAGGATCATTTCGGTCATCACATCCGCACCGCTTTTAGCCGATCCGCTCTATAATGGAGAATCCCTCTGCGACCGCTGCAAACAATGCGAAAAAGCATGCTGGGGGATGAACTACAAGCCGGAATATCTGCTGGAACCCAAAACCATAAGTTTCAGCATCGAAAGCAAGAAGTTTGAATATGCAAACGTCAACCGCTGGCGCTGTTTCTGGGGCGAGCAATGCCATTTGGACATGAACCATCTGGCAAAGCAGGAAAATCTCGGCGAACAGGAAATCTATGACGCGATGGAAGACGGAGTCAAGCGCACAGGAGTTGGCGGTGCGGGCTATATGTGCTCATCTTTCAAATATTGCATGTCCGAACCTGTAAGGCAATGGGACAAGAAATATACTTCAGGGCCCAGACGCAGGAAAACTTCGCTGAGTCTAAGCGCGAACGAGCTAAGAAACATTATACTCGAAAAAGCAAAGGCTTGCGGAGCCGACAGATGCGCCATCCAGCCGATCTCATCATTTGAAAATCTCAAGGACGGATTCTATGAAGGGTTCCGCACGGAAGATCTTTTCAAGACATTCCGGTGGGTTGTCACTCTTGGTCGCGAGATCCCAATATGCCTTTCAAAAGACGGACTGCTGGCTCAAAAAAACGATACTGCCTTCTCTATGGCAAGAGGTCGAATGATGGCTGGAATCCTCGACATTGCCCGACAATTTGACGACTCAGGTCTTGAGGCTATGCAGACATGGGGGCAGTCAGGATTCAGTGGCCAAGCCGCAAAACTTGCCGGATGGGCCGACAAATTCAAATACCCGGCAGAGGGACAAAGCAGCTGTCTTACATTGGAGTCTGTGGTCTGCAATGCATCTTTAAGCGAGGAGATCATATCAATCCCCGGTGAGCTTGATGACATTGCTCCGCAGGATATCGTCTCTTCCACCGTCGGACGCCTGCCCCACGTTGATCTTATTGGTATGGCAAAGCTCAGAAGCCTTGAATTTCCCACGGGAAAAGAGCTGCAGAAGCTGATTCCTCAAGGCAGGACACTGATCGCCATTGCAGTCGAGATGCCGGAAAGGGTAGTCGAACTCGCCGGACTCCAGGAGGCCGAATGCTCTGTTTCTTATCAATATGTGAGTTATCATGCGACAAAAGAGGCATTTTGGGCAGCCCATGACATTGCTTCGTCGCTGGCAGCTAAAGGTCATTTTGCCTTGCCCTTGCTCGAGTTGGATTCTAGTGCAATTGGAAGATCCTCGTTTTATGGAGCTAAAGTTCCCGACCTTCACGCGCAATCGCCTTTTGCGGCTGCAGCCGGACTTGGCATCTTGGGTAAAAGCGGTCTTCTTATCACCTCGCAGTTTGGTCCGCGCCAGCGTCTGGCCTTCGTTGTTACAAGCGCCGATTTACCGGAGAAAAAAATAATTTCGAAGGAGCCTGTATGCCCCGAAGGTTGCGTTGCGTGCGCGGAAAAATGCCGCGTAAAGGCGATTGATACGGAAAAGGCGGTCGAAATGAAGATCTCTGCTGGCAGGAGTTATCCTGTGTTTGAAAGGAACAAGGTCCGTTGCGAATGGGCAAGATCTCTTGGGATGATCGCCGGAGAGGGTTCCGATTTATTAGGTTGGAAACTTCCAGCGCTTCCGATTCCAGACAAGCTTGATGACAACTCCAGGAAGGTAGCCCGTGACAAAAAGGATCCTATCCAAAGGCTTTGCTATTGCAATCCCAACCATTCCGATACACAGGTTGAACGATGCCTCCAAGCCTGTCCTCTCGGAAGAGCTGGGAAAAGAGTATAAATTTAACGGGAGTAGCTATGTCTTAAACCTGATTTTCAACCCCCGAAAATCGCTTGTAAGACAATTTTTATCAGCAATTAGATTTCTTAAAAGGTGATGCGGTTTAAACACGAATGCGGACAAAATAACAGCGGAGTGCGAAATGAAGTTAATAAAAAATAGATTTACCATCATAGAGCTGCTCGCTGTGCCAGCCGTAGCTAACGGACAGTTCTATCCGGAGCGAAGGCAAGTTCGAAAAGCATTTACGCTTATCGAACTGTTGGTGGTGATTGCGATTATCACAATCCTTGCAGCTCTTCTCCTGCCAGCATTGCAGATGGCGAGGGAAAGCGCCTTGAGCATAACGTGCAAGTCCAACATGAAACAGTTAGGCACAGGTTGTTTGATGTACGCGGGGGATTTCCAGGATCGCTTTCCACCTAACACTGTGCGTTTTGACAGTTTTACCTGGAAAGGGGTGACGAGGAGTCCTGCTTGGTTGAGATGGGACTCGGCGATATATCTCGGGCAGTATCTGAACAGCGACACCGTTTGCTCTTCATCGTTTGCCCCAAGTGAACAATATCCCTCCTCGCCAGTCTTCTTCTGTCCGAAATGGTATAGCGAATACTTCCTTAACCCGCCCGGAGAGAAGTTGGGCATAGGCTATAGCTGGTGTAGCACTAACTTCAACGGAGGAGATTGGCTGCCAATAACCAAGGCCAACAATGCGAGTAAAGTCTTGACATTTGCCGACACTCCCGGCATATGGCAGTTCAACAGTATTGATATTACTGGACAGTACCCGCCGATGTACCGGCATAACAGAAGCTGTAATCTGACTTTTATGGATGGACACGTTGAATTTACAAACAGCATACGCAATGACTACAACGCTGGCCTTATCGATTTATATATGAGGTGAGTTCAAAGTTACGAAGATGAAATAAGAGCTGAGAGAATTCCGTGCTATTTTAATTTTGCGTAAAAAAGATAGCAAACACAAACCCGTGGGAGAGTGCTTATGGGAATTCTTTCAGGAGTATTTAATAGCATACAGAAGTGGGCAGAAGCTGAGGGTAGGGGATAACAGGAAAGGTAACTTCTTGGCAAGGTTGCCCAGATGTCAGGCTAATGTGCAGGATTTCCGGCGGACTGGAGAGGTGATGGAAGGAGTCCAATGCAGTCTCCTCCGCTGTAAAACAGGTGATATTTTCAAAACCCTCCTAATAAATATCCATCGCCTGCGTCTTATCATCTGAAGCGCGGAGCATCCCGCCCCGCGCAACCAGAACTATTCAACGCAAGGAGATCCCATGAAAGCAAAAGCACTGGCCGCAATCCTCGCAGCAATGGCTGTATGCCCGCTCATGGCGCAGCAGCCGCAGATGTACGACGACCGCCCGAAGATCACCGTCGGCGGTGAGGCCGTGGTCAACGTGGAGCCGGACAAGATCGTAATCTCGCTCGGGATTGAAACCAAGGACAAGGACATCATGGCCGCCAAGCAGCAGAACAACGACATCATGAAGAAGACCATTGCCGTGCTCAGGGAGTCCGGCATTGCCGACAAGGATATCCAGACTGACAACCTATCGATCGAGCCGAGGTACGGCAACAACTACACCAGGGAGGACTTCCACGGCTACTTCGTAAGGAACACGCTTGCCGTGACGCTGAAACAGGCAAACAAGGTCGAGGAGGTCGTCACCAGGGTCCTGCAGGCCGGGGTGAACTACATCCACGGGATCGACTTCCAGACCACCGAGCTGAAGAAGTACCGCGAACAGGCCAGGGAGCTTGCGCTCAAGGCGGCGAAGGAGAAGGCCGTGAAGATGGCGGAAGTGCTGGGGCAGTCGGTCGGGATGCCCGTGCAGATCAGCGAGAACAGCTATGGAACCCCGTGGTGGTACTATTCGAGCTGGTCGGGCTGGGGCTATGGCCGCGGGCAGGGCGGCATGTCGCAGAACGTGGTGCAGAACGTGCAGGGCGGCTCCGGCGAGATCTCGGAGAGCATCGCACTCGGGAAGATATCCATAAGGGCGAATGTCAATGTCACCTTCGAGCTGAAGAAGTGAATGCCGGAAGGCCGGCCTGGTCAGCCATGCCGTCTGCAAGAGGGAGCTTCTTCATGGCGCCGCCATGGGCTCCCTGAACTCGAAGTCCGTCCCGGGATTGTTGGGATTCCAGCGGTACAGCTCGTCGGACATCACGAACTGGGTGTCGGCCACGCCGCGCCAGCCTATCCTGACCTGCGGCCCCTCGAGATCCTTGAGCCTCTTCAGCTGAGCGGAACTCAGGCATGCTGCGACCGCCTGGTCCCTTTCAATGAGCATGCCCTTGATCTTCACCAGCAGCGCAATCTGCTCCTTCTCCAGTTTTATAGACTCCTCGTCGGTGACCCTTTCCTTCAGGAATATAAGGCCGCCGACCCTCTTCCTGGGCACGTAGAGCCGCCTGTCCCAGTCATCGACGACGGTCTTAATGCTTATCTTCTGGTTGTCGGAAATCTCCAGTTGTGCGGCGAGCCTTTCATCGTAGTTGACCAGCAGCGGGCCGCGGGTCTGCAGCTCGATCCTCCTCAGTACGTCCTTCTGCTCCTGCGTCAGTACGGAGTTGATGCCGTTTTCATAAAAGGAGTAGACCAGCCTGCCCTTGCGCAGCTGCCACTGCTTCCTGTAGGCGAGATTGGCCTCGCTGGTCATGCCGCCCGGAGCGAATATCGTGTCATGCCGTTCCCTGGCCAGCTCCGCATATCCGGGCATCGCCTCGGGCATGGTCGTGAAAACCTTCTGCAGGGCCTGCTTCTGCGCGCCGGTGAGCTGCAGCAGGGCGCCCACCTCCTGCTGGGCGAAGGGGTAGAGGAGGCGCTTCAGGGAGAGCTTGTATTCCGGAACGTCGAGATAGCGGCGCGCGGGGCTCTCCTCGTAGGTCGCACAGCCTGCGAGCAGTGCGATGATGATGCAGAGGAAGATCAATGAGGATGATTTCATCTGTCCCGCCTTTTCAGTTTTTTAGCGTATTCCAGGAGTTCCATCCTTCCGTGGCGGTCCATCTTCCGGTAGAGCTCGAAGAGCTTCAGCATCTCCTGGGCTCCGCTTCCTTCAAGCCAGTTGCCTATGGCATCCCTTGCGCTGTCTGACTCGTACCTGCGCATGTCCATGTTCTCCTTCCTGGCGAACGCGAGCAGCTTCTGCTTTGTGCGGATTCCGGGATTCCTGATCTCGTTCTTCCATAACGAAACAGACTGCTGGCTTATGCCGCATGCGGCGGCCAGCTCCTGCTGGTTCATGCACTTCAACTCCATGATGTCCCTTACGAGGAGGTACCAGTCGATTGTCTTCATGATCAGGTTCCTTTGCTTTCAATATACATATCAGTGGTTTCTTTTCCATGCAGCGACCGGGAATCACACCAGCAGCATGATCACAGCAAGAATTACGAAAAATATGCCCATGGCGATCTTGCCGATCACAACGTCCCGCTTCGACCAGTTGCGCATTGTGGCAAGTCCTGTTCCCAGATACGCTGCTGCAAACACCGCGATCAGCGGGATTATGAACATTACGTTATACAGGAGAAGATAGAATATCCATTTCAGGGATGACGCATCCTGCTTGGCCATCAGGGCCAGGGCCGGGACATAGACCTGCCCGGTGCAGACGCTTTCAATGAGTGTGACCAGGAATCCTGTCACAAGCGCACCTGTGGCGAGATATCTGAAATGCGTGCCTTTCTTTATGATATTATGGATTCTTTTTTTCAATGACTCGGGCAGCTGCAGCAGGACTCCACCGGCATTGCCTGTCTTCCTGAAGATCCAGGCGTCCCTAAAAGATATGATCGCGAACACCAGCAGGACGGCGAACATTCCCCGGTTCAAGATCGTCCTCATCATTTCATATCCATAGAATATCTTTATGAACCTCAGTATTCCGAGACCGAGCAGAAAGTATGTGATGAAACAGGTAAGGCAGTAGATCAGACCGAAAAAAAGAAGCCTCCTGCCTTTCACTCCGGAGACCGCAAGGACGCTCATGAAGAATACAAGCGTTGAAAAGACACAAGGATTTATCCCGTCGACAAGACCGGCGGCCGATACCGCCGCAACTGTAATTTTGCCGCTCCTCCCTTCCATGATCTTTCTGGCATTGGCCGGCGCATATTCGTCCTTGGCCGGCTCTTCCCCGTTGGAGAGGATTTCATTTATTTTCGCCGGCATTCCGCGTTCTATCTCCTTATATCCGTTAAAAGGATACTTTCTGTTCAGGATCATGCATACCGGCTCGTTCGCCGTGATGCCAAGCTTCTCCTGGTAGTATGCCAGCCTTATGAAATTCTCCTTTTTCCCGATATCGAACTGGGTCAGGCGGTATCTGCCGGAATATCTGTCATCGAGCGAAGGTATAGTGAACTTGCTTATGAGTTCGCATTCTGCGCATCCCGGCTGGTAAAAATATTCGATTATCACCATGGCAGGAGCATCGCCATTCCCATCCTCCACGGAAGTGCCGGATGCCTGAGCCCCCGTTAAAGCAAGCAGAAGGATAAATACTATGGAAATCATTTTCATATTTTACGCACTCGCATGCTTAACCATGCCACGCAGAATTATCCGCAGGCGTACTGGCATCTCCCGGCGGACATCAGTGCATTTCCGCCTTCATTCCATCGCCGAGGATGCGGAACCGGCTGAACCCGGACATTGGCGAATCCGGAGCGGAACCGAGAATATTGGTTGCAATGAACTGCTCTCTTTTTCCGTCGAATATCCTCTTCTGGGGATCTGCAATATGCCATGATCCGTTTTCCCGGTATTCAGCCCAGTTATGGTAGGAAGAGGTTGAGATCACGGCATCCTTGGAACAGACATAACCACCAATTGTCCTCGAGGGAATTCCGGAAGCCCTGCACAGGGCCGTGAAGAGGAAGGCGGACTCGGTACAGTCGCCCTTCCTGTTGCGCAGGGCGTACATGGCGCCTTTTTCCTGGGGGGAATAACCTTCATAGGCAATGTTGCCGGAGACCCATTCATAGACCTTCCTGGGATTTCCGAGGGTTCCAGCAAGCCGGATTATCTCGGGCGCATCGGATTCGATGTTCTTTTCAGGCTTAAGGAAACGTTCCGGAGGGCAGGTTGCATCCGACGGTGTCAGGCCTGAGAGCGGCACCTGCACCTTGATGGTCAACACTATCTTCTGGAAAGGCGCGACATCCTG
The DNA here is from genome assembly GCA_001804805.1 of Lentisphaerae bacterium GWF2_49_21. Classification (GTDB taxonomy): domain Bacteria; phylum Verrucomicrobiota; class Lentisphaeria; order Victivallales; family GWF2-50-93; genus GWF2-50-93. The sequence goes on from MHBH01000039.1 coordinate 49,359, forward strand.
GAACACAAAGTGCAGAATCGTATTGCCGAGTTCGTCACCGAGTGCCTCGTATCTATAAGAGGAGGAGATTCCCGAGCCCTTTTTAGCATCGTCCAGCCCAATCGGCGCAAAAGTCCAGAAATCAACCTTCGGCAAAGGTCTGTTTGTAGTGTTTTCGAGCGTGAATGAATACGAGATGTTCCTGACTGTGGAACTGTTTTTCCCTTCCGCTGAAGGGATGTCTGGCAAGACGGATACTGTCGCTGTCCTTTCCGTCCCGCATGAGGCCAGCGCCAAAATGGAAAGCGCAAGCAAGCATTTGCTGATCATTCGCACCGCCTTGCCGAAGCCGTTTACTGCCATAAAGAAGATTTCCCCCGGTTTTTTTTACAGCCCACGTCTGCCTGACAGGATCATTTGCATCCGCAGTCCGTCAGGCTCGTTACAAATTCTGTTTTTTTTCCGGACACGAATTTCCGGACGTAGAGCTTGAATGCGTTTATGCCGCCGTCCAGGTAGAAGACATTCTTCACGCCTATCTCCCTGAGGTATGAGTCAACAAGAAGATATTTTTTCTCGTCGTTGTCGCAGATCACTATTCTGGAAGGGGGCGTCTTTTCATATGCCTTCTTCCATTCGCCGATGAACTGCTCCTTGCCTGCCAGGGATACTTCAAAGGAAGGCATCTTGTCAAGGATTTCACTTCCTGTCGCGCCGCCTGCGAGGTTGACAATCACTACGCCCTTCCTGTGCGCGCAGAGGAAAAGCTGGGCCGGCGATATGCCTGAGACCGACATCAGCTTCGGATAGCCGTAGATTTCATGTCCGGACCTCCACCAGGCGTTTATTCCGCCGTCCAATACAAGGACGTCGAATCCGGTCTTGGAAAGCAATGAGGCCGCCTCCACGAGCGGATGCCGGTCGAATCCGTTGTCTACCAGGACTATTTTCTTCTTCTCAAGCCATTTCGAGCCCCTGATCGACTGCACAGGCATATTGATCGAATCCTTTATCCTGTATTCCTTGAACTCTTCGGCATTCCTTGTGTCCACGACGACGACATCCTGTCTGGATCCGACAAGCTCGGAGAACTTCTCCACGGAAATCAGGATTTTCTCCTCGGACAAGGATCCCGTGCCAGTCTTTTCCTCGGGTGAAACTATCTCTCCAGTCACCTTGGCCGCCTCCTTTGTCCCGTCCCCGTAGAATATCTCGACCTTGGAATCTATCTTCGAAGCCTGCCTGGGCCAGATGACAATGCTGATGGTGCCGGACTTTCCTTTCGGGACCTTCGCCGGGAAATCGGCAATGACTACCTGCGGATCTGAAGAAAGAACCTTGTCTATTCCGACATCGGCCGCTCCGGTGTTTTCGATTTCAAGCTTGATTGCTCCTGTATCGGACAAGGGGATCTTATCGAAGCTTGCGGTGCGGGACTTTAGAAATGACGGTTGAAGAGGCTTGTCATCAGCTGCAAGGACGGAGGTGTGCAATGAGAGAATGAAGGACATCGCGGCCAGCGTCCCGATCCCCCGGCAAAAAGACAACGGAAGTAATCGCAGGAGGGATCCCGGAAGGACGGCATCACCCACGCGACAACCTGATATTCCTGTACCTGATAGGATAAAAAACCTCATTTTCATAATTATTAAATTGCAATGACAGTCATTTGATTTAATTTACCAATATATAATACGCCACGGCACTTTCAAGCTGTAGCCATCTGTATCGGTGTCGGGGAAGGGCTGGAAGACATATCTTTCCAAATATGGGGTTCTCGCAAGATGAAGTCTGGAGGGCAAGATAGTTTCAATCTCATTATTCCGCTCTTTGCCTTCCTGCTTTTACTTCCCGCAAGCGCCTATCCGGCCCCGACAATATCCGTAGAGGGCAATTCCCAGGCAGATCTCGGGACATTCGAGACGCGTGAATCCAAGGGCACATCCTTCAAAATCACAAACAAGGGGAATGAGATCCTGAAGATAGGCAAGATCCAGACCACATGCAAGTGCAGCAAGCTGGACATCTCCAGCAAGGAGATAGCTCCGGGGGCGTCTGCAGTCCTGGAAGTCGAAACCACTCCATACACCCTCGAAGGGAAATTTACGCGCAGCATCTACATTGAAACGAACGATCCGGCCAACAAGTTTGTACAGTTGAGCATAGTCGGCAATGCCACCACGCTTGCTAATGTCGAACCGGGCAAGCTCGTATATGCAGGAAAGCTCAGCCCCGGCCAGCTGTGGAGAAACACCTTCGTGATCAAGGGCGCCGATTCCAGAAAATTGTCCCTTGGGCAGCCATTTGTCGAGAGCAACCAGCCGGCACGTGCGATTCTCAAGGGCGTATCGGATACGGAATTCCAGATTGCCGTCGAAGTGCAGATAGGCCCGGAATACGACTCCATGAAAACCCTGATCAAGGTTCCCGTGATCCAGCCCGCAGGCTGGAGCGAAATCGAGATACGGGCGGCCGGACAGGTTGTCAAGGATACCGAAAAGAAGGAAACTGATTTAAAGAAAAAATAGGTTCTCGTCAGTTAATACACTTGACAACAGGCGGTACAGTCATATAATACTGAAGTTTTCGTTTTTGTCTTCTGGTTGCGTATTGCGGTTTTTTGCTGTTGCTGCAGTTGTGATATTGATGTAAAGCAGGGGGGTGGCATGTGATGAATATTCCGAGAATCATGTCTAGGACTGCAACCATTCTGGCCATTTCCCTCTCTCTTCTGATCCTCCTCTTCGCTTCCACCGTCCATGCTGAGGATTCAACGACACTTTGCGCGCAGGTCCAGCTGACCATAAGCCAGGAGGCCTCCTTCGAGCGCCAGGGTTTTGAGGCCCATATGAAGATCAGCAATGCCGTCGAAGGAGTGCCGATAACGGACGTCGGAGTCACAGTCCTTTTCGAGGATGAGAAGCACAATCCGGTTGTTGCAACCATGGATCCGAATGCAAGCGGCAGCGACATCCGGTTCTTCTACCGCCTCGATACCGACAAGACGAACATCTCCGGTAGCCTGCCGGACGGAACAGCCAGGGTCGACGGCGGAAAATCCTCCGATATCTACTGGCTGATAATCCCCTCGCACGATCCTACCAATACCTCCCCGAAAGGCAAGCTCTATTTTGTGGGGGCGGAACTGAGATACAAGATCGGAGGAGAGGACAACAAGACCGTCGTGTCTCCGGATTTCATCTATGTGAAGCCGACTCCCATGCTCAGCCTGGACTACTTCCTCCCGAAAGTCTGTGTCGGCGACGACCCCAACACCTCGATAATCGAGCCTTCGGAACCATTTGCCCTTGGAGTCCGTGTCCGGAACGACGGGTACGGCCCGGCCAACTCCTTCACCATAGATTCTGCACAGCCCAAGATCGTCAACAACTCACTCGGCCTTCTCATTGGTTTCAGGATCAACAGCTCGGAAGTAAACGGAAGCGCTGCCGAACCCACCCTGAAGGTCAGCTTCGGGGACGTCAAGCCGCTTTCAGTAAGTTCTGCCGCATGGTGGATGGAGACGACGCTTGCCGGAACGGTCCAGGACTTCAAGGCGGACTTCTCCCACGCTGACGCCCTTGGTGGAAAGGTGACATCCCTCATAAGCCAGGTAAATACGCATTATCTCGCGCACCGTGTGCTTTCGGACGCCCCCGGAAGCGACAGCATCCGCGATTTCCTAGCGGTCGATGGCACCACATATTCCTTGTACAATTCTGAAATCCTCGCCCCGCAGGAGGTCACAGATCAGAGCTCCCGGGCCACACTTACTCAGAAATCCGTAAGCGGTTCAGTAGTCAGCGAAGGATTGGATTTCCCTCAGACAAGCGGGTACGTATTTGTGCGAGTACCTGATCCTTTCAATGGAGGGAAGGTCATCAGCTCGGTGATACGCTCTGACGGCAAGAAACTCCTTGTCGACAACTTCTGGGTATCGCGGGAACCCACGGTAAACGGAGGATGGAGCTACTACCTGAACCTCTTTGACTTCAATACTCCTGGCAGTTATGTGTTTTCACTGAATGATGCCGCCAATACTCCAAAAGCCCCGGTGCTCCAGTATATCTCGGACAAGACTGTAGCTCCTGGAAAGCAGGTCTCCTTCATAGTGGAAGCTTCCGACCAGAACGGAGATGCCATCACGATTTCATCTTCCACTCTTCCATCCGGGGCAAAATTCAACTATCTGGAGAAAAGAGGGGTTCTTACCATATATGCATTCGACTGGACTCCGACTGCGGCCCAGATAGGCGAGTGGCCTTTCACATTTACCGCCTCCGACGGCGCCCTCCAGAGCAAGCGCTCTATGACCATAACCGTAGGAGACGGAGGCTACAGCCTGTCTGTAGTTAACGGAACAGGCTCTGGAAGCTATGCTCCCAACCATTCCGTAAGCATAGCAGCAAATCCTGCCGAGAGGGGGAAAGCTTTCGACCGCTGGACTGGTGATATTGCGGGAATTGCCGATATTAATTCATCTTCCACAACTTTAACCATGGCTTCTTCTGACATTGCCGTAACCGCGACATACAAGGATCTGCCCCAGTACAACCTTGCTGTCGTAAATGGTTCCGGCTCGGGGCAGTATTATGCCGGTGACAAGGTGGACATTGCGGCAGGTCAGCCGGGCGAAGGCTATGTTTTCGGCAAATGGAAAAGCGATACCCAGGGGGCTCTGGCAAACTCCATGACGTCAACTACGACTGTCACAATGCCTTCATCCAACCTGAAGGTCGAAGCCGTATTTGCAAGGCTTGGCGCCAGCTTCTACACCTGGAACGCCAGCGGTGCGCTTTTCCAGCAGAAGGCAAGGGACAGCATAGTCTCGCTGCATCCTGATTTCATTTTCCTCACGGATGCGGGAAGCAGCGAGGATCTTGACATCCTTGTTGCAGATCTTTCACTGGAAAGCGGTTTTACATATTATCTGCATAAAAATGATCTTGATGGTGCTGAGAGAATGGCCTTCATAAGCCGTTTCCCGATTGCAAACCCCGATGTCATTGCAGATCCTGCCTTGGCGCACCAGCTGATGAAGGCCGACATTGCAGTCGGGGATAAGCTGTTTACGGTCTTTGGCGTCAAGGCAAGGGAACCTTCAGATGCCCAGGTATATTCTGCCGAGGCCGACCAGATCCTTTCCCTTATAGAATCTGCAACAGGCAACTCGGACACCGTCATACTTGGAGAACTCAATTCCCGTTCCGTCCTGGACGGCGCCTCAGATTTCCTCCAGGATACCGAGGCGAACAACGATGGCCGTGGCTATGCAACTCCGGGATATGCATATCCGAACACATATTTCACGACCGCTCTTTCCGCAAAAGGATATGTCGACACGTGGCGGTCAGCCCATCCGGACATCGCCGTCGTTCCCACAAGGACCATAGGCGCAGACGGGACTTTGACCGCCAATTCCGGTGAAAGGGTCCACTACTGCCTTGTCTCCGGCGATCTCGCACCGGTATTGCTTGACGCGGGGATCAATTCTGAATTCGACAATTCAATTTCCACCTCAAGACCGGCATGGAGCCTCTTCGCGGCCACCGATGGCACTTCTTCATTCGGTGCAGTCAAAGCCCCGGAAACTCCGACAATCCAAAAATCGTCCCTTGCACCGGACGACTCATATGTCGACATAACATTCAATCAGGACGTATTTGCTGATTCTGCAGCTTCCCAGCCCCTGACTGCGGACAATTTCGAACTGACGTTCAACAGGCACGGCACGGGAAGGGCGACGGCGTACAGCATCGTTTCCGTCAAGGCTCCCGACAGCACTGTTGAAGCTGAGGCGTCCCAGCTGGCGGGAGGGGAAAAAGTTGTCAGGCTGTTCATTCAGCCGTCGGGTTATCCCAATGGAAATGAGACGGTCATGATCCATCTCGCAGGAGGAATAGCCACAGCCCAGAACAAGGCGCCGAAACATATCTACAACAGTTCGGGAGTCTCGGATCTGTGGACCGTATTGTCAGGAGATATTCCATATTCTTCCACCATAAGGACCAACTATCACCGCCTGAACAGGGTGGATCCGCCCATCCAGGCAGTCGCCGACAACTACCAGGTTGACGAGGACAATGTATTGACAGTCCTGGCTGAAAACAGCCTGACAGCCAATGACAGGGCCGAAGGCGCAGTTGTCGTCATTGATACCGCAGTTCCCGCCGAACAGGGAGTTTTAAACCTCGACCAGGACGGAACGTTCACTTTTATTCCTGCGCTTAATTTCAACGGCAATGTGACTTTCTCGTACCATCTTGCCAAGGATGGAGCTAATTCCGAATCTGCCGATGTAGCCATTGCAGTCAACGCCGTTGACGATGCGCCTGCCGTATCCAATGCAATCGCGGATGTCGCTGTCGATGAGGACAGCGCCGCACAGAATATCGACCTGTCCAACGTATTTACCGATGTGGACAGCGATGTAGCAGCAATAACCAAGACTGTTGCCGGCAACACCAATGAAGCCGTCGCTGCCGTCGTCATTACCGATAACACCCTAACTCTGACACCTGTGGCGAATGCCAACGGGACGTCCACCATCACTGTACGCGGAACCTCGAACGGGAAGACAGTGGACACAGCATTCAAGATCACTGTCAATCCCGTGAACGATGCACCTCTGGCTGTGGCGGATGCTGCAGCAACCGACGAGGATACGCCTGTTGCGATAAACGTCCTCGCCAATGATACTGACATCGACGTAGACACGTTGAGCATATCCGCCGTGACACAGGGTGCGCACGGCGCAGTGGCGATTGTCGACGGGCGGGCCGTATATTCGCCTGCCGCAAACTTCAACGGCACAGACGTTTTCACATACACTGCAAGCGATGGCAACGGAGGAACCGCCGCCGCCGAAGTCACAGTCACTATCAGCGCAGTCAATGATATCCCGGCAGCCAACGGGCAGAACATCGAGACCGACGAGGATACAGCAATAGCCATAGTCCTTGCTGGAGGCGACGTGGACGGGGATGCCATGACCTTTGCAGTAGCCACCCAGCCTGAGAATGGAACATTGACAGGTACGGCTCCGAATCTTGCCTATACCCCGAACGCAAACTTCAACGGTACGGACAGCTTCACCTTCAAGGCTAACGATGGCAAGGCCGACAGCGCCGCCGCCACAGTAAGCATAACTGTCAAGCCTGTAGATGACCCTCCATATGTCGCCAACGCCATAGCGGATCTCGTCGTAGATGAAGACGCACCGGCGAAGACTATCGATCTCAGCACCGTGTTCGGGGACATCGACAGCGATGCAGCCCAGATCACCAAGGCAGTGACTGGAAACACCAATGGCGGCCTCCTGGCTGCAACCATCACGGAAAATACTCTCACATTGACGTTTGCGGCCAATGCGAACGGAACAGCCACAATTACCGTAAGGGGTACGTCCAACGGCAAGACCGCAGATGCGAGTTTTGCAGTGGCGGTCAACGCCGTCAATGACGCGCCTGTTGCCGTTGCGGACACGGCGGCTGCAAACGAGGACACGCCTGTAACAATAGACGTCCTCGCGAATGATACGGACGTGGACGGCGATGCACTGGGCATTGCCTCCGTGACGCAGGGGGCGCACGGCAGCGTTGCGGTGGTCGATGCAAAAGCCGTCTATACTCCTGCCGCCGATTTCAACGGCGCTGATTCCTTCTCATATACCATAAGCGATGGGAAAGGTGGAAATGCGACTGCGGTTGTGACGTTGACAATTAACGCCGTGAACGATGCGCCCGTGGCGAACGACGACATTGCCGTTATTGAAATAAAGGCGAATCCATCGTCCATCCTGATCGACGAGTTGACCGGCACCCTCAGTATCAATCCATCCAACTCCCAGAACAACATCTTTTCCATCACCACGGATGAAGGCGAACTCATAACACTTGATACATTGACAGCCCAGGGGCACAGCTATGAGTATAACAGCGTGATACAGAGGATGAATGTGAAAACCAAGGGCCAGGAGAGGACGCTTCACATAAACGGTACAGCCCTCAGCATCCCGACCACTACCAACTTCGCATTCGACGGGGAGATGTCCGTCCACATACACTGGAATAATTCCGGACAGGGCAGCTGGGTGGTCGATTTCAGCGGAAGCATGATATCGATATCCCCGGTTCCACCTGGTGCGAGCAGCCTGCAGAGGCCGTCCGTGGTCGTCGACGTGCTTTCCAACGACACGGATATAGAGGATGACACCCTTGCGGTCACCGCCGTTACAAATCCCCAGAACGGAATCGCAGTGATAAACAGCGACGGTACGGTCACCTACAAGGCGAACATCGGCTTCACCGGTTCAGACAGCTTCGAGTATACCGTCGCCGACGGCAACGGCGGAACCGACACCGGAGCAGTCAAGGTTGGCGTGATCTCCCAGAACGAAGACGCGGCCGCTGCGGCATTCGACAGCATCGAAGGAGATCTCAACATCAATCCTGCTACGGCCTCATGTGAATCGTTCTACATCAAGAACTCAACAGGTACGGTGATAGGCATTGAAGATATAATCGCCGGCGGCACGGACTACACATATACCGGATTTGCCACCGAGGTGAGGATCAAGGTGAAGGAACAGGGGAAGACCGTGCAGATAAACGGAATCCCGTTCATCCTCAAGACCGACCTGACATACGTGTTCACCGGAGACATACTGTCCGTGATAGGCAACAGGAACGCCAACGACGCCCTGAACAGCTGGTGGATCAGCATAAGCGGACAGGATGTCTCGATATCGCTTGCGCCGGCGCAGTAAGAACAGTGACCGGCGGATACTGGCAGTAATATTATAAGAACCATTAACGGAATTAAAGGATGCAGCGGGATGCAAAAATTCTTAACGACATTTCTTTTCCTTCTTTCACTGCAGATTTTACCACATCAGGCATATGCCCAGGATTTCGACAGCGACGGACTGCCGGACACATATGAGCTTGACCAGGGATACGACCCGAACCGCTATACGAAAATCTTCCATGTGGACGGTTCGGCTTTGGACGACACGGGCAGCGGACTTGCCACAGATTCACCGAAGAAATACATCTCCAGCGGAGTCGCCCTCGCAAAACAGGACGACAGCGTTGAAAACGTGGTGCTGGTGGCCGACGGAACCTACACCGGGGCTCTGAACAGGAACTTGGATTTCGAGGGACACAACATCAAGCTCAGATCCATGAACGGTGCATCAAAGACCATTGTCGACTGCGAATTGACTGACAACGAGCGTTTCCTCAAGCTGGGCGGCGGCGAAGACAGGAGTTCATGGCTGGACGGCTTTACCATACGCAACAGCCGCTACAGCGCCGGAGCGCCCCTGGGGTATCTCCTGTCGGATACGGGTTATTCCGGAGGCGCCGAGGGACGCTATCTTCCGGCAGGCCAGTATAATGGAAAGAGCTACTTCAAGCACGAGAGCCGGGAATTCTACCTTTTTTGGTCAAATAACTATGGATACGGGTATTGGTTTATAAGCTATGGAGGCATGTATGATTGGGAATCAGGATGGCCTGAGTACTACGCATACAGCAGCAGCGACACTCCTCCTCTGACCGGATGGTACAGTTCAAATTACTACTCAGGCTGCAGTATGTCCGCGATATTCGACAACCATGGCTCTGCCCTGACGCTGAGGAATTCCAGCATTACTGTCAGGAACTGCGTCTTTCATAATAATGCATCCGGAGGAAACGGAGGTGCGGTATACGCTGAAAATTCCAGTTCCCTGTTTGAAAACTGTATCTTCAGTGGCGGCGTTTCGCAGCTTTCGGGCGGCGCTTTTTCCGCCAAGGCCGGTTCTATCGAATTCAAGAGATGCTCCTTCGACGGGAATTCCGCCGTGGAATATGGAGGAGCCCTTTCCCTCTCCGGAACGGGACAGGCGAACTTCGAGAACTGCCTGTTCATCCGCAACAGGGCTGACATCGACGGAGGCGCGGCATATGTCGCTGATGCTCTCTCAACATCATCCTTCAAGAACTGCACCGTCGTATCCAACTCGAGCTATGGCATCCACAAGGGCATCGCCTCCCTTTCATTGGCAAGCGCCAAGGTCGACAATTCGATAATCAGGGATTTCTCCTTGCTCGGAGGCCACGACAACGCGGAGCCTCCAGTAAACAACAGCTGCATGTATCCGGGCTTTTCCGGCGAGGGATCGGGGAATTTCACAGATGATCCTCAGCTTACCCTGGACGGGTTCCTGAAGGTGGCATCCCCCTGTATAAATGCTGGAAATCTGGCTACGGCCCCGTCTGCCGACATCCATGGGCAGCCGCGCCCGTTCGGTTCAGGCGTCGACATAGGCTGCGACGAGTTTACAGATTCGGATGCCGACGGGCTCCCGAACTGGTTCGAAACCGCTTCCGGGGGGGATATTTCCGCTGCAGCCGACATTGACGGGGACGCCCTGTCCAACCTTGACGAATATGCATATGGTCTTGATCCTCTTCTTCCGGACACGGATGGAGATCAATTGAACGACGGGGTTGAAGTCGTCAACGGCTATGATCCCTCCAACGGCACACATCTTTTCTTCGTAAACGGGGTAATGTTGGATGATACCGGCGACGGATTGACGGCATCGTCCGCCAAAAAATACATTTCCAGCGCGGTGGCCCTTGCCAAACAGCAGGATGACGGCAGAAGCGAATACATCGTCATTGTCGCAGACGGCGCCTATACGGGAGCACAGAACCGCAATTTGGATTTCGACGGACATGGCATATGGCTGCGCTCTGCAAACGGCCCCGCAGCCACGGCCATCGACTGCGAAGGTGCGGACAACGCCCGCGTACTAATATCCAAGAAGCCCGGAGACTCAAGGGGCTGTCTTGACGGATTCACGCTCAGGAACGGCCTCATAGCCAGCAGCGGCGGCGGCCTGACATCAGTCGCCGGATACATAGTCCATGGCGGAGGACTGCCCGATGCGACAGGCCGTTACGCCTATGCCGGGCAGCTCAACGGCAAGAACTACTTCAAGCATGAGACAAATGACTATTACCTCTATTGGACGTCGAACTACACCGGTGTCTGGTACATAAACATGGGCAACACCGTCGACGATGACGGGAACACGGAATACTACTATTATGGAACCGATGCTGACGCGCCTCCTCTCACAGGCTGGGAAGGCAACTACACGAACCCTCCCTCATCCCTTGAACCATTCTACCGCAACAATGGCGCGTGCGTCTATATAGAGAATTCCAGCATCACCCTGAGAAACTGCATCCTCGAGAACAACAGCAGCCAGGATCCGGATGGCGGTGGCTATGGCGGAGCTGTCTTCGCATACAACTCAAGTTCCCTGATCGAGAACTGCGTGTTCCGCTCAAATCTGGCGAAGTTCGACGGCGGCGCCTGCTATATCGGCGGCGGCAGGCCCTTGTTAAAAAAATGCAGCTTCAGCGGCAACTCCGCCCAGACAGGCAGCGGCGGAGCTATCCATGTCCAGAACGGCGCCTTTGCCGGAATTGAAGGCTGCACGTTTGTCGGCAATTCATCCGCTGCGAGCGGTGGGGCGTTGAATTCAAATGCGGCGACGGCCAGTATCAGGACAAGCATCATGACTGGCAACCAGGCCGGCACACAGGGTGGTGCAATTGCCCTTTCGGGGACAGGCGCTTCGGCTCTTCTTGAAAACTGCGTCCTTCTCCGCAACCAGGCAACGGCCGATGCGGGCGCCATCTACTGCGACAATGCAGGAATCTCCATTTCACTTATGAACTGCACTGCCGCCTTCAACCTGGGAGGCGGAACCTATCCGGGAATATATTCCGCCGGGAATGCCAATGTCACAAACTCCATTGTCAGCGACAACTCTTATTTCGGAGGTTCCTCCTCTGCAAATTACAGCTCCATGTTTTCCGGCTTTGCCGGATCCGGCACGGGAAATATAACCGGAGACCCCCAGTTGACCGCAGAAGGCTACCTCCTGCCGACCTCCCCGTGCATAGACACCGGCACGGCGACCGGTGCGCCAGAAAGGGATCTTGCAGGAAGCGCGCGCTACGATCATCCGAACCATCCGAACACATCTTCCATAGTGGATATCGGGGCCTATGAGTTTGTTGAACAGATGCCGGACATACAGGTCGTTTCACCGAGGCTCGACAGGAACACAGTGAACGCCGGACAGCAACTGACCGTCTCCTGGCAGGTCTTCAACTCCGGCAGCATGTCTACGGTTTCCGACTGGAAGGATGCAGTGTATTTTTCCAGGGACACCGTGCTGGACGGGAACGACATACTTGGCATTCTGATGGATTCCACTCCTCTTCCGGCCCAGTCCAGTTATTCACGCCAGACCGTCGTGACCATACCCCAGTCATTTGCGGGAGACTACCATGTATTGGTCAAGGCGGACAGCCTTGGTCAGATGCTGGAGGGCAACGAACAGAATAATGTTGCTGACGCGGGGATCGTTTCCGCCACCGACACCCAGAATCCCACAATCAGCATAACGGCCGCTCCGGCTGGCGGTTCAACGATAATGCCTGGCGTGTTCCGCTTCAAATGGGAGGGCTATGACAGCTCCCTTGATCCCCTTTCCTTCGCATATGTGCTTTCAAACGACCAGAACGCGGATCCTTCCACCCAGCCTTTCACCGCAACAACACAGGTTGACATCCAGCTGGCGGAAGATGGTGCATACTATTTCAAGGTCGTAGCAAAAGATCATACTGGTAACATGAGTCCGGTAGCATCCCGCCAGTTTGCCGTAGACGGCACGCCGCCCCAGATCACCTCGGTCAACCCCGGCGCCTCCATTTCAACACCCCTTGCCACAATACAGCTGACATTCAGCGAGAATGTTCCCCTGGCGGCAATTGCGGATATTTCCCTGACCGGCCCTTCCGGACAGAGCATCGCCGCGACAGCTGCGACCAGGATCTCGGCGAACGTATGGCAGTTCACATTTCCAAGACAGTTCCAGGTAGGCACCTATTCCTTCACGGTCTCCCAGAACATAAAGGATGCCGTTGGAAACAGGATGGCGTCGGACTTCCAGGGTTCCATAACAGTATCACTGCCGAATCTGACCGGGCTTTCGCTGTCGGTGCCGGCGCAGGTTGCAGCCGGTACTTCCGCGGCAGTCTCATGGACGGACAGGAACGCGGGCAACGCCGCGACATCCGGAACCTGGACCGACAGGATTTATATTTCGAATGACAATACCCTTTCCTCCAACGATACGCTGCTTGGTGAAAAGGCTGGTCCTTCCTCATCCCTTGCCCCATCGGAAAACTTCCAGTCCAGCGCATCCGTGACGGTTCCTCAGCTCACTGCCGGAACATATTATGTGATTGTATGCATTGATGCAGGCGCCTCCGTCGATGAGAACAGCGAATCAGACAACACTGTCAGCGCTTCCCTGACGGTAAGGAACATGAACCTGGCTGTTGCTGACAGCTCGATCTCAGTCCCCCAGACATCCAATATCGGGGACCGCGTTACAGCCACCTGGAGGGCGACCAACACCTCGGAGGATTCCATCGCGATGGCCCCATGGGATGATGCAGTCTATATATCTTCAAACGCGGTATTCGGAGACTCCGACGATGCTCTTCTGGCGACATCTCCCAGGACGACCAATCTTTCAACCGGAACCTCCTACAACGCAAACGCCACATTCAATGTTCCAACTAACCTGACTGCGGGGACATATACTATCTTTGTTAAGGCGAACTATCTTGGAAGCCTGCCTGAATCGAACATGGCCGACAACGTAAAATCGACGACAATCAACATCACCAGGAAATTCGCACTGTTGATTGCCAGACAAGGTGAGGGTCAGGTTGAACTCAAGATTGGCAATGGTGACTATGCTCTTATCCAACTGCCATATTCGGCCATGTTCGACGACGGCACCTCAGTCTCACTGCGGGAGACACCCGCAACGGAATGGCATTTCCTCTCCTGGCAAGGTTCACTTACAGGAGCAGAACAGGAGAAGAGCCTGACAATAAATGCGGCGACTTCACTGACTGCGGCCTTCCAGAAGATACTGACGAACCCGGCCAATATTACCGCAGTCCCGGGCGATGCGCAGGTTTCCCTTGCATGGGATGCTGTCGAGACATTCAACGTATTGAAGGAATACAGGATCTACTGCGGGGAAGGTTCAGTTCCATTCACATCAGTTGAAGGCATGATCCCGGTAAAGACGGTCTCCGGCGCGGCTTCCGCTACTGTCACGGGGCTGACGAACCGCACCCAGTACCAGTTTGCCGTAACCAGCGTAAACGTGTCTGACGTGGAGCGCAAGACCGTCGCCAGCGTATCTGCGACCCCGCGCGGCGATGAGGCCGGACCTGTCCTTACATCTGTCAAATGGAACTCAACTGAGATTGCAGCCGATGCTGCAAATACCATTTCATCCACCGGGTCATTTGTGATATCAGCCTACGACGAGACGGCAATCGGGAGGATTGAACTCCATCTGACCGACAATACCACTTCAACAGTCCTTCCTGTGATAACTGCATCCAAGGCATCGAACACCTATATTGCAGAATGGAACAACACTGCGTTCGCCGACGGCGACGGCTTCACCCTTGTAATAAAGCTCTACGACACTCTCGGAAACGAAACTGTAAAGACCAGGGCATTCACACTCAATCTCGGACAGGCTCCACCGGCTCCGGCAATTACCCAGCCTGCAGACAATTCACTTACCAACAACCGCTCCGTTTCACTGTCCGGCACTTCCGACAAGTATCTCGAGATCGTCATTTCAATAGGAACATCTGTCCTGCCCCAGACCGCCCTCGCTGACAAGGACGGGAAATTCACTTTGACATTTGATCTTCCTTCTGATGGAACCCATTCGGTTACCGCCAAGGCGCGTTATCCCGGAAGGACAGACCTCAGCGCATCTTCAGGAGCAGTTCAGATTACCCTTGACACTGTTCCTCCGGTATTTGCAGTCACCTCTCCTGCGGCATCTGCGGTTGATTCACCGTCCCTTTCATTCAAGCTTTCCGGAACCAAGGAGGCCGGTGCGGGAATATCCCTTAATTCCGTGCAGATCGTTCCAGCCGGATTGCAGGCGGCGACCTGGGAATATTCAACCCCGCTGAATCCTGCCGGGGACACAGCCTTCTCGATAACGTCGAATGACATGGCGGGAAATGTCTCCGCAGCGCAGAATTTCACTGTGAGATATGTGGACATTCCTCCTGTCACCGTCGACAACTTCGCGCTAACCGCCACTCCTGAAGGAGAATCGGCCGTCATCAACTGGAACGTATACAGACAAGCTGAATCCCACGGCGACATCGCACAGTATCTTGTCTATTATTCAACCTCGGACTTCTCATCTGTTTCAGGACTTGTGCCTGTTGCCGTCAATTCCTCCGTGTCGACAGCGACAGCGGCAAACCTCCAGAAGAATGCAGGCTACTGGTTTGCGGTCATAGCAAAGGACATGGCTGGAAACCTGAGCGCCGTAAGCACGAAGTTCCACCAGCTCGCAGACACCGATGCACCCGCAGATGTACGGAACATCCGTGCTGAGTCGGCTGCCGACACCGTGACTCTCAGCTGGGATCCTTCAACTTCGACTGACAAGCAGGACTATGCTATCTATCTTGACGGCGCGGCCACGCCTGAACTTGTTCCGGCGGCGACCAATACATATGTGAAATCCTCCCTTGCCGAAGCCACATCATTCAATTTCAAGGTCGCCACGCGCGACACATCCGGAAACGAGAGCGCTGGAGTCCAGGTCGAAGGCATAACATGGCTGCAGAATCCGTCCGGACTGGCCGCCGATCCGCGCGACGCAAAGGCTATGCTCTCATGGAATCCTGTCAGTTCTCCTCTCATCAAGGAATATCACGTCTATGCTGCAACCCAGAATTTCAGCGACATCACCGGCATGGCTCCGCGCCTGAGGACGACTTCCGCGTCCAGTGTCCTCAACGGCCTTGTCAACAATACGGAATATTATGTGGCGGTCACTGCTGTCAGCCGCTCCGGAAGCGAAAGGCCCCAGGTCACCGCAGTCAAGGTTGTGCCGCGTCCGGACACAGTCGGCCCCGTTGTCGAAAATGTCAAGTTCGACGGCTCTCCGATTTCAGGCATCACGGTAACGAAGCACGGGACCATATCTTATGATGCCCACGATGAGACTGGCATACAGCGCATCGAAGCCTACCTCGGCAGCACCCTCATCAATACCGATTCGTCGGGTCTGACATCATCATCCTTCTTCTGGAACATATCCAATGTGTCCGACGGTTCGCATGTCCTCCGCCTTAAGAGCTATGACACTCTTAATAATACATCGACTCTCGACATCGGTCTCAATGTGGCCATGGCGATACCGGATGCAGTACCCGTATTCACTTCCCCTGCAAACGGCTGCCAGACCAACAAGACAACGGTGACCGTCACCGGAAGCGCGCAGGTGCAGGCGCCTACGGACCTGCTGCTGTACGTGTCCACCAACGATGATGCAGAAACATCCACGACCATCAAGACCACTGCAGGAGGGGCTTTTACCGCCCAGCTGACCCTTTTCGAGAACAAGATCAACAAGATACAGGCCGCACTCAGGAACCGTGCAGGGACAGGCCCTCGCACTCCAGTCCTTCTCGTGCAGGTCGACACCTCCATCCCGAACCCACCGACCGGGCTCAGGGCATATACACGCTCCAGCGGCCAGATAGAGCTTTTCTGGGTCCAGCCTATCGGCGAAACTTCGGTGAAGGGATATTCCGTCTACCGTGCGTCTGGAGATTCTCCAGTTGCACCTTCCTCGCCTGTAACAACATCCTATGTCACCGCTACGAACTATCTTGACCTCACGTCCAGCGATGCCTCATACGCATACTGGGTCACCGTCACGGATCTGGCCGGCAATGAAAGCGCACTCTCCGCACCGGCAACAGTCTCCTCCGACAGCCAGCCTCCTACAATCGTCGACATGAAGATCATCCCTGAATCAGGCAAGTTTATCCCCAATGCCCAGGGACTTTATGTTCCCGCCGAAAGCAGGATTGCACCGTCCAATGTCAGGATCGAGATCACTCTTGGTGAAAGGATATCCTCTCCAATCTATCTTGCCCTGACTCCTGAAGGAGGATTCCCGACTTCGATTGAGATGACTCTTGCCGATCAGAATACGAACAAATATACAGGCACTCTTGAAATCAAATCCGCGACCCCTTCCGGCAAGGCCTATTTCGTCTTCTCCGCCCGTGATGCCGCAGGAAACCGTGGCACCGAGATCCCGGCCGCCTGCAGATATATAGTCATAGACACCGCCGGTCCCGAAGTCATAGGAATTTCACTCAACCTTGTTCCTCCGATACTGAACAGTCCCGCAAATCCTCCTCTTCTCGAAGCCATAGTCGGACTGAACGAGCAGGTGTCCGGAACTCCTTCACTCTCCATCACCACGTCAAGGCAGGGATATGTTCCGGTCCCGGTTACAAGCCTCGTCAAGACTGAAACTCTTGCAGGACACAGGGAGACCTGGAAAGCCTCCTTTACGCTTCCTTCCGATCTTGGGCAGTCCACGCCCGAGACCTTCAGCTTTGTCTGGAGCGCACTCGATGATCTCGGAAACAGGGGTGCTGCCGTCAGGGCTTCCAACAACTTCCAAGTCTACCAGGGAGATCTGCCTCCTCTTGATATTCCTTCGAACTTCAAGGGCAAAGCGCTGCCAGGTGCTCATCTCCTGCTTTCGTGGAATGCCGTCTCCGGAGCCGGTGGATACCGTCTGTTCAGGGAGGATACATCAACTGGCGCCACTGTCACGATTGAAGTTGGAAACACTTTGTCATATGAGGATGTACCCCCTGCCGACGGCACCTACCGCTACCGCGTCGCGAGCCTGCGCTTCCACAACAACCAGGTGTCCCAGAGCGGAATGAGTTCCGCTGTCGAACTCCAGGCGGATTCACAGGTACCGCCCACTCCTGAAGGTCTCGCGCTTGTCCTAAAGGCCCAGTATATCGAGATATCGTTCAACCAGTCGCCTGCGGATTCAGGCGTTGTCGGCTACAACATATATCGCAGCAGTTCCGGCAGCGGTTCCAGCATTTCCACGCCTTATATGGCGGGAGTCCTGAAGAGCCCGGTTTACGACGTGTCCCCGTCGGCGACAGACCACTACTATGCGGTTTCGGCGGTGGATGCTGTCGGCAACGAGTCCGCCCCCTCTGAATGGGTCTATATCAATCCGGGACTCCTGCCTGTGGATTCCATCCATATCGTCCAGTCCAACAGCAATCCACCGGAAATTTCCTGGACTCATCCTCGCTCCAGCTTCATATCCGGATATTCGTTCTATTCAGGCGCAACTCCGGCTTCAATAGCCAGGATACAGGATATTTCAGTAACGAGTATGACAGATTCAGGATACAACGGGACCGAGAGGCACTATGGAATCAAGGCCGTCGACGGCTCCTCCGAAAGCCTGATGAGGACAATTGCACTGCCAAACCTCAAGTTCACACCCGTCTCCGACCAGGACGTTCCTAGGATACTGCGTGGTGTCATGAACCGCATCCGCTACAAGGTGGAGAACAGTTCCACGTTCGACCTCGAAAATGTCCAACTGACGACGGTTCTGGACAGGAACGGGCTGAACAAGCCGCATGTCTCTGACACATTCACCATACATGCCGGTGAGACCGTAGACGTTCCGGTCGTTGTAGGTGGATACCTTGAGCTTCCGGCAACGGTGGACGTAAGGACTACAGCTTCATATAAGCCAATTTCCACAGAAGCAGTTGATATAATCCGCGACATCCAGATGCCTGTCGGCAACGCCTCGCTTTCAGTACAGATATCCACGGATCCTTTCACACGCGGTGCCACCGGAAAAGCCTACTTCACATTGAAGAACACATCTTCCGAACAGCTTGAGATCATCACCGCGCGCTCCGGTTCCGCTTCTCCGGACATCCGCTTCCTGCTTTACGACAATGACAACAACCTCTTGTCCACCGTCTACCTTTCGGATCCAGTCGGGGATAAGCTCGTTTCCCTAGCTAATGGTGACATCGTCGCAAGGCTTGAGTCCGGCGAATCATATTCGTCCGATGCCGTGGAACTCCAGGTCCCGCTCGTGAAATCGTCCCAGTTGAAGCTTGTCCTCGATGTCGCCCATATCTACTACAACAGGAGCAAGCCCACCGAGGTGATGATGGGTGGCTTCTCGACCAGCGATACAGTGACTCTAGTCGATACTTCCTATTCCGGTATCATCGATACGGTCACTCCTCTGCATTCCTCAGGCAACAGCCCCATAGCGTTTATCGGACATGCAGTCTCCTCCAGGGACGGTTCGCCTGTGGGAAGTGCGAAGCTGAAGCTGATGATATTCCTGAACGACTTTAGGCGCGACTATGACGTTGTCACCTCTACAGACGGCACATTCCAGTTCTCGTTCACGCCTCAGGCCAACGAATACGGCTCATATACGGCCAAGATAGCGCATCCCGACCTGACGTCGGTTCCGCGCGAGGGAACACAGTTCTTCATAGAGAAGTCATTCATCAGTCCGCAGGTGTTCAACCTCTCCCTTCCACGCAATACGCCCAAGGCCTATCAGGTTACAGTGCAGAACGGTGAAGGCACCGTGCTTGACCAGGTCAAACTCCTCTACCGCGCCAATGACCAGCCATATTCCATCCTGCCTCAGGGGGTGAAGATTTCCGTCATCCCACCGGTCAACGTGGGTTCGGCTGAGAAGAAGGCAATTACATTCACAATTACCGCCGATTCCTCCTCGGCACAGGAAGTTTCGCTGATCCT
Source organism: Lentisphaerae bacterium GWF2_49_21 (assembly GCA_001804805.1). GTDB lineage: Bacteria > Verrucomicrobiota > Lentisphaeria > Victivallales > GWF2-50-93 > GWF2-50-93. Next base: position 69,123 of record MHBH01000039.1, read on the forward strand.
CGCCCTTGTGCAGGGTGCTTCCGAACAGGTGCTCAAGTATATAACTGTCAACGCATCCTTCACGGATGCCGTTCCCGTCCTCAACTGGAGCCCTGCCATCATTGAGACCGGAGTGACCAAGGGAACCATCCAGTCCTCTTCTCTGAGCATAAAGAACAACGGGCTGAAGATCCTCCAGAACGTCCGTATCTCCCTTGTCCCGGCCGCCAATTCAAGCGTTCCTCCATGGGTATATCTCAACACTCTGGCGTCCCTCGGAGATATCGCCATAGGAGAATCAAAGAATATTGAGTTCTCATTTGCACCGCCTGACAACTCTTCTGTGATCCCAGCCACCTGGTACGATTTCAACCTGAAGATTGAAAGCGACAATCTTGAGACGCAGACCGTGCAGGGGCATGCATATGTGGCTGCCATCCTGGCTCCCGGAGAGACGCCTACTGATTCCGCAGCTTTCAAGCTGCAGGACATCTACACCGCCACGCTCAAGAAGGATTCAAGCGGAAATGTCGTCAGGGACGCTGAAGGTAATCCAGTCGTGATTCAGGGGCTTGCAGGCGCTACAGTCAAGATCGAGCACCAGACGGAGAACCTCACCAAGACTGCGGTATCCGATGTGAACGGCGACATCCTCTTTACGAATCTCCTCCCTGGATTCTACAAGTATACGGCAAACGCCAACAATCATAACACCAGGATCGGCAGCTTCTGGGTGATGCCCGGAATCATGGCAAATGTCGTGGCCTTCCTCGATTATAACATGATTTCAGTGCAGTGGGAGGTCACAGAGGTTCCAGTCATAGACCAATATGATATCACCCTCAATTTCACATACGAGGTCAAGATAACTACCACCTACCTCGACAACGCCCCTGCCGCCGTCGTTGTCGTCGAGCCTGGAGTCATAAACGTCCCGCAGATGCAGAAGGGTGATGTCTTCAGGGGAGAACTCACATATACCAATTATGGGCTCATACGGGCGGATCGTGTCAGGATATCTGCTCCGCCGGAGAATGCCAATTTCAGATATGAGATCATGACCGAATCTGTTCCGGAATATATCGAATCGAAGCAGAGGATCACGGTTCCATACAAGATTACTTGCCTTGAGACGCCGAACAGCGGAGCCGCGTCAGGCGGTGGAGTTAATGGCGATCCGAATATCAGCTTGCTCCACGAGTACGAAGTCCCCTGCGATCCCGGCAGACCAATCTCAGGTGAAACCGATACACCCATCAACCACTATGCCGCCATCAACCAGGCCTTTGCTGCCATCGGTGATCCCATCAACAGCATCTTGGATGCAATGAATGCATATACAAGCACCCAGGACAGCGGGACGCAGGGAACCAGCGGCGGAACAGGTTCCTCGGGATTCACACCTGGCAGTTCCACGGGAAACACCGATGCCGAAAGAGGCGCGACCAACCTGGGCGGGGAGAAAAAATGTTTTGCCAAGGTTAAATGCAACGAAAAGACCGGCAACATCTTCACAGATATATATGATGCCATTGGGACTTTCCTTCGTCGCATAGGCAGTGACGTTTTCAAACATAGCGGGATCTACTATGATACCGTCGGAACCATGACAGCTGATGTAGGCGGGGAGAAGATAGTTGTCGAAAGGATATACGACGGTGAACGCTGGCTTCCGTTATTCCAGAATACCATGAAGTTCGATCTGGGGGACGGTTCATATTACGATGATACCTCCTTGATATTCAAAAGTTTTGCCTTGCGGTGTTCAAATCTATATGAAAATCGGGAATATTATCTTCATAGAATGGTCGAAAACATGGAGGTCGAAGGCGGGACTCCTGCTCAATATTCGGATGTTGTAATTACGTATGTTTACGAATATTGGGATCCGACGGTTGTCCTTAATGGAATACTTTATTCTCTGCCGAAAATCTCCCCGTTCAAGGTCAAGAGAATTCTCGTCTATATGGATGGAGAGTATATCGGGGATAAGGCATACACCCATTACATTACAAGTCCAGTAGAATTGGTATCCGAAAAGGGCTACTCAAGGATTACTTTCTCACAGACCGGATACACATATTCGAACCTTGACGGGGAATTCAAGAATTTCGATTGGAAGGGAAGGGTTCTTGCCGTCGGTTCCTACAAGTCCGGAATTTCATACACAATCGACAGGGATAATTCCGGAGAGCCTACCGCAGTCAAGGACAGGACAGGCGCTGTTCTCTTTACTCTTTCCACCATCGACAACATACAGACCATTACTGATGCAAATGGGGCGACAGTCCAGTATATCAAGAACGAACAGGGACTCCTGGGCGAGGTCAGGGAATCGACAGGCACCGACACTGTCAATGTCTCGAAATATGAGTATAACGCGAACAACCTGATTTCCAGGAAAATCGAGCCTAACGGCAAAATCCGCAATATCACATATGACAAGAATAACCGAGTCGCCGGCGTCAAGGACGAAAATGGCGTGGGATATACCCTTGAATATGATTTTGATTCTAATAAACGTCTCGTATACTGCCTCACAAAGACTCCGGAAGGATCTGTTGAAGAAACATGGGTTGACCTGGGAGGCAAGGTTTCCAGGTATGATGTGAACGGCAGGACTGTTTTCAGGGCGGTCAGGTCAACAGATGACAGGATAAATACATACATCAATGAAAAGAACAAGGCGATCACCGTTGTAAATGATGAGTTCCAAAATCCGATCAGGGTCACCTACCCTGACGGCACCAGCGAAACATTCAAATATGCCACCAAGTTCAGGAACCTCATAAGCCACATTGACCAGAAGGGCAATCAGACAGTATATACCTATGATGACAAGGGAAATATCGCGACAATGGTCGAGGCGTCAGGGACGCCAGTTGCCAGGACCACTGAATATTTCCATGAGAGGGCCGACTTCCCCGCGCTCATAACGAAGATCGGGAAAAGCGGGGGCGCCACCCCCGGAGCAATGGCTGCTGGAGCAGACTTGCCTGTGGAAACCTCCTTTGCCTATGACGACAGGGGCAGACTCATCAAGGTAACCGATCCCCTTGGAAACGCGACCGAGGTCACCCAGTACAGCCAGAAGGGCGATGTCCTACAGGTAAAGAATTCTCTTGGCAAACTGATTTCATTTGAGTATGACGCCAAGGGCAGAATCGCAAAGGTTACAGACCCCCTCAACAACATTGTTCGCACTGAATATGATCCCGCAGGCAAGGTCTCCGCTGAAATCGATGCCCTCAACCGCCGGACTATCATGTCCTATGATCGCGAAGGCAACATGCTCTCAATCAAGGATGCGATGCAGAATGTTTCAAGCGCGACATACAATAAGCTGAACCTCCCGCTCTCAATTGTAGATGCCGAAGGCAATGAAACCAAATATGAATACGATGTCGAGGGAAGATTGGTCAAGGAAACCGATCCCGAAGGTTACGTCATAACTTATGAATACGATGACATGAAGGCGACCAGCACCCCGTCGTCCCAGCCTTACAGGATTAATTATCCGACCTGGTCAAGGCAGCTCTACTGCGATGCCAACGGACAGATAATCAAGACTGTAGATAGCCCGAAAACGGAATCTGGAGAAGTCCCTCCAGCAGGTCAGTGTGCATACGCGGAGTTTACGTATGATTCCGCCGGACTTCTCAGCACACGGAAGGATTCACGCGGCCTCGTGACGACATATGCCTATGATGCCTTGAACCGTATTATCTCAGAGGTTTCCTTGGTGAATGGCGAACCGAGGACGGTCTCATATGCCTATGATTCCAGAGACAATCTCGTCTCCCTCACAGATGCTGTTGGACGGAAGACCTCCCTCGAATATGATAAGCTTGACCGTGTCGTCAAAAGAGCGGATTGTTTTGGCAAAACCATTTCTCTTGACTACAATGCAACAGGCCAGCCTATCTTAGCCACAGACCACTACGGCCGCAAAATCACAATGACCTATGATGATGCCGGACGTCTTCTGTCCCGCTCCTTCTTCGCAAGGGGCGCGCAGGTATCGTTCCGAACAATAACCTATACGTATGATGCTGTAGGGAAAGTAGTATCCGCCCAGGAGACGAAGGCCGAAGGCAATGTGCAGCTGGAACTTGCATATGACGATCTCGACAGGCAGATATCCTCTACACTGACCTCCGACAACCAGGCACTGGCTACTGGTTTCTCCTACAACCCCACAGGTACTCTGAAAACCTTTACCGACGAGGATGGGGCAGTATCGGAATTCCTGTATGACAAGCTCGGCCGTACCACGAAGCATACACGCAACGACGGAACAGTCTCCACATGGAAGTACGGCCCCCTTGGCTTGACTTTCGCACAGGATCCTTCAGGTCGTGTTACTGAATATTCGTATGATGCTTTCGGAAGATCCAAGACCCGGAAGGACGCAAAGGGCGGCATATTCGCATACGCATATAGTTCTGCAGGAGACCTTCTCCAGTTTACGGACTCGAACAACAATATGACAAAATGGGCCTACGACGTCCGTGGAAGAGTCACGTCAAAGACATACGCGGACAATTCGGTCTACCAGTATACGTATTCTCCCGCAGGACTCCTTCTTTCAAGGCAGGATGCCAGGGGAAGGACCACGTCTTATACATACAACGTCAATGGACAGATTACCGGTGTCGATTATCCTCAGTCACCTGATATTTCATATGCATACAATCCAGATGGTACTCTTGCATCCGTGACCGATGCCGTTGGAACCACCAGCTTAACCTATGACGAGTCCGGCAGGATTTCTTCTGAAAATGGTCCTTTCGACAATGACACCATCGAGCGTTCATACGATGCATTCGACCGTATGCTCTCCTTCACGCTGAAATCCGACAATGCCACCCCGAGAACCGCATCCTCATACGCTTATGATTCGATAGAACGTCTGAAGAGCGTCACTTCCGCAGGAACAGAGCACAAGTATTCCTTCAGGGGCTCATCCTACCAGATAACCCAGATCAAGCGCAACTCCAAGACCGTCGTCTCCAATACCTATGACCTCCTCAAGCGCATGACCTCGAAGCAGAACCTTGCCGCCTCCTCCGGAAATATTCTCAGCTCATACTCTCTTGAATACAACAACTCCGACGAGATAATCCGGAAGACGGAGAACACAGGTAAGGTCTCGGCGTATGCGTATGATTCAGTGGGCCAGCTTGTATCCGCCAATAAGACAGACAACGGCGGCGTGCTTATCGATACCGCTTCTTATTCATATGATCCGATGGGCAATAGGCTCTCCTCCTCCTCACTGTTGCCTGATGCCTCGTTGCCTGTTGCCTCTTCCTATACTCCCAACTCCCTGAACCAGTATTCTGAAATCTTCAAATCCGATGGTACTTCAAGTGCTATCACATATGATGAGAATGGTAATACAGCCAGCTGTCCGCTGTCTTCCGGCGTCTGGAACATGATCTGGGACGATGAGAATCAGCTCATCTCTACGACAAATGCTTCAAATGGCACAAAATTGGAATATGCCTATGATTACCTCGGACGCAGAAGAATAAAGACAAGCTATTCATACGACCTTGCACTCGGTTCATGGACACCACAGGCCAGGACCGAATATATTTACAAGGGCTGGGATCTTGTCGAGAAGAGGGAATGCCTGGCACAGCCTTTCAGTCCGACGACCAGCACATATTACACATGGGGTCTAGGTGCGGGCGGTGTCGGCGGACTTCTGTCAGTCAAGATGAATTCCGGAACGTATTTCCCACAGTACGATGACAACGGCAATGTCGTCTCCTATACCGATGAAAACGATAATGTCTTAGCGGAATATGAATACAGTCCGTTTGGGAAGATAATCTCGCAATCCGGAAGCATGGCCGATGAGTTCGATTTCAGGTTCTCGACGAGGCAATTTGACACAGAAACTGGCCTCATATACTACGGTTTCCGTTATTATTCCCCGGATCTTGGCAGATGGATGAGCCGCGATCCGATCGGCGAACTCGGCGGTGTGAACCTGTATGGGTTCGTCGGCAATGATCCGGTAAACGGATTCGACGTGCTGGGGTTGAAGAGCTGGTGGTGGGAGGATATCTGGACTGCGGCGAATAACCCCGGGCAGGTTTTTGACCGGGACGTGGCCAACGCGGCTTTGCGGGGCGGCAATGCAATGGTGAAAGTCATCGGCGGCGCGGCCGAGGCGACGGCGGGAGCCTTCATAACTGTGAAAACGCTGGGGCTTGGCGCCGTGCCCGGAGGTGCAATGGTCATTGACGGATCCAGCCGGATGAGCGGTGGATTTTCGGATTTTGTCAACGCATTCAGGGATCTTGACGATCAGATTCCAAACGCGGACTATGTGGAGACTGCTTTCCAGAAGATGCTGCGCGACGAGGCGGCCGGCACCAGCGCCAGGGAATCAGTCAGCATCGTCCTTACCATGGGGACAAACTACATTTATTCAAAACCTCCCCCTCTAAAGATTGTCAAATGCGAGAGTGGAGCATGCGATGCCGCAAAGAAGGCGGCGGAAAATGTGCCGAAGAAAGCGCCGCCGAAACAGTTGCCTGCGGCTCCGGACAACAGGCTGTTGCCTGCACCGAAGGATCCACCACTCTACCGGGCTATAGATGAGCTCTATGCCGACTCGACCGTCAAGTCTGGACAGTTCTATAGGTCAGGTGCAAAAGGACGTCTTGGTAATGACGGAATATATGTCAATTCAACGGTTGAAGGTGCGATAGCCGAATTCCAGTATCACAATCCGGGGAGAAAGGTGTCTGTCTTCGATGTACAATATCCGGCAAGTCAGCCGCTTCGAATAGACCCGCCCTCTAATTATTTCAATCAGCCGCTTCCGTTTACACAAGGCGTCAACATTTTGGAAGCCACCTCGTTACGCGCTCCCGGTACCACAAACTATTTGATACGCGAAGGCGCAGTGCCTGGTCGGAGGATTCAATGAACAAGCGCCAAGTTCGTTGCTATAGGGGATGGGCGGAAACTGGTGGCCGATACAACATCGAAGTATTTTACACGCTCACAGAAGGTTATCGGATTGAGCTGTTCACATGCACAGAATGTGGTGAAATATTTGTCGTGGATTTTGAAAATCCAAATTATGATGGGCTTTCAATTCAGGGAATTGTGAACGCAACTTCGTGCCCATCTTGCGGGTGCAATCTTAAGGAGACTATACAACCATATCCCAATACCTTTCGAACAAAAGATGGTTTGATTGGTCACTTTTCGCCAAGTCCGACAATCCCAGCGTCATCAGAAAGTATAGTCTGTGAATTCTTCGAAATCGTATGAACGTGAGCGGAGCAACCCGGGACTACTCGCGAAACCGACAAAACTTGTCCGGGAACGGGGTCAAGCCCTACACTATCAACTGCGGGGGCATCGGGGTCAAACATTAGTTTTGGATTCCGCGAAATGGACAGCGCCAGTACAATGCCGTTAACTTAAGGCGTATCAGCTTTTTTTATTCAACAGGTTGGGGGGGCGGGGCAGGCTCCCGCAATTGACAAATGGTTTTATACTAACTCTAAATAATATATCTGAATCGATGGGATTGAAATCATGAAGTTCCTGTTTTTCTTTGTTCTCCTGATTGTCGGATTCATAGTCTACGTGCTTTTCTTCACCAAGCCGACAATGCCGGCTCAGGTTCCTGCCCAGAATCAAACCAGTACGGCTACCAATCCTGCTCCTGCTACCCCTCAGCCATCGCCTGAGGAGCGCAAGGCCGCTGAAGAGAAATCTGAAAAGGAACGGAAACAGGCTGAAGCAGACAAGAAGGCGAAGGATGAACAACAGGTCAAGGAACTGGCGGCAAAACAGGAGCAGGAAAAGAAGGAAAGAGAAGTGAGGCTGGCCGCTTTCCGGGCGGAAAAACAGAACATATCGCTGACAACCCCTGTCAAGAGCCTATACGAAGCCTTGCGGCAGGCAGCCGCGCAGGACAAGCTGGTCTTTTACAGGTACGGCAACGCACAGTGCCCCTACTGCATAATATTCAATAAATACATCAAGGAAGGCAAGGTCAAGGTCCCGGCCAAGTATTTCATCTATGTGGAGATTGAACTCAATGACAAAGACTCAAAGGAAAATACCATCTCCTACTTTAACGAAACCAACCAGATATACTTCCCATACATATGCATCATGGATGGCTACGACCGCATACTCGGCATCTCGTCCGGCGACAAGCCCGTCGAGGAATTCAACAGGTTCATCACCGAGTCTTTTCTGAAGAAGGAAAGCTCCCCTCCCGAAAGGATCTTCAAACAGGGAATGCCCAACGTGTCCGTCACGGGCGCAATACAGGATCTGGATACCGGCCTCAAGAACGCCAAGGCCCAGAACAAGCTCCTCTACTTCGCCATATGCAAGAAAACTGACATCTTCAGCAACTTCATGAGGAAGAGCATCGCCAACGGCAGGATATTCCTGCCTTCGGAATATTTCACCTACGCCGAATTGGACAACTCCAATCGGGCGGCCATGGAAAGTTTTGCGCATAAGTTCAATATTTCGGGGAGTATAAAAATTCCAGCCGTATACATCATCGCCCCGGACGGCAAGATAGTCGGCAGCAGGGGCGGCGGCACCCAGATCACAGAATACAACAATTTCATAGCGGACACCTACAGGAAGTACAAGAACCCGTAGCCGTGATTGGTGCTTGGCGTCCTTATGCGTGCCTGCGAAAATTACTGAATGTCATCATCTTCATCGGCAGCAATGGTTTCATTGGGATAACGGTTGACCTTGTACATGATCCAGAGCATCCAGAATCCCAGTCCGATGGACGACCACATGGCTATGAACGCGAAGATCCTGACCGCAAGAGCCACATTCGTATCATACTCAATTGAGAGTCCGGGAATGTGGTCGAGGAGATACTCCCAGTCGGTGAACTTGACTTCCGCTGGCTCATCCCCTGTTCCAAGGGTCACGAGAGGGAGCAACTGGGAGCGGGTGTCCGCGATATATCTCGCCGTCTCATACATGTTCACCGAGAACCATGCCCCACAGAACGAAATTCCGAAATATTCACCCTGCTTGACCAATGTGACCATGACGAATATGGGAACAAGGTGTTGGAGTATCGTGCCGCCAGCATAATGCATCCACTCTCCTAAAAAAGCGAACAGCGGATGCCCGACCTCATGTATCACCAGATCGATTGGAGCAAAAGGTGTCCAGGCATCCGGTATTATGGCAAGACGGACTCCGAGAGTGCAGAGGTATCCGAGAAGGAGGGCGCGTATAAATACCGAACGTCCCTTTCCCTGTTCTACGACTGCTGCTGATATTCTGCCCATGGAGCCGTAATATAACTTCAAATTCCAACAGGGAAAGCGTATCTCGTGTGAAAAGGGATATTTGCATATGGTTCGTAAACCTCTGTACTTCCACAGGGAAGGCTTGAAACGGCTCGGGCATAAGATATTATATAATGGATTGGAATTTGTTCCACGCAACAGCTCATGCAACGACAATAAAACCGGAGTAACTTCAATGATGATAAAGATTCTCGCGACAGTTTTGATTTCGTCTTCATTTGTCCTGGTGTCATATTCAGAGACCGCGCCTGCAAAGGAGAATCCGCAATCCGGCGCCAAGGCTGTGGATGCGCCGTCCGCCACTCCCCCGTTTATGGGCAAGCCCCCTGAAATTGCCGAGGCGAAAGTGCTGAAGGCCTTCTCGGCCGAGATAGACGGCGCCAGGTTCCGCGCATATCTCGTGAATTGGAAAAACGCGGAGATAATAGTCACCGATCCATATGGCATCACTGACAGGAAGGAAGGAGATGTCATAAAATTCATGGTGCAGAAGATGGATTTCCCAGACAGGGGAAGCACTGTCAGGTTCGTCATCGTCAACATGTCCGCCATCAGGAAGCCTGACGCAAAATTGGCTCCTTCCGGCAAAGCCCCCGAAGTCGGCAAATGACATATGCCCCCGTAATAGAGGAACCATGAAGCGGGTTTTGCAATGGGACTGGGGACGCCGGTGATCTGGACCTGCCGCAACGATCAGATTGAGGCGCTCCCCTTCGACACAAGGCAGTATAACCATGTGGGATGGAAGGATGGGGAGGACTTATGTGAAAAGTTAGCGGACAGGATATTGGCTACGGGACTTGGTAGAAATTGAACTGGGAAAGGATATCTGTGAAAAGGAAAGCTATCAGGAAACAGGAACGGGAGGTCAAGCCCTATTGTCACACATGGTCGGTGGTCAGGCGGCTGTCGAAGCGAATTGAAGATGAAGAAAGGGGATATTTCCACGACATGATTCCGTGCCTTATGTTCTGTGCGCTTACAATTGAGGCCTACAGCAACCACATAGGCTGCAAGAAATTCAAGCATTGGGATATCCTGGAATCCCTTTCCCCTTTGGATAAACTCACTGTCATAGGTGAGAATATAGAGGTAGATATTGATTATGGCCGCCGCCCCTTCCAGACCTTAAAGGAGCTTTTCAATTTCAGAAACGAGATTGCACACGGGAAGACTATGTTCCTGAATCCAGAGACGGAGATAAGCATTGAAGAGGCAGAGAAGGATAAGGATGACCACTTTACGCCAAGGCCCGAAACAAAATGGGAGAAATATTGCAGGGTACAGAATGTGCATAGGGCGATTGAGGACGTTGAGAAGGTAATAAAACTGATCCATGACAAGGCTGGAATCGAGGGAGATTATCTTTTTATAGAGGGAGGCTGGATTACCAACACGACCTGGCAGTCAGTAGTGGCACTAAAAGATGTTTTTACTCCAGCCCATGACCAGACTGAAAATCCGAATCCACCCTCAAATCCAAACTGAAGAAATAGTATTGTCGACTATCACAACAGACAGGGAAGCATGATGAAACGGCGCATGCATCTGCATTTTCTCAAGCGGAAGCTCCAGCATGACGTTGACGATCTGAAAGAGGTCGTTGAAATGTCAGAGCTGCATCTGCAGAAGGACATCAGGAGTCTTTCTATACATGTAGAAAAGGAACTGGCCGATCTGTCCGAGGAAGAGAAGGAATATACTGCCGGTTGGTACGCTGAGGACTTCTTCCGCCTCGACAAGGTACTGCCTGGTATTCAGCGCCGTGCTTTCTTCCTGACCGCAATGTCCATGCTCGAGGCCAATCTCATTTACTCCTGCAAGATGTGCCACCGAGCTTATGGCTTTGAGAAGGAATTCAAGAAAAAGAGAGATATAAGGACGATAATCCAGGCCCTGGACTACCTGAATAATAATCTTAGCATCCGGCAGCATTCCTACAAGTACTATTGGGATATCCTACAACATCTGTGGACTATTCGAAACTGTCTTGTCCACAGTGATGGCAAGCCAAGCTCTAAGGACGAGAAGGAGATAACTGACTTCTGCAAGGAGTTCTCGTCCATAAAGGTTGACCGGCTCAAGGGCATTGTCTTTAAGAAAGGAAGCATGGAAAAGGTGATTCACATCATCGACCAGCTCTTCAGGCGGCTTATGGATGAGATCGGCAGGAACAAGATGCCTGAGAAGTAGGATAATAAAGGCTATGCCTACCATGCCCTTAGGCCAGTTCCAGGCCTTGTGCTCCGTTGACATGTTGAGGCTGTCGTTTTTGAGCATCCTTGGACCGCCGTTGGAAATGAGGCCGGGGGACTTAACAGACCTCATCTTATGCGACTGATGCGTATGACGACGGGACCAGCAAACCGGAGACAGACATGTCCGATATCATAGCAGAGATCCAAAAGGTACTTGCCGAGTACGATTCGGACATCAAGCCCATCACCGAATATGACGTCTCCGACCGCATATGCAAACTACTCGGCAAGGACTACACCTCAGAGCTGCCTATGCAGTGGAATGCGGAAACATGGGCGTTCGCCTTCCAGGAGTCCAAGTTGGAGGATAACAAAGGACGGAGCACATTCTACGGCCCTCTAAGAGCGTTGATAGGATATGATGAATACCCCAGCATCGGCAAGATTACTCCAGAGATTATTGACTACTGGACTGACCGTGCAACATCCTCCAGGCATCCGGTGCTCAAGACACGCTATGCCGACCTTGTATGGGACCTCTCCAAGAAGGTGAAAGGCGCTCCTGCAAGTCACACCATGGCGCAACAGGTGATCGACAGCACCATCGAGATGGCCTGGCTACAGTGCCACAAATATAAGACGACCATCATAAGGAGGCTCAGGCGTGCCCTGTCGCTGTCGCTCAGTCTAGGTGACGATGAGAGTGTTGCCAGGGTTCGTGACGCCGTCATTGTGTATGAGGATGCAGTCGCGGAGGACGACAAGGAGGCGCTGTGGGGTTTTTCGTTCGACATGCTGCTGCTTGACAACCCGAAGGTAAAGGTGTCGGAAGACATCAGGCTGAAGCTTGTCGGTGATTTGGAGGCAAGGCTTGGCAGGTTTGCAGCCCCTGACAGGATTCCGCGTAATCCATGGGGTGCCGAAGATGCGGCCATGCGGCTTGCCCGCCATTACCGCAAGGAAGGCAGGGCTGAAGATGTTAGACGTGTCTTGCTGGTCTACGAGCAGTGCTTCCAGTCATTTGCAGCGCAGGCGTCGGCGATGCAGGCCTCGGCATGGCTGCGTGGCATACATGCGGTGTTTGCTGACTTCGGGCTCGCGGACGATGCGCGGCGCATAGCCGTCCAGCTGCGGGAACTCGGGCCGCGCTGCACGTCCGAGATGAAGCCTGTCACGTTCACAACGACTATTCCTGAAGAGGAGATGCGTAAATATATAGAAGTCATGACTGAGGGTAGCCTGCATGACTCCCTGCTGCGAGTGGCTGCCAAGTACTTCCCTGACAGGTCGGTTATAGAGGAGCAGCTCAGCGAACTGGCTGAGGCGGCTCCTCTGATGTCCCATTTGACAATCATCCTGCAGGACCATAAGGGGCGTCCTGTTGCCTCGGTCGATGACATAGACAGCGATCTGGACGGCCGCGTAGCCATGCAGATGTCCCATAGCATGAAGTTCTCAGCCATGTCGATGCGACTGGTACTTGCGGAAATCTTCCGCAGGAACAATGTGACCGCCCAGGTGCTTGCCGAATACATCTGCCGCTCACCGGTGTTCGAGGAAGGAAGATGCCAGATGCTGGAGCATGGCCTTCAGTTATATCTGTCAGGAGATCACCTTGCCTCGGCACATGTGCTGATACCGTGCATCGAGAACGCATTCAGGTTGATGCTTGAAAAGCTCAGAGGTGACGTTCTGAAGCCTGCAAGGAACGGCGGCATGCAGCTGAAGACTCTCGACGAGTTGCTGCGCAGCCCGAAACTTTTGGAGTTTTTCGGAGAGGACAGAATCCTTTACTTCCGTGTCCTGCTCACAGACCAGCGGGGCTGGAACCTGCGTAACGATGTGTGCCACGGGCTCACGGTACCGGAGGCGTTCGGCACTGCAATGACCGACAGGCTGCTCCATGTGCTCCTGTGCCTTGCGCAGGTCAGGGCGAAGCAGCAGGCGTGATACATGAATAAACATACTTATGGTAACTCGAATCCAATCTGCAGGAATTCCTGCAGATTGATCTGACTTCAGGGCAACTTTGCCCAGAAGTCCCAGCAATATCCCTGCGACAGCTAAAAAAAGAAGCCGGCCTTTCCGCCAGCCCCTTTTCTTTTTTAGCTCTTCACTTCATCCCGAACAGCCCCGCCAGCCGCCTGTAGCAGTAGTCCGCCCTTGCCGGCGAATACTTCTTTGCGGTCTCCGTGAAACCGTTGTACAGGCTCCACTTCGTAGGGTCACTGAACTCCTCGTGCCTGGGCTCCTTGAATTCCTTCAGTACCGTCAAAATATCGCATGAAGGTATCGCCTTGATTTCAGCGGCCATCACCGTGATCACTCTGGCCTGGTCCACACTGACGGCCTCGATCTTCATCTCCCCGATCCTTTCCTCAAGCCTGACATACTGGTATGCCAGCCTGTCGAACGCCTGCGGTATCAGTTCCTCGATTTCTATCCGTGACGTGTGCTTCCTGTGGATCACGACCTCCCCTCCGAAGGCCATATTATCACAAACCGCGATCCGCTCTCCAACAACTAAACCAAGCGCGAAGCTCTTGTCATGGCTGTTCCTTATGCCCAGCGCCCTCGTGCATCCCGTACTTCCTCCATTAGCGAAGTTGAGCACCCCGAACATCTTCATGCCATCGCCCGTCAGGCCATATTCCTCCTTGACGATCTCATAGCCCCTGTGCTTCGCTACATGCGTGACAAACTCCGCCACCTCGTAGTGCGGTACAGGTTTCCATGACATCGTCGGCTTCGGCGTCAGTACATCCTTCAGTTCGTCCCTCGTCGCCGTCCTCGCGCCGCAGTGCAATATCAGACTGTTGTTCATTTTCGCCTTCTCCCTTGTTTCGTATTTTGATAAGATCTCCTTTATGCCGTGTCCCGTCAGCAGGAACCTGGGCTGCGGCTCCCATTCATCCTCGAGCCTCTTGAGGAAGGCCGTGGTATTCTCGTCGTATTTCACTTTCATGCTGCGGCCTTCATCTTCCTGGCATCACTGCAATCTCCAACTGATATGGTCCTGCTCTGCGTCCTGTGCCACTCACGGCACGCCGCAGCATACACGCAGTCACCGCAGAAAAAGCTGGACTCATTCGGTAGAAAGGATTCAGCTTTAATTGCGTTCTCGACAGCGCCGACAAGCTTCAGCATCCTCTGGAAATGGTCGTGCTTCCTCATCGTCGGGTAGCGTGTGACAGCAGGCTTTGCAGTCTTCGTGATCACATCGTACCTGAACAATGTCTGCTCGGGATCCATTTTCATTTCACGCCAGCCCGCATAGAGGTAGCATGTCGCCTGGAAGTCCTTCGATGCCTTGTCTGCTGGCCATTTTCTTGCCGCTGTCTTCCAGTCTATGATCGCAGTAGCGCCGTCAGGCAGCCTGATTATAAGATCAAATTCTCCGATCAGAACCTTGTCCGATACCGGCAGGCCCCTGTAGTCCGTAAGCATTACACGGAACGGTACGCCGGCATCAATGACGATCTCATCCTGTGGCCAGTTCTCCATAAGGCATGCCACCATGCTCCTGCCCATGGTATCGCAGCCGTTCTCATCGCAGTCGCCGAATGTGAGGTTCTCCGAGCCCCTGCATTCCTCCAGGAATCGTTCGCTGAAGAAATCCTCGGCTTCAGCCGCATCAATTCTCCTGCCGTCCTTCTTTTTTACTGCGATCCAAGTGGCTGCAGTGTGGAACGCGCCGCCGAAGACCAGGCTCAGCGGCGTGTGTTCCCTTTCAATCCTGTAATGGTACTGGAACGCCCACTGCAGGGAACAGTTGAGAAATTTTGACAACCTGCTGCATGAAAAATGCGGCGCCTTCAGATAGTTTTCCGGTATGGGCATAAGTCTCCTTTTGGTTATGGTAAAGGATGCCGGCGACAATGCAGTTGTCGGCGGTGGCTGTGTTGCCGGCACCCTTGGTTTTTATTTTATCTGGTCGATCAGCTGGCTGCACTGCTCCCTGGTGAGGTCGTATGCCGAGCCCGCATTGCACCGCCTCAGGTAAGGCGTGATGTCCACGGCCTTCTCCTTGGCGATGTCCAGCAGATAGCTGACCTGCTTCTTCGTCGCCGGCATATTGGCGTTCTTGCCATTGCCGTTTGCCTGCGTTGGCTGTGCAGGTGTGACTGCAGCAGCAGTCTTGCCATTGAGTTCGGTCTCCACGGAGCTCTTCACCAGCTCGAATGTCGAATGTATCCTCTGCTTCAACTGGTCCTCGCTGAGTCCGTCAGGCAGTTCGATCTCGATGGATGCGTGGAAGCACTTCGAGCTGTATTCCTGCTCCGCCGGGACCTTCTTCTGGTATGATGCATTGAGTTTCAGCATTTTATTTTCCTTTCGTTTAAGCTGCCGTGATGAACGTGTACTCGTCCATTGTCAGCGGGTTCACCTTTACCGTATGGCTGACGGTGTTTGCGTAGTCCTTTTCGACGGCGGCCTCGGCCTTTACCGCCGCAGTGGACACGCTGTCCGCCATGAGATGCACGCAGGTCCTGCCTATGCGCCTGCCCCGGCTCGTTATCTCAAGTATGACTTCAAATGGTTTCATGTTTTCCTTTCGTTATGCCTGTAAATGGAAAGGCCCGCCCCGCACAATGCAGGAACGGGCCCTCGGTTATTGATTGTCTGGTTTAAGCCGCCTTTGACTTCAGCCTTTCGATGAGGTCGCGGGTCTCCTTGAAATCCTTCTCCTTCTGCTTCACGCTCTTCTGGGCGTCCGTGATCTTCCTCTGTATCATTGCAGCGGAATCCGCAAGCGCCTTCGCGGCAAGCCTGATTTCGTCGGCTGCAGTACGCAGCTCCTCGAAGGGGTCCGCCGCAGTCTCCTGTGCGCCCTGCGGCTTGAACTGCATTCCGGTCTTTGGTGCCGTCTGTGTTTCGACCTTCTTTTCCGCTGCCGCTGCTTCTGTTTTCTTCTCCGTCATCTTGTCCTCCTTGTTCGGGGTTATTCCAATCTTCTTCCAGCAGGCTTCAATATCACGCACGTTGCGCATCGGCATGAACACATATATTCCCGCCTTGCCGCTGGACATGAATGCCGAGTATGCATCGCTGAACCTGAGCTCGGTGAATCCAAGCTCCAATGCCCTCATGACATATTTCCTGTTCATGGCTGCAATCAAATCAGTGCGCCAGCCCTTGTATTCAGCCCTGGTCTCAATCTTCACACTGCTGGACGGCTGCCGCGACATGAACTTCACGCCCTTGCCGCCGGCATACATTACGATGCCCTGAGGGTCGTCCTTGTAGCCTTCGAGCTTCGGGATGGACTTCTCGAGCATGGCAATATCCTCGGCAGTAAAGACGATCCTGTTCTTAAGCGACGCCTCCCTGGGGATCACCTGGTTGAAGTTCGGATAGCTGGCGACGATGCATCTTACGGTGTACTGCCATGCTCCGGACTGGAAGCTGACATGCGTGATGTCCTTCTTGTCCATGACAACGCCCATCGTGCCGTCGTCCTTGAAGAATCCGGATGAGAGCATCCTTGTATTCGGCAGTATGACCTGTTCCTTGATCGGAAGCACAAAGTTCAGTTTTGCAAGCTGCGAGCCGTCTGTCGCGATGATACCGTCCTTGTCCAGGCATATGCCGGTGATCGCCCTCCTGGTGTCGTCCCTGGACGCCGAAGGGAATGCCAGCTTCATAAGGCTGAAGATCTCCTTTGAGACCGGTGACATGCTGTCGGGCAGGGGCCTGTTCGCCGGCCAGTCAGCCACTGGCATTGTTTCAAACTGGCGCTCCATGCGCTGGCCCGCTATTTCCATTGACAGCCTGACGGAGTTCGCTGCCGCAGTTTCAATACCGAGCATGCTCCTGCCGCTGCCGCCCTCTATGAACTCCTTCAAAGCTTCAAGCCGGACAATGCAGTCCAGCGGTTCCAGCTTCTCGGCGAACGGAAGCCTGCAGTCCAGCCACTGCTCCAAGTCCGTGCCCGAAAGTGTGAGAGTATCATTTTCTGCTTTGATCCTCACGCAGGCCAGTATCGGCAGGTTCGTCTTCGCGCAGACGACCTTCGACAATCCTTTCAGCGCCTCCTGCAGATTCTGTTTCATTACCGTGATCATTTATTCCTCCCTGTTGGTTTTATATCGTTAATTGTTTCCTCTATGAACCTTGCGGCCTCGTCCCCGTAGGTCTTTTTGATGAAGTCCTCCAGGGAGCCGTCTTTGTCGATGTCGTAGCCCTTGTGCGCCACCATCCAGTCATCGAGCCTTATGATGTCGATGCAGAATCTTTTCGTCACGACCGTCATCAGCTCGTCCATGAAGAGGCCGCCTGGAAGATTGAACAACCTCGTGAATTCGTCCTTCCTGTCCTGTATCACGCATGCGAAAGTCTTCATAATCCTCCTTGTCGTTATGCAGGCTACATGAGCATGCAGTCCTGCTTGAACCTGTCATACAGAGCCCTTGCGGCGTCATGCATGCGCCTGGCGGCAGGGGACATCCTCCCGCGCTCCAGCACCTTTTTGGAGACCTCATGCCAGTAGAGTTCCGTGGCTTCGCGCAATGCAAGGATGTCCAGCTGCGTCAGCTCGTATTTCCTGGTCTTCATAATCCTCCTTGTATTATCCAACCTTAACCATTGCCTCCTGCTTCCCGAACAGATCCGCACCCAGGTTCAGGCCGCCCGCCTTGGCGTTCACCTTGTCGAGCAGATCCAGTCTCTTGAACTCCATGTGCATCGTGCCCTTCTTGTACCACTTCACGATGAAGTATTCGGTCTCGCAGGACATCTGCCCGTGCTGGCACGCTTCTTTAATTGCCGTGACAAGATTGCCTGGATACTTCGCCACGCCTTTGCCGTCCATGAGATGGAACACGTTGTCCATCGCCTGTACGTATTTGTCCCTGTGGTAGACAAGGCTCATCCTGCCATTCCAGATGTTCTCGAACATCCCGGTCTTGATCACCTTCCTGCCGATGATCTCCCTGTTGTTCGTCCTGTAGTCATCGTATTTCCAGGGCCTCAGCCAGTCGAATATCTCCTTGATCGAGTCCTCGAACAGCTTGTCAATGTTGACTGCATAGCTTTCAAACCACGCCTGTATGTTGTCCAATGTGAACTCCGGCAGGTTCTTCTCGTCCTCCATCTGGCTGTTTATCTCGTCACGCTGCCTGATGCTGCAGAACTCGAAGACTCCTGACCTGTGGAGCAAATATCCCCAGGCGCTGCCTTTTATCTTTTCCAGGCACTTCTCCTTGCTGATGCCGTGCTCCAGTATGTGCGCCCGGTAGTCTCCGAGCACCAGGCCAAGCTCCTTCTGCGCAGTCTCCAGGATATCAATGGCCCTGCTGAAATCATCCTGTGACTTTTTCACTTGACCAACTATCGCCGTAAACGTCTCACGTTTCATGATGTCGGTGTTCATTGCCAGCCTCCTTGGTCTTATGTTTAATGGCGGTGATATCTGCGGCGGGAGCGGACATCAGTTAAGAAATCCGCACCCGCCCTGCATTCCTGCACAGATACGCCAGTACCTCTGAAATTTATTTCATCCGAACATTGCCTGAGCGATGTTGGACTGCTCGGGATCATCGAGCCTGTCAATCTTCATGTGCTTCCATTCGTTCTTTTCGCGGAGGCACCGGATGTCGCGCTCCCAGACGCTCTCACGTCCAGAGTCAACGAGGATCTCTTCTCCCATGAAGTTCCTGATTTCTTCAGCGATCTCGCGCTTGAGCTGGACTATGCGGGGCGCGGTTATTCCGAACAGCCTGGCGATGTCTCCTGTGCCGAATCCGAGCATCAACTCCTCGACAATCCTGCGCTTCCTGGAGTCAAGAGTTTCAAGAAATGCGTCCCAGTCGATTTGCCGGAGTACCTTTGCTGCCGTGTCCTCACTCTTGGAAGCTATGGCGTCACCGACGGTAAGGTCTTCTTCTCCACAGACGGGGTCCTCCATAGAGCATATAGCATTTTCATGGTCCAGCTGGAAGCCGGGACTCATCACGTCGGCACGTATGTCGCCATAGGAGCGCCTGCCAGATTTGCAGCGCTGGATGCTGTAATAGGCGATACTGTGTGGAAGTGGCTTCTTACCGGCCCTTTCCATGGCTTCGACCATCTCCGCCGCCGAAGCCGTGGCATCCTGGACCAGTTCTTCAGGATCTTCACAACCCATTGGGCGGACTGTCCTGGGGATTGTGTTCCTGATGATGGGATAAATTTCCTTTTCGAGCATCAATGCTGCTGAAGGGCTCATGGCTGCCTGCCTTTCTTATGAAGTGGCCAGGCTGGAGCGCAATGCGCCCGTAGCGGCCACCAATGGTTGTTGGGGGCCGGTTACGGCCAGTTTAAGAGCTTTAAAGAACAATAGTAGTGTGTTCCGCTACTGTAATATTATGCCCGATTTGACAGAAATGTTAAGCACGGGGCAGGGGAGTGGAGGCCTCCAGAGGATTATGACAAGGGAAATAGAAAAAGTTAAGAGGAGGCAATGAGATATTATAAGATTTTCCAACGCGTTGGGGATTTGCATTCCTACGCATACAGGATAATATAAATCATAAGCGGAATTGCGGCTTGAAAGGGCTGAAATACTTGCTACAAGTGCTTGCTACATGTAGATGGTGCTATTTGATGCAATATGGAGTTCGTTGTTAGCCTCAAAATGGCACTTTGAATTCAACAAAAACCCGCTTCTCATCCTGGTAACACGGGTTCGAATCCCGTTGGGGATGCCAGTCTTCGTTTGAAGTCAGCCGCAGGATGAATTCAAACGAAGGCTGTCGCGGCGAAGCTTCTATGCGTAGCCGGACATTATTCTCGGACTTCAAACTACGCCTCGGCAGGCCACTTCTGTAAATTATTTTTTCAGCTCCGCTTAAATCGCGAGATAAACAAGGGATGAGAATCCGCCTTCGTATGACTACGGCGCGAGAGGCCCTTGGGTTCTCCGAGAATAGACGGAATTATTTCCCGGCAGCTTTCCAGTCCGTCTTTTCCTCTATGGCTTTTATCAGGGTATCTGACATCACGGCATGGGTCTTCAGGCTTGGATGCCAGTCCGCGCCAAGTCCGTTTTTGTTCCTATCCTGAGGAGCAAATTCGACAAAATAAATCTTGCTGTCGTTCAGCTTCGTCATCGCAGTCTTGATGTATTCGCGGTTCTTGGTGAGGCCTTCTCCCCACATCATCGAACCCAGGGCGCAGAAAATCTGTGCGTCGGGATAGTTGCCCCGGATGGTCTTCAGCAGATCCGTATAGCAGTTGATGTAGTTCTCTCCGGGATCTTCTTCCTTCTTGTAGAAATCATTCGTGCCGAGATTCACGATCACGATGTTCGGCGTCCATTTCTTGAAATCCCATTTGCTGCTGGGATCCCAGGGAAGGATCTTGTCGTAGCGCGTCGCCATGGTGTTCTTGGTGTCGCCACGGCTCGTATATGCTCCGATGCCGGACCAGGCGAGGCAGACATAGTCGGCGCCGAAATGTCGTGCAGTCAGCGCCCCGTAGGCCAGATAATTGTTCTCGGTCAGGGGACAGAAATGAAGTTTCTCATTTTCCGCCTCATTCCCATATCCGCAGGTAATCGAGTCGCCTATGAATTCTATACGGCGGGCCGATGGAGCAGGAGGATCAAGGAGCTTGCCGCCCTCTGAAATCTCGAGACCTTTGAATTCAACAACTCCGGCATTGCATTCAGTCCTCTTGAAAAGGAGAAGCGTGTGATCGCCTGCCGGAAGCTTGTCTCCAACGCGGTACACGGCCTGATCCTTTACTATGGGGAATACCATCGGCTGGCCATTGTCAACTATCGCATTGATGTAGTCAGTGCTTAGTCCGCCATTCTTGTTCGTATCGCCCTTGCTGGAGTCGGAAAGCAAGGCGTTTATCGCTGTGCCGTTGAACTTCACGATTATGGAGGAACCCGGCCATGAGCAGCGGGGATTTGCCTGCCTTACGTCAAAGCGTCCGATATAGCGTATCTTCGCATCATCAGGCTTGATCTTGACGGGCAGAGCCTCGCTGTCGGCGGAATACACCGAGTTCGCAGTCCAAAAGACGGCAGTCAGGCAGAAAATCGAAAAGAGCTTCATCGATGGTTTCTTCATAATTCTCCTTCTCCCTTTATTTTCAAGATCCCTTTTAATCCGGAAATTAATTGCGTATTGTACTTGATTAAAATCCTTATTTCCACCTCGCAAATGACAAATGCGCAATCTTCCTGGAATTGCATTTTGCACTTCAAAATCCCATAGGTTCCCTTTATTGCGTCTGGTCTAAGTCCAGCAGCACCTGAATGAGTGCCGCGGTTTTGAAAGCAATATATTCTCTTGCCGATCATCGTGATGTACGGCGTAATTTAAAAAAATCAATTGTTCTTCTTGACATCTTTCCTTCGCTTGGTATCTTATGGGGAAACGGAGACATCATACGTCTTATGTCTAAGAAGGAAACAGCTAATATTTGGTCAGCCAGCCGCCAGCAGAAGACGGTCAAGCAGGTAGTGCTCTACGAGCTTATCGATGCCATGCTGGACGGCAGGCTCCCGTCTGATAAGCCGATGCCGCCGGAGCATGAGATGTGCAGGCGGCTCGGAGTCTCACGCGTTGCATTCCGCGAAGCCGTCAAACAGCTCGAGATCTTCGGATTCCTGCGTATCGACAGAGGCAATGGGACAATTGTCACAAAGCCCAGCTTCTCCTGCAATGAGCCGATCATAGAATTTCTCGGCAAGTCCGGAGACATCAGCCTTGAAGAGCTCCACAAGCTGAGAAGCCTCATGGAAGTGGAGATAGTAAAGCTGGTTGCGGAATCCCGCAGCGAAGCTCTCGTTTCAAAACTGAAAAAGCTCCTCGATGAAATAGAGCTTAATTTCGACAAGGAGAGTTCGCACATAGATCTCGACTACGAGTTCCACAAGGCAATAATCGACGCCTGTCCCAACAGGACCTATCCACTTGTACTGAGTCCGTTTGCTTCCCAGCTTTACAAGAGCAGGAAGCTATCGTTCAAGAACATTCAATCCGCCAGGAAAACCCTTGATATACATAAGGCGATACTGGAAGCGATCAGGAAGAAGGATCCACAGACGGCAGGCGAGATCATGAAAAGGCATCTTGAGGAAACGGCAGAGGATCTTGGAATCGGGAAGAAGAAAATCTGAATATCCAACATCGAACCCGCCTTCGCTGGGAAGCTACGGCGAGGCGCAGCAAGGAATGTCGAATAACGAAGTTAATCCGGAGAAATGATTTTTGGGAATTCCCTGTTGGATATTGGACATTGAAATGTAAAAAATAATTAGGAGGAAAACATGCTCGCAGCAGTATTGAAGGATTTCAACAAACTCGTTCTGGAAGATGTACCGATGCCGAAACCTGAGCCCGACGAGGTCGTTGTCAAGATCAAGGCATGCGGGATCTGCGCCACCGACTACAAGGCCATCAAAGGCATCCGCACAAACGTGAAGTTCCCCTCAATAGTCGGACATGAACCCTCCGGCGTTGTTTCTGCAGTCGGCACCGTTGTCAAGGATTTTAAAAAAGGCGATGAAGTAATCATCATGCCGATGGCCCCGTGCGGACTATGTCCCATGTGCAGGACGGGGAACCATCATTACTGCGCCAACGCCATCTGCACGGGGGGCGACGGCATTGACGATGTAAGAGATGGATCTTTTGCTGAATACACGAAGACAAAGGTGACAGCCGTCTTCCACAAGCCGAAGAACATCTCCTTCGAGGCAGCTGCCCTGACAGAGCCTCTTTCCGGAGCATGGAAAGGCGTGATCCAGTATAGCGAGATGAAAGTAGGCGATGACGTAGTCGTAATTGGTGTTGGTGGAATAGGGCTCCTCTGCATGATGGTTGCGAAAGCCGCAGGCGCAGGAAGACTCATTGCCATCGATTCAAGCGCCTATGCGAGGAAGAACGCCCTCGATCTCGGTGCGACACATGCTATAGATTCCAAGAATGCGATCAAGGAAATAAAGAAGATCATTCCCGGCGGACCGGATCTCGTGGTCGAGGCCGCTGGTCCGATCCAGGCGGTGGAACTCGCCAGGGATCTCCGCAGGCGCGGAACAAGATGGAACATCTTCGGCATCACTACGCATGAGAAATTCGAACTCGACGGCGGTCTTACGCATTTTATGGAAGGTCGCATGGACGCCAGCTTCGGATGCAATCCGATGTCGATGCAGAATGCAATAAGGCTGATGGAGCGCGGTGTTATCGATCCCGGCAAGATCATTTCGCATAGGTTCTCATTGAAGGAAATCCACAAGGCGATTGAAGTCATGGGCCAGCCTGAAAGGAACAAGGTGATGATCCTCCCATGAAGGCGATACTCAACACTGCAAAAGGCGAACTGAAACTGTCTGAGCTTCCAAAACCGAGTCCGGGTGCCGGAGAAGTCCGGATACGGACATCGGTCTGCGGTATCTGCGCATCCGATCTTGAGATGATAGACGGATGGCCGAGAGGGAAATATCCGCAGGTGCTCGGACATGAATGGGCTGGTATCGTGGACGAATGCGGAACAGGAGCGGACAAATCTCTACTCGACAAGTACTGCGTTGCGGAAAATGTGCTGAAGGACGGAGGAGAGGTAGGTTTCGAACATCCTGGCGGCTACGCACAGTATTTCATTACGCAGGCCGACAAGTTAATTGTCCTGCCAAAGGGATTCGACATGGAGATCGCAGCCCTCATCGAACCGCTGGCTGTTGCAGTCAGGGGAATGAAAAGGATGAATCCATCGAAAGATCCCGCCCTGATAATCGGCGACGGCCCCATCGGACTTCTCATGCTTATGCTGATGAAGCGGCACGGGATGAAGGACGTCACGCTTGTCGGTGGACGCGAGACCAGGCTGAAGCTTGCGCTCGAACTTGGAGCGGCGAGAACGCTCAACTACCACGAAGCTGGAAAGTCCCTGCCGGACTATGTTGCAAAACAAGGACTGAAACCATTTTCATCGATCGTCGAAGCTGCGAAATCCGCAGATGCGATCCCGCTGGCTTCGAAGCTTGGAGCGAACGGCGCGAAGATACTCCTTATTGGCAACTATGTTGAAGTACGTTCGGAAGTCATTCTCCAGGAATTCCTGCACAAGGAGTTCGAGCTGCTTGGCAGCAACGCCAGCGCCGGCGCCTGGGAGGAGGCTGTCAGAATCGCAGCTGAAGGGAAACTTCCGCTCAGGAAGATCGTCAGCGGAGTTTACAAGGCCGAGGATTTTGAGAAGGCGATGGATACTGCGAGGAATAACAGAAGTTCAATGAAGATACTCCTGAAATGGGAATAGCAGGAAAGAGAAACCGAAGGGCATAGCAAATGTATGGAGTTGTTGTCTTGGACAGTAAAGGCATTGCCGTTTCAAATCCGATAAACGGGCAGGATCAGAGATGCCTTGAACTCTTTTCTCTGCGTTTGCCGATGGCATAATATCGAATCTCAGGGAAATGCTGACATCCACAGAAAATCAACAAATCTTTGGAACTGCGCTTGCAGTTCAACAAGGTTGAATAATATTCAATACTGTAAATATAAAAGAGGATGGAAATATGGAAGCGGGAATTGGAAGAAGGATAAGGAAGAGCAGGAGGCTGCAGAACAGGACGCTCCAGGACATCGCGGACGTCTGCGGCTTTACAAAAAGCCTGCTCTGCAAGATAGAGGCCGGCAAGACCATCCCTCCGGTCTCAACACTTTCAAAGATAGCATCCGCGCTCGGAGTCCAGGTGGCGAACCTGCTCAGTGACGAAGGGAATGCCGGGAATGTCTTCACTCCGGCGTCGAAAACTGCGCAGAAGTCGATGACCATGACCGACAAGGGCTACTCATTCTTTGCGTTCGCTTCGGAAAAGCAGGGCAAAATAATGCAGCCTTATCTTTTCGTGGCGGAAAAGGGGAAAGTAAAGAGCAAACCGCTTTCACATCCTGGAGAGGAATTCGTATATGTATTGGAAGGCAGCATGAAATACAGGGTCGGAGCTGTCGAATATACGCTTGCCAGAGGTGACAGCCTGTATTTTGATTCGATTGAGGAACATGAGCTCGTGCCGTTGACTGCGAAGGTCGTGTATCTGGCGGTGTTTTCGGAGAAGTAAGTAGGTAGGGATGGCTCTCCGTAGCCGTCCGGAAAGAACGGCGCGTTACGGAGAACGCGCCCTACCTGTAAAATAGGTAAATAAGGATAAGTATGAGAAAAACAAGGATATTGAAATCGAAGGATTCTGAGAAGATTGAGGCTGCGTGGGGTAATCTGACCTGGTATGCCAGCAGGAAGCTTGGGAATACCGAGGAAATGACAGTTGGTAAATGCGTGATCAAGCCCGGCTGTGAGAATCCGCTCCACAGCCATCCGAACTGTTCTGAAATCCTGACCGTCATCGAAGGGAAGATCTCGCACGTCATCGAAGACGGAAAGGAAGTTGAAATGGAGGCTGGTGATACGATCTCGGTTCCTCCAAATATTCCGCACAAGGCACGGAACATCGGCAGTGCCGATGCAGTCATGTATATCTCGTTCGATTCAGCAGATCGGGAAATGAGAAAGGAATAGCTTGATACTTGAAACTGGAAACTCGTATCTTGAAATTTGAAATTGGCTTGGAAGAATATCTGTGTAATCTGTGGGCAATAAATTAAAGGAATATGCAATGAAAATAGAACAGTTTGTGGCGAGTCCGTGTTCATGTCCGAAGACAGGACTCGAGCAGTGCCTGAAGGATTTTTCAGCCCTTGGATACCGGAAGTTCGAAGTGTTCACGGAATGGGCGGAGTCAAGAGTTGATATTGACAAGTCAGCCGCAGAATATCTCGAGCTTGGCAGGAAATATGGGATGAGTTTCACGTCGATGCACCTTCCTGCGATAGCCGATGACCTTGATGCCGGAGTTGCGCGTGCCATAAAAGCTGCGAAGTTCGCAAAGGAGCTTGGAGTGAAGGTCGTGATCTATAAGGCGAAGACCAGGGAGCTCTACATCGCTGGCGCGAAAAAGTTCCTCGACGGGATCGAAGGTGTCGGGATTACTCCGGTGCTTCAGAACCACAAGGGTACGCCGATAACTACGATCGACGACTATCGCGCTATTATTAAAGGTATAAATGACAGCAGGATGAAGACGCTTCATGAGGTGGGGATGTTCCATTCCGTAGGTGTGAAGTGGAAAGAAGGGTATGATTTCCTTAAAGGCAGTATCGCCCTTGTCCATATAAAGGATCAGATCGGAGATACGAGGGTTCCGTTCGGCGAGGGGGAAGTTGATTTCAAAGGTCTATTCTCGCAGTTGAACGCGGATGGATATGCTGGTGAGATAGTTGTCGAAATGGAAGTCTGCAGGGATGACTATGCAAAGACGATAAAACTTCTTGGCGATGCCAGGAACTTTTGCGAGAAGATAATCGGAGGGATGAAATGACGGACAAGGTGAAATTATGCATGATAGGGGCGGGCGGACATTCATCGAGGAACATATATCCGTGTTTTCCAGTACTGAAAAATGTGGAGGTTTCCGCAAACGCGGATCTGAACCTGGAACGTGCAAAGGACGTGGCGGTGAAAAACGGGATTCCGCGGAGCTATGGCGACTACCATGAGATGCTTGACAAGGAGAAGCCGGACGGTGTAGTCGTCTGTGTCGGTCCTGATTTCCATGCTAAATGCGCAATCGAGCTCATGAGGGCCGGTTTCCATGTATGCACTGAAAAACCGCCGGCCGTAAGCCTGAAGCAATGCCTTGAGGTGGTAAATGTCCAGAAACAGACTGGGAAGATCTGCATGACCGCGTTCAAGAAAAGGTTTGCGCCTGCCGGAGTGAAATTGAAGCAGGTCGTCGAAAGCGCGGATTTCGGGAAAGCGTCCACGATATCAGTGTTCAGGACGCGCGACAACAAGGGGAAGAACCTTGACGACTGCCTTAAATACATTTTGGACTCCGGAATCCACATGTTCGATCTTGTAGCCTGGCTCTTCGGGCCAGCGGTAAGCGTACAGGCGATCCGCAACGAGCCGACTTCAGTTGCTGTCCTTGCGAATTTCGCAAATGGCGCGGTCGGCACTATGCTGTTCCCGACAACTTTGAGCAACCAGCGGATATGGGAGGAGATAACGGTGACGGGAAGCGGCGGAGTTTTTGCGCGCATGGAGAATTCCACTGAAATGATGGCATTCAAGAAGGAACAGCCGATCGCGGCATACAAGCCCGAATGGTGTTTTGCGTCATGCGATTCCTCGGCCGAGATGGGATTCATACCGGAACTTCAGGCATTTGTTGAGGCGGTCCGGAGCGGGAACAAGCCGGAATCATCAGTGGAGAGCGTTGTGCCCGGCATGGCGCTTCTCGAGGCGACAATGGAATCGCTCAGAAGCGGAAAAAACGTAAGCGTGGAGGGGTTGAAATGAAGATAGGGATATCAAGGTTTTCGAAGCCGGAAGAGATGCGTCTGGTGCTTGAAGCGGCCGCAAAATTCGGCTTCGAAGGAGTCCAGCTCAAGGAGAACCAGTACCGTTCACAGGGGCTTGATGTGGAATTTTTCAGGAAGTCGGCAGGGCAGTTTGCGAAGTTCGCAGCCGGAGGGCTCATCTCATATCCACCGGGCGATCTCAATAAATGGATTGAACATGTCAGTCCGGTAATTCCATTTGCCGCCGGGATCGGTGCGGGTCACATCTGCATCTGCTCGGGAGCTGTGAAGAAGGACGATACCGTGGACGACAAGCACCGCCTTGCCGGAAAAGTGCTGATGGAGCTTGGGAAGACAGCAACGAACCAAGGTGTAGAGATATCATTGCACAACCATACGGGAAGCATCTGGGAGACGGAGGAGGATATTGCGAAGACCGCAGAATATCTTGACCCGGAATTTGCCGGGCTTACAGTCGATACAGGGCACTGTGCGAAATGCGGGATAAAGGATATCCCCGCGATGATAAGACGATTCAGAAAGTATCTTGTAAATGTCCATCTGAAGGATGTTGACGCCAGCGGTAATTTCTGCGCGCTTGGTACCGGCACCTTGGACTTGGGGCCTGTCATAAAGGTTCTTTCCGAGATCGGGTACGCCAAGTGGCTCATAGTTGATGAGGAATCCAAAAATGTACCGGTGGAACTGGCATTTGACATCGCGAAAAAATATTTGCATAAGGAAGGAGCTTCTATATGAGTATCCAGAAAATTTGCATTGTCGGGGCGGGGAATCTTTCGACGAAGAGGATATATCCACTGATAGGGCAGGCGGGTGCGCAGCTTGTCGGGGTCTGCGACCTCGATGCCGAAAAGGCGAAGAAGAATGCAACGCTGTGGGGCGGGAATGTATATGCCGACATGGAAAAGATGCTCGATGCCGAGAAACCGGACGGCGTGATCATTTGCATTTCCGCGGACATGCATGCGAAGCTCGCACCGCTGGCAATGAAAAAGGGGATTCCTGTTTATACGGAGAAGCCGCCTGCGGAGACTTCCGCGGCTGCGCTCGAAGTTGCAAGAATATCAAAGAAGACCGGAGTCCTCTGCACCAACGCATTCAAGAAAAGGTACAACGTGGCGTATTCCCGGGCGAAGGACTGGCTCTCGAAGTTTCCTGAGACCGACCGCTACAGCATCTCAATCGACTACGCCTCCAGGCAGTATGAGAACAACAGCCTGAGACGGCTTTTCCTTTTTGATTTCACAATCCACATTATTGATCTGACGCAGTATCTGTTCGGGGATGCGGCGAAAGTGTTTGCGTTTTCGAAAGGACCGGACGCATATGCCGTCAGCATCCAGTTTGCAAACGGGGCCGTCGGCTCGCTGAATTTGACTGACGGAAGATCTTTTGCAATTCCGACTGAAGAGGTGGAGCTTACGGTGAAGGGCGGAAATTTCATGACGATACACAATTCATCAGTATACAGGATTACGGAGAACGAGAAGCCTGTGGAATGGCGCGAGCCGCCGACATTCACAAGCGCTGGAGACAGCGGAAATGATACGGGGCACCTTGCGGAACTCGCAGATTTCCTTGCGGCGATACGAGAGAAGCGCACGACGCGTTCCAATATTTATGAAAGCTACAAGAGCATGGTGCTTTATGAGGCGATAAAGAACTCCGCTGAGACAGGGAAGGTTGTCGAGATGAAATATGAAAGGATATAGAAGGGAAGAATAATAAAGTTGACAGGATAACTGGATTAACATGATGAATTGAATTCAATAAATCCTGAAAATCCTGTAATCCTGTCAAAAAATAATTCTGACGTTCTAAATAATTGGAGCTAAGAAAAATTTATGAATGGCCGGGAACGCTTCAGGGCGATAATGGAATATAGGGATTTCGACAGGCTTCCTGTCTGGTATTTCGGAACCTGGGTGGAGACAAAGGCACGTTGGGAACAGGAGGGCTTGCAAGGGATTGCGAAGCTAGGCGGCTCAGGAGGACCACAGCTGCCTGAGATGGATCCTGACTGGGAGACTAACGGTTCCATCGGCGGACAGATCTGGAACAACCAGGGACTGATGAACAAGTCACCTGTTGCGCCGGGGAAAAGCGTCGTGGTTGAGGAGACTGTGGAATACAGGATCAGCAGGAGTTCCTTAGGTGGACTGGTGAAACACAGCAAGCTTGGCAGTTCGATACCCGAACATCTCGAATACGATCTCAAACCGACGCGCGAGGACTGGGAGAGGTTCAAGTCATATCTGGATCCGGACGATCCGGGACGCTGGATAGAAGGATGGGAAAAGAAGATTGAGTTTCTGAATGCCAGAAAACATGCGACCTGTTTCAATGCTGGAGGGCTCTTCGGTTATCTCCGCGAATGGATGGGTGTGGAGAACTTCTCGTGCCTTCCGTATGATGATCCCGGGCTTTACGGCGAAATGATATCCTACATGGCGGATTATTTTCTCAAATTGAACGCAAGGTTTCTGGACAAGGTGCAGTTCGATTTCGGATACTTCCACGAGGACTGCTGCTTCAATACCGGACCTTTCATTTCGCCTGATATCTACCGTCAGTTCTACGACCGGCACTACAGGAGGATGATAAATGCCTTCCATGACATGGGGGTGCCGTTCCTCCTTCTTGATTCAGATGGAAAACTTGACGACCTGATTCCCTGCTGGCTTGATTCTGGCTTCGACATTATTTTCCCGATAGAGGTTGGTACATGGAAGGCGAATCCGGTAGAACTCCGAAAAAAACATGGCAAGCGGCTTCGTATGATGGGTGGGGTGAACAAGCATGTCATTCCAATGGGCGAGGCCGCGATCCGCGCCGAACTCGAGCCGTTGAGACCGCTCGTGAAAGAAGGTGGATATATCCCGTTCCCGGATCATCGGATTCCACCGGATTGCTCGCTGGAACAGTTCAGGATATATCTGAAGGTGTTCAAGGAAGTGTTTGGAATAAACTCAATTGACAGGATAACATGATTTACAGGATGAAACATTATGTTAATCAGTATTCTTCTGATTTCTTGAACAAGATAATTAGGGAAGGCACATGAACACACGTGAAAGATTCAAGGCGGTAATGAATTTCCAGCCGGTCGACAGGCTGCCGGCGATGGAATGGATATGCTGGTGGGACAAGACAATTGAACGCTGGCGTTCTGAAGGGCTGCCTTCGGGATTAAGTAGGGAGGACACCCTTCGGCATTTCGGTTTGGAAGTGCATGAACGGATGTGGCTTTCCCCGCGCTTCCAGATCAGCCGTCAGCAGGACAAGGCAAGGAGTGCAGGAATCATTGAAACGGAAGCCGATTACGAAAGGATGGTCTTGCCATGCTGTTCAAAGCCTGTAGTTGATCTTGAAAAGGTGAAGCGCATTGCGGAGAAGCAGAAGCGTGGAGAGGTGATTTTCGATCTGACTCTGGATGGATTCTTCTGGTATCCCCGTGAAATTTTCGGCGTTGAACGGCATCTGTTCGCATTTTTCGACCAGCCGGAACTGATGCGCCGCATGAACGAGGATCTCTGCCGATATCATCTCTCATGCCTGGAGCAGGTGCTTGAAATAACAGTTCCGGACGTTTTGCAGTTTGCCGAAGACCTGTCGTACAACAACGGGCCGATGCTCAGCAAGGAACAATTCGATGAGTTTGTCACACCATACTACAGGAGGATCATTCCGAGGATCAAGGACGCGGGTGCGATTCCACTGGTTGACACTGACGGCAACATGACCGAGATAATTCCATGGTTCCAGGAGGCGGGAATAGAAGGCTGTTCGCCGCTGGAGCGCATGGCGGGAGTTGATGTGGTGGGGATACGGAAGCGTTTCCCGGAATGGAAGATGATCGGAGGATTCGACAAGACAATCATGCATCTGGGGGAGGCTGCGATACGAAAGGAATTCGAACGCCTGCTTCCGGCGATAGTCTCCGGTGGATACATACCGACGACCGACCACCAGACGCCGCCGGACGTAAGTCTTGAAACATACGGGACCTACGTCGGAATACTAAAGGAATACTGTGGGAAGTTGGCGGGTATGTGAAGTAGCAATTCGGAATTCGTTAGTCAAGTCCGCAAGGGCTGTTCTTGAGGTAGGGACGGGCTTTAGCCTGTCCCATGAATTCAAGAATGGTACACCCTTCCGCCGTCGCAAAGAAGCTATGGCGGACACGGAAAGGGCGTACCTACCGAACACATGTCTTGTAAAATGAAAGGATTTAATATGAAAATTGATTTTCATGGGAAGTTGTCGGATGTGAAGACGATACGGGCGGGATTCATCGGGTGCGGATCGCATTCGTTCAGGAACATATATCCGGTGTTCCAATTCGTGCCGGTGGAACTTGCCGCCGTATGCGATCTCTCAATGGAGAAGGCAGAGGCCTACAAGAAGCAGTTCGGGGCAGGGAAGGCTTATTCCGATTACAGGGAAATGCTGAAGAAAGAAAAGCTCGATGCTGTCTTCATTGTTACGGGGTATGATGCGAAGGGACGTCCGCTGTATCCTAAGATCGCCTGTGACTGCATGGAAGCAGGATGCCATGTCTGGATGGAAAAGCCGCCGGCTGCATCTTGCGCTGAAATCGAGAAGATGAAGAAGGTTTCCAAGAAGACTGGGAAGAATGTTTTGGTCGGTTTGAAGAAGATGTTCTTCCCATCGACGCGCAAGGCGAAGGAACTGATGTCCACAGGAGATTTCGGGAAGGCCAGCCTTCTTACGATCCAGTATCCGCAGTACGTTCCGACGGTGGACGAGTTCAAGGCATGGGAGAAGGGGACTGACAGGAAGGCCGTGAGCTTCCTTGACCACCTGTGTCATCCGGCTTCCTTGCTGGTCTATCTGTTCGGGATGCCGTCGACGCTTTATTATCAGAGGAGCTTCAGTGGCTCTGGAATTGCGGTGTTCGGGTATGAAGATGGGAAGACGGCATCGATCACGTTTACCCATGGCGCCTCGATTAACTGTGGGATGGAACGGACGTTGATAGTCTCTGACAAGTCTCATCATATAGTGGTCGACAACAACATCCGTGTGCTCTATCACCGGAATCCTCCGCTGGGATACGGCGACAACCCGGATTATTTCAAGGGTACACCGGAGCAGACATCAAGCGTCTGGGAGCCTGAGTTCTCTCTTGGTCAGCTCTACAACAAGGGCATTTTTCTTCTTGGTTACTATGACGAGGTGAATGAGTTTGCAAAGTCGGTGTTGGAAGACAGGAGGAATAATGCTGGGACCCTTGACGACGCCTGGAATGTTACGCGCATCTTCGAAGCATTCAAGGAAGGCCCGGGGAAGGTCATAAAGTTGTAACGGATTTGAATATCCAATATCCAACAAGGAATTTCCAATTTCCAAGTTAGAGGATCCAGTATTATTAGCGGATACATTGTAATATCCCCTATGGCATGATATACTCTTGGGACATGCAGATTATTTTACTGTCAGTAGATGACTGGGTGGCTTGCCGTTAAACGAATGGCCTTGTTGCACCTGATATGCCTCACCGAAACCATTAACGGTTTTCTGTCAGCTTAAGTGGACTAATCCTCAGGAGATTACTATGAATAAATTTGAAGAATTCGGACTTTCACCGGAGCTGATGAAGGGAGTGGTGGAACTGGGGTTCATTACGCCGACACCAGTGCAGGCGAAGGTCATTCCGATGCTTATAAAAGGTGCGCGCGATGTTGTTGCGCTGGCCCAGACCGGTACTGGCAAGACTGCGGCCTTCGGGCTGCCGCTGCTCCAGCTTACAGACGCCAAGAATCCGGCCACACAGGCGCTGGTGCTTTGTCCGACCCGCGAACTGTGCATGCAGATCTCAAAGGATCTCGCCGATTACGGCCGATTCGCGCCACATCTGAAGATTCTCGCAGTATATGGCGGTTCTTCCATACGCGATCAGCTGCATTCTCTGCACCGCGGTGTCCACATCATCGTCGCGACTCCCGGACGCATGAAGGATCTGCTGAACCGCGGAGGTGCGAACTTCGCAGCAATCCAGCGTGTCGTCCTCGACGAGGCAGATGAAATGCTGAACATGGGTTTCCAGGAGGAGCTGGAAAGCATCCTGAAGGAAGTCCCAGACTCTGCACGCACTCTGCTTTTTTCCGCGACGATGCCGAAACAGGTCGCTTCGATCGCACGGCAATACATGAACGATCCGGAAGAGATCATCATCGGACAGCGCAACGCAATCGCGGAAAATGTCACGCACGAATGCTATACGGTGCATGCCCATGACCGTTATCCTGCCTTGAAGCGCATCATCGACTGCCTTCCTGTCTTCTACGGAATAATCTTCTGCCGCACTCGTCTCGAGACGCAGGAGGTCGCAAGCCAGTTGATGGCTGACGGCTACAGTTCCGACGCCCTGCATGGCGACATGACACAGGATCAGCGTGACCGCGTCATGAATAATTTCCGCAAAGGCAACTTCAAGATCCTTGTCGCGACCGACGTCGCAGCCCGCGGTCTCGATGTAGATGATTTGACACATATCATCAACTACGATCTGCCCGGCGATCCCGATGTCTACACGCACCGCAGCGGACGTACCGGGCGTGCCGGCAAGACAGGTATTTCCATCGTCCTGGTTCACATGCGCGAGGCCTACAAGCTCCGCACCATTGAGAGGATCATAAACAAGAAGTTCGAGCATAAGAAGGTTCCGACCGGCAGACAGGTCTGCGAAGCCAGATTGCTGGTGATGCTCGAAAAAATAAAAAAGATCGATATAAACGAAACTGTGAAAATCGGACTGTATCTGCCGAAGATAAATGAAATCCTCGCGGACATTCCGCGCGACGAGCTCATCAAACGGTTCATCCTGAGCGAATTCAGCACCTTCCTCGATTATTATAAGGATGCCCCCGACTTGAATGTAAATGTCGGACACGATCAGCGTGACGACAGGCATGGCCGGCGTGACCGCCATGACCGCGGTGGACAGCGTGAAGGAGATCGTGGGCGGCACAGGTTTTCGCTCGACGCTTCCGCAGGGCCGATGTACAAGCTGAAAATCAACGTTGGAAGGGCCAACGGCGTTACCGTGCCTGCGCTGATCGGCTTGGTTAACCGCGCCACACATGGTCCGATGATTAAGCTCGGGCGCATCAGCCTGATGGATCAGTTCAGCGTCTTCGAAATAGCCGGTGGCGGCGAACATGATCTGATGCGGAATCTCAGCAAGATGAATTTCAAGGACCGTCAGCTGAACTGCGTATCGGATACAGGCGGTTCACGCGGAACAGGTCACTCCGGAGCTGGTTCGCACGATACTCCCCCCCGCCATCACGAGAAACGCGAGAATCATGCACATCATGAAAAACATGGACACCATGAAAAGCACGGGCACGCAGAGCACTTCAAGAAGAAGAAATTATTCCATGAGTTAATTAAGAATTGATTGTCCTGGTTTTTGATGAGTGAAACGAATCTTTGGAGTGCGGCACCCCTGTGCCGCTTTAGATTCCGCTGGAAGCGGGATTAATAGTTGCCCTCTCGCCATCTCGGGAAAACCAAGTCATATCAAATCCACTAAAACAAAGCGGCACAGGGGTGCCGCAGTCCAAAGTCAGGCCAAAGCGCCTGACAAGGCCGAGAACCGGTTCAAATTAAGATAAGACAAACTAAAGTTTGTACTCCAAAAAGAGAGTTTCTTGAAAGTTGGAGTCCAAGCTTCAGCTTGTGTATTTCCATTACAATCTTTTGCCATAGTAGCCTCATTATTCGGCAACTGGGGTTTTAAATTGAGGATTTACCGCCTATTTTACTATAAAATCAGGAGTCATGGCGTAATGAGGAGGTTGAGGACATTCATCAAGGATACCAGGCGGCGTTTCTACGAGGGGCCGGACTGGATCGAACTGCCCAACTACATAAGGAATTCATCCTACCGGTCGCCGACTCTGCTGTTCATGGCTTGGACCTACGCGTATTACACCAGCTTCTTCACCATTCCCGGACGCATAATCATCGCGATAAGCTTCCTGATCGTGTCATACAGCCTGACGCTCCTCCAGAATCCCATCAGGATCATGGCGTTCTCGCTTCTCGCAATTTTCGCCTCCGACTTCATAATCGGATTCCTTCTGCGTCCACGTCTCAGGATCAGGAGGGAACTGCCGGTGCGGGCGAGGGCTGGCAGCAAGGTCAGGATTGACTACTACGTAAAAAACATCCGCAACATTCCCGCATGGAACATCAACCTGGACAACTATATGCCAGGTTCGAGTATAAAGCATGCGGATTCTCCGGCTTCAGCCGAATACATAGGCGCCGAGGCCGAGATCAACCTGAGTTCCTTTCTAGTCCCCGACAAGAGAGGCGTCTACAACATGCCGGCACCGCTTGCCGATTCCACTTTTCCTTTCGGCATCTTCCGCTGGATTTCGCGCGGACATGATATGCAGAGGCTTCTCATATATCCCGACTACAGGACCTTGAACTCCGTGCAACTGCCTATCGGCCAGCGCTACCAGCGCAACGCGAATCCGAGGGTTTCCAAGGTCGGCGAATCCATGGAGTTCCTCGGTTGTCGCCAATTCCGTACAGGTGACAATCCCCGTCACATACACTGGCCGAGTACGGCGAGGACAGGGGAGCTGGTTGTCCGTGAATTCCAGGAGGAGTACCTTGCAAGGATGGCGTTGATCGTCGATACTTCGGCACGCAGTCCCGGACCTCTGAGGCGTTTCTTCTCGATGAAGGAATATGTCTATACCGACCTTGAAGCCGCGCTGTCGCTTTCCGCAGCCGTCTCCGAACATCTGCTCAAGGGGGATTTCGTAGTCGACCTTTTTGCCGCCGGTCCTGAAGTCTATCATCTCAAGACGGGCAGGAGCCTCGCCCAGTTCGAGAACATCCTCGACATACTTGCGTGCATAGATCCGTGTCCGGGCGAATGTTTCGGTGCGCTCAAGCCGGAGATACTCAATGAGATCGCCTGCATCGGAAGCGCAATCGTGATCCTGCTGAAATGGGATAAGACAAGGGAAGCGCTCGTAAGACAGCTCGCAGAATCCGGGACGGTCGTCAAGACGATTATTTTATGTGACGGGGAGATGGATGGGCCGCCGGGTGCGATCAATATCAGCTGCAAGGATGTGCTTGCGGGAAATGTGAAGGAAATATGAAGAAATGGATGGTTGGATTGTTGGATGAGTGGATGGATGGGCGGGTGGATGGGCGGGTGGATGGTTACATACTAATAGTTCCACAATTGAATTGACGAAAAGGTAGGGCGCTCTCTCCGAGAGCGCCGCGGACGGCTCGGAGAGCCGTCCCTACCTGCCAATTTTCAATTGGCATAATGTCAATACTATTTCGAGACTATTAGTAAGGCTAAGAACATGTCTTGCGACATTGACTACAAGCATATTCAAAGCAATTGGGAATGTGCTCGTAGTTAAGCCCGCAAGGGCTGTTCTTGGATTTTGGAACTTGGAAATTAATGGATTGGTGGATGAATGGATTCAGTCGGTTTACAAAATGGATTTGAAAAATCGGTTCTTAGGAAGGACAGGACGTTCGTGCTCCTGGCCGCCGGGATGGTGCTGCCTGCGGCATTCCTGCTTTCTGCGACATTGAATCTGCCGCATGTGATGATCATCTGCGCGATCGGGCTGATCATCTCGTTCGCCATGGGGAAGGCCGTGAAGTTCACCGACCGTTCGGTCATATACAGTATCGTGGCCTCGCTCGTGCTCTCGGTGATACTGGATCTCGCGTTCCCGGTTGACAAGAACAGGTTCATCCTTCTTGGTGACATCTTCTCTACCAACATAACGGCCCCGTTCCTTTTGTACATGGCGGTACTGATCACCTTTTTCGAGTTCAATCCGTACAGCACCGGTGTTGCAGCTTCATTTTCGCTCTTTGCGGTGATGTTGAGCAGCGACATAACTCTCAATACCCAGCAGACCGAAGGACTGCTCTTCTTCACGGCCCATACGAAGAGCTTCAACAAGATCTTTGCGGCGACAATAATCACCGAAGTGATCTTCATCCTGCTGGCACTGCAGCCCAGGAAACTCCTCTGCACGAGCATTTCGGGGAAATGGGAGAAGAGATTAGTGCTTGTCTTTGCGATCGTCTTCACTGTCTTCATCGGCATCAGCGGCTACCATCTGTTCAGGGCCTTCGAAGACGATATCAGGAGGATTGAGAACATGTTCCTCAGGATAGGCATGAGGCGTTATTCCAATCTGCGCTATGTCGTCTTCTCAAAGGAGGTGAACCTGAACCGCCTTCTTTCATCGGAGCTTGAAAAGAACAAGGCCGTGGTGGTGCTCCGTGCGGAAGCCAAGTCGGCGCCAGGTTATCTCAGAGGGAGGGCCTATACGAATTACCGCGACGGCAAATGGACCACGCCTGATGTTTCATTCCAGAAAATGCTGTTCACCTCATATGAAGGTGTCATTGCATTTAAAAGCTTCTACCACAAGGGCGGTGAAAAGAACTCGAGCAATCCAGTCAGCATCTATCCGTCACGCCGCTTCTCCAGCGATGTCCTGCTCGTGCCCGGCAGCGGGAACAGGTTTGACATCGTGGCTGACAGATTGAGTTTCTCCCCGGACGGAGTGCTGGTGCCGGAAGAATGGGAGAAGGACGGCGGATATACGGTCTTCCTGCCGAAATATTCAGGTGACAGCGCATATCCTGGACCTGAAAATCCCGAAGATCCGAATCTGCTCCAGGTGCCACGCGGCATTTCAAAGGACATTTCCCCGATGCTGTCTTCAATAGTTCCAGGGAAGGATGCCAGCGACAGGGAGGTGCTCAGACAGATATCGTTGTTCATGCATAATTATAAATACAGCACCGATGTGGACGAACCGCCGATCGGCGTCGATCCGGCGATGAATTTCCTTATGAACACGAAGAGCGGACATTGCGAGCTTTTCGCCACCGCTACGGTCCTGCTTCTCAGGCAGCAGGGCATTCCTGCGAGGTATGTGACCGGTTTCGTCTGTGAGGAGGCTCATCCTTCCCGGCGCTATTATCTGTCGAGGCTTGGCGATGCCCATGCCTGGGCCGAGGCGTATATCAAGGGGGAAGGCAAGTGGATCCTCGTTGAAAACACACCTCCGTCAGGCATCCCCAGCAGGCAGGAAATCGGATTCTGGGATACATGGATGGACAGGATCAAGGAAATATTCCAGACTGGTCTGGCCGATCTCCGCAGAGGTTATTTCGCAAAGGCAGTTATAGATATTGTCTCGGCATTAGTTGTCCTGGTGAAGGATTTCGTATGGCATCCGTTCAGGGGGATCGGGTGTCTTGTCCTTATCGGCGCCGGGATCATTTATTTCATGCGCAGGAGGGAGACGATGCTGAGGCTCAAGTCGGAAATATCTCCGGAGACGGCTGTCCTCAGGCTCGAATATTTGAGGCTGGAAAAGTTCATAAGGCGGAAGCGTGGCGCCTCAAGGCCGAAAAACATGACCGTTTCCGAATGGATCGGAGGTTTCTCAGTTTCCGATGATATGCTTGCGAAGTTCGCAGAGATTTCCAGGAAATATGTGGGCATGCGCTTCCGGCAGCGCAATCCGACCGATGCGGAAATCGGAGATTTCAGGAAATGCGCCAGAGAATTCATGCGGAGCCATTGAATATGAAGAATGAAAACAAAGATCCGTTCCAGAAGGCGTATGAAACGTCAGGCAGGCTTCTTTCGAGAAGACCGCATTCAGCCGGAGAACTTACAGCCAAGCTCCGCCAGAGGGGATTTTCCCCGGAAGTGATCGGCGGGACTGTTTCGAAGCTGCTTTCATGCGGATTTCTTGATGATGCGAAATTCGCAGAGGCGTATTTCGACGAACTGAAGGCCAAGGGATTCGGTGTCATGCGCATCAAAATGGCGATGAAGAAACGCGGGATAAGCGATGATATCCTCTCTGAGATCATGCAGGGGAAGATTTCGCCGGACGAGGAGATCGAAGGCGCGGTTGCAGCTCTGGTGAAAAGGAAACTCCACTTTTCCAGGGAGGAGGATCCGCTGAAAAGGCGGCAGAAAATGTTCAGATACCTTGCATCGCGCGGATTTCAGTCGTCTGTTATATGCAGGGCGGTGGGGGAATTCAACGAACCGGCGAGGGAAGAATAATACATGAACTTTGAACATTCAACTTCGAACTTCCAACATCGAATTAATTCTCTTGGATTGGATGTTCAAAGTTGAATGTTGAATGTTCGATGTTCAGGAATTTGGATTATCCATGAAGACACTTGACATAAAAAAACTCTATTCCGGGGGGCTCATCACGAATTATTTCTGCTCCTCGAGGTGCCGCCACTGCCTCTACGGCTGCGGGCCTGAATGGGAACGGATTTATATCGAGCCGGAGCAGGCGGAGAAGAATCTCCTTAAGGTGAAAAGCCTCGGATGCACGTCGGTGCATATCGGGGGAGGGGAGCCTTTTCTGCGTCCGGACGGTCTCCTCGAAGTCCTCAAGGTCGCCAAGAAGA
Organism: Lentisphaerae bacterium GWF2_49_21; assembly: GCA_001804805.1. Taxonomy (GTDB): domain Bacteria; phylum Verrucomicrobiota; class Lentisphaeria; order Victivallales; family GWF2-50-93; genus GWF2-50-93. The sequence goes on from MHBH01000039.1 coordinate 109,506, forward strand.
CAGGAGTCGCCATTGAGTATGTGGAGACCAACTCCTCATGGTTCAAGGATGAGAAGAGCGCCTGTGCGATACTCGAGAAGCTGAAGCCGCACGGACTTGAAACAGTCCTGGTGTCTGTAAGCCCGTTCCACAACGAATTCATTCCGTTCATGAAGGTGAAGGGTGTGATAAACGCATGCCGGATTACGGGGGTCGGGATTTTCCCGTGGATGAAGACATTCATTCCTGAGACCGGATCGTTTGACGAAACATCGATACACAACCTGGAGGAATATGAGCAGAGATACGGCAAGAAATATATGATAGATCTTATTTCCAGATACGGGCTCACGATGCGAGGCCGCGCCCTCAGGACCTATGCGGAAAAATTGAACAGGCGTTCCCTGGAGGAGATCCTGAAGGCGAACGATGGAGGATGCTATGAGCTTTCGGACGTTTCGCATTTCCATGTCGATCTCTTTGGAAATTACATCCCCGGACTCTGCACGGGGCTTTCGATCCGTCTGGAGGATCTCGGGAAACCCCTTGGCATAGTGGACTATCTTATGCTGAACATACTCTACGAGAAGGGGATTGGCGCATTCCTGGAATTCGCATCATTGAACTATGGATTCCGCGCGGAAAGGGAATACCTTTCGAAGTGCGAGCTGTGCTTCGAGATCCGGAGACACCTTGTCCTGAACAGGAAGATCGTTTCAAAGGAGCTCCAGCCAGGCGAGTTCTACTCCAACGTATAATAGTCTGAATTTTTGACTCGTCCATTTCAAGGACGAATCACTTGGAGTGCGGCAATTCATTGCCGCCTTGTTCCGCGAAATTCATTTCGCGGACTATTCTTCTTTTGGACGGAATAAATTCCGTCGTTTAAGGCGGCAATCAGTCTTCGCTAAGAAGCTACGCCCGACACGTGAATTGCCGCACTTCTACGGTCAGGCTCTCGCCTGACATAAGAAAGGCAAAAACTTCCAGTATTGATTACCAAGACGGCATTTTAATGCTAGGTTACACGGTTTGAATAATATTTCATATTGTGAGGTTTTCCATGAGAATTCTTGTGATCGGAAGCGGAGGAAGGGAACATGCAATCTGCTGGAAGCTTGTCCAGAGCCCTAAGACTGAAAAAGTCTACTGCGCCCCTGGCAATGCCGGAATTGCGAATGTCGCAGAATGCCTGGACATCGCCGCGACCGATATTGACAAGCTGCTGAAATTCGCAAAGGAGAAATATATCAATCTTACGGTCGTCGGACCTGAAGCTCCGCTCTGCGACGGGATAGTCGACGCCTTCAGGAGGGAGAACCTGCCTGTCTTCGGCCCGGACAAGTCGTCAGCCCGTCTTGAAGGCAGCAAGTCCTTCGCCAAGATGTTCATGATGAAGAATGGGATTCCTACAGCCGCCTCCCGTGGTTTTACGGAGGAGGTCCAGGCAATTGCGCATGTCAAGACTCTCTTTACGGCAAATCCGCCGCCAAAGGGGGTTGTCGTCAAGGCCGACGGCCTCGCCGCAGGAAAAGGTGTTATTCTCGCATATAATCTCAAGGAGGCCAATGACGCCATCAATCTTTGTTTTAGAGGGACTTTCGGGGATGCCGGAAAAAAAGTGATCATAGAGGACCTTCTTGTTGGAGAGGAAACTTCCATCCTCGCGCTGACAGACGGGAACACCATCGTGCCTCTTGTTACTTCGCAGGATCATAAGAGGGCCGGGGATCGCGATACCGGACCGAACACAGGTGGAATGGGCGCCTATTCGCCTGCACCTGTCGTTACCGAGAAAATGTTCCAGGAGATAGACGAGAAAGTCCTGCAGAAGTTCCTGAAGGGGATTAAGGACGAAAAGCTTTATTACCGCGGAATCATATATGCTGGAATAATGATTACGGCCGAAGGGCCGAAGGTTTTAGAGTTCAATGTCAGGTTCGGGGATCCGGAGACGCAGGCCGTCCTGATGCGGCTTGAATCCGATCTTGCGGAAGTGATGCTGAAAACTTCACTTGGAAGGCTCAATGAAGTCAAGCTCAAATGGACGGATGAACCAGCAGTCTGTATTGTCATGGCGTCCGGAGGATATCCAGGATCATACAAGAAAGGTTTTCCGATAACCGGGCTTGAAGAGGCGGAGGCTACGGGTGCGGTCGTCTTCCACGCCGGTACTGCAATACAGGACGGCAAGATCGTGAACTCAGGCGGACGTGTCCTCGGCGTCACGGCGAAAGGCGCGAATATCAAGGACGCGATCGACAACGCCTACAAGGCCGTGAATGAGATCTACTGGCTTGAATGCTTCTTCAGGAAGGACATCGGGCACAAGGCGCTGGAGAGGAAACAGTAGCTTGTAACTGGTAACTTGATACTCGATACTCGGAATTTGTATTATTAAGTCAGCGCAGCCGGCGAAATAATTTAGCCCCATGCGTCAGCGTGGGGTTTTTAGTCTCAAGTAGAAGATAATCAGAACCTCAGCAGGATGGCGACATAAGCATGCCTTGAGGCAATATCCCTTAATTCTTCGGCCAGAGGTAGGCGACGTATCCGATATAGATCAGCAGCAGGATCAATCCTTCAAACCGGTTAATTGTAAATCCGGTCTTCATCAGCGTGAAGAGTATTCCTGCCGTCAGCAGCATCGTGAAAATATCAAAGTTGCTTATCCCCGGCGCGCTTATCGGCGAAATGAGTCCGGCAATTCCGACTATGCACAGGATGTTGAAGATGTTCGACCCGACGATGTTGCCGATTGAAATGTCGGACTGCTTTCTTGCCGATGCGACCACCGAGGTGGCGAGTTCGGGGAGGCTGGTGCCGGCCGCGACTATCGTAAGACCTATTACAGCTTCGCTGATGTTGAATGCCTTTGCAATCATGATCGCGCCGTCGACCAGGAATCTTGCGCCAACGACCAAGGTTATGAGTCCGGCGGCTATGAAGAAGATGCAAACGGAAAGATCGTATTCGGCCTTTATCTCATTATAATCCCCTGCCGATTTGCTCTTCTTGACCTCGCTTCGCGCCATCCTGATGACGACGACAGTGTATGTGATGAGTCCGAGGAAGAGGATTAAGGCTTCAATCCTGCTTATATTTCTGTCGATGAAGAATATGGTGAACAGGACTGTCACCAGTATCATGATTGGCGTGTCGAAGCGCAGGAGCTGGAGTTTGACCTTGAGAGGCTTTATCATGGCGGACATCCCGAGGATCAGGGCGATGTTGAATATGTTTGATCCGACCACGTTGCCGATCGAGATTTCACCGTGGCCAGTAAGTGCGGCATCGACGCTGACCATGAGTTCAGGGCAGCTTGTCCCGAACGCGACTACGGTGAGTCCCACTACGAGGGGAGTTATTCCGGCTTTTACGGCCAGGCTGGCGCCTCCGCCTACGAGCCATTCGCCTCCATAGTAGAGAAGGACAAATCCGACAAGTATTAAAATTGCTTCAATCATAAATTTCCCATGAAAATCTATATTTCTATCTGCAGGCCGAGTTCTATGACACGGCCCGGAGGGATCCTGTAGAACTTGCTCGCGTCAAACGAATTCTTTGACATGAAGGAAAAGATCTTGCGCTGTATGTTTGCAAAAGGCTTTCCGGGATTGATGATGAGCGTCTCCCTGCCGAGGAAGAAGGTCGTCTTCATCGGATCGAAATTTATTTTTGCATGCCTGATGTTTTCCAGGGCCTTTGGAATGTCGGGATTTTCACTGAATCCGTATCTGAGTATTATCCTGTACAGTCCGCAGCCCAGCTCGGTGTCTTCCGCACGTCTGTCCTCGGGGATGAAGGGGACGTCCTCGTTCCTGACCGAGAGCAGGACTATGGTGTCATGAAGCACCTTGTTGTGCTTGAAGTTGTGCAGGAGCGTCCTTGGTATTCCGGTGGAGTTTCCGCTGAGGAAGACCGCGGTGCCGGATACTCTCAAGGGTTTGCTGACCTCGATGTCCTTGATGAATATGCCGACAGGAAGGGACTGCGATTCCATTTTTACCCTCAAGGTCTCCCTGTTGCGCTTCCAGATGATCATCAGGATGTAGACAACTGCCGCGATGAACACCGGTATCCATCCGCCGTACCTTATCTTGATGAGACAGGATAGGAAGAATGCGATGTTCGCAAGAATGAAGAATGTCGCTACCGGGATGAGCACCACGAGCGGGACCGGCCAGATCTTCCTGGCGATGAAGAGGGCGAGTATGGTTGTTATAAGCATTGTTCCGGATACTGCGACCCCGTATGCGCCGGCGAGGTTTCCCGAGCTCTTGAAGACGAGTATGAGAAGGGAGGTGCCGATGAAAAGGGCCATGTTTATCGACGGCATGTAGACCTGTCCGATCTCCATCGAGGAGGTGTGGATTATATGGAGGCGCGGGCTGAATCCGAGCTGTATCGCCTGCCGTGTGAGCGAGAATGCGCCGGATATGACGGCCTGCGACGCGATGATGGTTGCGATTGTCGCAAGTGCGACGAGCGGATAGATAAGGGGCACGGGAACTATCCTGTAGAACAGGTTTTCCGACATGAGCGGATTGCCCAGCAGATAGGCGCCTTGTCCGAAATAATTCAGCAGAAGGCAGGGGAGCACGATGGTGAACCACCCGAACCTGATAGGCTGTTTTCCGAAATGCCCCATGTCGGCGTAGAGGACTTCACCGCCCGTTATGGCCAGCAGGACGGTTCCGAGGACTGCAAATCCCTGATATTGGTTGTCGATGAAGATATTCACGGCATATACCGGATTGATTGCCCAGATGACACCTGGGTTCTTGAATATCGCGAAGAGTCCGAGCAGGCCTATGACGATGAACCAGACAAGCAGGATCGGGCCGAATACTGAGCCGATTTTTGCCGATCCCTTCCTCTGGAAAAGGAAGAGAACGGTCAGTATCGCCATGGAAATATATATGATGTAAGGCTGGAATTTGGTGGTTGCGACGTTCAGACCCTCGACGGCGCTGAGCACCGAGATCGAAGGGGTGATGATGCCGTCGCCATAAATCAGGGCTGCGCCGAATATCCCGAGTATGGTCAGGATTATGTTCCATTTCGGACTATGGTTCTTGTCGCGCTGGATGAGCGCCATAAGCGCGAGGATGCCGCCTTCACCCTTGTTGTCCGCCCTCATGAGGAACATCAGGTACTTGACAGAGATGATCAGTATCAGGGACCAGAATATCAGGGACAGTATTCCGAGGATGTTGCCGGATGTCGCGCCCACCCCGTGGGTCCCTGCGAAACATTCCCTGAACGCATAAAGGGGGCTTGTCCCGATATCGCCATAGACGATGCCGAGCGCTCCGAGCGCGAGAAGACACAGGTTTTTCCTGGTATCTTCCTTCTGAATTGTATTTTCGATGGTGCTCATAGGATTATTAAAATGTAATATAGGCGAAAGGTCTGTAAAATAGATGGTATTTGACGGAAATCAACAGGGAAGGATAATCAGCAAACAGATTGAAGAAATCGCAGGACAGACTAGATTAAGGCGCCTTTAAATTTTAAAATCAAAAATCGCAAATCGAAAATAATCAACAGGAGGTTTATCGTGATCAAGAACCGCAACCTTGTTTTTCTCGGGGCTCCCGGAGCCGGAAAAGGCACTCTCGCCCAGATGCTCTGCCAGGAGATGAAACTCGCACACATTTCGACAGGAGATATCCTCAGGAATGAAATCAAGAACGGCACCGATCTCGGCAAGAAGGCCAATTCATATGTGACTTCAGGCGGACTCGTGCCCGACGACCTTGTCGCGGACATGGTCGGCAAGAGGCTCCTGGAGAAGGACTGCCAGAACGGATTTGTCCTCGACGGATTTCCTCGGACCGTCAACCAGGCCGATCTGCTCGAAAAGGTTCTTGTGAAAATAGGGAAGAAGATTGAAAAGGTCGTCTATTTCGAAGCCAATGAGGAACTCCTCATCAAGAGGCTTACGGCGCGCCTGCTCTGCAAGAAGTGCAATACCAACTTCAATACGATCTTCAGTCCTCCGATTAAGAAAGGCATCTGCGACAAGTGCGGGATCGAACTGTACCAGAGGCCCGACGATTCGCTTGAAACGGCGAAGGACCGCCTCAAGATCTACAACGTGCAGACAGCGCCGCTTGTGCCGTATTATAAGAAGAAGAACCTGCTTTCTGTCATAAACGCCGAGTTGTCCAAGGAAAAGTCATATCCTGAACTCATAAAGGTGCTTTCGTAATCTTAGAATAATAATTGAACTTTCAACATTCAACTTTCAACGTCCAACATCGAATGGATAAATTATAATTCGAAGTTGGAGGTTCGATGTTCAATGTTCGATGTTCCTGAAATGGTGCTTTGATGTCCGACAAGCGCGAGTATGTAATATACAACGGCGAGGATGTCTGCGGGATCCGCAGGGCCTCTGAAGCCGCTGCATCTGTCCGCGACCAGCTCCCTTCCATGGTCAGGCCCGGAATGAGCACGAAGGAAATTGACAATGTCGCAGCAGCTCTCATACATTCCAAAGGCGGCGTCAGTGCATTCCTCGGGTACAGGGGATATCCCGGTCAGATCTGCATATCCATCAATGATGAGGTCGTGCACGGGATCGGAAGACCTGACAAATTTGTGAAGAACGGAGATCTTGTCAGCCTGGACATTGGCGTGAACCTCGGAGGTTTCATCGGAGATACGGCGGTGAGTTTTGTCCTCGGAGGTACGGAAGATCCCGACACTCTTCGGCTTTTGAACTTTACGCGGAAGGCCCTTGAAGAGGGGATAAAGGCTGCAGTTGCCGGCAATTATGTGAAGAATATCAGTGCTGCCGTTGAAAAAACTGCGAAATCCGCAAAGCTGGGAATAGTCAGGGAATACTGCGGGCACGGCTGCGGCCGCACTCTGCATGATCCGCCGGAAATACCTAATTATGTGTCGTTTAGCAGGGGGCCCCAGCTGAGGCCGGGAATGGTTCTTGCGATAGAACCCATGCTCAATCTCGGAACTTCAAAGGTAATAACTGAGTCTGATGGCTGGACAGTTCGCACAAGTGATGGTAGATTGTCGGCCCATTTTGAGCATATGATTTTAGTAACGGAATCCAAACCGGAGATTTTAACTTGGCTAAAGATGTAATAACAGTTGAAGGTACAGTGAAAGAGCTTCTGCCGAACACGATGTTCAAGGTGCAGCTTGACAACGGACATGTCGTCCTTGCCCATATCAGCGGGAAAATGCGCCTGAACTTCATCCGCATACTTCCTGGTGACAGCGTAATGCTGGAAATGTCTCCATACGACCTCACAAAGGGAAGAATCATCTTCAGGAAGAAATAAGATAAATATAACCGACAGGTTAGATTTATGAGCAAACTCTACCGCTTTGGAATTTCTCTTGAAAAGCCGCTGATCGACGCATTCGACAAGCATATCAGGAAGCAGAACTACCAGAACAGGTCCGAGGCAATCCGCGACCTCATCCGCAACGAACTTGTCCAGAAGCAGTGGAAGGAAGGCGGTATCGTCGCAGGCGTCATCGTAATGAACTACAACCACCACAAGCGCGAGCTTGTCAGCAGGATGCTTGATATCCAGCATGATTTCCAGGGACTCATCATATCCACCCAGCATATCCATCTGACGCACCATGACTGCCTGGAGATAATAGCCACCAAGGGCAAGGCATCGGAGATCGGGGATCTGGCCTCGAGGCTCAAGGCGCTTATCGGGGTGAAACATGTCAACTTGAGCATCACCTCGGTCGGCGATGACGGTCATGGCCATTGAGCTGTTTTGTCTGTCCACGCGCTCATTAGCAATACCCGGCAGCTGCTCACTTCATCAACAGGAGGCTGAGGGCCATCACAAGCATTCCGGATACGAGGCCGATGATGCTGTCATGCCCCTTCCCGTATGCCCGGCTTGTCGGCAGGAGTTCATCAAGGCTGATATAGACCATGATTCCCGCAACCCCTGCGAAGAGAATGCCCATTATGTGGGACGGGAAATTTTCCATGCCGAAGAAGATTATCATGACAAGATAAGCGATTAGCGCGCCGACAAACTCCGCCATGCCGCTGAGCAGTGATAAAATGAATGCCTTCCTCCGGTCTCCTGTCGCGTAGAATATCGGGACCGACACGCTGATGCCCTCGGGGATGTTGTGGAGCGCTATGGCAAAGGCGATTGCGATTCCGACGGCGGGATCCTGCAGGGCCGCCAGGAAGGTAGCAAGACCTTCCGGGAAATTGTGTATGGTGATCGCGAGTGCAGTGAAAAGCCCCATGCGCAGAAGTCTGCCCTTGCGGACATGGTGATCATGCATCCCCTGTCCGTGGATTGAGTGGCCTGCCTGCGGGATGTCGCTGAAGTCGGGGATCGGGGCTGAAGGATTATGAAGGGGGGCGGTCTCCTCCTCGGAATGGATCTCGTGCGGGTTTTCCGCGGCCGGTATCAGGTTGTCGATGATGGCTATGAGCAGGATGCCGCCGAAGAATGATGCGACGTTCACCCAGGGGCCCCACTGTGGACCAAAGCTTGCGCTGAGGGCGGAGTTGCCCTTGAAGAATATCTCCACGAATGATACGTACAGCATCACTCCGGCCGAGAAGCCGGTGGCTATCGAGAGGAAGCGGTAGTCGGTCCTCTTTGCGAAGAACGCGACGGCGCTGCCGACGCCCGTCGCCATTCCCGCGAGCAATGTTAGCCCGAACGCAAACCACAGGTTTGACATATTCTTAATCCTCTGAAGCAGATGAATTATACAGCAGGACTGCCGATTGGAAGTCCTGTACCGCCATTATACTACTTCAAGTTGGGATAAAATCAAAATTGCCCCGGAATTCCATTTAAGGACACGCTTCAGATAAGTCATAAAAAATCATGTTCCATGGTAGCACGAAAAGAAATATCATGCTATCATATCCGCATTTCAGGGGAAATAACCATGCACATGTCCGATGCACTGCTCTCTCCGGCCGTAGGCGGGGCCTTCTGGCTCGCTACCGGCGGTATTGTCGCATATTCGGCGAAGAAGATATCTGAAGAGAATGATAACTCCAGAACCGCCCTCATGGGCGTGGCTGGCGCCTTCATTTTCGCCGCTCAGATGATAAACTTTTCTATCCCGGGAACAGGATCGAGCGGTCATCTCGGAGGCGGACTGGTCCTGGCGGCCCTTCTCGGTCCATACCGGGCGTTCATCACGCTCGCTTCAGTATTGTTCATACAATGCCTGTTCTTCGCCGACGGCGGACTTCTTGCCCTCGGATGCAATGTCTTCAATCTTGCGTTCTTCCCGGCATTCATAGCATTTCCATATATATATAAGATGATAGCCGGGGCAGGGGACAGCAAGGCCCGGCTTGCCACAGGATGCACTGCCGGTGGAATTGCCGGCCTTCTGATGGGGGCGTTCTCGGTTGTCGTCCAGACGGTACTCTCAGGGATTTCAGATCTTCCGTTCACAACTTTTATCCTGTTCATGCTTCCGATACATTTTGCGATAGGGATTGTGGAAGGAGTCGTGACATTTTTCGTGGTTTCCTTTGTAATGCAGACCCAGCCCGCAATACTTTCTGCCAATCCTGGAAAGTTGCATCCCGCGAGACATGTCCTTGCGACTTTCGCAATCGCAGCCCTGATAATGGGAGGGGTAATTGCGTGTTTTGCATCGTCCAGCCCTGATGGGCTTGAGTGGTCAATAACCAAGGTCTCCGGCAAGGAGGAACTTGAGGGAACCGGAAACAAGATTGGGGGCTTTCTCTCATCTGTGCAGGAGAAGCTTGCCTTCCTTCCTGATTATGACTTCAGGAATTCCGCCGAAGTCAAAGGTACTGGCAACATTGGCACATCAACATCAGGCATACTTGGCGCATTCATGGTTTTTGCGCTCGCGGGAGCCTCAGGTTTCATCCTGAGGAACCGATGGAGGGCGACTGGGAATGCTTGAACAGAAGGCACAGGTTGTCGAGTTGATGCGCAGGCAGTCGGTGCGGGAGGAGGGCTGTCCTTCCGCATTTCTTCAAGTTGATCGCAGGATATTGATCATTGTCTGGTTCGTTTTCGCAGCGTTTACGGTATCAGTGCCTAAATTCGCTATTGACACCGCAGTTGCCTTCGCGGCATTTCCATTTTTTGTGATCGTAGCATGCCGTCTGCCAATATTGAAGATGCTCAGGAGATTGCTGATAGTTTTACCGTTCATCCTTCTTGTCGCAGCAGCGAATCCATTCATCGATACCAGGCCTGTATGCGAGATGTTCGGATTGCCGGTGAACGCGGGCATGATCTCCGCCTCGGTGATAATTTTAAAGGCGTTGGTATCGGTGGCTGCAGTTCTCACGCTTGTCGAACTGATCTCGTTCAATTCGCTGTGCGAATCACTTCTGCGCATGGGCGTGCCGGAAGTTTTCACCACCCAGCTCATGCTCGTGTATCGCTATGGATTCCTTCTTTCCGATGAAGCGCAGTCCCTCGGCAAGGCGCGCGAACTTCGCAGTTTCGGAAAGCGTGGCAAAGGACTGTCCACCGCCTCCAAAATGATCGGTTCACTGCTGGTCCGTTCGGTGTCACGATCTGAACGGGTCTACAAGGCCATGCTCGCAAGAGGCTACAAGGGGAAGTTAATCTACAAGGAAAGCAAAGGTCTCGGAGCCTCAGACGCGGCCTTTGCGGTGACCGCATGCGTAATCTTCCTGATGGTCAGGATATTCATTTAAAAATGTGAGCTGATTTCAAAAATACGAATAACGTTTGTTGCGGGAATAACGTTTGTTGGAGTTCACAGCTTCAGCGTGTCTTAGTATTCAATAGGTTACGCAAGCTGAAGCTTGTACTCCAACGAAAGCAATCAGCTCAATAGAGGCAATTTTGAAATTGCCTCAATGTACCACAGGCATCCTGCCTGTGGTTTGAAATAGGATTGGAAATACAGGGACACAGGCAGGATGCCTGTGTTACATTGCAATGATTAAAATAGAAAATCTCTCATTCACATATCCCGATGGTACGCTTGCGCTTGACGGCGTCTCGTTTGAGATACAGGACGGAATGTCCATTGGCATCATCGGCGCGAACGGTGCCGGGAAAACCACGCTGGTGAACCATCTCAACGCATACTGTCTCCCACAGTCAGGCAAAGTCATCGTCAACGGCATTGAATCCTCGAAGGAGAACTCGGAAAAGCTCAGGAAGGAAGTCGGACTTGTGTTCCAGAATCCTGATGACCAGCTCTTCATGCCACAGCTAATAGAAGATGTCCTTTTCGGTCCGATGAACCTGGGAATGGAGAAGGATGCAGCGATGCTTGAGGCGGAGAGCGTGATGCGAGAACTCGACATCTGGAGACTGCGGATGAAACCGCCGTTCAACCTGTCCCAGGGACAGAAGCGTTTTGCAGCTTTCGCAACCGTTCTTGTCATGAAGCCCTCGGTGCTGGTCGTCGACGAACCGACATCCGATCTTGATCCGAGGAACCGCAGGAAGCTGATCCGCCTGATGAAGAACCTGAAATCAACGCGTATAATTGTCTCACATGATCTGGATTTTGTCTGGGACACCTGCGCGCGAGTCGTGATCATATCCTCAGGGAAACCAGTGGCAGAAGGCGGAACAAAGGAAATCCTGAGCGATAAAAATCTTCTCGAGACCAACGGCCTTGAACTTCCGATCCGGCTGGCAAATTAAAATTAAGGAATTGCCGGCAAGATGCTAGCGCTCCAATAAGAATTATTTCCATCTGGAGATCTTTTTAATTATCGCCGAAGCGGTCTCCTCGTCTTTGATGTCCCCAACCCTCAGCCATACGCCTTCGGGCTTCAGGTTCTCCATTATGGTGTCAAGCTCATCCGGAGAGACACCAAGCTGTATCCCCTTTTTTGCGGCCTGGCATTTCTTGTAGACATGCAGCCAGTCGGTGGCGCGTCCTTTGCCTGCACCATAGACCCACTGTATCACATTGAGCTCCTTTATTTCAAGAAGCGAATCGAGATGTGTCAGGGCCTGCGGTCCGTCAAGATGATAGATGCTCGCCTCGGCAAGCCTGCATTCGCGGACGATCCCCGGCAGGAAGATGTCATCGAACATCTTCTTGGAGATCATGCAGGAGAAGTCGTTTGACGGCACGTGCCAGCGTTTGGACGATACGATTCCAGGCCAGGAACAGATGGCCTGTCCGGCAGACTGAAGTTTATCGAGGGAGCAAGTAAAAACCTCCTCAAATACGTCATCAACCTTTTCACGGAGCTTTTTCACGTCCTCCGGACAGTCGATCATGTCCATGTTGAGGTTGAGCGGATCGCGGAATGCGGCGATTGCGTCACCACCAGGATGTATGTCGGTGTAACCGGTATAGAATCTACCTTTGCCTTTTTCTAGGAGGACATCGGTCATTGAGTTTATTTTCTTCCAGTAGAAGTTGTCCTTGGAGAACTTCAACTCAGAAGCCTTTGACCAGTCGTGGAGGTTTGGAATTCCCCAGCTTGTGCTTTCGCCGTATTCCATTTCCATCCCGAAGAATGCGCTGAAGACTTCGGGTCCGAGGTTTGGGAAGGCGATAGGGAGTGAGTCGCCGCAGTGGATGGTGTTGGCGGCATGATAGAGCGCGTTGTCGACGATCTGTTCCGAGTCCATCCAGCGGTCCCTGTGGTTCGAATAAGTTTTTTTGGCCGGGGCCTTTCCTACGGGATTTTTCCTTCCGAAGCTGATGATCACGACGGGACGGTCCAGGATTTCACAGTTCCAGAATGCGTCCTGTCTTTTGATCCTCATTTCCCAGTCAGGGATGTTCTCGATCGGCATGATTTTATTTTTCATCTGGTTTCACCTAGTAATATAGTAATTGTTGTTTATTAGGAATATAATAATGGGTAAATACTGTGTAGGCAATATCATAAATGTTGCAAAAATAGCTTAAATGTTGCAAAGGGCCATGGAATGGCGGATGGATTGTTGGATGACCCGCCTTCGCCAGGAGGCTACGGCGTGACAGGCTGGATGATTGGGTTTGAGCAGATTGATTATGTTGGAGTACAAGCTTGCATAAATTATTGAATACTAAGACAAACTAAAGTTTGTACTCCAACGGGCATATTTCCGCAACAATCGTTTCTTTGTTTTTGCAATACTGAGAAGGAACCTTATGAATACATTCAAACAGTATGGATATCCGGCGAGTCCCCGATTCAGTGAGGAGGACGGCTGGAGCATCTTCATATCGTACATTGGCTTCTTCAAGAGCAGCGGGGATTTCCACTGGGATCAGGTTTCGCCGATGTTCGCAATACATGTCGTCCTTAAGGGCAGGGGTGTCTTCCAGAGGGACGGACGGAAATATGTTGTCGGTGCTGGCGAGACATTCACTTTCTTTCCCGGTGACCGCGTGATCTACTTCGATCATCCCGAATCTCCATGGGAATACATATGGTTCAGGCTTGCCGGCAAGAATGTTGAAAAGGCGTTGAACGCTTCGGGCATAACTAGGACCAGACCTCACAGGAAAATATCCAATCCTGGCAAACTTGAAGGTTTTCTCCACGAAATTGGGGCGATGTATGACAAGGGCAGGCATCCTCCGCTTTTTCCAATGACGGCGGCATGCAGTTGTCTCGACATGATCTCTGGCGGTGAAGGGGATGTCTCCACAACCCAGATCGGAGGGAAGAGCATTGCGGATTCCTTCGTATCAATAGTTGAAACCCAAATGGAGACTGTGCCTTCGGTCGGAAAGATTGCGGCACAGATGCGTATCGACCGAACGACGCTTTTCCGCGCATTCATCAAGGAGCATGGGATCTCGCCGAAGAAATTCCTGGAAAACCGCAGGATGGAAAGGGCGATGGAACTCCTGTCAAAGACCAAGCTCAGCGTGAAAGAAATATCCGACGCCTGCGGATTCTCGCATCCGGGCCAGTTCTGCAAGGTTTTCAGCCTCCGCAACGGCAAAACCCCGGCAAAATGGAGAATTTCTGGGAAACTTTAGAGTTTGCATTTCTTTGAAAGACGTGGAATAAAAGATATAGTTAAGAATCCACTTATCATAAAAGACTTATATAAATGATGAGGTTCCATGAGTTTGCAGAGGTGTACAATTTGGTCTCGACAGAATCTCAATGCAGAGAGGTTGTCTACTGCTTTTGCCGAGGCTGGAATTTTGCTCCACTTAGATACTTCAGTAATTCACACTGGGGTCCATCAGCCTAATACGCCAGAGATATGGCAAAGTGTGATAGATGCATTTCCAAAACATGCGTTTTCGGGTGAAGCTAAATGGTGTTTCCATGGTGAAAATAAGGCTCAACTAAAGGGAACATTGACATGGCCGATCGTCAATCCTGGGGATATTCCAGCAACCATAGAGTTTTCCTTTGCTTGGGATAGCTATAAGTCTAAGAGATACCAATTTCGTGATGCATCACTTCTGGTAAAGGTTATTCATGCTTTATCTGAAAGTGTATCTGCAACAAGCTTAGTGGTAGAGCCCGAGCGCCTCCCCCTTGATTTGGCGGATATGCGGTTTCAACGATTTAAGAAAATGCATGGTGAATTATCTTTGACTAACGTTGATTGGGTGTTTGGTTTGCGTGTTGATGATGCGCAAAATAAGAGATTGCAGATGAGCGGGATTGAATTTGCTGCAATCGAAAGCAAGAGAGGGTTTGCAGTTTATGCCCTTACTAAATCACCATTGGATTACGATTCCCCGGAGGACATGAAACGACTACATGCCCTTGAAATGGCGATAGGACTCCTGTAAAAATAATAGGAGATGAAGATAAATGGCGAAATGAATATGAAAAATAAAATTCTGAAAAGCTATGGCAGGTTTGATGATGATGAACGGGAATATGTTATTATCCGGCCTGACACTCCGCGACCTTGGAGCAACTATCTCGGTTCTACCGAATACGGTGCGATCATAACCAACAATGCCGGCGGCTACAGTTTCTACCGCAGTGCCATGGGAAATCGGTTCCTGCGTCTGCGCCCGAACTCGGTTCCTCTCGACCAGCCTGGACGATATTTCTACGTCCGTGACAGAGAGAACGGAGATTACTGGTCCTCGACATGGCAGCCTGTCGGGAAAGATCTTTCAGAATACAGTTCGACCTGCCGTCACGGCACCGCCTACACGATCATCACATCGAAGTATGACAAGATTGAAACCGAATCGACTTATTTCGTGCCTCTCAAGCAGGCATTCGAATATTGGCGCTTGAAGGTCAGCAACCATGATAAGCGTAAACGCAGGCTTTCGATATTCACGTTCTGCGAATTCGCCAGCAGCTGGAACATGGGCAACGACCTGATGAACCTCCAATATTCCCAGTTTATCATCAAGGCCGAGGTCAAGGGAAATATGCTCAGCCAGGCGTCGCATCCTTACACTGGATTTGATCCTAATAAGAAAGTCGGGCTTGACAGGCTCTGGATGTCGGTGGTCGGAGCTCCTGTGGCAGGTTTTGAAACTGTCCGTGAAAAATTTCTTGGCGGTTCTTATAGGACTTATGCCAATCCCGAGGCCGTTGAACGCGGCAGCTGTTCCAATTTCCTCTCTGAGGGCGACAACGGCTGCGGAACGTTCCAACTTGATATTGTCCTCGCGCCTGGCGAGACAAAGGAACTTATTGTTCTTCTTGGTGTAGGAACTCCGGATTCACACGGTCATGCCGCAGTTGCTGAATTTGGAAATTCCGAACAATGCGAAGCCGAACTCCAGAAACTGCGCAAGCACTGGCATGCGCAGCTCGGAGCCGTCAGTGTCGCTACGCCTGATTCAGATTTCGACCACATGGTCAACGTGTGGAACTCATACAATTCCCTCATAACATATTCGTGGTCGCGACACGCCTCTCTGATCTACAACGGGGAACGCGACGGACTTGGTTTCCGTGACACTGTCCAGGATTTCCTCGGCGCAATGCCTCTTCTGAAGGATGGAATTCGTGGCAGGATGGAACTGATGCTCACCGGCCAGCTGTCCAACGGCGGAGCGATTCCGGTGATTAAGCCCTGGGACCACAAGCCCGGAACAATGAAAGCTCCGCGTGACGAGGAATATCGCAGTGATGACTGTCTCTGGTTCTTCAATGCAGTGCCGGACTTTGTCGCTGAGACCGGAGATGTCAAATTCTATAAGAAAGTATTGCCGTATGCCGACAAGGGGGAGTCGACAGTTCTCGGTCACTTGCGCCGGGCTTTGGAATTCAATCTTGAGCGTTCCGGAAAGAACGGACTTCCTTGCGGACTTGCGGCGGACTGGAACGACTGTGTGAAAATGGGATACAACGGAGAATCAGTCATGGTGGCGTTCCAGCTCAGGTTCGGTCTCAGCGTTTATTCGGACATTGCCGAACGGCTCAAAATGCCTGCGGAAGCCGCATGGGCGAAAGAATGTTTGAAGAAACTTGATGCGAATATCCAGAAGGCTGCCTGGGATGGCGAGTGGTTCCTGTGGGCAATTGGCGCTGACGGTCATCGCTACGGATCAAAGAAAGAGAAAGAAGGACAGATCTACATCAACACCCAGGTTTGGGCTGTGATCAGCGGTGCGGCTACTGCAGAACAGGGACGCAGCGCGATGGATGCCTTGAAGAAACGGCTAGCGACACCTTACGGGATCATGCTCAGCGCGCCTCCGTTTACCGACACTCCGCCGACTGTCATGGGTGGTGTGATCTATAATCATGGCATCAAGGAGAACGCCGGCATATTCTGCCATACCCAGAGCTGGGCGGTGATGGCGGAATGCATTCTTGGCGACGGTGACCGGGCTTTTGAATATTACCGGGCATTCATGCCGTCAGCCTACAATGAACGGGCCGGACTCCGCGAGATCGAGCCATATGCGCACTGTCAGACGACTTACGCGCCATGCAACCGCAACGGCGGCAAATCGCGCGTGCCATGGCTCAGTGGCACGGCGTCGTGGGCATGCCATAGCGCCATCCAGTGGATTCTTGGCATAAGACCGGAACTTGACGGGCTCCGTATCGATCCATGCATTCCGAAGACATGGAGAGGTTTTTCGATGATGCGCAATTTCCGCGGGAAAAATATCTTTATTACGGTTGAAAACTACAAGGGCAGGGGCAGGGGAGTCAAAGTGCTTGAGATAGACGGAAAACCAATCAAAGGCAATATCATACCTCTTTCCCTTCTCAGGAACGGCATGAAGGTGAAGGCTGTAATAGGGTGAGGGGAATCCTGGAACATCCGCCTAGGCGGATTAACCAGTAGCAAGTCCCCAATTCGTTCGTAGTCAAGCTCGCAAGAGCTGTTCTTTTGTTTGTAGTAGTCCGCCTGAGGCGGATTTGCGCGTTCTTCAGCTTTTCCTGAATGAGAAATTCTTCCTGTGCAGCTTGTTCGGGGGGAAGCCGAAATAGCGGTGGAAGACCTTTGAAAAATAATTGCTGTTGTTGAAGCCTACGGAGTAGGCCGTCTCGGAAATTGAAGTTTTCCCTTCCTCAAGCAGTGAACGCGCCTTTCCCATCCTGAGCTGGGTCAGGTACTCGAATATGGTGAAATCGTTTTCAGTGCTGAAGATATGGCAGAGATGAAAGGGGCTGACACTGGCGTGCTTTGCGATTTCGTCAAGGGTCAGGGGATGTGAATAATTGTTTTCGAGATATGTTCTCACCTTGCCAACGATCCATTCGCGGTGCTGTTTTTCAGAATCGGTCTTTCCATCCGTCCTGTTCCCCCTTTTCCGCCACTGCTCGGAAAGGGCGAGTATTCTCATCAGTATTTCAGAAAGCTGGATCCTCATGACGAAATCCTGACTCTGGGTTCCTTCCGAGAAATCGCAGCGGAACTGCTGTATCAGCTTTGCAATGGATTCTTTTTTCGGCTTTGAGAGCTTTATGAGGGTGCTGCATGACAAGCGGGAGAAGAAATCCTTTTCGCAAGCCCATTGGAACTGGATCATGAATACCTTGAGCCCCTCATCGAAATCAAATTCATCCCTGTGCAAAGTCTTGGAAGGTACAAGAAGAGTATCTCCGTTGACAGCCTTCATTTTCTGCCGGTTCATTACAAGGGAGACCGAGCCGGATATGATGTGGAGGAGTTCACAGTGTCCGGAGACATGGTTGTTCATCGACCAGACAGGATCGAAGATAAGGTTTCCCATCGAGTGGATTACTGGCAGCTGATCTTCAAGTTTCATGGACTTTCCCATAATAACGCAACACCCTTCATGTGATAGCAATAATTTACTCTTTACAGGCGAAATCACCAGCGATATGATAAGGCAGTCAATAAAAAATGCACGTGGATCAAAATAAAGAGGAGCAATAACATGGGTACACAGAAACTTGCGGTTTACGGCGGAGCCAGGGCGGTTCCGGAAGGATTGATAAGGGAATGGCCTCCGGTCGATGAGACGGACAAGGATCTTGTTATGAAATCACTGATGGGCGGGAAACATGCGTTCGGCCCGAACTGCGAGGCGTTCCAGAAGGAATATGCGAAATGGAACGGAAGCAAATACGCCATATTCACCAACAGCGGGACAGCCGCTCTGCACATGGGGGTCTATGCCTGCGGGATAGGTGCCGGTGATCATGTGCTGGTGACTTCATATTCATGGTCCTCGAGCGCGACATGCATTCTGCACCATAACGCGGTTCCAATTTTTGTCGATATTGATTTCAATACGATAAACATGGATGTTGACAAGATAGAGGCGGCAATCACTCCGAGGACGAAAGCCATAATTGTCGTCCATCTGCACGGGCTTGCCGTGAATATGGAAAAGGTTCTTGCCATAGCGAAAAAGCACAAGCTCAAAGTCATAGAGGATGCATGCCAGGGACATGGCGCCATGTTCAGGGGGAGAAAGACAGGAAACTGGGGCGACTGCGGTGCATTCAGCTTCAACCAGAACAAATGTCTCTGCTCGGGCGAAGGTGGAATGTTCGTGACCGACAATGAGCAGATATACAAGGACGCGCTGAAGCTCTGGAGCTTCGGAGAGACCAGCACGCCATCGGAAAAGAGGGATTACCATGCCTACGCCCTTGGCTGGATGTACAGGGGAAGCGATCTGGTCGCGGCATTCGGGCGTGCCCAGCTTGCCAAAATAGACGGATACATAAAAATCCAAAACGAAAATGCGGCAGTACTGAATAAAAGATTAAAGGAATTGAAGGGCCTGATCCTTCCATACGAACCTGAACGTGGAATGCATAACTGGTACAATTATACGTCAAGGATAGACATGGATGCCATAGGTTGGAAGGGGAATCAGCAGGCAATGAGGAACGCCGTGATGAAGGCACTGCAGGCCGAAGGCGTCCCAGTAGGCGTCTGGCAGAGCTTCGCGCTTCCGGAAATGACAGTGTTCAGGGCGAAAAACGCATATGGTCATGGCTGTCCGTGGTCTTGCAACGGCGCCGGCGACGGCGTAGAATATAAAATTGAGGATTATCCCATGGCAGTGAAGCATACGGACACGCATTTCGGGATGACAACTCCGCTGCGTGCCCCGAACCGTACGGACGTAGCTGAGAAAGTCGCTGACGCGTTCATCAAGGTGTTTGAAAACATTGACAAGATAGATCCTGACAAGATTTTGAAATAACTGGGAGAATGAAATGAAAGACAAGCTTCTGATAGGATGGTCATCGCGGGATGTCACTCCTGACAAACCTGTCAATCTGCGCGGACAATTCCACATGAGGATAGCGCATACTGTAAAAGATCCTGTGACAGTTACCTCACTGGCCGTATCGGCGGAGAACTGCAAGAATGCTGAAGAGTCGGTCATCTGGGTTTCCTGCGACACGGTCGCAATTCCTGATTCCGTCCTTGAAATGAGCAGGAAGAAGCTGGGAAGACTCGTCAAGGATTTTCCAGTCGGGAATCTTGTCCTCAACGCCACGCATACGCATACGGCGCCGGAGACGGGAGGGAGCTGGCATCCGCCCGTTCCCAAAGGCGTCATGAAATCCGAGGAATATGCGGAATTCTTTACGGACAAGGTCGCCGAAGCCGCCGCAGAAAGCTGGAAAAGCCGGAAACATGGTTTCATCGCGTGGGGCCTGGGATATGCACCTGTAGGGCATGGCAGAAGAGCCGTCTATTTCGATGATCTGTCAAAGAGGCCCGGATTCCATGATCTTCCAGGTACGAAGACGGAAAAGAACGCCAGGATGTATGGGGACACCAGCGACGAAAAGTTTGACTGCATTGAAGGCTATGCCGATCATTCGACACATTTCCTTTTTACTTTCGACGCGAAGAAGAAACTTACCGGAGCTGTCATCAATATCGCATGCACGGCACAGGAAACCGAGGGGATCAGCGAGATTTCCGCTGATTTCTGGCATGAGGCGAGGATTGTTCTCAGGAAAGAATACGGGAAAAAACTTTTCGTCCTTCCGCAGTCCTCCGCGGCGGGCGGACTCTCGCCGCATCTGATGTTCAACAAGAAAGCTGGACAGCGCATGCTTGAAATGAAAGGAATCTCCTCAAGGCAGGAAATAGCCAACCGGATCAAGGCGGCTTTTGACGACACTTTTTCCTGGGCGTCGAAGGACATGAAGGATGAGATCGCAGTAAAACATATCTCTGACACAATAGAGCTCCCAAGAAGAATGATCACGGAGGAAGAATATCTCAAAGTTAAAGCAGGCCTTCTTGAACTTGAAAAAATACCGCCTTCAAAAGCGGAGGATGAGAATAAAAGACTGGCTGATGATTCGGTGATTTTTGCCAGGAAAGGACGTTGTCAGCGCGTGCTCCAGCGCTATGAGGAGCAGAAAAAGAACAGGAACTGCAAGATGGAACTGCACGTTATCCGGCTTGGCGACATTGCCATTGCGAGCAATTCGTTTGAGCTTTTCACAGACTATGGGATCAGGATGCAGGCGAGAAGTCCTGCTGCGCAGACATTCGTGGTCCAACTTTGCGGTGGCGGAAGTCCCGGCTATCTGCCTACGAGACTGGCGCAGAAAGGCGAAAGCTACAGTGCATGTCTATATTGCAACGTAGTCGGCCCTGAAGGTGGAGATATCCTTGTGGACGAGACAGTTAAGCGGATAAAGTCAATCTGGGGCATGGGACCCGCATAGTCTTTCAACACGTTGGCGGAGCAGATAATTTCACACATAATGATCTTGCCGGGAACTTTTCCTTAGGATCGTTGTCTAACAACATGGCAAGGGTTCTTTTTGATTAAGCGGTATGCATGGGTATCTTGTGGAAATTTGCCAATAAAAGGATATCTTACCGCCAAAACACACAAGGAGGGGTATATGAAAAGGATGATGTCGCTGGCCTATACGGGTACTTTTTCTGCCATGATTTTTGCGTTTTCAGCCTGTGCGGCTGACAAGGACGGTAATACGATAATAAACAATGACAACAGCAAGACTATTTCCATAAATTCAAATGTAAACACTGGAATCAATCTCGGTGGCGGGGCCGATGACAAGAACCTGATAAAGGGCAACGGTGAAATCAAGACCGAAACGAGGGATCTTGAAAAGTTCAAGGCCTTGGAACTGGCCGGGGCGTTCGATGTGATCCTAAGCAAGGGCGACAGCGCAAAGGTCAAGATAAGCATCGACAGCAACATCCTTCCCCATATAACTTCCAAGGTCAGGAACGGCAAGCTTGCTATTGGGATAGATGCCCCGATATCGTGCAAGAATGCAATCAAGGTTGAAATCACCTCTCCGGATGAGATAGGCAGCGTGGAAGAGTCCGGCACATGCAAGTTTTCAATAAAGGATATGACATCAAGCAAGTTCGAGATGTCTCTCATTGGTTCTTCATCGGCGGATATTTCCGGCAAGGCTGATTCCTTCGAGGTTGAGATTCAGGGAACCTGTTCGCTCAATGCAAAGGATTTCAAGACAAAGGAAACATCGATATCAGTGTCAGGGACTGCCAAGGCGGACATTACGGTTTCCGACAAGCTCACGGCAAAAATTGCGGGGCTTGGCAGCATAACCTACTATGGTGATCCCAAGGAAGTCGTCAAGGACATTTCCGGGCTTGGAAAACTGAACAGGAAATAAATTTTACGCCAGAATGGGTGTAAAATCTATCCAATCATCCAGATTTCCCGCAAAGTCTCTGCCGAGGGGAAATTTAAAACTCGTCTGCCGCGCCTATTCCCACTGGTTTCTCTTTTGAAGAGGCTGGCGGTGGCGTAGTGGTTTTCGCAGGAGCCACTACTGTCGTCGGCTGGGCGGCAACCGGCTGGGTAGCAGTCTTCTGTGCGGCCAGTGCGTCAGCCTGGGCCTTGCGCTGCGCCTCCTCGGCCTGTTTCATGGCTTCGAGCCTGGCTTTCTTCTGATTTTCAAGCTGAACGGCAAGCTGCTGTTCGGCTGCTCTTCTGGCTTCCTTCACACGTTTCTTTGCCTCTTCGATCGGAACTGTCAGCCAGAGCTTCACAAAAAGGTCGGTCTTGTTTGTTGCTCCGAGCTTGGTCTTGGCCTCGTCGAGGGACTTTGTCTCGTTGGAATCGAATTCGCGGGTGTGCCTGTCAAACCCCTCATATCCGTGGAGGAAGAGATATTCCTTGAGATATCCGTTCTGCTGGGCGTCGGAGGCGTCATTGAATTCCTCGGTGATCCTTGTGATCATCGCCTGGTCGGGCTGGGAGCCTTCAATGCATCTCCAGTAGGGGATGTCATAATATTTTCCGAGAAGTTCGATGATGCTCATCTCGACGAGAAGACGGATTGCCGAATGCAGTCCCTGCTGCTTCTTCAACTGGTATTCAAATGCAAGGCCGCATCCCTGGAAATAATACCCGATGCTCCATCCCAGCTGGGTCTTGCGGATGTTGACGGTATTGGACGTCTGTTTTCCGGCGATCGCCGCCTGTGTGGCGTAATTCAGAAGATGCAGATCAAGACCGAGCCTGGATATGCCTGATTTGGCCTGATATCCTGCTCCCCCATCCTGATCATATTTTGAACCGAAGTCGCCCTCCTTGACCTTGGCCTCCATCTTGAGCTCCCTCTGCTTCTCAATCATGTCCTTGTCGAATTCCGCAAGCCCCCCGTCGATCACGATGTCGGGAAGCGTCCTGTCGATTTTTCCACCGGTCGTCACTTCCGCCGTATAGTACATGGGATCGTATGGGATGAGAGTTATCTGCCTTGTGACCTTGTTGATGGAAGTTTCGACTATGGTCCTTATGTCTTCGGGCAGGCCTTTCTCCGCGGTCTGGTTCTTGATGGGCTTGCTCTGTATCTTGATTTTCTGCAGATCGTAGGCTTCAAGCATCACGCCGAACTGGTCGAGGGAGTTCTCGTATCTTGTAGTCCTCTTCCCGAGACCGCTGATGTCCTTGTCCATCTCCTCGACTTCCTCGTCGCTCGTCCTGCCCATGAACCAGTTCCAAATTGCGCATGACGAAGTCGTGAGCATGATTGACGCGGATACGGCGATCAGCGCCGTGATTTTGAGGAAGAAACCCGGTGTCTTTCCCATTCTGGTCTTATTCATCGTTGAAATCCTTTTCATTAATTTTTCCCACTCCTGTCGCTTTCTTATATGAGAGGAGCTTGTTGACCTCCTCGAGTTTTCCCTTTGCCAGACTGTCGTTTGGCCTGGCGGCGAGTGCATTCTCGTATTCGGCCCTGGCCTTGTCGTAATTCTTCGTCTTGAAGAGCGCGTCTCCAGCGGCGAGTGCGTTCTTGTATATTTCCTCAGCGGCTTTCCTCTGTTCAAAATAGGCCTTTATCTTTGCAGCCTGGTCCGCGGGATATTGCGCATTGGGCGCGATCTGCAGGGCGCTGTTATATTGTTCAAGGGCCTTCTCGTATTTGTCTTCCTGGACGTATTTGTCGGCGGCGGCTATGATGCCGTCGTATTTAGCCTGGAGGACCTTGATCTCCTCTGCTTCCCTGGCACTTCTTACCGCCTCCTGTGCGGCGTCTATTTTCGCCTGTTTCTGCCTTTCAACCGCCAGATTCTCCTCTTCTGCCATTTTCTTCTTGCGGTCCTGCGAGACTATTTTTATGGCGCTGGAGACTTTGACATTCTCCCATAGCTTGAACAGCGTATCCCCCATTCCAGTGCATCCGTACTGGCGTTTCGCCTTGTTGAACGCATCAATCTCGAGCTCGTTCAGGGTGGGGCTGTTCCTGTCGATGTTCTTGTATCCATGTATGAAAAGGAAGCGCTTCAGTTCGACAATCTGCTGCTTTTCGGGAAGATCATAATAATAGTCCTTGACGTTCTTGATCATGTTCACATCGGGATTCGCACCCTTGATGCATTTCCAGTAGGGGACCCTGAAATATTTGCCAAGCAGCTCCAGCACGCTGAACTCCACGACCATCCTGAGCGCCATATGCAGCCCCTGCTGTGTCTTCACATTCGATTCAAATTCGCCGCCGCAACCCATGTAGTATGCGGAAACAGCCCACCCAAGCTTGTCCTTCCTCAGATTGATCGCATTGGCGGCCTGCACCTGTGGATAATAGGCCTGGGTCTTGTAGTCAAGCATGTTCAGATCGAGTGAAACCCTTGACACGCTTTCGCCTGCGTTGTATTTCGCCGACGCCTGCGCACCGGCCCATGCCGCATCAATTTCTCCCTTCCTCTCCTTTTCTATGAGCTCCTTGTCGTATCCGGTGAGACCTCCGGCTATGACCGCAACAGGAAAGATCCTGTCAATTTTTCCACCAGTGTACTGCTCGCTCACGACATACTGCACGTCATAGGGGATGAATGTAATGCCCTTGCCGATCTTGTTGATGCAGGTGGATATCATGATATACATGTTCGAGGGAAGACCTTTTTCGGCCGTCTCGTTGCCTATGTTCTTGCACTGGATCGGAGAACTGGGGAGCCCGTAGGCCTGTATCATGATCCCAAGTTCCCTGAATGCATCGTCGAAAGGAGTCTTCCTCTGCTCAATGCTCAGTCCCGCATCGAGCTCGTTGACCTCCTCGTCGCTGATCCCGCCCATGAACCAGTTCCATACGGCGCACGACGACGTAAGGAATATCAGTGAAACGGAGCATGTTATCAGCAGGAGGAGCTTCCCCCGGCACGGTTTATTCATCGACATATACATTGACCTTCTTGACTTTGCTTCCTTTGTCTATCGTTACATTTCCGACATCTTCCTTGTCGCGTTCGGCGTCACGCCTCTCCCTGTCATCGACATACACATGCTTTGTACCGCTTGGATCAACACCTTCGTCCTTGGAAAACACCCTTGCCTGGTTCCGCTCCCTGATCTTGTCGCCCATGCCGCTGATGCCGCTGTCGCCGACTTTGACATTCACTTCCTTGACCCGTCCGCTTTCAATCGTGACATTTCCAATCCTTGTGAGATCATCTGCGCCGGGGGAGGGCGGATCAATATTCGGCTGCCTGGTGAAAACCTTCGATTTGCTGCCGATCTTGTCGTCGATGGTGACATTTCCTATGTTGATCTGCTCCTTTACCGCATCCACGTTTCCTACATTCACGTCAGTGGTGATCTTCTTGTTGGAAACATCTCCCTTGACCGTTCCGATGTTCACGATGGAGTCCCTGGCGGTAATATTGTCCGCAGCGACATTCGTCCTTATATCGGAATTCACCGCGCCGGTCACATTCACACCGGTCGAGATCTGCGAGTTGTTGGCTTCGATCTTCTTGGCCTCGGTGTTGGTCTGGATCTTCGAGTTGAGCACGTTTGCGTCGTCAATCCTGACTCCAGTGTTTACATCGGAAAAATTCACCGCCTTGACGTCCGCCTTTGTCCTTGATGATATTTCCGAATCTCGTATTTCCGAGTTGCGGGCGTTCACTCCGGCATTGATCCTTGATTGGTTTATCGCGTTCAAGCTGCCTTCGGTCTCCGCGCTGATCTTGGAATCCTTCACTGTCGTCATGCCGTCCGCAGGCTGGCTTTCAGGGAGGCAATACGCCTCCATGGATATTAAAAGGGCCAGAGATGTTGTTATTATGATTGTTTTCATCAGTCCTTGTCTTCCACGAACATGTCGACCTTCCTTACCTTGTGGTCACCGCGGCCGATGGTCACATTGCCGGAGTTCTTGTCGTCGTCCTTGCCCTTGTCTTCCACATATACATGCTTGGTCCCGCTCTGGTCGACGCCGTCGGTTCCGGCGTTGATCCTGGACATGTGGCGGGCCTTTATCTTCTCTGCCACGCTTGCGCCGCTGGACTCGCCGACGGTCACATTGACCTCCTTGACAGTACTGCTCTCGACATTCACGTTTCCGTATCCGGCCTCGTTACCGGTGTCCTTGTTGAACACCCTTGATCCTCCGCCCATGCTGTTTCCGAACTTGACCGTCCCGATGTTGACGTTCTGGTTTACGGCATTTACTGTGCCCACGCCGACATTGGTCGTTGCGGACACGTTGCTGATATTGCCCCTGATACCGCCGACGTTCACATTAGAATTGACGGCGTTTATCGCTCCGGCGCTCACATTCGTCGACACGTTCGCGTTCTGCGCCCCGCTGAGGTTGGCACCGGTGTTGACATTGGAATTGATGGCGTTCACTACGCCGACATTGGTGTTGGAGCTGACAGTCGAATTGTCGATGGTCGCACCGTCGACCTTTACGCCGAGGTTCACATTGGAATTAAAGGCGTTGACGTTGCCTTTGACGTTCGAGGTGATAACTGAATCGTT
Source organism: Lentisphaerae bacterium GWF2_49_21 (assembly GCA_001804805.1). Taxonomy (GTDB): domain Bacteria; phylum Verrucomicrobiota; class Lentisphaeria; order Victivallales; family GWF2-50-93; genus GWF2-50-93. The sequence continues at coordinate 136,086 of MHBH01000039.1, forward strand.
TATGACTGCGCCTTTTGCGGATACGCCGGCGTTGACATTCGAGTTGCCTGCGGCGTTGAAGTTTCCCTGGGTGGTGTTCACTATCAGGGAATCATTGACCACGGCTCCGTTTCCACTGCCCTTAGAAATGGATTCGTTCATCGGCAGGGAATAGGATGTAAGGGCAAGCAATGCCGCAGGAAGAACAAGTATTCTTTTCATGGATTTTGCTTTCATCGTATATGCCCCATATGGATTCAGGATGCCCCTTAAACTTTCCGACGTAATTATATCCTGAAACCTGCAAAAAGCAATAGGGGGATTTCTGAAATCCGGGAACCCTTTAGCAAGCGTCAAGAAATTAGAAATCATTATCTTGGAAATTTTACGTTTTTGTCAGGCGCTCCGGCCTGATAGACATATAAGGTTCCAGACTTTTCTGAAGTTATATTACA
>MHBH01000040.1 GCA_001804805.1 Lentisphaerae bacterium GWF2_49_21
AATCAACATGCATGTCTCTCGGTTCTCAGCGCCTCCAAGAAATTGCAGGCTGATTAATCGCCGGCTCTATAATGCGTGCATGAAATAGTTTACATAGTGCATTTGTTTTAAGGTAGGGCGCGTTCAGAGTTTACCCCGGTTCCTAAAAGGACATCGGGGTAACGCGCCGCGGACGGCTACGGAGAGCCGTCCCTACCTCTGGTAAAAAAAACGTAAACACTATTATGAACTCATCAGTAACGCGTTTTTGCGTGTCTCCCTGCTCTTGATTACAGCCAATAATGGCTTGACTACGAACATACCTCAATTACTTTGAGATAAGCCTGTCTTGGAGCTTGTCTTATTTCTTCAGATCTATCACCTTTCTGGCTTTGCCAGGGACAAATCCTTCCTTGTTCATCTGGGAGAGGAGTGTCTCCTTCCTCTGAATCCATGCGCATCCATCTGGCTTGATCGTCAGAATATCAATCGGTCCGCCAACCGTCTTAGGACGTGGCTGGAATTTCATTGCATTAACCGTGGCGGTTATTGCGAAATTCGCAAAATCAACGGCATCCTGGAATGATATGTGCGCCCATGGAATCTTGTAGTTGGGCATTTCGGTGGCGTTTCCGTCAGGATCAACATCGTAGAGCGGCTGCAGAAGGCGTTCAATTATGTCCGATTCGCCTCCCCACGAGATTCCAAGTGGCGCAACCTCATTGAGTTTCCGTTTCCTTCCTTCAGCCACCGAGACTTCCCAGACGTGCTGTTCAAGAGTTTCATTTGCCTTCACATATCCCGACACATGGAAACTTATGTTCTGAGGAGATTTGAATTTCTGGAAGAACTTTATTATCTCATCGGCTGTCTGTTCCAGCCCCAGGGACTTCTGGTTCGCCTCGTGGTTGATGAATGATTCAATATATGTACCGATCGCAACGTTGTTGATTTCACCTGCTCCATAGGTGCTTATCCCGACATTGTTCTGTGTCAGGAAGACATTGTAGTTGCCATCAATCTCTGTTGCGCCCAGAGGCAATGTCTGGTTCGGACCGCTCTGCTTGACTACTGCCGGTACGCGGCTGTCCCCGGCCATTATGATTCCTTCACGGACAAATATTGTGACTATCAAGCTCATGCTGCCCCCTCTTTAAATATTAAATTCGAATCTCGAAATCCGAAACTATTTGTCTCAGCAACCTATATGTTTTTCAAAAGTATCTTTATCTCCTCATCCGTCCCGACAGTAATCCTTACATAACGTCCGGTGACCGGCCCCTTGAAATACCTTACAAGCACGCCTTTTTCCTTCAAGCGCCTGTAAAGTCCTTCGCCATTCTTGTCCGGAGGCGAGGCAAACACGAAATTAGACTGCGAACCACAGACCTCAAATCCTTTTTCAATCAGCGATTTTACAAGGGTGGCGCGTGTCCTGCATATCTTAATTCTTGTCCCGTTGAAATATTTCCTGTCCTTCAGCGCGGCGATCGCCAGCGCCTGCACGAGCATTCCGACATTGTACGAATCCTTTACCTTCATCATGCCTTCTATGGTCTTTGGTGAAGCGAGAGCATAACCGAGCCTGAGCCCGGCAAGCGAATAGCTTTTTGAAAGTGTCCTGCCAACTATCAGATTCGGGAATTCCTTGAGAAGCCCGACGCAGTTGTCGTCCGCGAAATCCGCATATGCTTCGTCAACGAAGACGATTCCTTTGAACTTCCTGCAGATTTTCTTTATTTCATTGATGGGGAAAAGGGTTCCTGTCGGAGCATTTGGCCTGGCGATATAAAATAGCCTTGCCCCTTTTGCCTTTTTCAAAGTATCTTCAGGGATATAAAAATCACCATCGTACCTGAGGGGGATTTTTATGCAGCGGCAGTCCTGCAGTTCGGCAAGTACAGGATATAGCGAGTAACTCGGTTCGAAAGATGCGATGGCATCCTTCCCCCCTGCAAACGCCCTCGTGGTTATTGTGAGGATGTCATCCGACCCATTCCCCACTATTATATTTTCGGACTCGAGTCCGAAAATATCAGCGATGGTCTTGCGAAGTTCGCACGCCAGCGGATCCGGATACAGGCGCAGCCTGCCGCTGTAGAACGTCTTCATCGACTTTGCGACGGCAGGAGAGGGCGGATACGGGTTCTCGTTGGTGTTCAGCTTGACATACTTCATGTCCTTCGGCTGTTCCCCGGGCGTATACCCGCCCATCGCGTCTATGTTCTTCCTGAAATATGATCTCGTTGTTTTCATAACTTTATAATATAAGTGGGATTGGTCATTTATTCCAAGTGGGAATGCTAATCAATGGAAACAACTCAGTTCCATATAAGTATGTCGGGTTTTAACCCGACGTTTCAGTTGGCGGTTTAAAAACCGCCCTACTTAATACTTGATTTGTGTCTTCCATCTGGATATCTTTCCTCAAATATGAAAATCAAAATTCCCGGCAGTTTCTTAAGGACACTCTCCAATCTCAGCTTTGCCCGTATCTGGCAATGGCTGACGCATGCGCGTGGCGGCTGGCCATCACCGATGGCGCAGTCGGCTCTTTTCGCAACAGTGTTCTACATGGGCTGTTTGGCTTTTTCGATGCGGATGCCTATGGTGCAGCACAACCAGGATATCGGACATGCCGATTCCGCGGCATATGCTTTGCAGGCACGCGGCCTTGTCCTGAACGGCTCGCTCAAAGTTCCGTATGTCAGCGTATTCTTCCAGCGCGGACCTTCCGAAATATGGAGGTACGACGATCATTGGCCGCCAATGCTTTCCCTCTTGCTTGCGCCGATGTTCTGGTGGAGCGGGGTGGACGCAGTGAACGCCCATGCGGTGTGCGTCGGAATAGGGGCGTTTCTTCTGCCTTTGCTGGCGGCGTGGCTTGCGCTGTCCTGCTGCCGTCGTGTATGGGCAGCTCTGCTTGTGGCTGCCCTGATGTTTCTGAATCCGCTGATATTCAGCGAATCTTTGCGCGTGCTCAGTGATGTCCTGGTGGCGGCAGTGCTGGCTGGATATCTGGCGGCATTGTTTGCAGCTAGACGACGTCCATGGTGGTTTCTGGTGGCCGGAGTCTTTCTTGCCGGGGCGTTCTACACGAAAGGCTCCCAGTTGCAGCTGCTGGTGCTGACACCTCTTCTCGCGGCAATCATCTGCGGTACTGTTGTTTTCCGCAGCCGCTGGTTCTATGCCGGATTGGGCATTGGCGTACTGTTGATCATGCCATGGTGGATTACCATGTGGTTGAATTATGGGAGTCCGTTGCACAGCACACAGAATTATGTCAGCTCGTTCTTTGGCATCGACCGTGACTGGGATCGGGGGTTCTACGCTGTCTACTGGGACCGCAACCTTCCGAAGACCCAAGACCGTTTCAACGATAAGGAAGCCTGGAGCAAAACGAGCAAGCGCAACCTCGAGATCTTTCTTCGAAGCGGTCTGCTAGGAACGGATTCCAAGTTTGAAGATTGGCCTGCGCTGGGGCGTTTCGGCAAGGAGATGCAGCCCTGGTTCCGTCCGGGGCATGTGGATTACAGGAAGGAGGTTCCACGCTTGCCAGCTCCATGGCACACCGGGATTCATCTTGCAGGTTTGATATGGGGACTCCTGGCTCTGCTTGTCTGGCCGGCATGGTTGCTGGTGAAAACAATTCGCCAGCGCTCCTGGCTGAAGCCATTGCAGCTTTCCACAAACAGCGTGAAGACGTCACTTGGTGCTGGAAGCGTGTTGATCCTGTTCGTTATTGTCCAGAGCTGCTTCATTGTCTTCCTATGGTCGTCGGAAATCCGTTTCACACTGCTGCTGATGCCAATGCTGGCGGTCCTGGGCTGCCTGGCGTGTCAAGGCATAATGGAAGGAACCGTCCTGTTGTCGCGATGGATGTCGCCGGCGCGCTGGCGTCAACGCCTTGACATTACAAGGATCTGGTGTCGGCGCCGGGGCTGGATCGGAGCGCTGCTGCTTTGCATCATGGCGGGAGGACTTGCACGGAGATACCATGTTGAGATTTCAGATTGGCAGCGCGAAAGGATGAGTGTTCAGGTTTTTGAAAAAGACTATTATCCCAAGTACTCCACCATGGCTCAAGGACTACAGAAAGCAGGGATAGGCGGCGATGCCGTCATCATGACGCGCAACCCTTGGGAACTGTTGTTCTACATGCCGCCCGCGTCCAGAGGAGTGGGACTGCCATATGCCTCTCCAGACGTAATTTTTTCAATTGCCAGATATTATGGTGTGACACATTTCATCAATGACTGCAGACGTCCCGGGCTGGACAGCTTCCTGAAGAGAGGACATCCGGCCCTGACCCGCATCACAGCGGACGGACCGTTTCCGGTGTATAAGTTCGATGCCACGCTTTTCAAGGAGGGAGAGCTGGCCGATCTGGATTCACTGCCAGAGAAGAAATAAATCCAATAATTCATTAACCGTTATCCTCTTGTGCCACCATGAATACACAAGCTGAAGCTTGGACTCCAACGATTGGAATATCCTTATGTCGGAGTTCAAACTTTAGTTTGTCTTAGTAGGATGGGAATTTGTATTTTCGGAGCGCTGGCATCTTGCCGGCAATTCTTCTATAATGTGGTACAGGCGTCTCGCCTGTAATTTGAAATGACTCGAAAAGATTATAAGGTATTTGCATGGAATCTTATTCAAAAACCTATAGGCTTGTTAAAATCTTAATTATCCCGTTTCTTCTTGCCTGTATCGCCGCCTTGTTTCTTGTCTTTTTCCATGAACGCGCTTCAAAAGAAATGAAGGCGACATTTTCAAGGCCAACTATATCAGAAGCTCATATGCAGTGCGACGGGGCTGTCCTCGATCTGAAATCAGCCCTTGTGTTTGAACTGAAAGATGGAAGATTCGGGTATGTCTATGTCAGCCGGGTTGGCATTGCTGCTGCAGATTACACCTGCACATTACTGTCGAAGTCAGTTGATGGAAAAGTATCCGTCGATGCTGCTGCCAGTGGCCGATTCCTGTATGAAGGTGGAGGGCAGGAGGTTAAGTGTGGCGATTTTGGAATGTGCTGGTTGCCTGCTACGGCTTTTTTCTTTCGGCAGAATCTTAAAGCTTCAATAATTCCAATTGAGGACAAGGGCAGGATTGAGCGTGGGGATACGAGTTTTATAAAATGGACGGATATTAATCTTCCAAGTATGTGATTGGAATTTTTTTTAACCTCTGTGTCTTGGTGTCTCTGTGGTTATGAATTTCTGTCTTTCCGATAGTTTCGCGACATTCTCGTATCTTCCGAATTCCGGACGCAGGTTCCTATTATGTCCGCAGCCCAGCTCCAATCCCTCTCCCGGCTGGTTGTGGTCGTCGGAACCGTTCGTGAAGAGCAGGGGGAGCCTGTCAGGATGCGCTGAATTGTATTCCTCGCGCATCTGATTGAATAGATCTGTCTGGTTCATGCCTGTCTCTGGACATTTTCCGTTGCGCCAGCCGTCGACTTCTATTGTCTGGAGTCCGGCATCTGCGAGATCCGCAATGACTTTGCGAAGTTCGCAGTTTCCGAGTCCTTCCTTCTTGCGGAGCTCCGTCGGATGCGAAAGCCCGGGAAGTCCGCCCCAGTCGAGAACGCGCTTCACAAATGCCTTTGGCGAAAGGTCGATGTCGATTTCAAGAGGGACATCAATCTGATCCTTCTGTGTCGTGTATTTCGCCTGGAAATCCTTCACATCGGATGATATTCCTCTTTTAGAGAGCTCCGGGCCGTACTTCTGCCACATGATGACGCTGATGTCGCCCTTGGTGGAAACTCCGTTGCGGACAAACTTGTCGATGTCTTCGGCTGTTATCACAGCCGAAAAGTTAAATTTCCTGAAACAGTCAGGAATTCGCTTGATCATTGCCTCCAGCTGCTTTTTTTTGGCCTTGCGGACGGGTTCAATTATTTTTTCTTGAACTCCTGAATCCAGGAGTTCAAGAAAAAATATCTTATTGGGAAAATGCCCGATGATCTCGATGCCGGGCCTGTCCGTGTAGAATTCGATGGCGGGGACAACATCTACATCGAAAATATTTCCGGCCTCGATGGCTTCACGTTGCCCGTCGAAGAGATCATGGTCGGAAATTGCGATAGCCTTCATCTTCCTGCGATACGCCTCGAACACCTTGTTTGCTGGCGAATAATAGCCGTCGGAGCAGAACGAATGGCAGTGGAGGTCGATTTCGCAGACGGCATCCATGTCGGGTTTGAACCCCGATGCGGCGATCTGCCTCGCGGCCTCGAGCCGTTCTTTTGAGCTTATGTGAAAATCGTCAATTATCTTTAAGGCTTCTGATGTTTTCACTATTTATCTTTGAGTTATGTTTGTAGTCAATGTCGCAAGACATGTTCTTAATGTAGGTACGTGCTTTAGCATGTACCATCTTTATTATTTTTGAATGGGACAGGCTAAAGCCCGTCCCTACTTCAATGACAGTCCTTACGGGCTTAACTCCTTTTAAACTTGCTCTGGCAGCTTGCGACATTAACTGCAAACCAGATCAATTTCCTGGTAGAAAATACCTTTTATTCAGCATAAAGTCAATTGCGTTCGTTTGTAGTCAATGTCGCAAGACATGTTCTTCTGCATGTTGTTTGTTTGGAATTTGGCCAATTGGAATTTGGAATTTGGGATTTGCTATATAAACTATCAACTGACTACTGGCAACTAACAACCGACGGCTGGCGTTCAAGGAGAACTTTATGACAAGGAAATTATTGATTCTACTGTTTGCAACGGTACTGCCATTTTCGCTTTTTGCCATCAGGCCCGGTGATGCCGCGCCTGAGCTTGAAGTGCTGAAATGGATCAAGGGCGATCAGATCGCCATGACTTTTGCTGCGAAGAACAAGAACATTGTCGTCATTGAATTCTGGGCGACATGGGCTCCTCTCTGCAAGGAGACGATGCCCATGCTCACGGACTTGCAGAAGAAATATTCGGACAAGGGGGTTGTCGTCATCAGCATCTCGACGGAAGATGAAAAGACAGTTTCAGGCTTTATCAACGACCGCAAATACATAGGCCATAGAATTGCAATAGACGACACGAAGAAGACATATAAGAAATATATGGAGGCCGATCCGGGCATACCGGCTGTGTTTGTCATCGGCAAGGGCGGAGAGATGCTCTGGAAAGGGCATCCTATGGAGCTGGATGCAGTCCTTGAAAAGGTCGTCAACGGCAAGTTCGACATCAAGGTCCAGAAGAAAATATCCCTTTTGCATGATGATTTGAAGAGGGCTATGGAGAAGGACAACCAGGGCCTTGTTTCCCAGATTGCCGACGATGTCCTTGAACTGGATCCGTCAGACGATATCGCATTGCGGTGCAAGCTCTACTATTTTGAAAGACGGAATCTTCCCGGGGAGGCGCTCGCGTTCCTGAACAAACTCCAGAAAAAAATTCCGGGACATTTCCCGTTCTATTCAGTCGAACTTGGGATCCTTGACAAGACAGATGCTTCTGCGGATGAGAAAATGAAAGTCTATGAGAAGGCGCTGCTTGTCTTCAAGGATGATCCTGATAATCTCACGTCCCTTTCATGGATGATTTCCGACAACATGAGTTTTGGCACCGGTTCGGTGAAATTTTCGCTTGTTGCGGCGCTTCGAGCCAAGGAAATTCTTCCTGTTGACGCGTCTGGCCGCAGGAAAGGATTGTGTCTCAACGCCCTTGCCAGGGCATATTACAATGCCGGGTGCATCGAGCAGGCGATCAAGGTGCAGCAGGAGGCCGTGGGCAGTTTTTCCGGATACGACGAGGAGGAAGGTTCAAAGACTCTGCTGAAATACTATCAGGAGGCGCTGGATATCTGGAAAAAACTGATACCGGACGGCTCCAATTCCGGAAAGAAATGAATATCATGGCAAGGAAAATCAACTACAAGAACTGCTGGATATTCATCTTATGCGTCCTCATCGTCCTTGCAATAGGATATTTCGACTATTTCACAGGCGAACTTGGATTCTTCATTTTCTATTTCATACCAATCATCCTTCTTTCCTGGCACCTGGGCAGGTGGTATGGCGTGGCGATGTCGATTGCCTCCTCGCTATGCTGGTTCGCTTCCGATTATTTCTGCAACGTCCGCTACAGCAATTTTGCGGTCGCCGTCTGGGATACGCTAGTGATCCGCGGAGGCGCCTTCATAATAGCCGCAGTAGCAGTTGCCAAGCTGCACGATTCGCTTGAAAAGCAGAGCAAGCTTGACAAGGAGCTTATGACCGCCCTTGGACATTTGAAACAGCTCAAGGAGATTGCACCTATCTGCGCCAACTGCAGGAGCAGGAAGGACTGCAATTGCTATCTGGACCAGGTCGAAGATTATATCAAGACTAATTCCCGGGAAAAGCCCGATGCCGCCGCTTGTCCTGAATGCTTAGGGAAAAACTTCCCGGAGCTGCTGGAGAAACTGAAGTAAAGCCCTTTCGGCAGGAGTATTTTGCTAGACATCGGGCATGATCGCCGACACCCAGTCTTCAAGCGGTTTGAATTCATCCTTGAGTTCGCGCAGGAAGAAATTCCTTATCTCACGGTTCGACATGTCGATGTCGCCAAGCTCCTCCCTTATTGAAGCCGTATTGAGGATCTCGCCTGCAGGACCGAGTTTCACCATCCAGTTCATGTGTGGCCAGAGCGTGATGCATGTCACTATGAGATCCTCTATGTCCCCGAGCGGCTTTGAATCAATATGGGCGAGGTTGAATTCAGCCTCGATCCTGACACCGCCCTTTTCTCCTGAGGCGATCTTCAGCCATCCCTCGCATTGTTCGGCGGTATCCTTCAGGAGCGGCAGTCCGAGTCCGACCTTCCTTGTCGTGCGGGTGGTCTTGAACGGATCTGCAGGATTATCCTTGATTGAATCCGGGAATCCAGGCCCGTCGTCTTCAATTAGAAGGCGCAGAAAGGTCCCTTTCCATCCGAATTCGAGCGTGACAGTCTTTGCTCCGGCCTTCACGGAGTTCTCGACGATGTCCAGTATATGTAGCGAGATGTCTTTCATATCATGTTCGTGTATTTCGGGGTTAAGTTCTTGCTTGATATTATTTCAAAAAGCTCCTTGAGATTGTCAGTGGTCTCCGGGATTTCCATATAGAACCTGCCGACGGATTCGAGGAAATGCGAGTCCGAGCCGGAAATGACGGGATATCCCTCCACCTTCTTTCCAAGCTGGTATCCGTCATGGATCCACATGGGCGACTGGATTTCAAGGGCGTCGAATCCCGCTGACGGATCTATGAATTCCAACTGGCTTATTATGCTGTAGCGCTTCTTGTAGATATGCGCAGGCACTGCAAAACCATTTCTTTTTTTTATCTCAGAGACAACCTTGTCAAGGGGCATGGACAGACCGATATTCCTGATCTTCTCATCGAAATCAGAAATTTCATCGGTTCCATCGAAGAGGAGCTGGTAGCCGAACACATCGGGCACGTTCTCCCCTGGAATAATAGCATTGTCGACTACCTTCTGAAAATCTTCAAGCTGAGCCGGATCCTCGAAAAGACCGAGGACATGTACTTCTTCCAGGCTCGACACTTCTATTCCGGGAACCACCTTGATGCCTGCCTGGCGGCCTGCATTGATGGCGACTTCTACGTTGCCGGATGCATTATGGTCGGTGATGGCTATCATTCCCAGGCCCGCTTTTTTTGCGAGATTGACTATCAGCCGCGGGCTCATGACATTTTCCGCGCAGGCTGAAAGAGCCGTGTGGATATGAAGGTCAAAACGAGTCATAAGGACATTTTCGATTTCCGATTTATGATTTCCGATTTGAGCAAAAGGGAAAATTCAATCCTGAAAATCCTGTTATCCTGTCTGTTCTTCAGGAATTACAGTTTTCCGCCGATTTTCATGCATAGCGGGGCTGAGTTCTCCGGACTCCCGAAGAGGGCGACCTTCTGGCTGATTGCCTTGTCAATCGTCTGCTTGTCCGGTTCAGAACCGTTTACGATCACAATGCATGCGACATCGCGGAGCTGGGCGACGGCGACGATGTTCAGGTGCGCCAGTACGGTGAACCATGCGGCGCCATGAGGCACATGCGCCATCACATCGCTAAGCAGATCCCCGGAGTAGGCTGTCGTCACCTCCGCCTCGAGATGCTTCTCGTCCGCGCAGTATGTCTTCAGTGAGAGTTCTTCGGCAAACTGTCTTAATTTCATGTTCGATCCTCCTGGAACGGATAAATTTAAATTTATTTTTTTTAAAAATATCTCTGCTATGTCCGGAATTCAAGGATGGGGGGCGCTTTAAATATTAATCAAGGTTAGGAATATGTTTCGAAGAAATACAGGTCAATCTCTTTCCCTGTTGATATCAAGCCATCTGCGGTGGGCCCACATCCATTGCTCCGGATACCGGGCTATGACCTTTTCAGTCTCGGTGGTGAAAATCTGTGTCAGTTTTCTCACGTCGTCATCTTTGTTGTCGGTAGGAGTGTAGGTTATGGGATCTGAAATTATGAAATCAAACGTAAAATTGTCATTGATCCGTCTCGGCATCATGGTCATGATCGGCACTCCCGTCCTGAGATGGAGCAGTGCAGGGGAGGAATGAGTGCGTGCAGGATGTCCAAAGAAATCTACCACCACGCCTTCAGCCTCGCTTGCATGCTGGTCGGCGAGTATTGCTATTGAATAACCTTTCTTAAGAGCAACAAGCAGAGGTCTTATCGCCCCTTTTTTGTCGCATACCTCGTGCGTGTGCCCGGTACGGCGGCTTGTTATATATTCGCCGATCTTGGGATTGTCGAACGGACGCATGACGCTCATGAGCGGAATGCCGGAGCTTATCGTATATCCCTGTCCTGCCATCTCCCAGTTGCCGAAATGCGCGCAGATTAGTATGATTGGGTTCGACTTGCCAGGGGAGAAGAAGAGCTCCTTTGATTTTTCAGAACCCGATATGGTCACTATTTTCGAAATGTTCTCCGGCTTCATCAGCCCGCGGCAGGCGAATATCTCCGCTATGACCTTTGCAAAATGGACAAAGTTCCTTTTGCCGATCTCAACTGCCTCTCTCCTGTTTTTGGCGACACCGGCATGCATGAGATGCTGTATCACCCTCTCCCTGTGCCTTACATCAAAAATAAAGAAGAGCCTTCCGCAGATGCTTGCGATAAAATATGAGAGCTTGAGCGGGATGATCCTGGCGAGGTTCATCGCCACCAGGAAGAAGAAATATTCAATGTTTACAAGAATTGGACTTTTGATTTTCATTCGATAAATTCCCGTTTCCCGTGATGCTTCCTGAAACAATTCATGTTCGCCGGGACTCCGATAAGCCGGTTCGCCGGTTCAATGTTCCATCAGGTCTTTTTCTTGTCGAGATCCTTGTGATGCTCGACCGTATAGACTATGGCCTCGATCTCGGTCCCGGTCTCCATCGAGGAACGGATCGAGAACTTGTCCGCGCAGCTTTTCATGTTTGGAAGTCCGAGGCCGGCGCCGAAACCGAGCGAGCGGATCTTCTCGTTTGCCGTAGTGAATCCCGGTTCCATCGCCTTTTCCAGGTCGGGTATTCCCGGCCCTTCATCGACAATGACGATCTTCACCAGGTCGTCCTGTATCTGCACTTCCATGTACCCGCCCAGCGAATGGATGATTACATTCATTTCAGCCTCGTAGCAGATGATCGCTATGCGGCGGACTATGTCGGGCAGGATCTTCCTGTCCTGGAGATATTTCTTTATGGTTGTCGACGCCACGCCGGCAAGGTCGAAATTGTCCTGCACGATCTCAAAGCGGTACACGTTGCCCTGTGACTGGTCGCGCTTCGAAAGCGTCTCTATCGTCTCGAAATGCTCTGCAATGGCGTTCACCTGCATCAGCAGATGGGAAAGGATGTCGCCATAGGTCACTATGCCGACGAGTTCCTGTGTCCCCGCGGCCTTGACCACCGGAATCCGCCCGAAATGGTATTTCTTGAAAATGTTCGTCGCCGTTATTACGGAATAGTTCTGGGGGATTGTCATCACATTCTTTGTCATGTGCTTGCCGACCTGGTCCTCGATGTAGCCGTGGTCGAAGGCCGTGATGATGTCGTCGATGCTGATGATGCCTGCGAGGTTGCCGTTGTCGACGATCGGCACTCCGGAGAACTTCTTCTCCTTCATGCAGAGCTGGACTTCGCGCATGGTTGCGGTGGAGGGGAGGGACACGACGTTCCGGTTCATCACCTGGTGAACCTTGATCTGATACATCAGCTCATGTACCAGCCGTATTTGGCGATCCTTCAATTCTGCCATCGGGATTCTCCAGTAGTCTGCCTATCCTGCAGCAGGCGTCGAACATGGTAAGCCTCGAAAGGATCAGCGGGATGCCGTTCCTCTTTGCAAGGCTCACGGCCGCCGGCTGGGGCTGTTTGTTCCTGACTATGACTACGCAGCAGGCGTTCGTTATTTCCGCAGTGCGGAGTATCTGCACGTTCGTCAGGCCTGTAAGAAGCGCATAGTTCGACTTGCCCATGGCGAGAACATCGCTGAGCAGGTCGGTGGCGCCGAAGTTTTCAACTGTCCTGTCAAGCTTGTCTTCGCCTGAAATCAGCTCGCCTTCGATCGCCTGGATCAATTCCGCTATGGTAATCTTGTCCTTTTTCATATTTTTCCAGCATGCTCTCTGTGTTTAACTGTTTGAACATGGACTTTTCTGTTAATAATTTAACAAAAATACTTTTCAATTCCCGATAGTCAATTATATTTCCAAACTATTTTAGAAGAAACTGGACAGATCCAAGGGGATTCATAAAATGAATGACGGCCAGGAAATTTGCAGCGGAGCCACTTCGATCCTTGAGAGCCTTCCGGAAAAGAGGAAGGAACTCGAGGACTACATGGACGGCCTCCCCCTCGGAAACGATCCTGAGAAGAACAGGGGTTTCCTCATAGAATCCCTCCATAAGGCACAGGGCATCTTCGGCTACCTTCCGGAGGAAGTACAGCTCCTGGTCGCCCGCAAGCTGAAACTCCATCTTTCTGAAGTCTTCGGAGTGATCAGCTTCTACTCGTATTTTACAATTGTCCCCAAGGGCAGATACAAGATAAATGTCTGTACGGGAACTGCATGTTTTGTCAAAGGAGCCGACGGCATTGTCGGGGAATTCAAAAGATTCCTGAACATCGAAATGGGAGAGACCACTTCTGACATGAAGTTCTCCCTTGGCGGACTCCGCTGCGTAGGAGCCTGCAGCCTGGCGCCGGTCGTACTGGTCAATGACAAGGTCTATGGCAATGTGACACCCAAACAGGTTCCTGACATCCTCGTGGAGTGCAAATGATAAGTTCTGCTGAAAAGCTTGAGGAATATGAAAAAGGCCTTGCAGGGCGGATCCCTTCCAGCCTCAGGACTGAGATTCTTGTTTCGATGGGGACTTGCGGAATCGCCGCAGGCACGACTCCTATCCTTGAGGAACTGAAAAAGGAAGTATCCGAACAGAAGCTTGACGATTCCGTAAAGATAGTCCAGGTGGGGTGCATGGGCCTCTGCCACAGCGAACCGACTATCGAAGTCGTTGACAAGGAGAGCGGACAAAGGATTATTTTTGGAAACGTGATTGCCTCGCAGGCGAAGTCGATCGTCGCGAAATCCGTCAGGACCGCCGGTGTCCAGGCTGTCGCCAGGACCTGGTACTGCCCCGAAGACGAGGAAATGAACCCCGACGCCATCCAGGCGCGAATCGTCCTTCGCAACTGCGGAAGGATAGATCCCGAGGAAATAGATGAGTATATAATGCGTTCCGGATATCAGGCGGCTGCAAAAGTCCTTGCTTCAATGAAGCCTTTGGATGTGATTAAGATAATTACCGAGTCAGGCCTGAAGGGCAGAGGGGGCGGCGGTTTCCCGACTGGCAGGAAATGGAAGTTCGCGGCAGACCAGAAATCCGATGAAAAATATGTGGTATGCAATGCCGACGAAGGTGATCCGGGAGCGTTCATGGATCGCGCCGTGCTTGAAGGCGATCCGCATTCCGTCCTCGAGGCCATGATAATTGCGGGATTCGCAGTCGGCTCGCATGAAGGTGTAATATATATAAGGGCTGAATATCCGCTCGCGGTCAAACGCCTCCATCTTGCGATCGCTCAGGCGAAGGAGAAAGGCCTTCTCGGGAAAAATCTCTTTGGTTCCGGCTTTGATTTCAACATAGAGCTCAAATATGGTGCAGGGGCATTTGTCTGCGGCGAAGAGACCGCTCTCATCCATTCGGTCGAAGGCAAACGCGGCGAACCGAGCTTCAAACCTCCGTTCCCGGCCGTGTCAGGCCTCTGGAAGAAACCCACCGTAGTCAATAACGTAGAGACCTATGCCAATGTCTGCGCGATCATCAGGAACGGCGCCGCATGGTTCAAAAAGATTGGCACGGAGAACTCGCCCGGCACGAAGGTTTTCTCTCTTACAGGAAAAATAAACAAGGTGGGCCTCATCGAAGTTCCGATCGGGACCTCCCTCAGGGATATCATTTTTAAGCTGGGAGACGGCATCAAGGGCGGCAGGAAGTTCAAGGCCGTGCAGACAGGCGGACCATCCGGCGGCTGCATAACCGAAGCCAGTCTCGACACCCCGATTGATTACAATACCCTCATAGCACTCGGTTCGATGATGGGGTCCGGTGGAATGATCGTCATGGACGAGGACGACTGCATGGTAAACGTCGCAAAGTTCTTCCTGGACTTCACACTCGACGAGTCGTGCGGCAGATGCACTCCTTGCAGGATCGGCAACAAGCGCCTCCATGAGATGCTGAAGGAAATTACTGATGGAAATGGAACTCATGAGACGCTTACCAAGCTGCGCAAGCTTTCTGACAATATAAAGGATACTGCACTCTGCGGACTTGGCCAGACATCCCCGAATCCCGTCCTTTCAACCATAAAAAATTTCGAGGGCGAATACCTCGCCCATATAGATCATAGGAAATGTCCGGCGAAAGTGTGCGCGAAACTGCTCAGCTATTTGATAAACGACAATTGCGTCGGCTGCACATTGTGCGCCAAGAACTGTCCGGTCACCTGCATCTCGGGCGAGAAACGGCAGAAACATCTTATTGACCAGAAGAAATGCATTAAATGCGGGGTGTGCTACGAAGCCTGCAAGTTCCATGCGATTGATAAGGATTGAAGATTGTAGATTGATACTCGATACTTGAAACTGGAAATTTGAAATTAAATAATGTAGCACAGGCATCTTGCCTGTGATTAAGAATTAAATAAAGAAAAGAGAAGACACAGGCAGGATGCCTGTGTTACATTATGATAAAACTTAGAATAAATGGAATGCCTGTGACGGCCGAGGAGAATTCTACAATCCTCCAGGCCGCCAGGAAGCTTGACATAAAGATCCCGACCCTCTGCCATCTGGAGCTTGACTGCTTCAACCTCGAGCACAGGATCGGCTCGTGCCGAGTCTGCATGGTCGAGGTCTCCGGAAGGCGCAACCTTGCTCCCGCATGCTGTACGCCTGTCGAGGAGGGCATGGAAGTCAGGACACATACTCTCAGGGCCATCAACGCACGCAGGACCATGCTCGATCTCCTTCTTTCAAACCATCCGAAGGACTGCCTCACATGCGAGAAGAACCTCGACTGCGAACTCCAGGCGCTCGCCCAGGAAATGGGGCTTCATAAGATCATCTACAAGGGTGAACAGTCGAAGCGGTCCATAGACCTCGCCAACGAATCAATTGTCAGAGACATGAACAAGTGCATAATGTGCCGACGCTGCGAGACCGCCTGCAATACCATCCAGACCGTCGGAATACTTTCCGGTGTCAGGAGAGGTTTCAACTCCATCGTTTCAACTGCATCTGAAAAACCGCTCGCGGACACGAAGTGCACTTTCTGCGGACAGTGCGTCTCGGCATGCCCTGTCGGAGCGCTGACAGAAATGAACAGGACCTACGACGTCTGGCGCGCGCTGAACGATGAGACGAAACAGGTGATAGTCCAGACAGCTCCGGCTGTACGCGTAGCTCTCGGCGAGGAATTCGGAATGGAGCCGGGCTCTGTCAGCACCGGCAAGATGGTGACAGCCCTGCGCATGCTCGGATTCGACAAGGTGTTCGACACTGATTTCGCCGCCGACCTTACAATTATGGAGGAGACCACTGAATTCGTAAAGAGGCTGAAGGAAAATAAAAATCTTCCTATTCTCACATCATGCTGCCCCGGCTGGGTCAAATTCTTCGAGCATCAGTTCCCGGACCTCCTGCATATCCCTTCGACAGCCAAGTCGCCCCAGCAGATGTTCGGAGCAATGGCGAAAACCTATTATGCGAAGAAACTCGGTGTTGAACCGAAAGAAATAACAGTCGTGTCCGTCATGCCATGCCTCGCCAAGAAATACGAGGCGGCACGTTCGGAATTCTCTAGGGATGGAGTGAGGGACGTGGACATCGTGATCTCCACCCGCGAACTTGCGAACATGCTCAAGGAGGCGGGAATCCAGTTCAACGACCTCCGCAATTCCGCCTTTGACAATCCTCTCGGTGAATCAACCGGTGCCGGTGTGATATTCGGATCGACGGGCGGTGTGCTTGAGGCCGTCCTTCGCACAGCAGCCGACTGGCTCAGTGGAAAAGAACTCAATGATATTGATTTCGAGGAGATACGCGGAATTTCCGGGATAAAGGAGGCGACTGTAAAAGTAGCCGGCAAGGAAATCAGGGTGGCGATAGCGTCAGGACTCGGTAACGCCAGGATGCTTCTTGAAAAGATACGCAGGGGCGAATCGAAATATCACGCAATTGAAATCATGGCATGCCCCGGAGGCTGTCTCAACGGCGGCGGCCAGCCATATATCCATGGAGATACGAGCATCCTTGAGAAGCGCCGCCAGGCGATCTACGAAGAGGACCGCAACAAGACGATCCGCAAGTCCCATGAGAATCCTTATATCCAGAAGCTATACCGTGAATTCCTAGGCGAACCCGGAAGCCATCTCGCCCACGAACTCCTGCACACCCATTACACAGCAAGAAAGAACGAGTAACGGAGTGCCGGCGTCTCGTCGGTTGCCTGTGGCTTTTCCTCTTCGAATCTCGTTTGTAGTATGTCGCGTCGTAATGAGTTAACTCGTCGATACAGATTGCATCAACTCCGTCGGCGTGCTAAATTCCATGCGAATTGAGGCTGATTTTCATTAGTTAACCGCATCGTAATGCAAGTAATCCAAGGGGTGCAAAATGCTTTTTCCCCAGAAGTCGATTCCGGACTCCAAATGGAAAATATTTATCAATATCCTTGTATTTCTTTTTTTGTTTCTACCTATGGCCACGGGGGAGGAGAAACAAAGAGAAAAGTATTTTTCTGAAGCTGGACACTTCAGTTTTACTCTTCCGAATGACTGGTCTCCAATGCCCGATTCAAAGATGCAGACACTTAATAATGGAAAAACCGCAATATATCAGTTTCAAGGAGGTTTCATTGATGATAAATCATCCTCCCCTAAAGTATACATGCTTCTTCAAGTAAAACAGCGACCTGCCGAACCCGTTGAAAAGATTGAAGTATATAAGAAGGCGGCAATCAAGGTTGATAACCTTTCGATTATTGCAGATGTCATAATCAAGAAAGAATACCGGATAAAGAAAGAATTCTATTCTCCAAAACACGATGTTTTTTTGATGATCACAGGTGAATCGCCACAACTTTCCGTGATGGTGAAGAAATTTGCAAGCTATGGATATTTCATCATGCATTTCTACCTCGGGAATGACCCCGGGAAACATCTGCAAGACATTGAACTTCTCCTCTCGAGCATTCATGAAGATATTTCAGAAAAAGAAAAGCAAGGTCGCTAACAAGTGAATGTTCTGCTGACTCCTTACAGTCGCCAGCAGATTCTTAAAACATTAAGAAAGGAGGGAATTTCATGCAGTCTGCGCTTTGTTTTCAGGGCTAAAAGAGAAAGCGGTGACTTTGTCACGCGCACTCCCGCGGTCAGGCCAAAACGCCTGACGTAAATACAAAAGAAAGACAAGAGATAAATTCTTAACAGGTTTGCTGCTCCCCACCGCGAGGATCGCGGTGGAAGGCCATGGCGTGTGCGCCCGGCAGTGCGCTCTACTAGAGGGTGGAAGTCCCTTGCATACCCATCAGGGGGAAATGCTACCGATAATTGAAATTGAAATTATCTGTGGTATCATATGAAAAATGGAGTTATCCAATGACATCTTTAGCCATGACTAATAAGATCTACGAACAGGCCCTCGACTTGCCAGCTGACGACCGCATGGTTCTTATAGATAAACTCCTCCATAGTGCGAATTTGCCGACGCAGATGGAAATTGACAAGTTATGGGCAGAAGAAGTTGAAAAGAGAAGCAAAGACATTGAATCAGGCAAAGCAAAACTAATTCCTGGCGAAGAAGTTTTCAGAAAAATACGGAAAAGGTTTGGCAAATGAGGTTCAGTTTTCATGAACTTGCTGAAACTGAACTCGTATCGGCAATAGAATATTATGAAAGTTGCCAGACTGGACTTGGGTTTTCTTTTTCCGAAGAAGTATATGCTACGATCGAGCGAGTATGCCAATTCCCCTTGGCATGGGAGTCGATTGATACCAGAACACGACGTTGCCTTACCAGCCGCTTCCCTTATGGAATTCTTTATCGCATCTCAGAAAGTGAAATAAGAATCATGGCGATAATGAACTTGCATAGAAAACCCGGGTATTGGAAAAACAGAAAGTAGATCCGCAGAACCATTGCCATTCATCCAACCCCGCATCCCCCCCCCCGAGGCGGACAGGTCGCAATGTGGATGATGATGGAGCGTTCAGCGCGGTGGCTCGAACTGAACAGGCAGCAAGAAATAGCTTGCTGATTCCAGGTCGGCAATCTTGACTCTTCGCCAATTCCGGATTACTTTCAACGGATTATGAAAATTGAAAATTCCATCTGTTGCCTTTCGGTCACCATGAAACGACTGCTGATTATCGTTCTGGTGGCCATTGCCTTCATGGGAACTGGAATTCCAAAGGCCAAGGCGATGGATCCGGTGACGATTGGCATACTTGCGCCAATAATACTGCCATACGCGATACCTGTTGCCGAAGCCGCACTCAAGTACGCATTCAAGGGCCTGGTAAATGCAGCCAAGGGAACACCTTATATATTACAGGATATGATCGGGGTTTTCCTGCTCCCGGTCGGTTTCCTGGAAGTCACCCTTGGATTGCCTTTTGGCCTTTTCGCAAACGGATGTTCAAATATCGGGGCGGGGATTGTGGCTCCATTCAAGCTCGGGTTCCATACGTTCATGCTAATCCCAAGAATGTTCTGCCTTTACCAATAGAGGTTCCCTAAAGAATCCTCCTGGCGACCAGCCTATCTCCGCCGCAAGCAATGGGGTATTACGGACGCCCTGCGTCGCCTCGTGGCGGGCCGGAGATTCTTTAAATCAAAAATGTTTTTCATCCTGCTTCCGGCAGCTCAGCCCATCTTGTCGTGTAGTGCGGAGAGCATCTTTCCCTTGCCATCGCCCAGCTCTTGCTCACGCCTTCGCTTGCGTAGAAGACGCTGCCGTCCCCGAAACGCCTGTTTATTGAGTCTATTGTCTCCGAAAGCATGCAGCTTTTTGCGAGATCCGCAGATTTTCGATCGAAGAGACCAAGCTGTTCAGCTCCTGCAGGGACGAGTTCCGTGAATATGATTCCAGCCTTCTTGTAGATGAAATCCTTCCTGAAGATCCCTTTCAGGAGCGGAAGCGTGTACCGTATGAGCTCCCCGGTGGAATTTGAAGGAGGAAGGATTTCATGACTGGCCGAATTGAAGTAGTACGGGCATTTCTTCCTGAAGATTCCAGTGTCAAGGAATACCGTGACCAGCCCAGCGGAAAGCTTTTCATGCCTCAGCCGTTCCGCCGCATCTGCCGTGTACAAGGAAACCGCCTCGGACAAGTCCTCAAGAGTTGAAACGTCCTTTCCGAAGGAACGGGAACAGCAGACGCTTTTCCGCTGGGCAGGGGCGTCATCGAGCTTTATGCAGGGGGTTCCACGGAGCTCCATGACCGTGCGAAGTCCGCAGATGCCGAGCAACCTTCTTATTTTCGAATCTTCGGCATTTACCATGTCCAATGCGGTGTGAATCCCTTCTTTTTTAAGACGCAAGGAGAGGTTCCTTCCTATACCCCAGATATCTGCAGTCTCGGTCTTGGCAAGCGAGGCTTTTATTTTTTCGTCATTGTCGAAGAGGAACACGCCGCCCGACAAGGGATTCTTTTTTGCTGTCCGGTTTGCGAGTTTCGCAAGAGTCTTGGTCTTGGCGATGCCTATGCTGACGGGAATCCCCGTCCATTGCCCTACTCTTTTGCGGATTTCGCAGGCAAGCGGTTCCATCCTGCCGGACTTGAGGTGTGAGAAGTCCAGGAACGCCTCGTCGATGGAATAGATTTCTATTTCCGGGGCGAATTCAGAGAGTATCGACATCACCCTGTTCGACATGTCGCCGTAGAGCGTGTAGTTCGAGGAGAAGACGCGGACATCGTACCTGTCGATGACATCCCTGACCTGGAAGAACGGATTCCCCATTCCTATGCCGATCGCTTTTGCCTCCTCGGAACGCGCGACTATGCAGCCGTCGTTGTTTGAAAGCACTACGACAGGCTTGCCTTCGAGCTTCGGATCGAAGGCCCGTTCACACGAGACATAGAAGTTGTTGCAGTCGACCAGGGCGAACATGGGAACATTTCCGATTTTCAATTGCCAGTTTTAAGACACGCTAAAGCTGTGAACTCCAACAAGAGTCTTCCATTCCTCAGTTCAATAATGTGGTACAGGCGTCTCGCCTGTAATTTTGAATAAAGTTCTAATTGCCGGCGAGACGCCGGCGCTCCTTTAAATTCCCGAATTTCCAATTTCGTATTCCAAGTTTCAAGTATCGCGTATCAAGTCACCGTATTGTGTATCACATACGTCACCACGCCCCATATCCTGAGATCGCTTTCATCTTTTATTTCGATAGGCTTGTGATGTTTGTTTTCCGGGACAAGCGATATTCCGCCATCGGAAATGCGCAGCCTCTTCACGGTGAACTCGCCGTTGATGGAGGCGATCACGACATTCGAATCAGACGCCTTCAGCGCCCGGTCGACTATCAGGATGTCACCATGGAAAATCCCGGCGCCTGTCATTGAATCCCCCGAAGCCCTGACAAAGAAAGTCGCTGCCGGATGCTTTACCAGATGTTCGTTCAGGTCGAGCTTGCCTTCGATGTAGTCGCTTGCAGGCGAGGGGAAGCCTGCCGGAACCGGCCCTGCAAAGAGGATGGGATTTTCTTTCGTCATGCTTTTCATGTTATTGCGTGTTCCCTTTCTCTCAAGAACAGCCAATAATGGCTTAACTACGAACAGGGAAAACTTTCATCAAGAGGATTATATAATATATGTTAGTGCAATGTCAAGGTATATTTTTAGAAAAGATTTCTAATCTTTCTAAAAATATTGCTGGAGTAGATGGCGAGCTGTTTCTTGAAGCCTGCGAGGGTCGCAGGCGCGGCGATCCGGGGGATCATGTCGGGGGAGGTTTTTTCCGTGACGGCGTCCTTCTCCATGGTGAAAAGCATCTTGAACCCGCATTTTTTTGCGATGCGGATGCTCGTGTCGGAATATTGCCCCCAGGGCCAGAAGAGCGATGACGTCTCAGTGCCGAGAGTCTCAAGGATCGTCCTCCTGCAGGCTGTCATGTCCTCCTCAATACGTTTTTCGAACTCCTCGTCGGACTCGAGTACTTTCACTGGGGACTGATGTTCCTGGCAGAGCTTGATCCTTTCAGTGTTGGAACTGGCCTTCCTGAGGGAATCCTTCAGGTCTTCGCTCATGACAGTCCTTTTGTTGGACAGAATGCTTTTGAAGGAGACCTTCGGTGCTCCGGGAAATGGCGGTTCCCCAAGGGCGAACTCCATCGTCCAATGGGGCTTCTCCGGATAAAATCCTTTTATCTTGTCGAAACTGGAGTAGCAGCCGAAATGGGAATTGCCATGGGCCTGGATCTCCCAGGCGCCGGAATTATGCATCTCCAGGATTTCATTCCAGTTAAGAAAGGGCCTGGCCCCCCTGCCATACACTGCATCTTCTAGCGCCTTCTTCGAATCGATTATCTCATATGTCAAGTCGCTGCGGATGCTGCGCCCCTTGGCGTTGAGCAGGCCCGTGTTCAATGCCAGCACGGCTTTTGTGGAATATCTTCTCAGGATCGGGGTCGCCCATATGAGATTGTCGCCCCAGCCGTCGTCGAAGGTCAGCATTGCATATTTGTCATGAGGCATAAGTTTGCCGCTGAAGAACAGGGCGAGTTCCTCGGTGCCGATGGTCCTGTATCCTGTTTTGGCGAGATAGGCGATCTGCCGTTCGAAGACGTCGGCGCTGACGGCCGCTGAAGACGGCTTTGGCAGGACTCGGTGATATGCCAGGATGAGAATATTCATTTCAGATTGCCAATTGCCAATTTTAGATTATAAGACACGCTTCCACCTTCGCTAAGATGCTACGGTGGACACGGAAAGCCGTGAACTCCAACGAATTTCAATCTTGCCGCGCCGTAGCATTTTAGCGAAGGCGGGTATCAAGCATCAAGTATCGTATTCTCTGTTACAGGTTCCAATCCTCATATTCTACCATCGTTTCGCCGTTTCGCCCAGTCAATGATGCTTTTTCCCGAAGTTATACTCTTAAAATTATATGGCAACAGTGTTGAAAAAAACTCTATAAGATATAAGATTTACTTTTCCCATAAAAATTAATACAGGAGATTTACATATGGCTGAGTCATCAATCAACAGGAACACATATCTTTCGAAGAACGTGGGCAGCTTCGAGGATGTCATGGAAATTCGCGGGAAGCGGTATAGGAAGGTCGAGGACCTGCGCTACGGGACCAATCCCCATCAGCCGGCGGCCTACTACAAGCCTGAAGGCCTTCCCTGCACAATAGGCGACATGCAGATACTGAAGACCGGCAAGAGCGGCCTTTCGCAGACCAACCTCGAGGACATCTCATACGCCCTGAACATAGTGAAATACTTCGACAGGCCCGCGTGCGCCGTCATGAAACACGTGAATCCGAGCGGTGCCGCCGTACAGCGCGGCGAAGAGACCATCTGCGACGTATACAAGAAGGCCCGCGACTGCGACGGGAGGGCTGCCTTTGGGAGCGTCATCGCATTCAATGTTGAACTCGACACCCAGACCGCAAAGGAAATAATGACCACTTTTGTGGAGTGTGTCGTCGCTCCGTCCTTTGACGAATACGCCCTGAGCGTTTTCAACGACTCTGAAAAGTACAAGCTGAACAAGCAGATACGGATCATCAAATGCGGGAAGCTTACTGACATTCCGAGATATGTGGGCGAATCTTCGGACGCGCACAACACTGTGAAAGTTCTCGCGGACGGATCGATTGTAATTGCCGCCCCTCTGCTTACGCACCTCAAGTCGGTGGCGGATCTCAAGCCTGCTGCAGCTGAAAGCAAGAATCTCGGCACTGTCGTTTCAACCGTAAAGCCCAAGCCCGGACAGATGGAAGACCTTCTCGCGGCCTGGTACATAAACCTGAGCGTCCGTTCAAACGGAGTTGTGATAATGAAGAACGGCCAGACGCTTGCCGTCGGCACAGGCGAACAGGATAGGGTTGGCGCCGTCGAACAGGCCGTCTGGAAATACAACAACAAGTACCAGGGCAACGAGAACATAAAGGATGCGGTGATGGCGAGCGATGGATTCTTCCCGTTCCCCGACGCGGTTGAAGTTGCCGCGGAGGCCGGAGTTTCCGCGATGATATCGCCTCCGGGCTCGATCAAGGACGCGGAAGTGATCCAGCGCGCGAACGAACTCGGAGTGGCGCTGGTACATGCACCGGAAAGATGCTTCTCGCACCACTGATATTTTTTTTGCGGACGCAAAAAAAATATAACAGAAGACAATACATTGGAGAATAAAATGTCAGAATCTTTTTTACAGAAGAATTTTGCGCGGAGGATTGGCGGAGACCAGTTCGGCAAGGATACGAAGATATACAAGTTTGAGAAGATCAAACGGGCGAAGCGCGCGGCGCTCCAGGCGAATCCCGGAGCAGAGATAATCGACATGGGAGTAGGGGAGCCGGACGACATGGCCTTCCCTGAAGTCGTCGATGCGCTCTGCAAGGAAGCCGCGAAATGGGAGAACCGCACATACACCGATAATGGAATAAGTGAATTCAAGGCTGCGGCCGCCCGTTACATGAAGGCCCTATACAATGTCAAGGTCAATCCCGATACTGAGATATGTCATTCGATCGGTTCGAAGGCCGCCCTTTCACTTCTTCCGACATGTTTCATAAATCCCGGCGACATCACCATCATGACAGTCCCCGGGTATCCTGTGATGGGCACATGGACGCAGTATCTCGGGGGTGAAGTCATCAATATGCCTCTCAGCGAGGAGAACAAATTCTTTCCCAATCTTGATTCGCTGAGCAAGGAACAATGTGAAAAGGCGAAACTCCTCTATCTCAATTATCCGAACAATCCGACAGGTGCTTCGGCATCCGTCGAACAGCTTGAGAAGGCCGTGGAATTCGCCAGGAAGAACAATATCCTGATCGTCTTCGATGCCGCCTATGCTCCGCTTAATTTCCAGGGGAAGCCTCTCAGCATACTTTCTATTCCCGGCGCAAAGGACTGCGCGGTCGAACTGCACAGCATGTCGAAGGGATTCAACATGACGGGCTGGCGCCTTAGCTGGGTATGCGGCAACGAACTTGCCGTCAAGGCCTTCGCGAACGTGAAGGACAATGCCGACAGTGGACAGTTTGCTGCGATCCAGAAGGCTGCGATACTCGCACTCGACAACCAGGCGAAGATAACACCTGCTATCTCGGAGAAGTATGAACGCCGACTGAAGAGCATGGTCGAGACTCTCAAGTCGATTGGTTTCCCCGCGAAAGTTCCGCAAGGCTCATTCTATCTCTACGTAAAATGTCCGAATGCCGCCGAAGGAAAATATTCTGCGAAGTTCGCAAACGCCGAGGAATTCAGCCAGTGGATGATCAAGGAGAAGCTCATCAGCACCGTTCCGTGGGACGATGTCGGACACAACGTCCGGTTCAGTGCGACATTCGTGGCGCAGGGCGGTAAGAAGGAAGAGGACCGCGTCCTCAACGAGTTCAAGAAGCGCCTCTCCGACGTGAAGTTCTCGTTTTAAGTAAGACAGGCTTTCCAGCCTGTTGATGTGTTTTCAGCCATCTGGCTGTTATTCCTTCCTCCGTGGCCGATGGATGTCCAGGGATGAGCGCACCTTGTCTGCAAGGTCATTGCTCGAAAAAGGTTTCTGGATGAAATGTATGCCATCAACAAGAACTCCATGGCTGGCAATGACGTTGGCCGTATATCCGGACATGAACAGGCGTTTAAGGTTAGGATAGAGGGTCATGAGGTTCCTGGCAAGATCCCTTCCGTTCATTTCCGGCATGACCACGTCGGTAATCAACAGATGGATATCGCCGTTGTGTTTTTCTGCCAGACGGAACGCTTCGCCCGGAGTTTCAGCGGCCAGTACCCTGTACCCGAAACCTTCCAGCATTGTCTTTGTCATTTTCAGGATCGCCTTCTCGTCCTCTACCAGGAGGATGGTTTCGTGGCCTTGTGTGATGGGAGCCGCTGGACCTTTTGACTTGAGTTTTTCGGCCTTGCCTTCGTGCCGTGGCAGACAAATCTTGAAAGTTGCGCCTTTTCCCGGCTCGCTGCTTACGCCTATGAATCCATTATTCTGCTTGACGATTCCGTATACGGTGGCCATTCCCATGCCGATACCTTTCCCTATCGTCTTTGTTGTAAAGAACGGTTCGAAAATATTGGTCAGTGTCTCATTGTCCATACCGCAGCCATTGTCGCTTACGGTGAGAACAACGAATTCTCCGGGGGTAAGTTCTTCACGGGTGGCGCAATAAGCTTCATCGAAGACGGCATTTTCCGTCCCGATTGTGACTTTGCCCGGGCCCGATATGGCATCACGGGCATTGACGCAGAGATTCGTAAGAATCTGATCGAGCTGGGATGCATCCATTTTGATCGGCCAGAGATTTTCACCCGGCATCCAGGCAAGCTCGATGTTTTCACCTATGAGACGGCGCAGCATCTTGAGCATCTTTTCCACTGTTGCGTTCAGCTCGAGCACCTTCGGAGTGATCGTCTGCTTGCGGGCGAATGCCAGCAGTTGACGGGTCAGGTCGGCGGACCGGCTGGCGGCCTTCTGGATTTCCTGCAGGTCTTCAATGATCGGCTGAGCCGTCCCCACCTTGCCCATGGCTATTTCCGCATGTCCCAGGATCGCTGTCAGCATATTGTTGAAGTCGTGGGCTACTCCTCCCGCAAGCCTGCCGATGGCTTCCATCTTCTGTGCCTGGACCAGCTGGGCCCTTAGCCTCTCATGCTCCTCCTCCACCAGCTTGCGTTCGGAGATGTCGCGGATTATCATGCTTGTCCTGAGATGTCCGTCCTTGTCTTTATATATGCTTGAGGATATTTCCGCCGGGAATATTGAGCCATCCTTACGGATCAATCCGAGCTCTCCGCTGAACTTCCCTGTCAGGCTGCGTTCCTCCAGTGCCAGAGGCAGACGCGGATCGGAGGTGTCCACAATACAGTTCCGCCCGAGCCGTACGATCTCCTCTTCAGTCCGTCCGAAGATCCTGCATGCGGCCCGATTTGCCGCAAATATCGTTCCGTCCGGAGCCGTGAGCAATATAGCATCCATGCTGGTGTCGAAAAGGAGGCGGTGGCGTTCCTCGCTTTCCTGCAACGCCAAATTTGCCTCCTTGCGTGCGGCAATGTCCTGTTCCAGCTGGCGGTTGGTCTTCTCCAGCTGTTCCATCTTGTCTTCCAGCTTGCGGATAAGTGCTTCATTGTATTGTTTCAGATATACTGATTCCTCCTTGGCCGGCAGCTGTCCCTCTAAGTCCGTTTCTGGTTTTGCCTGAGCTGAGGATGGATTCACTTCCTGCCTGATTATCTCCCTGATGCTTGCTATTAACACATCCGGTTCCTGCGGCTTGACGATGAACTGCTCAGCTCCAATGCTGAGCGCAAATTTCCTGTCCCGATCATCGGTGTAGGTGGCGGTGTAGAAGACAAACGGGATTGACTTCAAACGCGGATCCTTCATCCATTCACGGCACAAGGCAAATCCGTCCATTACCGGCATGAGGATGTCGGAGATGATAAGATCCGGAGGATTCTTACGTGCCATGTCCAGCGCTTCGGCGCCATTGGTGGCAGTTTCAACTTCGTAACCGTTGCCTTGCAGAAGTGCGCGCAGGAGGTAGTTGTTCTCCGTCTTGTCGTCCACTATGATAATCCTGTACTTTCCCATGTTGTCCCTCCCCAGTCATTTTTCAAACTGCTGAATAAAAATTATTTTCCCTGTCCGCTATCAAGCACCTCGCGCACCTTGCGGGACAAATCACCCATCGCAATGGGCTTTTGGATGTAACAGTCCTTCATTGCGTCACGGATGATTGCGTCATCGACATAACCGGACATGAAGAGGGTCTTCATTCCCGGGCATAGGGCGGACATACGCTTTGCAAGGTCCAGCCCGCTGATCCCCGGCATCACCACGTCGGTCAGGAGGAGATGGATCGTTTTCCGGTGATGCCTTGCTATTTCCAGCGCTTCGATGCCGTGGGAAGCCGAAAGTACTGTATAACCGATAGACTGCAGCATCACCATGACTAGAGACCTGACATTTTCCAGGTCTTCAACGAGCAGGACTGTCTCGGTGCCTCGAGGCATGGATGATGTGGCCAGTCCCTCCTCCAAGGTCAAATCCTTTTCCAATACCTGGGGCAGGTATACACGGAACGTGGTTCCTTCTCCGATATTGCTTTCAACATCAATAAAACCGCCGCTTTGTTTCACAATTCCATACACGGTGGCCAACCCCAGGCCTGTGCCCTGGCCCTGTTCCTTGGTGGTGAAAAACGGTTCGAACATGTGCGCCATTACCTTCTCGTCCATTCCGCATCCGGTGTCACTCACCGCCAGCATTACGTAGGAGCCAGCCCTGACTTCGTTGGGGCGGCTCCGGGCATAGGTCTCATCGAGTTCTACGTTGTTTGTGGAAATGGTCAGCTTGCCCTCGCCGGACATCGCGTCACGTGCATTGACGACAAGATTCATGATCACCTGTTCGATCTGCCCAGGATCCGCCTTGATCCTTTTGAGCGATGGGGCGGATACAGTTTGCATGACGATGTTTTCGCGGATGAGCCTTCGGAGCATCTTTTGCATATCGGCTACAATTGCATTGAGATCCAGAATTGAGGCCTGCTGGAGCTGCCTGCGGCTGAAGGTGAGGAGTTGGCGTGTGAGGTTGGCAGCCCGGTCTCCAGCCTTTTTCACCTCCTCCATTTGGTTCTTTGTGGCGGCATCAGCAGAGGATGTCAGGAGCATGAGCTGTGTATATCCATTTATAACCTGGAGCAGATTGTTGAAATCATGCGCGACGCCTCCAGCAAGCTGTCCAACAGCTTCCATCTTCTGCGCCTGGCGCAATTGATTCTCAAGCTTCGCTTTCTCATCTTCCGCGCGCTTACGTTCGGTAATATCACGGACAAATACCAGATGCGAATCGCAACCATGGTACTTTACTGCTATCGCGGTGGTCTCGACAGAAACACGCGAACCATCGAGACGCAGGTATTCCTGTTCCATAAGAGGTGCCGCCTTTCCGGTCTCTTGCTGCAAACGAATACGTCCTCGGACAATTTCACGCCACGCCGGAGCTATCCTCATCATTAATTCAGCACCGAGAAGATCCTCGTATTTTAAACCGCCAAAAAGCTTTAGCGCAGCTGGATTTAGAAAGATAAACAAACCTTTGTTCTGGACGAAAATTGCTTCTGGTGCGAGTTCCACCAAGGAACGGAAACACTCCTCGCTTTCGCGTAGCGCCGTCTCCGCTTTCTTGCGTGCGGCAATGTCCTGCTCCAGCTGGCGGTTGGTCTTCTCCAGCTGCTCCATCTTGATTTCCAATTTGCGGACGAGCGCCTCATTGTATTGTTTCAGATATACTGACTCATCTTCTCCTGTTGATCCGGTCGAAAGCCGGACTGTCGCCGCAGAAGAGGGCTGAGGAGTTATACCCTTCAGGATGATTTCCCTGATAATCGCAATGAACACATCAGGTTCCTGCGGCTTAACTATGAACCGTTCCGCCCCTATGCTCAGGGCAAATTCCTGATCCCTCTCATCCGTGTAGGTGGCGGTATAGAAGACAAACGGGATTGAATTCAAACGCAGATCCCTCCTCCATTCACGGCACAAGGCAAATCCGTCCATTACCGGCATGAGGATGTCGGAGATGACAAGGTCCGGCGGATTCTTACGCGACTTATCCAGTGCTTCAACACCGTTCGATGTGGCGTCAACCTCGTAACCGTTGCCTTGCAGCAGAGTTTGAAGAAAGTAGATATTCTCCTCCTTGTCGTCGACAATCAGGATCCGGTTAGTCTTCATTGCGGGGGCTCCTTTTGCGATCCTTCGATGAAGTGTTCGAATTCGGACACGAAGGTATCCGGATTTATCGGTTTTTCAATGTAACCGTTGCAACCGGCTGCGATCGTTTTCTCGCGGTCACCTGTCATGGCATAAGAGGTCACTGCAATGATCGGGGTGTTCTCAAGGGCAGGATTGGAACGGAGTTCGTGGGCGACGGCGTATCCGTCCATGGAGGGGAGCTGGATGTCGAGCAGTATCAAATCCGGCAGGACGCGTCCTGCAAGTTCGATGCCCATCGGTCCGTCTATGGCCGGTATTACCTCGTAACCATGCTTCTCGAGCAGGAACGTCACCAGATATTGATTCTGTTCGTTGTCTTCGATGAGCAATATTTTCCTCTTCATGATTTTCCTGGTCCTTTCAAGGGTAAAATTAATGTGAATACGCTGCCTTTGCCCCATTCGCTCGTTGCGCTGATTTCTCCTCCGAGCAATTCAGCAAGCCGGCGGCAGATGGCCAGCCCCAGTCCAGTGCCTTCGTGCTGTCGGGACAGTCCGGAATCAATCTGCCGGAACGGCTGGAACAATGTGCTGAAGTCCTCCTGTTTGATGCCGATGCCGGTATCAGCGACCGAAATGCGGAGAGCTTTTTTAATAATCTCCACCTTGAGAGTGACCGAGCCACGCTCCGTGAACTTGATGGAATTGTTAAGGAGGTTCAACATCACCTGTTCAACGCGGCGCGGATCGCTGTACAACATGCCGATCTCCGGCGCAATTTCCTCCAGGAGCGCCAATCCCTTCTTTTCAGACAACGGTTTCACGATGCCTATGGTTTTTGCAATTGATGTCCTCAGGTTGAACTGTTCGCTTTTCACCTCCAGCTGCCCGGCCTCGATCTTGGAAATGTCAAGTACGTCATTGATGAGCGCCAGCAGATGCCGCGAGCTGTCGCGTACCATTTCGAGCTGCTTGTGCTGTTCCGGATTCAACGGTCCGGCCAGTTCCTGAAGCATGATTCCGGTGAAGCCGATGATCGAGTTGAGAGGTGTACGCAGCTCATGGGACATTGTGGCGAGAAACGCTGACTTCAGGCGATCGGCGGATTCGGCGTGCGCCTTGGCTACAGCCAGTTCCGCAGTACGCTCTGACACACGCTGCTCCAATTGCTCTGCGTGGACCTGCAGGTCTTTGTTAAGGCGGAGGATTTCCTTCTCGGAGAGTTCCAGCTGTTTGTTTATGGACTGGAGCTGTTCATTCTGCAATGCCAGATCCCTGGTGCTGGCCGCAATCCGTTTCCTCAGCGTTACGGTCCAGAAAATGCTCAGCAGCAGCAATAATGCAGCGCCAATAATCGAACCTTTGATCCACATCGGGAATTTGAATCCGACTTCCTCCGAGGTCCAACGCTGCAGGGATCGATAGTACTGGGATGTCGGATCCTGTTTCAACCGCAGCAGGTGCTTGTCAATGCTATCCAGCATGGCAGTGTTGCACTGTTTTGGGGCTGCAAAATAGAGACGGGTCGGATTGAAGATGATTGCCGTATCTCCTAGTTTGAACTTGCGGGCATGCATGGCGCCGAAGAAGCGGTTGGCAATCACTGCATCTGTGTCTCCGTGCTCCACTGCGGTAAATGCGGCATTGTAGTCCGGCATTGGCACCAGTATCGCTTTCAGGTCGAATCCTAATACGGCTTTTCCAAAGGCATCCTGCTGGATCGAACGGTCAAGCAGTGAAACCCTTTTGCCGTTCAAGTCCAGAAGGGAGCGGATCCCGCTTTCATGCCGCGTATATATCTGGAACCAGTCCGACAGCACCGGTTCGCGGTGGAAAGTATAAATCGCCTCGCGTTCCTGGGTGAGAGCCATGTCGGGCATGAGATCGATTTCCCCCGCCTTCAACCGGTCCAGGCCCTGCGCCCACGTCCCGGTCACATACACTATCGACCACTCTTCTTTCGCCGCTATGAATTCGAGCACATCTATGAAGATCCCTTCGGGCTTCCCCGATTCGGACACGGATACTTTCGGACTGTTCTGGTAGATCCCCACGCGCACACTTTGACCTGCCCAGGCGGCGGGCTGTGCCAAAAACGCGAATAGAAGACAGATCGATACCAGGACGGGGCCAGACGTGATCTTTCTTTCAGGCTGAATGTTCATGAAAACTAAACCCCCGTAGATATTAAATATACCTTCCGTAATTGTAACCTAATCTTTCATCTCCAAGAATACAAGGTGACAGGCCTGAAACGCTAACGGTGACTCGAGACACAGCGAAGGTATAGAAGTTGTTCTGCAATAATAAAAATCCCGTATCCGGGATTTTTATCCGAAGTATTTCTGGAGGTAATGCCTCATTACGCCGTAGCGCAGGCCATTCGCGGTGATGCGGATATCGTTGAAGTTGAAGAAACGGAGGAATTCCGAGAGGATGAGAAGGCCTGCAGGAAGGACTTCGGCGCGGTCCTTCTCCATGCCCGGGACCTTTACGCGCTCCTCTATGCTCATTCTTGAAAGCTGGCGCGAATACACGGCGACCATCTTGCTTTCGACCTTGACCGAATTGATATGCTTCCTGTCATACACGTTCTCCTTGAGCAGAAGTGCGGCGAAAGTAGTGGCCGTACCACCGCTGGCGATGACGATCGGGCTGCGGCTCGCAAGCCAGGAATGGACATTGTCGACTATCGAGAACATCTGCCTTTTTATGAATCTTTTCGCAGCTATCCTCTGTGGAATCCATTCCCCCTTGCCGATGTTGAACATTTCAGAGATGCCTACGCATCCAATCGGCATGCTGTGGGCGCCGACCATGATGTTCTTGGTGCCGAACGCAACTTCAGTGCTGCCGCCGCCGATGTCGACGGTTAGCAGAGGCGACTCGGTTTCAATTTCAGAAGTGGCGCCGAGATAGGTGAACTTCGCCTCCTCCTTGCCGCTGAGGGCGAGGGGGAAGATATTAAGCTTCTGGTGGCACTTTACGAGGAATTCGCTCTTGTTCTTGGCTTCGCGCACAGCGCTGGTGGCTGTTATGATTAGGTCTTCGGCGCCTTCATGAACAGCGATCTCCTGCATCTCCTTCGAAACATCAAGAGTACGGTTGATTGCATCTTCGGTGAGGATTCCTGTCTGCGCTACGCCCTTACCGAGTTTTGTTATGGCAAAGACTTCATTTACGGGCTCGATAATTCCACTGGCATGACATTTGGCGACAAGAAGGACCACGGAATTGGAACCTATGTCAAGCACAGCCAGGATTTTTTCTTTTGCCATAATAAGAATTTGCCTGATTCGGGTTGAAACTCAAAAAATTACGGTCATACTATGCCAATGCCTTTGATAAAAAACAATGCTTTCACCTGTGATTTTGACTAAAATAATTATGGAGCCGCAGATATGATAATCGTGTTCAAACCGCATACGCCTGATGAGAAGATAAACGAAGTTTCAAACATGATCGTCCAGCTCGGTTACGAGCCGCGCATCATCCGCGGCGTCGAGCATACCGTGATTGGCGCCGTCGGTGACGAGAAGATCCATCGGTCGCTGGAAATTTTCAAATCCTTCCCCTGCGTGGAGGATGTCATCCCTATCCAGAAGAGATACAAGCTCGCGAGCCGCGAATACCACGAGGAGGACAGCTTCGTCATGATCGGGAAGGAGAAGATCGGTGCAGGCAGCTTCCAGGTGATCGCTGGACCGTGCGCGATTGAAAGCAGGGAGCAGCTGAGGCAGGCGACAAAGGACATCATCGCGGCAGGGGTGAAAATTCTGCGTGGAGGCGCCTACAAGCCGAGGACTTCCCCATATGATTTCCAGGGACTCGGAGAGGAGGGGCTGAAACTCCTGAAGGAAATCAAGGATGAATTCAACATACCGGTCGTTACCGAAGTCCTGGGTGTCACCCATGTCAAACAGGTCGCCGAAGTTGCTGACTGCCTCCAGATTGGCGCGAGGAACTGCCAGAACTACCATCTGCTCGAACATGTGGCGGACGCAGGCCGTCCGGTGCTGCTGAAAAGAGGGATGGCGACGACTGTGGAGGAATGGCTTTCCGCCGCCGAATATCTTGTCGTCCACGGATGTCCGCATGTAATCCTGTGTGAACGCGGTATCCGCACGTTCGAAACTGCGACGAGGAGCACTCTTGATCTCGGCGCGGTTGCAGTTGCAAAGAAGGAGACGCATCTTCCCGTGATTGTCGATCCCAGCCATGCCGCCGGAAAAGTTGATCTTGTGCTCCCATTGGCGCGGGCCGCGGTTGCCGTCGGTGCCGACGGGATAATTGTTGAGACCCATCCGGATCCTGTCAATGCCACGAGCGATGCCGCACAGCAGATACCTTCCGGAAAATTCGGTGAGTTCATGAGGAAGCTCACCCCTGTCATCGATGCGATGAAGAAGAAATGAAAAGAACGCCGTGGAAAATTCATTCCTCAAGGGAAATACTGGAGACTCCTGTCTTCAAAGTCTGGGTCGACAACTCGGAATGTCCGAGGAATGGGAAGAGAGGCGACTTCTACCGTTTCAAATGCGGTGGCTGGGTCAATATCATAGCAGTGACTCCTGACGACAAGCTGGTGATGATCCGGCAGTTCAGGCATGGCACAAAGAAATGGGAGCTGGAGATTCCGGGCGGACTCATAGACAGGACGGATTCCGATCCGTTGTCGGCCGGACAGCGCGAGCTTCTTGAGGAGACCGGATACAAAGGAAAGAATGCAAGGATGATCGGGAAGGTCTGTCCGAATCCCGCCCTGCAGGACAATGTCTGTTATACGGTTTTTGTGGACAATGCGAAAAAGACATCGGGGACATCGATGGAGGATGGCGAGGATATTGAGACGCTCCTTCTCCCGCATGAAAAGGTCCTAAAGCTTATAAAGGGTGGAAAAATCACTCATGGGCTTGTCTTGAATGCTTTGATGTTTTATTTTCTTGAAAAAGAAATGTTATAAATTTTGCGGAGTAAAATTTATTATGAAGAGTTCATTTGAACTGGCGATGGAACGGCTTGGCGGACCAATGAAAAAACTTACCGACGAGCAGAAGAAGGCGATAGCTGGAATTGAATCCAAATACAAGTCCAGGATAGCACAGCTCCAGCTTTCGATAGATGAGGCAATCAGAAAAACTCCAGATGACGAGGAGAAGATAAGGAAGCAGATCGCCTCTGAAATCTCATCCTTGCAGGAGAAATGCGAGGCGGAGAAGGGGAAGGTAAGAGGGGAGTAACTGGTAACTTGATACTTGAAACCCGCCTTCGCTGAGATGCTACGGCGTGGCAAGCTGGAAATCTGAAATTCGTTGGAGTTCACAGCTTCAGCGTGTCTTGGGAGTTTATAAAATGGCTGAAAAAAACATAGAACTTACACTGAACCAGCAGAACTATATTGAGACGATATATTCCCTTTGTCTCGCGCATGAGCACGCCCACGTGAAGGCGATCGCCGAGAAGTTGAATATCAAGATGGCGTCGGTCACAGAGGCAATGCAGGGACTCACGTCGCTGGGGCTTGTAAACTACACTGTCCGTCAGACCATCACCCTGACTCCGGAAGGAGAAGTGATTGCCCTTGAACTCCACAGGAGGCATGCCGTACTTGCCGAATTCTACCGTGAAATCCTAGGTTGCAATCCTGACAAGGCCGATGAAATAGCATGCCGTGTTGAACATGACATAGATCCCGAACTCCGTGAGAGGCTCTCCGAGTTCATGCGCTTCCTCAAGGAGGAAATCAAATTGCCGGACGGCAGCAATCCCGTCATGGAATTCAGCAAAAGATACTCTGCCAAGACAAACGGTGGTGTTTGAATGGGAGACAGGATCCAAATAGCACATGGAGGCGGGGGAAGACTTTCCGCTGAGCTTGTAAGGGATGAAATACTTTCACGTTTCGGAAAAGGCCCGTTGAGTGATCTGCCTGACGCCGCAACCCTCGATTTCAAAAAAACTACCGGACTCGTAATGTCCACCGACAGTTTTGTCATCCAGCCTGTTGAATTTCCTGGCGGTAACATAGGGAACCTCTGTGTTTATGGAACTGTGAATGACATATCAGTTGCAGGCGGAAAACCCCTCTGGCTGTCGCTTGGAATGATCCTCGAGGAGGGGCTCGAAATATCCTTGCTCCGGAAAATCCTGGATTCCGTGAGGAAATCTGCTGATGAGTGCGGTATAGGGATTGTCACCGGCGACACCAAGGTCGTCCCCAGGGGACAATGCGACAAGATTTATATTAACACGACCGGCATCGGCGAGCGCTGCAAGGACTTCTCCCTTGGCAGAAGCAGGATTAAGAAAGGCGACAAGGTAATTGTAAGCGGAAATATTGGAGATCACGGCATGGCTGTCCTGTGCGTCCGTGAATCAATCGGCATAAAAAAAGGTCCCAGGAGCGACCTGGGGACCGTTCAAAGGCTTGCAGTTTCTGCCCAGAGGTTTGGTGCCGATGTCAAGTTCATGCGCGATCCCACAAGAGGAGGGCTGGCTGCTGTTCTCAATGAGATATTCTCAGTAATGCGGTATGGAGTTATCCTTGAAGAGAAGTCAATACCGTTTTCAAGGGAATCAAAGGCCGTTTCGGAAATGCTCGGACTGGATCTTTTAAATTCCCCATGCGAGGGCAGGGTGGTAATGATATGCTCTGAATCCGCTGCCGATAAAATAGTCCGGTCATGGAAGAAACTTCCAGAAGGGCGCAATGCTTCAGTAATAGGAACGGTCACGGGAAACTCAGGGAAAGTAATCCTGAGCACTTTGGGCGGAGGTGCGAGGATTGTCGATCTTCCGCGAGGAGAAATGCTCCCGAGGATATGTTGAGGTTTGAATTCGTCGGCAGTCAAGCCCGCAAGGGCTGTTCTTGAGAGTAGGTACGTGCTTTCCTGTCCTGAGCTTGTCGAAGGGAGCATGTACCAAGTCTTAAAAATCAAGAATGGGACAGGCTAAAGCCCGTCCCTACTTTAAGAACATGTCTTGCGACATTGACTACGAACGAATTCCTGTAAAATCCAGGAGATGAAAATATGTTGATCTGTAGAGCTAGGGGAGTTCAATATGCATGAATTGGCATTGGCGACATCGCTCGTTGAGCAGATAACTGCGGTCATGAAATATGAACGTGCCTCAAAGCTTCATTCCGTCAGGATTTCCATCGGGAGATTTTCAGGTGTAGAGAAGGTTGCCCTTAAATTCGCTTTCCCGATGGCGGCCGAACGCACTCCTGCGGCAGGAGCCAAGCTCATTGTCGAAATCACCGATATGAAGTTGAAATGCAGAGCCTGCGGCAAGGAGACCATAGCGGAGATCCCCCTTGCCAAATGCGGGAAATGTGATTCATTAGATGTCGAAGTCGTGTGCGGAAGGGAATTGATAATCAAATCGATGGAGATTGAGTAATAAAATTTCGGAGAAATTTTATGTGTGAAAGCTGCGGATGTTCTAACATCAAGATAGATATCAAGGGCAAAAAGAAGGTAAAGTTGCCTAATGGCTACCATGTCCATGAGGACGGCACTATGCACAGCCACCATGATGGCGACAAGCATAGCCACCATCATCACAATGACGGCCATCACCATTCGCATGATCACGGCGACGATCACGATCACCATCATCACGAAGAAAAAAGCCACAGAAGGGTTATCGAGCTTGAGAGAAAGGTTCTTGAGAAAAACGACATTGCCGCTGAGGAGAACCGCATGTATTTTGAAAAGCACGGCATCGTAACCGTAAATATCATCTCTTCACCAGGTTCGGGCAAGACAATGCTTCTCGAAAAGACTCTCGACAGGCTGAAAGGAAAGATTCAGTGCGCAGTCATAACAGGAGACATCCAGACCGACAATGATGCGAGACGGCTGAAGGGCAGGGGGGCGAAGGTCCACCAGATCGAGACTGGAAGCTCTTGCCATCTGAACGCCGAACAGGTCGGCAGGGTTCTTCATGATGTCATAGACAAAAAGACCAAAATTCTATTCATTGAGAATGTCGGGAACCTTGTCTGCCCCGCCGCGTTCGATCTCGGTGAGACTTTCAAGATTGCCCTTCTTTCAGTTCCTGAAGGCGAGGACAAACCTGTCAAATATCCTGTCATCTTCTCAACCGCTAAACTCGTAATAATCACCAAGACGGATCTGATGAAGCATCTTGACTGTGACATCAAGAAGATGCGGAAGTATATCCGCGAGATAAATCCGGGAGTATTCATCTTCGAGCTCAGCGCCAAGACCGGCGAAGGAATGGATGCATGGATCGATTATCTGACGAAATTGACCGAATAATTTCCTTTCAAGACAAACGTCTTGAAAGGAAATTATATATTGTTCAAATCTGATGTCGCTGCGATTACGGCCTGGCCCAGAGAGATGCCGCAGTCGTTCGTCGGAACTCTTACATGGGGAAACGCCTTGAGCTTTGATTTAATAATATTTCCTTGAAGGATTTCAAGGAAATATCTGTTCATGAAGACTCCGCCGCTCAGGACTATGTTTCTCGTTGCGAACTTCGCAGTTCCGAAATCAATCATCCTCATTGCGGAATTCGCAAGGGAGTGATGGAAGGACAACGCTAATAAATTTTTCCGGGCTGGGGACATCCCTGAAAAATTTATAACATTATTGCTGAAGAGAGGGGACCAATCAATTAAGAAAAGACCATCCTTTTCAAAGGATTTGAAAGGCATTAGCAAAGCATCAGGCTTATCCTTGCAGGCTTCGGCGGCTTTCTGGAGATTGATCGCGGCCTCGGCCTCCCGGGCGATTTTCGGAGCGAGTCCGAGAAGGCATGAGACCGAGTCGAAGAGCCTGCCTGCAGAATGGGATTTTGGGCAATTTATATTTTTTTCAAGCTGCTTGAGCCATACCTTTGCGATATCGGGTTTTAGACCGTGGACACGACAGAAGCTATCGAGATTTGGTTTGCCATGGCAGCTTGAAAAAAATATTCTACCAAAGAGCTGGCGGAGAGGCTCGCGTACAGATGCGTCGCCGCCGGGCAGGGGGGCGGCTGCGAAAGTCGCAAAACGCGTGAAGCCTTTAGGATTCACATGTAGAAGTTCAGCTCCCCAGAGGTTTCCATCAGTCCCGTAGCCAGTACCGTCAAATACCAGGGCAAGCGATTCCTCAAGTCCATGTTCAGCCATGCACGAGGCGGCGTGTGCGTGATGGTGCTGGATTCTCAGCAGAGGAATTCCTTTTTCACCTGCAATCTTTTCACCGTAGACAGTCGAATAATAATCCGGATGCAGGTCGACTGCGGCAATATCAGGTTTTGTGGATTTTAAGAGCTTGGAAATGGAGCTTTCAAATCTCATCGTTGACTCAGGATCGGAAAGAGGTCCGTGATTGTCAGAAATGAGACAGAGTGATTTATCTTTCATTATGCAGGCAACAGTATTCTTTGAATCTGCACCAAAGGCAATTGCGTTCCGCCTGAAGCGGTCTTTTGAAAGATTGACTTCTGAAAATTTTGCGAGCATCTTTAACACGGGAACATGCACAGTCCTTACGGTTATTGCGGAAATGTATTCGTTGGAGTACAAACTTTAGTTTGTCTTTGTATTCAAGAAGTTACGCAAGCTTCCGACTTCGCTAAGGAGCTTCCCACTTCGCCTAGGAGGCTACGAGGGACAGGACGACGGACGCAGAAAGCTTGTACTCCAACATAATTCAATTACTAAACAATGTTTTTTATATTTTTGCAATTATAGAAGAAGGAATCCCAGGAATGCTCTGGGGTTATTTAGCGGATCTGGCAGTCAATATTTCCGCGATGTCTTCAGCGAGTTGCAGGGAGGCGGATTGAACTTCCTTTGATGATTTCTTGCCGAACTCGAGGACTTTGGGCTGGATGCCGATCATTATAATTTCGCATTTTACCGACTGCAGGACATAATTAATCATTACTTCGAGCGGCATCATATGTGTTGAAAAAGATGCTCCGGAGAGTTCTTCGGGCTTGATCAAGGATATTGTCCCGGGTTTCGCTTCAAGGTCTGCGGCATCAATCATTATAAGATGGGTCGGATTGTATTTCCTGATTTCGCCGGTGATGTTCTCCGGGGCAGTGCATCCTTGGAGAAGACGGAATCCGCAATAGGTTTTCTTTTTCCTGAGGAGCTTGCCGAGGTGATCGACTGCAAGAGTTCCGGCTATGTCATCAGCCCTGAGCTCAGAGCCTACACCGACTATTGCAACACGTTCCGCCTGCTCAAGCCTGGCCTTCAGTAGTTTTTTTAACTTCGATATTGGCATTGAGCGTCACTCTGAGTTTGGAATGGACGAGTTGAGCGAGTTCGAATTCCTTTGTTGCAGCAAGGGCCTTCTTCGGGCAGGTGTCGACGCACTGTGCGCAATATACGCATTTGTCGAGGTCGATAATGGCTTCAAACTTCTTTTCGCCGATCTTGTTGATTGTGATGGCGTTTGAAGGGCAGTCCTTCATGCAGAGCTTGCATCCGATGCATTTCTCGGAATAGAATTCGAGCTTTCCGCGGAACTTGTCAGGCTTTTCGGTCTTGACGAATGGGTATAGCTCCGTGGCAGGTTTCCTGAACACGTTGTTCATGACCTCGGCGAACATTTTTCCAGGTTTTATCATCGGACGAGTATTCCTTTCAGGATGAAGCTGATCAATATCTGGAGCAGGGCGGCCGGCGCGAGATATTTCCAGCAGAAGTTCACCATCTGGTCGATCCTAAGGCGTGCGAAAATCGAACGCATAAGGGACATTATAAAGATGATCACGAGCAATTTGACTATGAAAATCACAAAGCTTATCACTGGGTGGAGCTCGAGTCCGAACGGCAGGAACACGGCTGCCAGCAGTGCGGCACAGACTACCATCTCGATATCTATGGCCATTCTGAACAGAGCAAGGAATTTTCCGCTGTATTCGGTGAACGCACCGCCGACGACTTCAGTTTCCGCCTCAGGTATGTCAAAGGGGATTCTTTCGAGCTTGCCCTGGATCGCGATGACCGAAACGGCAAAACCGAGTATGTTGAAGAGGGCGTACCAGGGATGTTCGCCGTAGAAACGGGTTATCGCCTCAAGGGACCAGCTGTCTGCGAGAATCGCAGGGGAAAGTATTCCCATGAAGAG
Source organism: Lentisphaerae bacterium GWF2_49_21 (assembly GCA_001804805.1). Lineage (GTDB taxonomy): Bacteria > Verrucomicrobiota > Lentisphaeria > Victivallales > GWF2-50-93 > GWF2-50-93. The sequence continues at coordinate 40,560 of MHBH01000040.1, forward strand.
CGGAACTTCATAGGCAAAGAGCTGTGTGAGCGTACGGACCGCTCCTATCATTGCATAAAGCGATGTCGAATACCAGCCGGCGAGGAAGAATGTCAGGGTCGGCAGGGTCAGCAGATAGAGTACGACGATGATGTCGCCTTCGAATGAGAACAATGATGCCGTATTCCATAAAGGAATATAAAGGAACGCGGTTACAGCTGCGGCAACAGCGAATACTGGAAGGATCTTGAACATCCTGGCGTCCGCCTCCTCGGGAATGAGTTCCTCCTTGGCGAGCAGCTTGATGAAATCTGCTACTGGCTGGAACCATGGCGGGCCCATTCTGTTCTGGAACCTGGCATATAGCCTCCTGTCAATGAATTCAGCAATTACGCCGAATATACTCAGGAAGAGAAGTCCTGGGAAAACTAATATGCTGAACAAAGTATATATCATTGTCCTACCACCGCTTTGAAATTTTGATTTTTGACATATCCACGCCTCTGTTCTGCTTGTACCAGTCTATGCTGTACTGGCGGAGAGTCTTCCAGTCGATGAAATTCTCCTTGCGGCTGTTCGCGTCCTTCATGGACACCATCATCCTGTCAGTGCATGAGAAGCATGGGTCTATGGCCGCGACAACTATCGGGATGTCTGCGAGATATCCGTTCTTAAGCATGGCTGCTACAGCCTGCACATTTGCGAGGGTGGGGGCCCTGACCTTCACCCGTTCGGGCCTGTCAGTTCCGTTTGCCTTCACATAATGCACATCTTCACCTCTTGGCGCCTCATATCTGCTGAGAGCTTCGCCTGCCTGGATTTTCCTAGGAGCCTTGACAGCTATCGGACCTTCCGGGATATTTTTCAGCAGCTGGCGGATCATCTTATAGGATTCCATGAGTTCTCCGACTCTGACAAGTGTACGGCCAAGGACATCGTTATGGTTGTCTGTGATGACCTTGAATGAAAGGTCTGCATATGCTGCATAGGGATCATCACGTCTAACGTCGATATCACGTCCGGAAGCACGTGCCGTAGGGCCTGCTGCTCCGAGCTTCAGTGCATCATCGTGGGAGAGTGTGCCAACTTTAGAGAGTCTCTCAATAAGTGTGACCTCCTCTGAGGCGACCTGAATATAATACTTGGTCCTTTCTTCAAGAATATCAACTAGCGGAAGAATGGTCTTGATCTGATCAGGCGATATATCCCTTCTGACACCACCGACAGTGTTCATTGCATAATTGACGCGGTTGCCAGTGAGCATGGAAAGTATGTCCATTACTATTTCCCTGTCGCGCCAAGAATACATCAGAAGTGTATCGAAACCGACCTCGTGTCCGGCGACTCCGAGCCAGAGGAGATGGCTGTGGACGCGTTCAAGTTCAGCAACTATGGTTCTAAGATAATGGGCCCGTTTTGGCAGTTCAAGCGCCGCTATCTCCTCAACTGCCTGGAGAAAGCATGTGGAGTGAGTATGAGAACAGATACCGCATACTCTTTCAAGCAGGTAAATATCCTGGATGTAGGTCCTCTGCTCGCATGCTTTTTCAATACCCCTGTGGTTGTAACCGACCTTGACGATCATGTCGAGTATCTTTTCACCGTCGAGAGTGATATTGAAGCTTGCCGGCTCCTTGAGCGCCGGATGCTGAGGGCCGATTGGTATCATTACTTTGCCCATGGTATTCCACCTTTAATTTGATTTTTCCTGTTTGACTTCCGGTTCATCCTGGGGTTTCCAGTCCTTGCGCAAAGGATACTGTCCAATCGGCCAGTCATCCGGAAGCGGATATCTCCTGCCCTTGGCAAGACCTTCGACCTTTGCGCCAAGGAGGTCTTCGAGCTCCCTTTCATACAGATCTGCAGATGGGAAATATCCTGTTATAGTCTTGATTGAGGGATTGGACTTAGGGACTGAAATCTTAATATTGAGGATAATGCTGTAATTGAGTGCAAGGTGATAGATGAACGAAAGGTTTTCGCCTTCGTCCAGCCCGCTTATGATGCAGAGATAGTTGAAATTCATCTTCTTCACAGTGTAATCAAATACATCCATGAACCTGTCCGCTGGCACATCGAGAAAAATGCGTCTTTCGCGCGGGATCCTGAACTTGCCTTCAAGGAAACCGAAGTTTTTTATCAATTCCTGCTGTATTGTTTCTTCTTTTGACATGATATCGCTCCTTGATTAGGCGGATTTTTCCTCGGCTTTTTCCAGGCTCGTTATGAGTTTTACGACGCCGTCCATGATGGCTTCAGGGCATGCCGGACAGCCGGGTATGAATGCCGAGACGGGAATGACTGAATCTACGCCACCCATGACATTGTAGCAACCTTTGAATACGCCGCCCGAGCATGCGCATGTTCCAACTGCCACGACGAATTTAGGTTCAGCCATCTGCTCGTAGATCCTAATGAGCCTGCTTCTTATCTGTCTGGTTACAGGACCGGAACATACGAGAACATCGGCATGCCTCGGTGTCGCTTTCAAGAGGATACCGAAGCGTTCAATGTCATAGCGCGGTGTAAGCGCTGCGATAATTTCGATGTCGCATGCATTGCACGCACCGGAATTGAAATGGATTATCCATGGTGATTTGACTCTCGCCCAAGTAACCATTTTATTTAGAAAAGCCATATGAATTTACCTCCTGAACAATATGAATAAGCCGCTTACCGCGATTATCAGATAAAGGAAAGCCATGCCGCCAAGCCTGATTGTGTCGGCAGGGGCGGTCGCTATCATCAGTACAACAACATGCATGATCGTGAAGAAGAACGCGAATGAGAAGAACTGGCTGTAATCCGGCTGGAGCCTCGGGTTCTCTATGTCTTCGCCGCATCCATAGGATTTCAGTTTCCCCGGAGAGCTCTTGGCGCCCTTGAAGGCAATTTTCGAGGAAAGAGCGGACATGATTAAACCTGCAAGAAGCAGTATCAGGAACGCTACAGGAGGATAAATCAGTAAAGTTTCCAAGGTTTGTCTCCTATCCTTTTAGTTTCTCAAGCTTCCTCACGTCGAGGGAGCTGTTATGACGCGACACATTGATTATGATGCCTGCGGCGACGACCATGACAACTACTTCTATTATGATGAGTGTTATCACAAGCGTCTGGGCAAGCGCCAATTCGCCGGTCGCATAGCCGGCGACAATAATCAGCAGGGTCACGGCCTTCGTCAGGATTTCAAGGCCGATTATGATCCTTATTAAATTGCGTGTCACGAGGATGCAGTAGATTCCCGTTATGAGGAGCAACGGTATGAATATCATGGACAAATTAAGTATCTGTGCGGTATTGTCAGCCATTTTTCTCCTCTCCTTCCCCTTCTGGATTGGACAGCCTGTCCGGTTTGTACTTGAAGAGGACCACGACAGCGAAAACTCCTGCGAGAAGTATGAGCACCTGGCCGAGAATGTCGAGGCGTCTTGTGTTCCACATCACGTGCTTGACATCCTTTGCGTCGCGCTGTCTGTCTTCAATCAGCATGACCTGTTCCTCGTCAAGAGGAGCGTTCTGGATTGCCTGGGCGCTGGAAATCCTGCTGGCCGACGGTGCTTTCCTGATCATCTTGTCCCAGGACACGTCGAGTTTTACCAGGATGATCGCGGCAACGATGAGAATCACCGGCAGAAGCCAGAAGCGTCTGATACGGCTGGAATGCATGACGTTCTCTTCGAAGTGAGTCATAGGCTTGGTAAGGCTGATGACACTCATGAAAATAACAGTTATCAGGCCGGCGCAGACTGAAAGTTCAAATACTGCGGCAAGGGGCGATGCAAGCCTGAACATGAGTATTGAAAGGATGACGCTTGCGGCCGCGAGAGCGATTGCGCTCTTCACAAGGCTCCCCTTGACGACCGCCCACAGCGAGGCGACTGTCAGAAGTATCAGAAGTATGATATTTATAGTCAAGTCTTTCTCCTAGTTTTTAATCACTAACGGTATAATATCCTTTATCGGCAGTATGAACTTTTCAAGTATGTAGGGGAAACACACTCCGACGGCTATCGTTATCAGGGCCAGTATGATCGCTGGCACGAGATTTCCCAGCTTCGCCTCAGTAATGTTTTCCAATCCCGCCCTGAGCTTTCCAAAGAAGACCCTGCGCTGCATGGAGAGGAAATACGCGAGTGTTATGACGCTGGCAACGACCGCAACCAGGGCGGAAAAATAATTCGCGGACTGCCAGAGCGCAATGATTATTATGAGCTTGCTCCAGAAACCTGAGAACGGCGGTATGCCGACGGTTGAAAGGAGTGCTATCAGGGATGTGGTGCTGGTGACAGGCATCTTTGAACCGAGTCCACCGAGCTTGTCCATGTCCCGTGTTCCGGTCTGTTCTTCGACTGCGGCGGAATTTATGAAGAGCTGGGATTTGAAGATGGAATGGTTGAAGAGATGGAAGACTGCGCCCATTACGCCATAGGCATTTCCGGCTCCAAGGCCCAGTATTATATATCCGACCTGGCTTATGCTTGAATAGGCGAGCATCCTCTTGAAATCCTTCTGGCCGAGTGCGGCGAGGGCGCCGACGACAATTGAGATCAGTCCGACCGCCAGCAGTATGCTCATGACTGATTCAGTGAATCCGAAGACCGACGTCACAAGCCTGATCAATGTGTAGACACCGGTCGTCTTTGTAACTATTCCTGCGAGAAGCACTGAAACTCCGCTGGGCGCAGTTGAATATGCGTCAGGCAGCCATCCATGGAACGGGACAAGTCCGCCCTTTATGAAAAGCCCCACGGTAAAGAGTCCGACTGCAAGAACCATTAGGAAGTTCCTGTCACTGGACTTGAGAGCGGCTGCGACTGTCGCAAAGGAAGTGTCGCCGGCAAGCATCAGAAGCAGGCCGATCGAAGCGAGCATCATTATTGTTGCGACTGCCGACATGATTATGTATTTGAAGGCGCCTTCAAGCGCCCATATGTCCCTGTGGAAAGAAATAAGCACGAAGGATGCGACTGCTACGATTTCAAGGAAGACATAGAGTGAGAACAGGTCGTTGACCATGACTATCCCGTTCATGCCTGCGATGCAGAGCAGGAGGATGCTTGCAAAGTCGGCCTTCTGTGTCTGGTCTGTCCCACCGATGGTGCGCCATCCGGAAATAATTGCCGCGAACGAGACGAGTCCTATCGAGATGAGCATTACGACGCCCAGTGCGTCGACTGTAAAGTTCAAACTGAAATTCGAACCGATTCCGGATGGAGGCGCCATGTTCCAGAAGGAAGGGGGCATCATGAATGCCAGACCTGTCTGGGCAATGATTAAAAGCAGGGCGGCAGGGAAGGACAGCTCCCTCATCCCCTTGAGCGGGAGATTCATGACTATTACCGCAAAGAGCGGAATTAAAACCAATAAACTTGCCACGTCCTGTTTCCTTTACCTTAAATTCCTATATCAAGCTAATGCTGAAATAGAGTATTATTACAAGAAGTCCTACCAGGGACCAGATTATATAAGTCGAATATTTCCCTGTATGCTGTTCCTTGATGATATCAGTAAGGTCATATGCCGATTCCACAGTAAGGGTGTCATACAGCCAGTCTACACCTCTGTCGATGCGCCAGGCCAGTGATGCGATGAAACCGGCAATCTTCAATCCGATGTTGTAAGGATCAAGAAGTCCCTTTTCAGCGGCATCGTAAATCTCGGAAAGTCCGGGGGCATGGTGTATGTGATCCGATGCACCGATGGCCTTGCCTGCCTTCCTTACTCCAAAGAGATGGTTTGCATAGGCGGCTGCAAGAGCTACAAGCGTCATGACCACGAGAAATACGCTGTGCGGCCAGCCTGTGTAATTGTGACCTTCAAGCTTGTCCCCTAGAATCGGCTGGATGAGATTGTTCAGCGGAAGCGGGTTGTAAAGCCCGAAGAGGACGCATCCACCTGCAATCACAATCATTGGTATTAGCATCGGCATCGGCGCCTCCTTCACGTTCCTGACTGCCGGGGACTCCTTGCCGAGGTAGGCTGCATGACCGAGCTTGAGGAAGGATGCTGCAGTCAGGAATGAACCGAGCAGTGCTGCGGCATAGAAAATCCAGTGGCGCTCAAGGGCTCCGTCATAAACCAGTTCCTTCGAGAAGAAACCGTTCAAAGGAGGAACTCCGGAGATCGCGGCGGCTGCAATTATGAAGCATGTGAACGTCACAGGCATGTATTTGCCGATGCCACCGAGCCTGGCAAGATCGGTCGTGCCCGTCTGTTTTTCGACCGAACCACCGGTGAGGAAGAGGCAGCTCTTGTACATTGCGTGGTTTATCATGTGGAAAAGTCCGCCGACAATACCTGCGGGGACGGCTGTTCCAATTCCAAGGATCATGTAGCCGACCTGGCTGATCGCGTGGTATGACAGCAGTTTCTTGTAGTCCTTCTGGACAAGCGCCATCATGACTGCGAAGAGTATTGTAAGGGAGCCTATCACCATCATGAGGGTGCTGACCCACGAAAACGCGGTGAGCTGGAACATGTCGAGGGAAATCCTTGCCAGCAGATAGATTCCCAGAAGTTTTTCAAGGGCTGCAGGCAGGAACGCCATGAAGGGCAGGGGGGCGTCAACAGCTGCATCCGGGATCCAGCTGTGGAAAGGCATCGAGCCTGCCTTGGAGATTGCGCCGATCATAATAAGGATAAAGGCCGTGCTGGCAAGAGCAGTATCAAGAGGGATGTTGAGCTTTGAAATTGTCAGGTTGCCCTTGGTGATATAAAAGACGAGGCCGATGCCCAGCATCAGGCAGAGATCAGTCACGCCTGCGATGATGAATGCCTTCACTGCGGTCTTGTAGGCGCCCTTGTGACCAATGATTATCATTCCGAACAGTGTCAGGAGCAGGCCTTCCCAGAAGAAGAGCAAGACGACGAGATTGTCTGCGAGCACGGCGCCGTTGACCATTGCAACCGAGAGGAGCAGATACGCGTAGAACTGGCCGACATGGTTCTTGTTCATCATGAAAGTGGTCGAATACATGCAGATGAGGAAGCTGAATCCTGCGGATGCGAGTATGATGAAGGAGCTGAAGTGGTACAGCCTCATGGAGAATTCAAGTCCGAATCCGACCCATGGATAGCTGAATGAGTGCGTCTTGCCGAATAATGCAATTATGATGAAGAGGTTCAATATTGTCGCAAGCATGGCGATGAATTCCCTGGCGCCGCGGATCCTGCTTGGCACGACAAGTGCCAGCACGCCCGCTATGGCGGGAATTGCGATAAGTGCGAACATCAGTTTCTCAATCATTTTATCATCCCAAGCATCTGCTGGGCCGTATTCTGTACGGGACCGGCAATATAGTTAATGTATAGGCCGCTTATCAAAGAAAGCACGGCGAGCATCGCCACGCTTGTCAGCATAATCGGGGAGTTTTCACCCTTGGAAGGGGTTTTGACTTCGCCCATGAAAATCATTGTGAACAACCTGAAAAGATAGATAAGCGTCAGGAAGGCTCCGAATATGAATGTGAACGCTATGAAGAGCTGACCGCTGCCAACTGCGCCGGTTATAACCATATACTTGCTGAAGAATCCTCCGAAGGGTGGAATTCCCATGACCGAGAAGGCGCAAAGGAGGAAGCTGATGGCGGTTACTGGCATTGTATGGATGAGTCCACCAAGCTTTGTGATGTCCTTCACCTTGGTGTTCTGTTCCACGATGCCCGCACATAGGAAGAGGCCGCCTTTTGCGAGTCCGTGCATCAGGATATATAGGAGTCCGCCGGTAATGGCCAGTTCTCCGCCGACTGCAAGACCGAGGAATATGAAGGCGATCTGGCTGACAGTTGAATATGCGATTATCCTCTTCATGTCGGTTTCAATGAGTGCGGCTCCTGCGGAAACAAGGGCGCTGACCGCAGCTATGAAAGGTATTATCGTGTGCCATACTTCATCGACGGTGAAGGTCGAGATGAAAAGTCTGGCGTAGACATATACACCGATCTTGACAAGTACGGCGGCGTGGAGCAGGGCGGTGACAGGCGACGGAGCAACACCGGCGTCAGGAAGCCATGTATGAAGGGGCAGTGTCGCAGATTTCGAAAGTATACCGAACAATATGAATATCACTGCTATGCTGGAAAGGGGGTTGGTGGCAGTGAGCTTCTCCTTGATCACATCGTAGTCGAATGAACCGGTCTGCTGATATATCATTACGAAGCCCACAAGCATCACGACGGCACCGAACACGGTAACAAGGAATGACTTGTCGGCCTTGAGGACATGGTTCTTCTCCCTGAAGAATCCGATCAGTCTCCATGATGTCAGCGCCGTCAGTTCCCAGAACACATAGAGGAGTATGAGGTTTGCCGAGAAGATGATCCCCATCATCGAGCCGAGGAACATCACGACCATCAGATAATATTCGTTCTGGTTTTCGTAGTGGCTTATATAGTCGAAGGAATAAAAGACGATTATTGCACCTGTCAACGAAGATACAATTGCCATGAATATTGAAAGCATGTCGGCGACGAGGACAAAATTAAAACCAAGCGGGAAGATAAGAGTGATCTTTGAATGCTCGCCTGCGAGCACCGAAGGCATCATCAGCGTTGCGCAGACCAGCGAGGTCAGAACCATTATGAGAGCCGCCAGATTGCGCATCCTGCATGAAATACAACCGAGCAATGGCAGGATCAGCGAGCCTAGCAGCGGTATGAAAATTGCAAGTAAAATCAAAGTATTGTTGTTCATTAATCAGCTTTCAAGATTATATCTCGATCCGGTTGTTCTGCCCTCCCCCTGCCGCTGTCGGACATTTTAATGTCAACGCGGAATCCTTAGAGCAAAATAAAAAAACGTCGTTACTTTAAAATGATTTTAATGTTTGTCAAGAAATATGTCCGAAAAATCAGATAAAAATCACTGTTTCCCTCGGAAAAATCATTGAAAAATCTTTTTGCGGCAATTCAAATGTTATTTTTTTAACGCATGTATTTATAGTATGCGGAACAGGTGCCTTCGCTGCTCACCATGCATGGACCGGCCGGCTTCTCAGGCGTGCATGTCTTTGCAAAGAGCGGACACTGGGAAGGGATGATCTTCCCCTTCAGTACATCTCCGCAGCGGCAGCCTTTGTTTTCAGCCCTGTTTGAAATCCTGATCCCAAAACGCTTTTCCGCGTCAAAGCCATGGTATTCCTTCTTCAATGACAGTCCGCTTGCCGGAATCATTCCAAGCCCGCGCCAGCACGCATCCGAACATTCAAGGTATTTGTAAATGAAGGAAACGGCCCGCTGGTTGCCCTCATATTTGACAACCCTGGAATAATTGTTTTCAACCCTGGCTTCGCCCTTGATTATCTGCTGGAGGATCATTTTTATGCCTGACAGGATGTCGAGAGGTTCGAAACCGGCGATTACACACGGCTTCTGATATTTTTCAACATAAGGTTCATATGCCTTTGCGCCGATGATTGCGCTGACGTGCGCCGGACACAGGAACGAATCTATCTTAAGCTCCTTGTCGGAGGAAAGAGCCTCCATTGCCGGGGGGATCAGCTTGAAGGATGTCAAAATACTCACATTCCTTATTTTCTCGGCGGAAGCCCTTGCGACAATGCTTGTCACCGGCCCGATCGTGGTCTCAAATCCAACGGCAAGGAATACAATTTCAGTCCCGGGGTTTTTCAGGGCAGTTTCAACTGCGGCCTCTGGTGAATAGCATGTCTCGACCTTTGCTCCGGATGAACGTGTCTTGGATAGGCTCGATGAAGTTCCCGGCACATTTATCATGTCCGCAAAAGTGACAATCGTCTTTCCGTCCCCGGCAAGTTCAATTGCGGCGTCGATATATCCTGCCGGCGTGACGCAGACAGGGCATCCGGGACCGCTGACCAGCCTGATCTTTTCAGGAAGTAGGCTTCGGATTGCGAACTTCGCAATTGCCATCGTATGAGTTCCGCATACTTCCATTATGGTGATCTGTCCGGGAAGTTCCGAGGAGAGCTCGTGAATCTGCCTGCTTAACGCATTGGCCGTATCCGAATTCCTGAATTCATCGATGTATTTCATTTTTAACAGTCGCTAGTTGTTAGTCGTCGATCGTCAGTGTCTTCTTACGGAGCGCCGGGCCTCCTCCTTCGCTAAGAAGCTTCGGCGCGACAGGCAAGAACGGCTTTAACATGCCGACCTGACGGGCAACGTTCCTTGGCAGCCATGAATTTGACTTCGTTGGAGTACAAACTTCAGTTTGCCTCTTTTTCCAATATTCATATCATGTTTTTCTTAAGGCCGACCGCCTCGGTTATCTCCCGGAAGAGTTCGAGCTGTATCTTCGCTTCTTTTGCATTGAATTTCTCTATGGCGAAACCGGCATGGATAATAACGTAGTCGCCGACCCGGGGTTTTTCGATCAACGAGAGATTCACATCCCTTTCAATGCCATCAAACTCAGCGGAACCGCTGAGCTTGTCAGAGGCCACCTTTGTCAATTTCATTGGAACAGCTAAACACATGTAAACATTTCCGATTTAAAGCAATTAAAAAATTAAAGGCTCAAGTGCGGATTTTAGCACCTGAGCCTTTAATGTCAAATCAAATCAAGCGTTATTTATCCTCGGGTATCCTCATGCAGTAGAATGAGCGGTACACGAAGGTAAGCGCCACTATGAAGAGGACTCCGCCGATTGCATACTTCGTGGAGGCGTCCTTCATGGAAACTGCGATTTCAACTGCGAGGAGACCGAACAGCGTGGTGAACTTGATGATCGGGTTCATCGCGACTGAGGATGTGTCCTTGAATGGGTCGCCGACAGTGTCGCCGATTACGCAGGCGGCATGGAGATCCGTGCCTTTCTGGCGGAGGTCGACCTCGACGATCTTCTTTGCATTATCCCAGGCACCACCGGCATTGGCCATGAATATGGCCTGGAAAAGACCGAAGAATGCTATGGAGATCAGGTATCCAATAAAGAAGAAGGGATTGAAGAACGCCAGTGAAAGCGCGAAACAGAATATCGCGATGAAGATGTTGAACATCCCCTTCTGCGCATAGATCGTGCAGATCTTCACGACTTCCTTGCTATCCTTGATGGAGGCCGTTTCGGCGTTCAGGTTCATGTTTTCCTTGATATATACGACAGCCCTGTAGGCGCCGGTGACAACGGCCTGTGTGGCCGCTCCGGTGAACCAGTAGATGACTGCGCCGCCCATGAGAAGCCCAAGGATGATTTCAGGCTGTACAAGTGAGAGCTTGCCTATGACTTCGGCGATACCGGCTTTGAGGGCTGCGTCAGAGACGACTGCTGTAGCCTTCTCAGCTCCGGGGATCATTTCACCGACGTTTCCGCCGTGTCTTTCAGCCGCAATACGCGCAAGCATGATGATGATACCGAATATCATCGTTGTTGCTCCAACGACGGCAGTTCCGATGAGAACCGGCTTGGCCGTCGCCTTGAACGTGTTTCCAGCACCGTCATTTCTTTCGAGGTTGAGCTTTGCTCTTTCGAAGTCAGGCTCGAATCCAAAGTCCTTCTTTATCTCTTCCCTGATGCCGGGGATGGATTCTATCCTGCTGAGCTCGTAGACCGACTGAGCGTTGTCGGAGACCGGGCCGAAGCTGTCAACTGCGATCGTGACAGGTCCCATTCCGAGGAAACCGAAAGCTACAAGACCGAATGCAAAGATAGGTGCGGCAAATTCAAATCCCACAGGCATCATGCTGACTACAGCCGGATTGTTTGCAAGCAGTGCGGCGATGAGCATCAGCACCAGCATTGTCAGTCCTTCCCAGAAGGCTGAGAAGTTACCAGCAACGAATCCTGAAAGTATGTTGAGTGATGCGCCACCCTGTTTGGAGGCGGTTACAACTTCCTTGACGTGCTTTGCGTTCGTGCTTGTAAAGACTTTCGTGAACTCGGGTATCAGTGCGCCTGCGATTGTACCGCAGCTGATTATCGTGGAAAGAACCCACCAGAGGTTCGGCTGGGCAACCCCCTTGATCTCGATACTGCCGATCAGGAAGTAGCTTGCAAGATATGTCACGCCGATTGATACGATTGAGGTCAGCCAGACGAGGACGGTGAGGGGATGTTCTGGATCGAACTCCTTCAAGTCCTTCAGCTTCGACGAGAAATATGCTTCGTTGATGAAATATGAGAACATGGATGTCAAGATCATCAATATGCGCATAACAAATAACCAGACGATGAGCTGGGCACAGAGAGTGCTTGTACCGAGGACCAAGGCCAGGAAGGCGATCAAGGCGACGCCAGTGACTCCATAGGTTTCGAAACCATCGGCTGTCGGCCCGACGCTGTCGCCGGCGTTGTCGCCTGTGCAGTCGGCAACGACTCCGGGATTCTTGGGATCATCTTCAGGGAGCTTGAATACTATCTTCATCAGGTCCGAGCCGATGTCGGCGATCTTGGTGAAAATTCCACCGCAGATACGGAGGGCTGATGCGCCGAGGGATTCACCGATTGCAAAGCCTATGAAGCATGCACCGCGGATATCGGAAGGGAGAAGGACAAGAATGCAGATCATGAAGAAAAGCTCGACCGTTACCAGAAGAAGCCCGACACTCATGCCGGAACGCATCGGAATCGCAAGCGCCTGCCAGGGAGTGCCGCGGAGGGAGGCAAAGGCGGAACGGCTGTTCGCGAAAGTGTTGAGACGCATTCCGAACCAGGCGACGCCGTAGGAACCGAGTATTCCGAGTACGGATGCTGCAAGGATGATTATGACGTTCAGCACAACCGTGCCGGTGGACTTGCCTTCGTGTGCCGTAAGAAAACCGAAATAGTAGACCATGCAGATGGCGATCAATACCCAAAGGACCGCCAGGAACTTGCCCTGTTGGGCCAGATAGCTTTTGCAGGTCTCCCAGATGATGTTCGAAACATCGCTCATTGATTTATGGACGGGGAGGTTCCTGGTCTGGACATATTGGACAAGTCCGAACACGAGGCCGATCGCGCACACGACAATGCCGATGAGCATGAGCTGGGTTCCAGTGACGCTTCCGCCCAGGAATTTAACCTGGCTGAGATCAGGAAGCTTAAGTTCCGCCTCGCTCGCTAACAATGTTGATGTTGGACATAATGCCGCAGCAAGAAGCGCCGAGCATCCGAATAACGCTCTCTTCATTCTCATCTTTTATCTGTCTCCTGTAGTTAAAATTATCCTGAAAACTTTTTAAAAAAACAAGCACCGCAAGCTATATGATAAAAGGAGGATTTCAAAGAATAAAAATAAAAAAAACCATGTTTTTTTGTATAAGCGGTAACATTTCAGCACATATATGAGTATTGAATTATGCAGCTGGCTGGATTATTGTTCCAGCCTTTTGAAAATTAAAATCAAGGAGTTTCAGACAATGAGAAGAATAATTTGCATCTGCATGATTATTTGCGCCGCCCGGATTCCGGCTTATGCCGCCGACAAGGAGATTGAAAACGTCCTCCAGGAAAGGGGCACGTTGATTTCCAAGGCCAATGATGAAGCGATCAAGAAACTTGACAAACTCATGATTACAAGGACTAAGAAGGGCGATCTGGACGGCGCGCTGGCGGTCAAGGGGACCATCCAGAAAATAAAAGGCGGAGAAGCTCCAGGTGAAAAGGGCGTCGCCAATGCTGACGTCGACATTGGTGGACTCCCTGGAAATCCTCTGGGCAAAAGCGAAGCATCTGTCAAAAAGGAGATCGAGGCGCGCTATCAGGGCTTCACAAAGGCGCTTGTAACTGACGACGTCAATTCCGCCTACGAATATATGGATCCAAAGATAAGGGAAGGGGCCTCGCCGCAGGTGATCAAGGGCTATTTGAATGTAATGGGCGGCATGTTGAAGCTGGCTCAGGTCCCGAAGGACGGAGCTAAAATCACAAGCGTGAAAATTGGCGTCAGGGAAAACGATGCAAAGGTCGTTCCCGCATTGAAGATAAGAGGTTTGAACTGGGAGGAGCAGAAACCCGGATACTGGGTGCTGCGAAATGGGAAATGGTATCTGGGCGACGAGAAGGAGCTGGAGAATTTCAAGTGATATAAATTCAGCCGCTGAAATTTATTTGCTGTCCAGGATCCTGCGGATTTCCTTTGCGATCACATTTATGCGGTGCGGTTTTGCAAGGAAACCTGCGGCGCCCTGCTTGAGGATGTCATTGACTTCTTCTTCTGAAACATATCCGCTCGAGAGGAGTATTTTCGCCTTCGGATCGATGGCCCTTATCTGGTAGAAGGTGCCGTGTCCGCCCAGCTTCGGCATGATCATGTCAAGGATCACCATGTCTATCTGCTTGGGATTGTTCTTGTAGATTTCAACGGCGTCCAGGCCGTTTTCGGCGAGAATGACGGAATATCCGAGGGTCTGGAGGGCCTCGATCATGAAGTCCCAGATCGCGTCCTGGTCGTCGACCAGCAGGATCGTTTCCGTTCCGCCGGGCAGTTTTTCCTTAGCATTCGGCATGTCCAAGTCCTATATGATTTAATTGCGAACTCTATACTTTGTAATGATGTTTTTCAAATTACCGCTGGAATTCAATGTGATTTTTATTTTTCCGAGTTGTTTTGAATTCACACGGAAAATGTCGAAGAGTTTGAAAAGACAATGGATGAGGAGAAGCCAGGTTGAAAAACAAGGTGTCTGATTGTATCTATGTATCTATATTTGAAGTTTGTAGTTACTAATAGTCTTATAATAGAATTGAGCTTCAAAATAACGGAGGGCGGACTTTCTAGTCCGCCAAATCGCGGGTTGGAAAACCCGCGCTCCTTTGAAGAGGAGATGCCTCGAAATTATTATGAGACGAATAGCCATTTTTGGCTGTGGTTTTTAAAGGCTGAGGAACACACAATATGGACAACAATATTGACAACAGCAGGCCGCAGGAACCACTGCCCCAGCAGGCTCAGGCTCCTTCATACAGCAAGGACATCAGCTCAGCCGACTACAGGGCAGGGGAGCCGACTGTCTGGCAGCAGCTCAAGAAGCTTTTTGTACCAATAGGAATAGTTCTGCTGATCATCATAAAGTTTGGTGCAAAGCTTAAATTCCTCATCATACCGATCGTAAAATTCTTCCCTCTCCTGCTCAAGACCGGAGGGACAATGGTCATCTCGATCTGGTTCTATGCGATGAACTGGGGCTGGAAATTCGCCGTGGGCTTCGTGCTTCTGATGCTTGTCCATGAATGCGGACATCTTCTGGCGGCAAAGCGGGTAGGACTTAAAGTAGGCGCACCGGTATTCATTCCGTTCATGGGCGCATTCATCGCCCTCAAGGATGCGCCTAAGAACGCATGGATCGAAGCGCAGGTCGCGATCGGCGGTCCTCTCCTCGGAGGGATTGGCGCCATAATCTGTTTTGTATTATATATAATGACAGGACAGCCGTTGTTCAGCGCACTTGCATATTTCGGATTCTTCCTCAACCTGTTCAATCTTGCGCCTATAGGCGTACTTGATGGTGGCAGAGTGGTCTCGGCATTATCGTTATGGCTTTGGATAATCGGATTTGTGATCATGGGCTTCCTGATTTACATGAATCCCAACTTCATCCTCTTCCTTATAATCTTCATGTCTCTCCCATACATGTGGACACAGTACAAGAACCGCAAGTCGGATTTCTTCAAAGTCACTCTTGCGCAGAGGCTGCTCCTCACATTCCTATATTTCGGGCTGATTGCCCTGATGGTAGTTGGAATGACATTTTCCCACGTAAGACCGCCCGAAGAACCTCAGGCAGCGGATGAGATTGCGCTGAGCGACAAGTAAACCAGAACGGTTTTGACTTCAGGGCTTAACATTAAACATTCGATAACACGCATTACAGAACTTCTTATTATCTGATTCCCCGTAAACAGGGTGTCGAAATTACAATTTTATAAGTCCCTCCCCGGATTTAGCCCCATTAACCCGGATATCCGGATCCATGCATAGACAACGCAATAACGGATTGAAAATCTTTATAGATTTTATTTCCCGACATTTGAAAAGATTCCATCACAAGGCATATTTGCTCACTTGTTTTTAATCTGTATGACGCAAGGCGACAGGGCAGGGGGCAAGGATTAAGGATATGGAAGAAGTTATCCCGCCGGGCCTTGCAGTTAATTGACAATAATTGAGTTAAGTAAATGCGGGTGTAGCATAACGGTAATGCTCTAGCCTTCCAAGCTAGCTACGTGGGTTCGACTCCCATCACCCGCTCCAATATAAATTTTCGATGAAAATTTATAATGGTGGGGTTCCGGAGCGGTCAAACGGGGCAGACTGTAAATCTGCTAGCTATGCTTTCGGTGGTTCGAATCCACCCCCCACCACCATCCTTCGCTTGCCAGCTTTGCCGGCTCAGCTACGGATGGCACAGCCAGCTATGGAATATGAAACCGGTGGATGAGAATCCGCTTTCAGCAACAGGTTGAGCTGATTGCGAAATAAACGTAAAACTGTTGTTGCGAGAGCGTACCCGTTGGAGTACAAACTTTCAGTACGTATTAAGTAAACGACATAGATTACTTAATACGCACCATTTATTTTGCCAGTGCCGCAGTGTCCTCAGGTGGGGCAAGTCCTATGAAATCGCAGAGTATTTTTGCGGACTCGTCGAGGAAAAGATCATTTGCAGGCTTCTTGTCCTTCTTATATTTGCCATCTATTTTTATGCCTTCCTCCGTGGCAATCTTCTCCCCGTCCTTCTTTTTAACTGCATTTTCCTCGACAACGTCCTCGTCCATGGGATTATCAATCCTCATAAGGGCCCACTGCTGTTCGGAAAGCTTCTTCTCCTCCTTGTACAGCTCCCATCTCTTTTGTTCGTTGAGAGTCACCGACTTCTGCTCCTTTATCTTCCGGAAGCGTTCAATGTTCGAAGAAAGGATCTTGAATCCGACTTCATTCTTCCTGCGCTCGATGGATTTGGCCTCAAGTGCCGGAATGCATTTCTGCATGTCGGAATAAGCTTCGTACTTGACTGGAGTTATCGTGTCCCAGGGAAGTGAATGTTCAAGAAATTCCTCGCCGATGTCCATGCAGTCAGTGTAGGAAGGGAAGGCGATGTCGGGCTTTATGCCCTTGTTCTGCGTGGACTCCCCGTTTATCCTGTAAAACTTCGACGTGGTGATCCTGATCGCCCCTGCAGAACTCTTGAGGCCGTAGTGCCGCAGGAAATTGTCAAGGTCGTAGATTGTCTGCACTGTTCCCTTCCCGTGTGTATGGCTGTCTCCGATCAGTATCCCCCTGCCATAATCCTTTATGGCTCCTGCGAAAATTTCAGCGGCAGAAGCGCTCAGCCGGTTCACCATGACAGCCAGGGGGCCGTCATAGAAGATTCCTTTGTCAGGATCATTTTTAACATCCACGGATCCGTTTGGATTCTTGACCTGCACGACCGGCCCCTTCTTTATGAAAAGTCCAGTCAGCGTTATAGCCTCGAAGAGGCTTCCCCCTCCGTTGGATCTCATGTCCAGGAGGATTCCATCAACTTTATCCTTCTTGAAGCCGGTAATTATTTTCCTGACATCATTTGTCGAACTCTTGAAATCGTTGTTTCCATGGGTGGCCCCCTCGAAATCGAAATAGAAGGATGGCAGCACGAGGACTCCTATTTTCTTTTCCGAGCCGTCCGGCATCTTCATTTTCTTTATTTCGCCTTTCGCCTCCTGCTCGGTAAGCTTTACAGTGTCGCGGGTGAGGGAGATGAGTTCCGGAATCGCATGAATTCCTTTTTCCCCCTTGAGGATTGTCAGCCTGACAACCGTGTCTTTCTTCCCCCTGATCAGATTAACCACCTTGGAAAGGGGCATGTCAACGACATCCACCGGTTCGGCTTCATCCTGGGCGACGGCGATTATCCTGTCATCCGGCTTGAGCCTTCCATCGATGTCCGCAGGACCTCCCTGTATGATGTTTATGATCTTGGTATAGCCGTCCTCCATGGAAAGAGTTGCTCCGATCCCGACTAGTGAAAGCTTCATCTGGATATTGAAATCCTCTACGGTGCGCTGGGACATATAGACTGAATGCGGATCGTAGACGTTCGCGAATGCCGTGAGATATTGTTCAAGGATGTCCGATGAATCATTGTCCTTGAGGTATCTGATGTTGTTTGAGAGCCTTTTGAGCATCCTTTCCTCCGGCGTGCCCCTGTTCCATTTTTCAACGGGCTCCTTTTCGGGCTTGGTCGAGCCAGCCTTGTCCTTGGCCTCCTCCGCTTTTTCCTTTTCCGCGCGTTCCATGAGCCTGAAATAAAGGATGTCGTTCTTGATCTTCAGCCTCCATAGCTCCTTCTGCTCATCCAGGCCGGCGGGCCATTTCTCCTTGCTCCGGTCGACCATGTAGTTCTCATCCACCGTAAAGTCGAGTTTCCCCTTTATCACCTCTTCGGAATATCTGCGGCAGTCCTCGGCCCTTTTCAGGAGATGATCATAGACTTCAAAAGCGAAGGTGACATCGCCATTGAGGAGCATGTCGTCAAGCTCGAGCTTGTATTTTTCGAACCTCTTGATGTCCTCCTGCGTCAGGTAGAGGCGTGACGGATCGAGAGTTTTGAAATATTCATAGAAGAGCTGCTCGGATATCTCGTCGTCGAGGAGATGCTGGCGGTAGTGGTCCTTGACAAAGATGTTTGCCGTTATCCTGGCTATTATCTCCTGGTCCTTGGCGGGTTCAACTGCAAATGATGTCAGGGCCAGGACAAGAAGGACAAGTGTCAGATTTGACAGAAAGTTAAGCGTCGGGATTTTTCTAATCATAAATTCCCTATATTATATTATGGTAAATTGAAAATATGTATTTTGAATCTAACTTTTCAATTGCCGAAGGATTAAAAAACAAAAGGATTACCGGACGGGAGACGGCATGAACATGCTTAAGAAGGCGAAATCATTGAAGAAGATGGAAAAGGGCGCTTACCATTCCGCAGTGAAATCCCTGGAACTCAAGCTGGGGGAATGCCAGCGGGAAGCGCTGAAGGCCGGAATTCCAGTCATAATAGTTTTCGAAGGCTGGGATGCATCCGGCAAAGGCACCCTTATAAACAAGCTCATGATGTCCTTCGATCCCCGCGGCTACAATGTCCATTCCACCCTGGCTCCTACTGAAGAGGAGGAACTGAGGCCTTATCTCTGGCGCTTCTGGATCAGGACCCCCGAGAAAGGGAGGATTGCAATATTTGACAGGAGCTGGTATAGGAGGTTGACCGTCGACAGGGTAGAAAAGAATGTCAGCAGGGAAAAGGTGGAAGGCGCACCCTCCGGCATGAACAATTTTGAAAAGCAGCTCTGTGCGGACGGTGCAGTGATCGTGAAGTTCTTCCTGCACATAAGCAAGAAGGAGCAGAAGCGCAGGTTCAGGAAGCTTCTTTCAAATCCCGCAACCTCATGGCGCGTCTCGAAGGGGGACCTTTCGCGCCACAGGAAATATAAAAAATATTTCAAGGCCTATTCTGAAATGCTCAGGAGGACCGATACCGCGCATGCACCATGGACCATAGTTGAAACGTCCGATCTGCGATCTGCTACCGTTGAAATATTCAGGAGGATCACCGATGCCGTCAGGAAGAAGCTTTCCGCTGCTGCGGAGCTTGGAAGAAGCCGGCCTGACATGTATGTGGGCTGGAAGAGGAAAAACAGTCCTCTTTCCAGAGCGGACCTTTCACTTTCCCTCACCAGGGATGAATATTCTGAAAGGATTGACAAGGCCCAGGACAGGATAAGGGAGCTCGAACACGAGATATACAGCAGGCGGATTCCTCTCCTGGTCGCATATGAAGGCTGGGACGCGGCAGGAAAAGGAGGGAACATAAGAAGACTTGTCCATTCCCTTGATCCGCGGGGTTATGAAGTCGTTCCAATCGCGGCGCCGAACGACATTGAGAAGAAGCACCATTACCTGTGGCGTTTCTGGAACAGGGTCCCAAAGGCCGGGCATATCGCCATATTCGACAGATCCTGGTATGGCAGGATTCTTGTCGAGAAGGTCGAAGGCTTCTGCACCGCCGCAGAAGCAGAAAGGGCGTACGGGGAAATAAACGAGATGGAGCGGCTTCTCCGGGAATCAGGCGCTGTAATTGTCAAGTTCTGGCTTCACATCGACAAGAACGAGCAGCTCAGACGTTTCAAGGAAAGGGAGAAGGCTCCCTGGAAACAGTGGAAAATCACGGAGGAGGACTGGCGGAACAGGAAAAAGTGGGAGAGGTATTTCCCTGCTGTCGAGGAGATGCTCGCCAGGACAAGCACGAAGCATGCGCCATGGACGATCATTGAGGCGAACTGCAAGCTCCACGCACGCGTAAAGGCGATTGAAACGGTGATAGAATCTCTCGAAGAAGTCTTGTAAATAAACAGCCGTATCTGTAAATTCCATCTTTAAATTTAACCGGACTGCAGGCGAAATTGAATATATTGAGCTACAAACCTACCAGAGTCTCGGCCGCTATAATAATCCTAATCATCTGGGCGGGCATATATCTGCCGGGCCTCGGTGGACGGGAAGTCCAGGGCAATGAACCAAAAAGGATGCTGCCAGCCTTGACGATGGTTGAAACAGGCAACTGGCTGACCCCTGAACTCGCCGGCGAGAAATATTACAAAAAACCCCCTCTCATCAACTGGATGATAGCGACATCCTTCATCGTCACCGGGGAAAGAAATGAATTTTCCGCGAGACTTCCAACAACGCTCCTGGTACTATGCTTCGCACTTTGCCTCGTCCTGATGCCGTCCGGCTGGCTGACCTTGGACGGAAGGATCATATCAGCTGTCATCTTCCTGACAACGATTGGGATAGTCGACAAGGGAAGGCTTATAGAAATCGACGGTGCATATGCAAGCATGACCGGAATGGCAGTCCTGACATGGCTCAATCTGCGTTCCTTGAACTCGTCAAAATGGCTTCTTTGGACCATTCCGGGATTCATACTCGGCCTGGGGCTCCTGCTGAAAGGGCCCATAATATTAATTTTCTTCTACTGCGTCGTCTTTTTCGTGCTCAAGAATGAAAAGAAACTGTCGGAGCTCAGGAAGGCGCCGCATTTTACCGGCATTCTCGTAATGGCGCTTGTGTTTTCGACATGGGCTATCTCAGCTTTTCTGGCCAACCAGGGAGAAACTGCCGCAAAGACAGCAGCGGTATCAGTTGAAGAACCGAAGATGAGCAGGGAATGGCTTTCCGACGTTACCGATATCATCTACGGCATGGACAAGTTCAGGCCAGCCTCCTGGGTGGGGAACATTTTCCAGGCTATGACTTATTTCCTGCCATGGCTCCTGTTCATACCTTTCTTCCGCAGGGAAAAATGGATTGCCGATATTCCTGAAACCCAGAGGCTGATGATCAAAAGTCTTTTCTGGGCGCTTGTAGCCGGATTCATAATTACAAGCCTTCCTCCCGGAACCAAAGCCAGATATTATGTGCCGCTGATCCCGGTAGCGGTTATAATGACAGGCTTCATGCTTTCGAATCTGCCGGAGAACAACATGGCGCACAGGATATGGAGGAACATCCTGCTGGGGCTTTCAATCCTCTCAGCGCTTGCACTTGCGGCGGGCATACTGCTGATAAACATGAGATACATTGCATATCTCTATGGATATTTTAACATGAAACCGCCTTCCCCGCTGGAATATATCAATTACCTGCCGACATTTCTCGTAACCGTCCTAACTGTTTCATTCCTGCTGTTTATCTTTTATAATTATAAGCGGGGCGCCCTTCTGGATTCATTGAAGCTTGCCCTGGCGACTGGCGCACTCGTAGTTGTGATAATGCTGCAGGCCTTCTGCTTCATTCTTCCTGTTGCCAGGCAATATGACATGAAGCGTCCTGTTGGAACGGCAATAAACAAATGCGTTCCACCCGGGGAGCCCTTGTATCTTTTCGATTTCGGGGTCATGAACTATGAACCGTTCATATTTTACATAAGGCAGCCTGTCAGATATGTTTTCGGAGATGACAACCTGACGGCCGATGTGAAGCATGTCCTTTTCGAAATGGAATCATACGGCAGGCGGAAAACCGACTACATGATAGCTGCAAGGGGGCCGGTGCCCATATTGGAATTCAGATTCAAGAAGAAAGGCTATTTGATAATTAAATTCGAAAAGCCTCCTCCGTCATTCCCGAAACCGGAAAAGCCCGGACGGCCTGCGCCGTTGACTGGCAATACAAATGCGCCCACAGATTCCGGATCGAGATGATCGGGATTGTCTGCCCGGCCGGAAACCGCATGAGATTCGACTGCAAAAAACATTGCACTGCATTCTCCTGTAAAGTTTGCCTGTATGTTTTGCTTTTGGAGGAAATGAGTGTAAGTTATTCATTTAATTTTTTACAAGCTTTGCTGTTGAAGATTTCAGGGATCAGGCGCCGATCTCGAACGTCGGAACCATGCGACCTGGAATGTCATAAGAAAGAGGATGAGGAATGCCCGGATACTGTAATACCTGCAAGAAACAAGTTGAATTTACCGTCGATTCCGCGACAGGCAAGCAAGCCTGCCAAACCTGCGGCACTGTACTCTCGGTTCCTTCTGTCAGCCAGCTTAATCCCGGCACAGTGATAAATGGATTCCTTGTTGAAAGCAGGCTGGGGCAGGGGGGCATGGGCGTTGTCTACAAGGCCAAACAGCTAAATCTGGAAAGATATGTCGCATTGAAAGTCCTTTCCGATGAACTCTCCCGCGATTCTGAATTCGTCGATCGTTTCTTCAAGGAGGCCCGTTCAGCGGCAAGCCTGAGCCATTCCAACATCGTACAGGTCTATGACGCAGGCAGCACTCTTGACGGGATCTATTATTTCGCGATGGAGCTTATAGAAGGCGAAACCCTGGACACAAGAATAACCCGGGAAGGCGTACTGCCTCCAAAAGATGCCATAGATATAGCGGTCAAGATTGCATCCGCCCTTGATTACGCATGGGAGAGACAGAAGCTCTGCCACGGCGACATAAAGCCTGAAAACATAATATTGAACAGCAGCGGAGGTGCGAAGCTCGCAGACCTCGGTCTTGCAAAATCCCTCCATGACGAAAAAGCCACCAAGGAAGGATTGATGGCAACGCCGTTATACGCGCCGCCCGAGGTTGTCGCCGGAGATGTCCACAGGATCGACTGCCGGTCTGACATGTATTCCTTTGGCGCCACCTTGTACCATATGCTTTCAGGCTCTCCGCCTTTTACGGGCGATGATCCTGATGCTGTCATGAAACGGCATTTAAATGAGAAACCGGTGCCGCTTGCGCACCACAACAAGGATTTGAATCCCCTCCTTTCGAACATTGTAGATCACATGCTCGCTAAAAATCCTGAAAACAGGCCTTCTTCCTGGAAGGAAGTCTGCAAGTCACTTGAGAAGATACATGATGTCGAGAGGAAGGTCTTCCATAAGGTTGCGCCCGGGCCCTCGGCAAGACCAGGACAGCCACAGGCGCATGAGGAGGCATCTCATGATCCGCTGATGAAGATCGTGGCTGCCCTTGTCGCAACAGTTCTTCTTCTCGCCGTCCTGGCAATTGCCGTATTCCTCTTCCTCGACTATAAAAAGAAGAACGGAGGCGGGACACAAAAACCGCCGGCCGCCGCAGTTGACAACGTGAACGATGAATGGCAGAGGATCAAGACGGAGATAAACCGTTGCGACCCCGAACTCGGAATAGAGCTGATTCAGAATTTCGTCAGGAAATATCCGACAAAGGTTCCTGCTGATGCCGACAAGCTCCTGCAGGGGCTCAAACAGAAGCTTGTCTCCTTGCAGGAGGAGAAGAAGGCGCACGAGAAGAAATTCCTCGACCTGCAGAAGGAGGTCACGGACCTCCTTGGGATACTGTCCTCAACCGACTTTTCAAAGGAGCAGAAGCCGAAGCTTGAGGAAATCAGCAGGAGGATTGAGGCCGCGCTGGATTTCATTACGAAAAACAAGGAGTTCCAGCTCTCCAAGGAAAGCAAGGACACGCTCAACCAGGGATTCCTCAAGATATCCGACATCCTCATAAAGCAGAAGCTTGAGGATGAAAAGAAGATCAGGGAGGAGGAGGCCAGGAAGGAGAAGGAGAGGATTGAACAGGAGAAGAGGAAACTCGCTGAAGAGGAGAAGCTGAGGCAGGACAGGCTTTCAATGAACCATCTCGTCGATGGATATTACCTTGCGATCAGCAACTTCGAGGCGTACTACCTGAAGAAGAAGGACGCTGCTTATCTCAAGGAGCTGCTGGACGCCTGGCTTGAAGAGAACAAAAAAGGCGTAATCCCTGAAAACCTCCTTTCCAAATGCGAATTCATCAAGGCCACTGTCGTCCCCAGCGAACCGGGGCTTTACAGCATCTTCGAAAAGAACGAGGGCGCCCTGCGCGGAAAACCGCTCCCCGGCAACATAAAGGACACTTCCGGATACGATGTCGACCGTGTGGCAGAAAGATCGTTCAAGCTCATGACAAGCATGGGGAAGGGGAAGTTCGGCAAGAACATCTCATGGGATCAGTTGAACAACGATATCATACTCCAGATCCTGAACCAGCGGATACTGAATCCTGACTCCGGAGTAAAACTGGGCAAGCAGGAGCAATCAATAATATTGACCTTCCATCTCCTGAACGGAATGCACGCCCAGTTTTCCGAAATGTTGAAGAATTCAGGGACCGTTTACACAGCCCAGGAAAAGAAAAAATGGGAATCCGTTTCAGAGGATTTCCAGAAAGCTCCTGACGAACGCAAGGCCATTGATCTCTGGAGGGAGTTCACAAGCCTGATGAAGGAGGGGAAGGTACAGGAGGCCTCCCAGTACCTGATAGACATCAACAACAGCTGCAAGAACACTGAATTCTACAAGAGGTACTCGGAGGAAATAGCAAGGCAGCTTTCCAATCTCCAGTCATACCTCCCGGATCTCCAGGCAATTGCATTCCTGGAAAATGCAGGCAGGGACATCAAGGCCAATAATTTCACAGGCGCCCTTTCCAAGGTCATGACCGCCTATGCCAGGTGCGGCGGCATGAAGAACCTCCGCCAGTCGATAAAGGACCAGATCCAGGGCATGCAGACGCAGTGCCTCAATTCACTTTCCACATCAACGAACATCAAGAATATTTCCGATAACAGGATACCTTTCTACTACTGGGAGGTGGAGAGTCCGGGCGATTCGTGGATCTACGAACAGGTGGTGAAGAACAGCGGCAAGGTAAACCAGGACAAGCTCCTGGCGTCGATGGAAATAGGCAGCTGTCTTGATATTGGCAACTGGTCGCAGGCGCATCAGATATCGAATTCGGGCAGGAACCTGGGGATCGACAAGCTGATCGCCCCGCGGGGCAATCTCGCCTTCTGGTCGCCTTCATTCATTTTCGCACAGGGACTCGTCTACATGAACTACAATGACTGGGAATCCCAGTCTTCCGCACTTTCCGGACTTCAGGCGATGTGCGAGCATTTCAAACAGAATCCAATGGGGCCGATGGATACGCTGACATCCAACCTCGCAATTGAATATGCGCTTATGCTGCATATGCCTGTAAAGGCTTCAGACATTGCTGCAGGCTACCAGTACAACATGCAGAGGCCTGATCGCGAAGTGAGGATCGCCCTTCTTCAAATACTTCTGAACCTGCAGCTCAAACAGGACGAGTTTCCGAAGTCGGTCAAGAAATATTCCGAGCAGTTCAAGCAGTATCAGGAGGCCGTGAACGACTTCAACTGGTGCCGCATGGCAATGTGGATGCTCGATGAATCAAGGACCTTGGACCCCAAACGCATCCAGTTCCTCAAGGATTCGAAATGCATCGCGCCCGACATTACAGCCAGGATACTTTCCTCGGCGGTGGCGAAAGCCCATGCTTCCGGCCCGGGATTCGGCTCGGACAGGGAGATATATCCTTTCCTTGAGGCGAGAGTCAGCGGGAACCTGGTTTCCGGCGAGCTGTGGAGGAATATAAGCATACTGAAAATCGCCCGTTCACATTCCGCCGCGGAAATGCTAAGGCAGACAGGGGAAATCCTGAACGACGGAAGGTTCTGCTCCATTGGATTCTATCCAAAGCTTTGCATGATAAGAAGCGGACTTGAAGTTGCCACCGGCAGGACAACGCCCCAGGAGGCCTCGAAAAGGTTGAAGTTCCTTCTTGACTCCTCCGGAGTGGCATCGGATTCGGACAAGAAGTCGGTTGAAGTCATTTTGTCCGACAAGCCGGTGGAGCTTGTTTCGAAATTCATGTCGGAAAACAGGACTGCTTCCGCCTTCTGGTGTGGAATCCTCGGAATTATGACGCACAAGAAGGATGGTCCCAAGGTGTCTGCGATCTATAAGGCAATAGAGGAAAACATCCAGTTGCTGACATGGGAGGAAAGACTTCTCCTCAAAGTAGTTTCAGACTGATCACTAAAATCCAGGTTGTTGCTGACATGGCTAAAATACTTATTGTCGATGATGAACTGACGATTATCGAGGTGCTGAAAAAGCTTCTCGCCAAATCAGGCTATGCGGTTTCCACCTGTCTTGATGGGAACGAGGCACTTGACAAGCTCAAGGAGGAAGTCTTCGACCTCATGATAACCGATGTCAGGCTCCCGGGCATCGATGGTATAACGCTTCTTCAGCACGGCCGTGAACTGCAGTCCCACATGGCCGTAATCGTCATGACCGCCTATTCCGATGTCGAACCGGCTGTTGCGGCAATGAAAAACGGGGCTTTCGACTATGTGATAAAGCCCTTCAACTTTGAAGAGCTCATGATAACGATCCAGCGGGCCCTTTCATACGAGATGGCCCTTGCGGAAAATGAAGTCCTGAGGACGACCCTCACCGCCAACTACCATTTCAACATGATAGTCGGCGACAGCGAGCCCATGCTGAAAGTCTACAGGCTTATTGAAAAAGTCGCAAAGACAAACAGCACAGTCCTGGTACTCGGTGAAAGCGGCACTGGAAAAGAACTCGTCGCCAAGGCGCTCCATATCTCAAGCCCGCGCCATGACGGGGCATTCGTGGTGGTGAATTGTGCCGCTATGCCTGAGACGCTTCTCGAATCGGAGCTTTTCGGTTATGTGAAAGGCGCCTTTACCGGAGCCAATACAAACAAGAAAGGGCTTTTTGAGACGGGCAGCAGCGGAACGATCTTCCTCGATGAGATCAGCGCAATACCCCTCAACATGCAGGTGAAGCTCCTGCGCGTGCTGCAGGAAAAGGAAATAAGGAGGGTAGGGGGCACGGAAAACATTCCCGTGGACATCAGGGTAGTCGCTGCTTCGAATGAAAACCTCGAGGAGAAGATAAAAAGGAATGAATTCCGCGACGACCTTTATTACAGGCTGAGCGTAATCCCGATTGAAATACCTCCGCTCAGGGACAGGATCGAGGATGTTCCGCTCCTCGTCGGCCATTTCCTCGAACAGTATGAGAAGGAGAACAAACAGGCGGTTGGCATATCCCAGGAGGCGATAACGGCATTTCTCTCATACAGATGGCCGGGCAATGTCCGCGAACTTGAAAACATCCTCAAGAGGGTTGCTACCCTATGCGAGGACAGGATGATCCAGATGTCGGACCTGCCTGAATCCATAGCAGGCGCAGTGCGGGACCGGGACAAGCAGGAAAGGAAAAATTCCGGCAGGAATGAAAACGGCCGGAGCACTTCAAGAATATTCAAAAAGAACATTAACAAAGCAAGAAAAGGTTTCAACGATGAAAAAAAATAGGATTTTAAACTGGTTCGCCCCTCTCCTCCTGATCATATCGCTCTGCAGCTGTGACACGACGGACTTCGGAAGCAAGAAAAAGGAGCCGGTATATGTGCTGACACTCAATGATATTGTGAAATACCCGAGAGCCCAGAGCATTGAAAAGGAAGTGCCGACCTATGCAGGCAGGACCATATGGATAAATACGAATGCATATCTCCATTCACGCAATATCATGGACATCGAAATGATCCCTTCCGCCCAGAAAAAAGGCTTCTACGACCTCCAGGTCAAGCTGGACTATCACGGAAAACTCGCATGGCTGCAGCTCAGCGTGAGCCATGCCTATGGCGAAGTCGGCCTCCTTGTCGACGGTGTCTTCTACCGTGCAATAACACCGGACAGGATAGCAAGCGAATACGAGGATACGGTGATTATCAGAGGCCAGTTTGATCCTGTGACTGCAAAGTCCCTGAAAGACAACGCGAAGTTGAATTACAGGATATTCAACGGCGAACCCAAGGACGAACCGTTCTCCTTCTGAAACATTTACACACATGACATCGCCCCAGACGCTTGAAAATCTCTTCTTTGAAGCCGCTGATTCGGACAGCCAGGAAACGCTTGATGCGCTTTTGTCCGGTTTGGCGGCGCTGCCCGGGCTCGTTTCTGGAGATGCCCCGGAACATATAAGCCTCCTGCTTGAACACTGGGGTGACTCAGTGGAGGATTCGATCCGGAAATCCCTTTTCTCCTACCGGCTTTGCGAACTCGCCCCGCCTGATTCCCAGATGCTGAGAAATACCCTGTACAAGGCGCTGAAGAAGACCATCCCGCAGGATGTGTCAAGAAATGCCGCCGCATCCGCCCTTGGGCTGAAGGATCCGGAATCTGCGCCAGCGACCATCGCATTGAAGTTCCGCAGGCTGCAACTGCTCAAGGAGGGGCTTTGTTTCTTTTCGGAAAAGGAGAACAAGTGGGGAATCGTCACATCCATCGATCCGCTCACAGGGGCAATCCACGTCAAGGATGCGCCCGCAGGCAAGAAGGCCTATCCTGTTTCACTGGGCAAGCTCCTCTCGGAATTCATTCCCTTTAAAGACGGGAATGAAATGTTGAAAGGACTGGCTTCTTCCGCCAAGAATGGAAAAACAGACCGCGGCGAATGGATTGCACTCCTGAACAAACATACACTTCTCCCGCTGTCCGAAGCGCAAATCGACAAGATAGCATTTTTCACCCTCCTGCCTGATGTATTGACTCTCGACCAGTTCAATACATGGTGGAAGGCGGCGGAAGCAGCTGGAGCAAATACTGCTGAAAAGGACATTTCATCGGCAAGGAACATCAAGGAACTCCACACAATCCTTTCCGGCATGATCGCGAAATCCATGAAGATCGGCCTGCTGACGGAGTCCGAAAGGAAAAAAATTGGGGAATGCCTATCAAAGCTGAAAGAAACCCCCGGGATGCAGGAGCAGATTCTTTTTGCAGAAACCCTTTCACTTCTGATTTCCGTAGGATGCAAGCCCCAGGACATCTCCGGAATCACCGTCAATCTCAAAGGCAGGGTTTCCTTCTGGCCTGAAAAGCTTGAGAATGCATCCCGTGAAAAACTCGCCTTATGGGATGAGATACCATATGAGCACATTCCAAACCTGCTTGAAATAACAGCCGCCGTCTTTTCAAAGGAATACATCGGCTCATTGATGATGAAACTGCCTTACAGGGCCATGAATGCCTCGACCGGCCCGATGGAATACGCAAAACTTGGCAGATTGGAGAACCTCACGGCAGACCTCCTGCTGCATATGTGGAAGAACAGGAACTCTGTCCCCGGGAACATTCTGTCAAAATTGACATTCAGGAACATCTTCCATGCATTGTCGGACAACGAGGAGATGTCATGGCCATCATCGATAAAGGAGCTTAAGAAGATTCTTATCGAAAACCAGGAGCTGCAGAAATATCTCCTCGAACTACATTCGGAGAATGAGGAAGGGATATTTGAGGCGATAAGGATCAATAAAGCGTTGTCGCAATATGAAATACAGAGCCTTCTGGCGAAAATGTCGAGGCTTTCCCCTGACTTCAAGAAATTCCTTGAGAAGAATCAGGGCAGGGGGGCTGTAAACATACAGAAAACAGACAAGTCGGCTGATACCCCTATTCCCGTGACATCAATGAAGTCCTATAATCAAAGGATAAAGGAATTCGAGGACATAATCAACAAGCATCTCCCGGAGAATACAGCTGCTATCTCACATGCCAGGGGATTTGGTGATTTAAGGGAGAACGCAGAATATTCAGCTGCAAAGGAAAGACAGCGTTTCCTTAACCGTAGGAAGGCGGAGCTTGAACAGGATCTGGCGAATGTAATACCTTTCAACTTTGAAAAGATTGAATCATCGGAGTTTGCAAGGATTGGTACAACGGTCGTCCTTGACATAAACGGAACCATGGAAACTTACCATATAGTAGGGCTATGGGACTCTGATCCTGAAAGAAACATGCTTTCCAGCGATTCTAGATTCTCAAAGGCGGTCGTCTCCAAAAGGACAGGCGACCCGGTGATTCTTCCAGACGGCAATACTGCAAAAGTTATTTCCATCAAATCATTGCCGGAGGATATTATCGGCGAGCTTAATAATGAGCATATGCATAATTGACAAGTTATTAACACCCGAAATCATTAATAGTCATAACATCTTCATTGAATTACTGATAAGCCAAGCACTGTACCCTTTGCCTGAGGCTGAACGACTTAACATAATGTATATTATGCGACGTTGCGGAAGTGACCAGGCCGGAAAGGACCTACGGCCTTTTATCCGGCCTGGTCACTTCACTTTAACCGATACTATGACATACATTGTTATTTTCTTCTCAGAATCATCGGAAGGCATAAACCATTGAAAAAACTCAAAAGCATTAAGGAAACCTGATTTCTTCTTTTCCTGCTTATCAAGGTTGATCGATGCCAGGCATGTAGTAGCTTCATTTTTTGTAATCAATGTAGAATTCATAGAAACAATATCCTTTTGGTTAGATCCTTTCTGAACAGAATTTTCTAACTTAAATTCAACGTTCCAAATCTTTTCTTTAGAATCAAAAAAAGGTTCAACGTCAATCTTTAAACCAGTTTGAAACTGATTATATCCAGTCTTATAAATAGAACTTTGACCACCAACAGGAACGGCATCAAATATTTCCCTGTCCTCAGAAAACCCTAGAGTTATATTTGATTTCTTGCCAGAAACACAGGAAAGAGTATTATTGTAAATTTCCTTAAAATCCCTTACTGAAAAATCAGTCTTCACATCAAACGATACCTTGGAACCCTCAAAAAAATCCTTTACATCAAATTTCCCACCCTTAAAAGTGTCAAAATCCAAATCTTTCATTTTAATAGTTGGATTAACCCCTATTCCAAAATTCTTTCCCTTATCAAATGATACCTGGAATATATAAAAATAAACTTCACATGCATTCATCTTCTTTACCAAATCAATAGCCTCTGAAACATTCTTAACTTCTCTTTCATTTCCATGTATGACAACCTTGTCCCCTACTGTATCAGTCTTATCACCAAACTGCTTTGAAATATCCTTTATCCCAAATGTTTCACGGACATCATAAACTATTGTTTTACCACCAAAAAAGTAAATATCATCCTTGACCACATAATCACAGTTAAGGATCCATGAAAGAGTTTTAAGAAGCTTCTCGAGACTGTCAGTCTTTATACGAAGATTAAGCTTTTTCGTCTTGAATTCCTCAGAAACAACTATGTTAATCCCATAGTCTTCTGCAATCACCTGGAGAACTTCACTTGCAAGAACATCATCAAAAAAATACTCATTCTCTGATAACTCCGAGGTGGCTGCATTTGAAACGCTTACCAGAAGCGTCAGTGCAATAAACAAAATCCTTGTCAATTTTTTCAATTTGATACCCCTTATATAGTTCCCCTACCCTAATAGAAATTCCATTAGAATATTTTATCAACTTGTCAGTTCTAAGCTTGACTTTAATTTCCTCTGTCTTTTCCTTCTGATCCTTCTTTTCAACTGGAGCACTCAATGGTTTTTCAGACTTTGAAACAACATTATTTTCAGCTACTGCTTTGCTTTTATCAATATTTTCATTCTTATATTTTACCTGAATGGGAGCCATTGCCATCTTTAAATAAGCCTTGAAACAAAAGAAAACACCCAATATAAGACATGTAAAAAAAATCAATGTCATCTTAAATTGCCTAAAAAACTTTCTAAGTCCTACCCAGATAGACTGATTATAATCCGTGGACGATTGAGTCTTATCATTCACAAAGTTCCTGCCGACAACCCTTGAATTAGAAAAAGAATTATAACACCTGAAAATTTCCTTTTTTGAAGGAATAAAAAACCTGTCGGCCGCTGATTTTTCCCCGAACTCGAACCCCTCCACTATAAAGAACTGGACAGGCCATTTAAGCCCCGTAAACCACCTTGAATTGACAATATTTGTGTATTTTGAATTACGTACAACATACAAATATTGAATTCCCCTTTTAATGAACGAATCAAGATCCTGATAAGAATGAGAAACAAGGAAAATATCCTGTTTGAAATGCCCATGTTGACGAGACACGCTAAGAAGTTTTTTACGAAGATCCACATTCTTTTCCGACTTATCAAGATAATCAGTAGATGAAAAATATTCGTAAATCTCATCAAAAATTATGACTGAATTTTCCTTAACGTGCTCCCAGAAAGATTTTATGTTCTTATCGGAAATTATATTTTCCTTGAAATGCCTGAAGAACATAGGATTCTTCCTTTGGAATTCACGAAGACTGAAAAAAGATGTATCCATGAAAATATGTATCCTGGACATAAGCTCCGAATGCTCGAAAAGATTCCTGGACATATACCGAACAAGATAATCCGGATTGATAGGAAGATTTGTAAACACATGCCTTTTCGAATCGTTCAGGACAGGAAATATTATTTCCTTGACACAATAATAAGTCTTGCCAGCCCTCTGTTTGCCTGTAATAACTGATAACATCTTTCAGCCCCTGCTAAGTTACATTTACCCCTTTTAAACTGCGAATATGACATCCCTTGTCTCTGCTTTCCTGTAGTTGTATTCAACATCAAAACACCTTGAATCTTAAAACTACTTTAAGGACAAAAATAGATATGAAAAGCATTACAGAATAAGAAAAAATAAATAATGCGAAATCCAATGACTCGGATACTGGAATGAAATGATTTGCATACATCAAATAATCAGAGGCATAATCAAATATTGAAAATGTATGTTCAAAACCTGTTACCTTAGGAAACAATTCCGAAAGTAGACCAAGTACCTTGTTTAAAAGATAAATTCCAAAGCTTGATAAAAATTCAAAAAGACTTTTGAAAAACAATGATATTAGAGTAAGAACAAAACCAGTTGCAATAGCTAAAAGGCTCATATGCTTCCCAGCTACAGAAGCAATTAAAGCAAGAAGTTTTCCAACCCAGCCAAACAATGATCCCCCGCCAGCCATATCACACCTTCAACAGTAAAAATGTTATGGAAATTAACGAATAACATGCAAAAATAGCACATCCGAAAGATAAAAATCTTCTCGCATAAATCCTTACATCATCAACCCCCTGAGGAAAACTATTAAAATCCAAACTAATATTTCCTATCAAATTCCCTACCCAAGGAAGATCACTAAGAATAAAAACCTTTACAGGAGGCTTTGAATATCCATCGCCAAAACCTATTCTTAATTTTTCTATTTCATCCCTCATTTTTTGGAACATGTCAACGCGAAAACTTTCAGGATTTACAGCTTCTTCTTGTAAATCCTGAAATTCATCCGGCATTTGAAATTGCCTTTCTTCAATAATAGGCTGTAAAACTTCAGGAGCATTTCCCGAATCATCTACAAGCTTTTCAAGTATATCGTCAAGTCTATCAACAATTGTGTCAAGCCTTTCATTCACACCAATAAAACCAGCAGTAACAGCATCTTTAAGCGAATTTATAGCAGGAACATCATCGTCTGTATCAATACCGTCATTTTCAACACCTTCTGCAAAAACCGCTGTAACAGTCCAATCAGAGCCAGGCATCACAATTTGATTGATTGCAACAGTTTCATCTTGTAATAAATTTTCGGCAGATTGCCATTTAACAAAATGACATCCCGCAGGAATTATAGGAGATATGTCTACAACAGTAAAAGGAGCATAATTTCCCGATCCGTTCCCGCCTGCTACATTCAAATTAAATGTATCAGGTGGAACAATATTCAATGTATAAATTTCAATCGATCCAGAATAATCAGAGAAAACCCAATTTAACCATGTTGCAAATGTAGTATCATATTGACCGCTTATATTGTCATTTGTTATTATGACTTCTCCACCTCCCCAAATTCCATTTGTATTGTAAGGCAAACCAATATAATTAGAACGTGCTCCCCAGTTTCCTGCAGGTGCCACATACATATAAATAACCTGTGTTGAAATATTCTTTATTTTAAACGGTAATGGAATATGAGGAAAGCTACATGCAGGAGGTTCACCAGGAGAAAAATTATACGTGTTGTATAATTGCCAGTCTTGAGCTTTCGACATCGAACAAAAGGCCGTAATTATCACAAAAATAAATATTATTTTCCCTATTGAATTCACTTGCATTGCTCCACAAAAAATTTGTATATGAAGATTCCCAGAAAGAAACAAAAAAGCATCTGGATAACGCCTATTTGCTGGATAAGAAAAGAATTATCACCAGTCTGCAAATTCAGAAGATTTTCGTTTACAACCCTAAGCTGATCCAGAATATTCAGCAAAGCATCTAATTGATCTTGATTCATAATCCACCCCTTTAAAAACAGGGGAGAGGTTTGACCCCCTCCCCTACTCCGTCAAGCTTTCTTTTTGAACAGCAAACCGGAGATCAAGTTCCAAACGAAGAAAATCGCAGGAACTACGATGCAAGCGACCAGAAGACTTGCGATAATTATAAGTAGTGGACTTACAATCTCGCTGGGATTGAAAACAAGTGCTTCAAGACCCGTCTTAGTGTTGTCAATCGTAAGGAATGCAGCTTCTGCATTCTGTCCGATAACAGCAACCATGGCCACAAGAGTCATAACTAAATATTTTACATATTTCATTGTCAGTGCTCCCAATGGATATTTTTTTCTTCTCCACCCCCGAGAACAAGAATTATGGCCTTCATTATGTTTGCAACCATGTGAATGAAGAACCCAATCCCTACTCCCGCCAATATTACGACTATGTGATCAATCATAGCTATAATTCCTTAATTAAAAACCCTGCTGAAAGGGGTATCCTATACAACAGGGAACCCGAAGGTTTTTAATTTTTCCCCTATTAGACTTTAAACCCCTTCTTCTCAAAAAACTCTTTCAATGAATCCCTGCAAGACTTACAAATTCTCATTTGAACACAACCATTAGATATAATTTTCATGTCATCTTTTTTGTTTGTGCAACATTGACAAATCCTAACATCCCTAGGATATGACCTAACATTAAAAAAACTTGGGTTTTCAACCGAACGAATATGTAAAAATTGTCCTAAAGTCATATTTAACCCCTTATTTAAAAAGTTCTTTTTGTATCAGCAATCCTTTCCATCTCATTCTTGAACAATCCCCATTGCACAGTAAAATATTTCTTAAATACATCCCTTGGCTGATGAAAAAATTCAACTTCGATAAGTTGCTTCCGCAATCTATGTCTAATCTGCTTATCACAGATTGCAAAAAATGCCTGGATACCTTCATGAAGAATAAAATATTCTGCAAGCTTTGTGAAAGTATTCTTTTTTGCAAAATAAAATTTCTCGTTATATGAAAGATTTCTGAAAGGATTATTCTTATCGTCATAATACCATGAAGAAAGCCAGTAAAAACCAGTTCTAATCTCAGATTCAACACGCCACCATGAACCACCAATTTTAATATCAAACGACTCTTTTTGTTCCAAAGACTTATCATATATTCTCGTAAACTTATCTGATTTCTTTGATCCAAGATATACACTTTGCGCTCCTGTATCCTTACCCCAATAAACTGAATGTTTTCTCACATACTTATCACAAAAAGCCAACGGATTAACTTCCCTTCCATAATCGATAGCAACATCAATTCTAGACACATTGCATGAAATAAGCCTTCTTTTCCCGAGCATCTGTAAAAGTAAACAAATCTCATTCAGTTTGAGACTCGAGGGATTGAATTCAATTCTTAACTTCGAATCGGATTCAATCCCCCGACCCCAGCTTACAAAACAGTTATTGTACTTGACATTGAACTCGAATATTTTTGTTTCGCTGAACTCTTTTTGGCATCCATCCAATAATGAGTATAAAATCTTGTAAAAGTTTTTCGAATATAAATCATTTTTATGTAAGCTTGGGATCTCAAAAACCAGAGCCAACTTATCAATACTCAAAACTGGCTCGGTATCAATTTGAATACTTTTACCCGCTGTTAGACAGGGGGTAAAAGCCATAGCCTATACCTTTCTTTCTTCAATTTTTACAATCACCTGGGGAACGGCAACAGCCATTACACGCTTGAAAAGATAAGTAGTCTCCATCTTCGATTCGACCTGGATATTCACCTTTGAACCCACAGGAGGCAGCACTGGAAGCGAACAAGGGGCATTTATAGCCCCACCTTCATAGTCTACAGTGACATACTTTGAAATTTGACCCTGCTCGTTTTTCTTAGGATCACCGATTCTTGAAACTGTCCCAGACACTAAAATCATTGATTTCATCGTTCACACCCCTTTTTTTGAAGTTTTTCTAACTTTGTTATGTAAGATGATTAATCTTACATTTCATAGATAATCTAACAATACTAAGATTTAATTTCAATCTTCACGTATTGATTTTGTCCATAAACATCTTATAATGAAGATAAAACATATCTTAGAAGTGTAATATGAATGACTATAAAAAATGGTTTACAGATTCATGGAACGAAAGCTGTGGACTTGTCAGCCCTAAAAAAATCAGCACTCTTTTAGGTCTTTCAGGAGGATCAGCATCTGTTTTACCAATATGGGAAAAGAAAAAATTCAAAATCTACAGATATTCACCAAAAAGCAGACCATTACTTGCATGGAAAGACTACCTAACAGAAGAACAAGACAGAAGAGACAAGATTAACGGTAAAGCTTCAAAAACAGCCCTTTCCATTGAATCTGAGGGCATCACAGAGAATGACAATAAAGCCTAAGATTTCTTTTTATGTCCAAAGTCAAAATACCCAACTTTCCAAATTTCCCTGTTAAAACTGGAAAAAACCTTCACAGAAACACGTCAAATTTCAATTTTTAAGAGGCAATCCATATCCCAATACCCCCTATTTTACAACTTCATGCCAACAAATATTTTCATCAATCGCCAAAAACTTAAAAAAATATTTAGCCTCATTTTAGCTTTTTCGGGATCAGCTGCAGAACCAGGAGCCTGACGGCCAGCCGAAAATCAGTTACTACATAATAAAAGCAACGATCGCATAATATCGTTATGCCTTTTCCAATTTATGAAAGAAGAATCAGGGAGGAGAAAAGACATAAGCTATCCATTATGCGACGTTGCCAGCCTGGCGGCTTTAATCTATTAATGCTTCTATATGGTTAACATAATCTATAATATTTATATTAATCATTCCCCTATCCTTTTGACTTTTATACTTGCCTTTATTTCTTCTGGTATCAAATTAATCAATCACATTATTTATGTTCATCTTAACTGAATAATTTATTATCATGCCTTTAAGCTGGAATGAAATCAATAAAAGAGCAATTGAGTTTTCCAACGAGTGGAAAGAAGTCAACTGCGAACGGTCGGAAGCTAAATCCTTTTGGGATTCCTTCTTCAATGTCTTCGGAATATCCCGCAAACGTATCGCAACCTTTGAAGAACCTGTAAAGCTAATTGGCGATAAACATGGTTTTATCGACTTGTTTTGGAAAGGCACTCTTTTAGTTGAACATAAATCAAAGGGGAAAGACCTTAATAAGGCTTATTCTCAGGCTTTAGATTATTTCTCTGGCCTCAAGGAATATGAACTTCCCAAATATGTCCTTGTATCTGATTTTGAAAGATTGCGCCTTTACGATCTTGAAGATGGCTCCGAGAGCGAGTTCAACCTCTCTCAGCTTCATGCAAATATTCATCTTTTCGGATTTATCGCAGGTTACAGGAAGCAAACCTATAAAGATGAGGATCCTGTCAATATAAAGGCCGCAGAATTGATGGGACGGCTCCATGACAAACTACTTGAATCCGGCTACTCTGGACATCAGCTTGAACTCTTTCTTGTCAGGATACTTTTCTGTCTTTTTGCCGATGATACTGGGATATTCGAAAAAGGTACTTTTGCTGAATATGTAGAGCAGATGACCCCCGACGGTTCGGATACTGGCTCAAAGCTCGCACATCTTTTCCAGGTCTTAAACACCCAGGAAGCACAACGACATAAGACACTTGACGAAAGACTTGCTCAATTCAGGTATATTAACGGGAAACTATTTGAAGAACCCCTTCCCCTCGCCTCGTTTGACTCCTCAATGAGAAACTCTTTCCTGGAATGCTGCTATTTCAACTGGAGCAAGATATCGCCGGCAATATTCGGTTCCCTTTTCCAGTCCGTTATGGATCCGGAGAAAAGAAGGAATATTGGCGCTCATTACACTTCTGAAAAGAATATTCTCAAGGTCATAAAACCTCTCTTCCTTGATGAGCTCCAGTCTGAATTCGATGGAATTAAGAACGTCAAGACAAAGCTTCGCGTTTTTCATGATAAGATTGCATCTCTGAAATTCTTCGATCCTGCCTGCGGCTGTGGAAATTTCCTTGTAATAACCTACAGGGAGCTGCGGCTTCTCGAAATCGAGATACTCAAGGTCCTCCACAAACATGGCGACATCCTCGATATAAAATATTTCTCCAAGATTGACGTCGATTCGTTTTACGGAATTGAAATCGAGGAGTTCCCTGCAAGGGTTGCGGAAGTCGCAATGTGGCTGATGGACCATCAGATGAACATTAAATTGTCTGAAGCTGTCGGCGACTACTTTGTCCGTCTTCCGCTCCAGAAGTCTGCGAACATCGCAAACGCGAACGCCCTCCAGCTTGATTGGAACAGCTTTATGCACGGGGATTATTTCGACGTGTCCGCCAATGTGGTGAACGTCGGCATTGTCAAAGAGCCTCGCGCACATTATGACACCATCAACGTACTTGCCAAAAAGCTCAACGTCGTGGATGAAAAGGAAATCCAAAGCCAGCAGGACATGCATGGCATGAAATTCGATTATATTCTAGGGAATCCTCCCTTCATTGGCAAACATCTGCGAAATTCGCAGCAGGACTCCGACATGGACTTGGTTTTTCAGAGCATGAAAAATCACAAGTCCCTCGACTACGTCACGTGCTGGTATCTTAAGGCCGCCCAATATATACAGGACACAAAAACCAAAGTGGCATTTGTCTCCACCAATTCTATTTCGCAGGGTGAACAGCCGGGGATATTATGGAATGAACTCTATCATAAATATCATATCAAGATTCATTTTGGACATAGAACGTTCAGATGGAACAACGAGGCAAGGGGAATGGCCCATGTTTATGTCGTAATAATAGGCTTCGCGAATTATGACACAAACAGAAAGTTTATCTATTATTATGACAGGCCTGATTCCGAGGCGCATGAGATGCCTGCGAGCAATATAAATCCTTATCTTGTTGAGATGAGCGACATCGTAGTATTGTCAAGGAAAAAAGCAATATCTCCTGTTCCGGAAATCATCTATGGAAATAAACCTGTTGATGATTGTAATCTAATTCTGACAGATGAGGAGAAGAATTCCCTTATAAGCTCAGAACCTTTGTGCAATAAGTTTATAAGGCCTTTAATCAGTGCAAAAGAATATTTGAATAATCAGAAAAGATGGTGTGTCTGGCTTGTTGGCTTGGAACCTAGCGAATTAAAACAATTACCCGATATAATGCTTCGCGTCAAAAAAGTTCGGGAATTCAGATTAGCGAGCAAAAAGATACCTACTCGAAAATCTGCAGACATCCCTGCCCTATTTGCTGAAATCCGCCAGCCTCAAGACAATTATATTTTAATTCCACGTCACACTTCCGAGAACAGGAAATATGTCCCTTTTGGCTTCTTCTCTCCTGATTATATCGTTCATGACAGTTGTGCGTGTATTCCGAACGCCACGTTGTATCATTTCGGAATGCTTAGTTCAGAAATGCACATGATATGGATGCGATACGTCTGTGGAAGGCTGGAAAGCCGTTTCAGATATTCTAATGACATCGTCTATAATAATTTCCCATGGCCGGACAAACCTTCGGAAAAGAACATGAAGTTAGTGGAGCGGTCGGCCCAGCGGATTCTGGATGTACGAAAAGAGTTTCCTGACAGTTCGCTTGCGGAACTATACGATCCACTTTCTATGCCTCCTGCCCTAATCAAAGCACACAAGGAACTCGACAAGGCAGTCGATCTCTGTTACCGTCCACAGGGATTCTCCGATGAAATGAAACGGATTGAATATCTGTTCAGCCTGTATCAGAAATATACAGAACCGTTGCTGAAGAAGAAATAAAGGACGAGCACATGAGAACATTTGCCAATATCTTGGACGATCTGTCTTCCGGCTCCAATCTATCGTCTGATGATATGAAATTCCTTCTCAGTATCACCAATAAATCAGAAATGCAGGAACTCTTTGATTATGCTTATGGCATAAAATCCTCCAATATCGGAAAAACCGTTTACTTCCGCGGAATCATTGAACTAAGCAATGTATGTGAAAAGGACTGTTATTACTGCGGAATAAGGAATGGCAACAAGGCACAGGAACGATACCTGATGACCGAAGAGGAGATTCTGAACGCCGCTGAATGGGCTTTAAAGAACAAATATGGATCAATCGTCCTCCAGGCCGGCGAGAATACATCGGGTCATTTCATTGATTTCATCGAGATGATCCTTAAGAAAATCAAGAAGTTCTCCGACGGCAGGCTGGGCGTGACGCTTTCGCTTGGTGAACAGAACAAGGATACTTACAGAAGATGGATGCATGCAGGCGCCCATAGATATCTCCTGAGGATTGAAACTTCAAATGAGAAACTTTACAGGAAGCTCCATCCTGAAAACCACCTTTATTCTGCACGGCTGAAATGCCTCGATTACCTTAAGAAACTTGGTTTCCAGCTCGGAACAGGTGTCATGATTGGTCTTCCATACCAGACAATTGACGACCTGGCCAACGATATAATATTTTTCAGGAAAATCGACGCCGACATGATAGGGATGGGGCCATACATAGTCCATAAGGAGACCCCCCTCGCCGATTCTTTTCCCAACTTTGACAAGATCAAGGAATACCAGCTCAATCTCTCATTGAAGATGATCGCCGTGACCAGGATATATCTCAAGGATGTGAATATCGCATCAACAACCGCCCTCCAATCCTTGAATCCCACCGGAAGGGAGATGGGGCTCCTCGCAGGAGCCAATATCATAATGCCAAACATCACTGACACAAAATACAGGTCTTCCTACCAGCTGTATGACGACAAGCCATGCCTTGATGAGAATTCCTCCCTCTGCAAGAGCTGTCTCGAACGCAGGATTTCCTCAATCGGGGAAACCATCGGTTATGATGAACGGGGTGATTCGAAGCATTTCACCAGGAAAAAACACCGCTGAATTTTCACTTTGTCCAGCTTTTCGCCTTCTGATTGTCCGGCGGCTCCACCAGGAATATATTTCCCAGATAGACGCTCTTGAATCCGCGCTTCATCGCATTTTCCCTTATCTCGTAGAGTTTTCCGGGAGGCGTGCGTGGACTCTCCTTGTATTTGTAGTCCGGATGATATGCTGAAAAATGCAGGGGGATTTCCTTGCCGAGATTCTCTTCCGTCCAATCCAGGAAGGCGCCTATCATCTCATCGGAATCGTTTTTATTCGGGATGACAAGATTTGTGATTTCAAGATGCCCGCCCAGCGACAAATAATATTTAATCGCATCCAGGACGGGTGCGAGCCTGCCTCCGGTCATCTTGGAATAAAAGTCTTCCGAAAAACCCTTCATGTCCATGTTGGCGGCATCAATCAGCGGGAAGAGATCGGCTGCGGCCTCAGGAGTGACATATCCGTTTGAAACCAGGACCGTGGCAAGTCCGGCTTTCTTCGCAAGCGTTGCTATGTCTATTACATATTCCGACCAGATTACCGGCTCATTGTATGTGAATGCAATTGATTTGCAGTCTTCTATCATTGCCAGCTGGACGATTTTTTCCGGCGAAAAGAACTTGCCGCTCCCCCCCTCCCCCTTCTCCTTGTCATAATAGCCTCTTGACAGATGGTAGTTCTGGCAGAATGAACATGCGAGATTGCATCCGTATGTGCCGAGTGAGAATGTCCATGTTCCGGGCATGAATTCGGCAAGAGGCTTCTTCTCTATGGGATCAATGTTGAGTGCCACAGGATGTCCGTAGGCCAGCGCATAGAGCTTGCCGGCGATGTTCTTCCTGACCCCGCAGAAACCCGTCCTGTCCTCGAAAACATGACATGCCCTTGGACAGAGGCGGCAGAAGACTTTATTCCCCTGTTCGGGCTGCCACCATCTCGCCTCATGTAGATTTTGCACGTTGCTATTGATAATACACCATCATCTGTTAATAAAAAAGAGCATCGTGGCAATGCCGCGACGCTCTTTTCAAATTGCCATGATTCCTCAGGAATTCGCCTTTTCAAAGGCGTTCATGAAATCAATGAGCTTTTCAACTCCTTCAAGAGGCATCGCATTATAGATGCTCGCCCTGATTCCTCCGACTGAACGGTGTCCCTTGAGCCCGATAAGGCCCTTGGCCTTGGCCTCCTTGACAAACTTCTCCTCGAGGGCCTCGCTGGGCAGGCGGAATACGACGTTCATCTTGGATCTGCTCGCAGGCTCGACTGGATTGCTGTAGAATTCACCTTCCTCAATTGTTTCATAGAGAGCTTCCGACTTGGCATCGTTTATTGTCTCGATTGCCGCAAGCCCGCCTTTTTTCTTCATCCAGTCCGTCACAAGACGGATCATGTAGATTCCGAATGTGGGCGGAGTGTTGTAGAGGGAATTGCTGTCAATGTATGTCCCGTATTTGAGCATTGTCGGAAGATTTGCAGGAGTCCGCTTCACCAGTTCCTTCTTGATGATGACCACCGCAACACCGCTCGGTCCAATGTTCTTCTGGGCACCGGCATAGATGAGGCTGAACTGGTCGACATCAACCACCCTGGACATGAAATCGCTCGACATGTCGGCTATCAACGGAACCTTTGAATCAGGGAAGGAATGGTACTGTGTTCCAAAAATAGTATTGTTGCTTGTTATGTGCAGGTATGAGGCCTTGGCGTCGAGCTTCCAGTGGCGTATGTCAGGTATCTTGTTATATTTCGTGTCCTTGGAGCTGCACACGACCTTGACATCACCGATGAACTTCGCCTCCTTGATGGCGGCGGCGGACCATGCGCCGGTATCTGCGTATTCCATGGAAGTCCCGGGAACGTGCAGATTCATCGGAATCATGGCGAACTGGAGGCTTGCCCCGCCCTGTATGAACAGGACGGCATACTCGTCGCCTATGTTCATGAGCTCCCTTATATTCTTCTCGGCCGTCTCAATCACCTCTGTGAATTCCGCCCCCCTGTGCGAATGCTCCATGATGCCACATCCGGTCTTATGATAATCCGAAAACTCATGCTGGGCCTGTTCCATCACCTCTGTAGGAAGCATCGCCGGGCCTGGATTGAAGTTGAATACTCTCATTTTCTCCTCTTTCTGCGTTTTTAAAATCGCATTTTATAATTATTGGTTTATCATTATAATAATTCAGATGCGAAAAATCCAATCAATTAATACTTTTTTTTAATTTTGATTTTTATTGCTTGATTTTTCAATTGATAAAAATAGATTATAGCTTAATTAATGTGGAAGTGATGGAAACAAAAGAATCAACCGGAATATTTCATGGATAATTATTCAGGAGCCTTAGCCGAAATGCCAAAACTTATCTGTCTCAGCGGTATGAACAAGGGGGAGGAGTTCCAGCTCATCGAAGGAGAGAACTCCATCGGACGCAGCGAAAAGAACACCGTCTGCGTCTTTGACAAGAAGGTCTCCCGCGTACACTGTAAGATATATGTGAACGTCGAAGGCGTCCTGCTTGAGGATATGGGAAGCACCAACGGTTCCAGGGTGAACAACGTTTTCATAAACGGAAAACAGGAACTCAAGACTGGCGACCATGTCAGGGTCGGGCAGACTGTCTTCATGCTCAGCGACAGGCCAATTTCAGAGACCGATGAAATGAGCTCGTCCGGCCAGGATGTCGACGACAAGGAATATGAATCCCTGCTGGAGCAGACTTCTTTCCATGTCACCAAGACAACCGCCTTCAGGAAAATGAAAACAGACAAGTCCGGTACGGATGTCGGCTTCCTCTCGTTCTTCGAGAAGGATAAGAAATAATTCCGCCCCCTTTCTGATGTTCCGGGATAAATTCCTTGTTTTTTCATTCCCTTCCTAAAACTTTTCATTTTTTTATGTATATTATTTCAATTTTTATTTGAGGTTTTTTTTCAATGGACAGGAAAAAGAAGAAATTCACACCGGTCATAACCGTGAACGAGTGCAAGGGTTGTGAAAGATGCGTCTACTCATGTCCGAAAAAAGTCCTCCGCCTGGAGAACAAGCTTAATTCGTATGGCTATCGATACGCCTTCTATATCGGCGAAGGATGCATTGG
Organism: Lentisphaerae bacterium GWF2_49_21; assembly: GCA_001804805.1. Classification (GTDB taxonomy): domain Bacteria; phylum Verrucomicrobiota; class Lentisphaeria; order Victivallales; family GWF2-50-93; genus GWF2-50-93. The sequence continues at coordinate 84,993 of MHBH01000040.1, forward strand.
ATGCGGTTCATGTTTCTATACCTGCCCCGAGCCCGGCGCCGTATCAATATACGAGGAGACGGAAGACAACACCTGAACATAATATATGAGTGAAAGAAATAAAATAATGCTGAGAGGGAATGACGCCGTCATATATGGCGCCCTTCTGGCCGGATGCGACTGTTTCTTCGGATATCCAATAACACCCGCAAACGAAATTGCGCATTCCGGCGCGGCCCTCTTCCCGATGCTCGGAAGGGTTTTCCTGCAGGCCGAATCGGAATTGGCCGCGATAAACATGGTGCTCGGCGCGTCAGCCGCAGGAAGACGCGCAATCACAGCATCCTCGGGACTCGGAATAAGTCTCAAGCAGGAAGGAATCTCATACATCGCCACAATGGAGCTCCCCGCTGTAATCGTCGATATTATGAGAGGCGGCCCCGGCCTTGGCAATCTCGGCCCGGAACAGGGCGACTACAACCAGGTCGTCAAGGGCGGCGGACATGGCAACTACAAATGCATCGTCCTGGCCCCCAACTCCCCGCAGGAGATGTGCTCGTTGACAATGAAGGCTTTTGAACTCGCCGACAATTACAGGACGCCGGTCTACGTGCTCTCCGACGCCTTGATAGGCCAGATGATCGAATCCGTGCTGCTGCCGGATCCGGTTGACAAGAAGCCGATCCCGGACTGGGCCATTGCAGGAACCGCTGAATACCGGAAAAACTACATCACGTCAATCTATCTCGACTATGACGATCTTGAGAGGCTCAATTTGAAACTCCAGGAGAAATATGAACTTATAAGGCGCAACGAGCAGCTCTGCGAATCCTATATGACCGATGACGCCGACACTGTGATCATCTGCTATGGGATCGTAAGCAGAATAGCAAAATCAGCCGTGAACCTGCTCCGCGAAAAAGGGCATAAGGCCGGCCTCCTCAGGCCCATGACCCTCTTCCCCTTCCCCTCGACCGAAATACAGCGGCTCGAAAAGAAGATTTCATCATTCCTCTGCATCGAACTGAGCAATGGACAGATGCTCGATGACATAAAACTTTCAATGGAATCGGACATCCCCCTGCACTTCTATTCGAGAATGGGCGGAAATTTACCAAACGAACAGGACATAATCAATAAATACTTGTCAGTTCACGGAAAGACCAATGGCTAAAAAACTGATATATGGAAAACCAAGCGGCTTCTTCGACACCTTCGACAGGAGGCCGGGCATAACTCACAGCACGCACTACTGCCCTGGCTGTGGACATGGCGTCCTTCACAAGCTGATTGCTGAAGCCGTCGCCGATCTCGGCATGCTCGACAAGACAATCTTCATCTGCCCGGTCGGATGCTCCGTCTTTGGATATTACTATTTTAACATGGCATCAATATCAGTACCGCACGGCCGCGCACCTGCAGTTGCAACAGGACTTGTAAGATCCAATCCGGATTGTTTTGTCATTTCCTACCAAGGTGACGGCGATCTGGGGGCAATCGGCTTCAATGAATTCATACAGGCCGCCAACAGAGGCGAGAACATGGCCGTATTCTTCGTCAACAACGGCGTCTACGGAATGACAGGCGGCCAGCTTGCGCCTACCACCTTGCCCGGACAGAAGACGCTTACATCTCCTTACGGCCGTTCAGTTGAAAACGAAGGATATCCCCTCAAGGTCTGTGAAATGGTGGCCGCCCTTGATTCACCTGTGTACGTTGAAAGGACAGCTGTCACATCCCCGAAAAATATCCGCGCCGCAAGGGCTGCGCTGAGAAAAGCACTGACATATATGAAGGAGAAGAAAGGTTTCTCGCTCGTTGAATTTCTTTCCGGATGCCCTGTCAACATGAAGAGGAGCGCAAAGGACACCGACGAATGGATCGAGAAGAACGTGATACCTTATTTCCCTGTAAAATGTTTCAAGGATATCGCCAATGAACGGAAGCCAAAACAGTCTCCTGTTGGAATATACGACAAGGAGAAGGTCAAGGATTCGCTGCTTGCAACTGAAAAGATCCATCCATCCGACGAATCCGAACTTCCTGTTCCTGACATCAAAGGCGAACTGAGGATCAAATGCGCGGGATTCGGCGGCCAGGGGATTCTCAGCCTTGGCATGCTGATTGCAGAAGCGGGACATCTCCAGAACCTCAAAGCCAGCTGGCTCCCCTCATACGGACCCGAAATGCGTGGCGGCACGGCAAACTGTTCGGTTGTCCTGAGCCGCGAGGCGGTAGGTTCCCCTCTTGTCAAGACCGCCGATGTCGTGCTTGCGATGAACCAGCCGTCCATAGACAAGTTCAGCCCTGATCTGCGCGACGGCGGCATACTTATATATGATTCAGTGAACATAAAATTCGACAATCCCGGGAAATGCAATGTGTATTCCCTTGACGCCTCCATGATCGCAAAGGACGTAATAGGAGATGTCAGATGCGCAAACAGCGTGATGCTTGGCGCCTTCTGTGAAATCATAAGAAGCATTGACGAGAAATCCTTCATCAGTTCGATAACCAACAACTTCCGCGGCAAGGAGAAGGTGATCAGCATGAATATCAAGGCCTTCCAGGAAGGCCGCAAGGCCGTAAGAAAATAACGGATGGTATTGCAATGCTTGCTAAAAGAATAATCCCATGTCTTGATGTAACCGCAGGCCGGGTCGTCAAAGGGGTTAACTTCCTCAATCTCATTGATGCCGGCGATCCCGTCGAAGTTGCACGCGAATATGACAGGCAGGGCGCGGACGAGGTGGTCTTCCTCGACATCACCGCAAGCAGCGATGAACGTAGGACGATGATCCATGTCGTCGAAAAAACCGCTGAACAGGTCTTCATCCCGCTCACGGTGGGCGGCGGAATCAGGACCGTTGAAGACATGCGTCTCATGCTCAGCTCCGGAGCCGACAAGGTCTCCGTAAATACTGCCGCCATAAAAAATCCCAAGCTTATCAGTTCTGGCGCCAGCAAGTTTGGAAGCCAGTGCATAGTCCTCGCAATCGATGCGAAAAGAGACGCGAAGCATAAGGGGAGATGGACGGTTTACACGCACGGGGGGAGAAATCTTGTCGAACTCGATGCTGTCGAATGGGCCCGGAAAGCCGTCTCTCTCGGCGCCGGTGAAATACTTCTCACGAGCATGGACACCGATGGGACAAAGGACGGCTACGACTGCGAACTCACAAGGATGGTCTCCGAGGCTGTCGACGTACCGGTCATCGCCTCCGGTGGCGCTGGAAAACTCGAACATTTCCATGAAGTCCTCGATTTCGGAAAAGCTGATGCAGTTCTCGCCGCCAGCCTGTTCCATTTCGGGACTTTTACCGTGGAACAGGTGAAGGAATATCTTTCATCAAAAGGAATTTCCGTCAGAAAGACATTTACAAGCACAAAGGGAACCTCTAAATAAAAGGATACTTCAATGGCTCTTGATGAAGCTCTAAAGAATTCCGCGCGCGACTACCACTTCGGAAGCAAGCCTGGAAAGATAGCGCTTAAAACTACAAAACCTTGCGATACACAGCTGGATCTTTCACTTGCATATACCCCTGGAGTCGCAGCGCCATGCCTTGACATCCAGGCAAATCCGGATGACATCTGGAAATATACGTCTAAGGGAAATCTCGTCGCCGTAGTCAGCGACGGAACCGCCGTCCTCGGTCTTGGAAATATCGGGCCTGGCGCTGGAATGCCGGTCATGGAAGGGAAAGCTGTCCTTTTCAAGAAGTTCGCCGACATTGATGCATTTCCAATCTGCATCGGTTCGGTTTTCGATGAAAATGGAAATTCAGATGCGAAAAAGATTATCGAGACCGTGAAAAGGCTGGAACCGACATTTGGCGGGATCAACCTCGAGGACATCGCGGCGCCTGCTTGTTTCAAAATAGAGAAGACGCTCAAGAAGATGATGTCCATCCCGGTATTCCATGACGACCAGCACGGCACGGCCATCATTTCCCTGGCTGCAGTCATGAATGCCATAAAGCTTCTCGGCAAGGACATCAGGAAATGCCGCTTCGTCCTAAACGGTGCCGGAGCTGCAGGCATCGCCTGCGCCGAATATTACATAAGCGCCGGCGGAGCGAAAAGAAAGAACTTCATACTCTGCGACTCGAAGGGCGTCATCCACAAGGGACGCACAGAGGGCATGAACGCCCAGAAGAAAAGATTCGCCGTTGAAACAGATGCAAGGACTCTCGAAGACGCGCTCAAGGGCGCTGATCTTTTCATCGGCCTCTCAAAAGGCAACTGCGTCACCCCTGAAATGGTGAAAACCATGGCCAAGGATGCGATTATCTTCCCGATGGCCAATCCAGTTCCGGAGATCGATCCCGAACTTGCCCTTGCAGCAGGCGCAGCAGTCGTAGGCACTGGAAGAAGCGATTTCCAGAACCAGATCAACAATGTCCTCGGATTCCCGGGTATTTTCCGCGGAGCTCTTGATGTAAGAGCTACGGATATCAATGAGGAGATGAAGTTCGCAGCTTCCAAGGCGCTTTCGGAAATTGTCAATGAAAAAATCCCGCCGCACATTTATGCGATCCTGAAAAATGCCTATCCCAAGGATGCAGCAGGAGGAATGTTCGAAGGAGAATGCCCTTTGAAGAGGAACTTCGTAATCCCGAAGCCTTTTGATCCGCGCGTTGTTCCAAGAGTGGCGAAATATGTGGCCGAGGCCGCCATGAAGAGCGGTGTGGCAAAAGCACCGATCGCAGACTTGGAGAAATATGAACAGGAACTGATAAAACGTCTATTGAATAAGTAATTTCCCGGGGCCGGGAAATTATTCAATGGTCGTCTCAAGGGTGCTCTCCTCCTTTTCCGCGCCCCTGCCCTTCTCTTTTTCCTTCTTCCTGAGATCCTCGAGCTTCTTCCTGAGCGATTTTTCGGCGTCCTCGCCGGCGACCTTGCTGCTGAAATAGAATCCACCAATCTCCTTTGAGCTCTTCATGACACGCTCAAGCATGTCGGCGGCCTTGCCATATTCCCCCCTCTCCTCCAGATATGGTGCGGCCCTGAGCAAGGCATTGATGACATAGATGCTGTCCTTCTTGCCCTTTCCAAGCTCAATGATCTTCCACCATATCTGTTCCGAGAGCCTGTCTTTTCCCTTTTCGGAAATGAATTCACCTAGTGTGAACAGTTCTTCTTCGGTGTACTCTGTCGCAAGGATGTTCTTCCATCCCTCTTCGGCCTCCTTGGACTTGCCTGTGCGTGACAGGACGATGATCCTCATGTAGATGAAAATGCCTTCCTTGCGATCCGCAGCCAGCTTCATCAGTTCTTCATACTGGCCGTTCTTCAGGAGGATTTCACAGACCCTCTGCAGCGTACTCTTGTCCTCGATCTTTCCGCCTATGGCGCCAAGAACCTCCTTGATCTTGTCCTTCCTGTCGAGCTCGCCTGCCAATGAAATATAAAACGCCGCGAGTATTTCACGGGAGCTCTTATCTCTTTCATCCTCTATCTCCCTGATGCAATGCTCCCATATCTCCTTGCCCATCATACCGAGCCTGACAGCTTCGGCGGTCTCGGCAATGAGCTTGTCATTCTTCCAGCTTATCCAGGCGGCCTTTCCAAATTCGACGGCGTCCTCATAGAGCCAGAACTGCTTGAGCAGCTTGAGCATCTTCACCGACAGTTCGGTATTCATGTTCTCCGGCATGACCGACTTTATGAACTTCACAAGCTCCATCCTGGTCGATTCCACCTTGCATCCGCTTATCTTGGCGGACAGTTCAGCGAGATCAGATTTCTCCAGCAGATATTTAAACCCCCTGATACCGGCGTCGGAAAGCTTCTTGTCGGAACGCATCTCCATGATGATGTAAATGATGTCGCAGCCGTAAACGCGATATAAATTCCCCCATATCTCGACATCGGCGTCCCTGTTTGCCATCTTGGAAACTGATTGGTATATATCCTGGCCTGCATTTTCAAAGACCATCCATTTCAGGCTTTTCCAAAGCTCACGCGCACGTTCCTTCACCTCGGGATCATCGGACGACAGCGCCTTCCTGACATCATCCCTCGCCTTGAAACCGCTCTTCTTCAATTCATCCATGGCGTTCTGGCGCAGTTCATATTTCTGATCACCGAGTTGTTTCACAAGTTCGGCAGGACTCTTCTCCTCCGCAGGCAGGATTATTCCGCCCATAAGCATTAAAAAGAAAACTGTAAATATCATCTTCATTCGGCAGCAACCTCCTACTTGTAAAATGCGTAATCAACAGTTTTTTCATGATAAAACGGCTTTCAACGTGAAAGACGTGGTGTCCACAGTCAATTTCTGCATTTTATTTTTAGTACGGATTAAGTAAACGACATAGTTTACTGAATACGTACTCCTACTTGTTCGTCAAATAATGGAACAGATGCCTGAACGATTCATCAATCCTGCCCTCCAGAACATCATAATCCACCTTGTACTTGTGGGTAAATCCCTTGCCAAGCGGATTTACTCCTCTTACCGTAATGAACTCCATTTCGTCCAGACAGTCCGTCTGTATCCCCTTGTCAACCTCCTCCTTCTCCATCTCCTTGCCGTTTATTTGAAATACCAGATCCTTGCAGAGCTTATATTGGCCGAACTCCGGTACGTTGAATATATAGTCGAAAGTTCCAAGCCATATGAGCATGAGCTCCTTTCCGTCCGCCGACATCGCGTAAAGCCCCATCTGGTCGCGCTGTCTCATCGCAAAACGTACAATCCCGTGCTTGTCCGGAAGATCCAGCTTCACATCCTTCATTTCACTTGTCTTGTTGAGCATTACCTTGAGCTTTCCGCTTTCAACATCAACGGCAGGTGATAAAACTGGTTTTTCAGGTGCCATTGAAAGGGTGACTCCTTTCGGCTGGATCTTGAGGTAGAACTGGAAGTCGGATAGAAGAACTGCACCTGCCGTCGAGGCGCTCAGAAGGAACTTGAACTTGCCATCATCCGAATTGATGGTGTGGGACACATGGTCGGAACCGGAGGATTTCACGGTGACTCTTATCGTCTTGGAAATGTCGATCATGCCATCGTCATCCGTCTTTCCAGCCTGCGGCTTATCAGCCTTGTCCGAGGCTTCTCCCGATTTCGCCTCCACTTTGTCTTCAGCATACGCACCCTGCTGAAAAATTAAAAAGAAGGCGGCGGATAGAAGAGCAAGAATCAATTTTGAATTCATGGCACCCCCGGCGGATGGTTTGATTTCCTGATTTCAATCATTGAATATACTCCCAAGCAGACGAGTCGCAAATCAAAATGAAAGAGGCAATTTCAAAATCGCCTCTTGCGAATATCGCAATTCCTTGGTAAATTCAGAGGATATGGACAAGTCATTGAAAAAAATCATAATACCCGGATGGGCCGTCCAGCCTGAAGCCTGTTCTGCCATGGGAACCGGCAACTCCTTCGTCTATGATTTCGATTTCTTCCATGGAACCGGGGCAGGGGCAGTAATAAACTTCAATAAAAACATGATGATGCTCTGCGCCAGCCCGTGCATATTACACGCACATTCGCTTGGAGCAATGCTCGCACTCGGATGTCTTGACCAGCTCGGATCGGCAAAGGCACTTGTCATCTGGTCCGGTTTTGCGAAGTTCGCAAAGGACGATGGGAATGATCACGGACAGGATCCCGGCGCCATTGAATCCATGGAGAAGCAGCTCCTTCAAAATCCATCAGGACTCGTTAAAAGCTTTTACAGGACGATGTATTCACCGGGAAAATACAATGGACGAATACCTGACGTCTTCAACATCCCTGCACTGGCTGCCGGACTTGACTGCCTCTTGAAATGCGATTTCCGTAAGAAACTTGCCGAAATCAGGACACCGGTTTTGATTCTCCACGGAAACGAGGATAGAATAGCCGATGTTGAATTGGCGTCTGTACTTTCAGGAAGCCTGGAATCGTCTTCCCTGAAGATTTTCAATGGCGCCGGACATGCACTTCCATTCACACATCCGGATGAAGCGGGACTTGTTGTCGATAAATTCCTGAGGGTTCATGATGTCATCTAAAATAATAGCGGATAATTTTTCCAGGGGCGCCGATTTATACGATGAATCCGCCAGATGCCAGGGCCATGCGGCAAAAACCCTTGCCGGAATGATATTCAAGGACTGCCCTGCCCTGCCCCGGAATGCAAGAATCCTGGAACTCGGCTGCGGAACGGGATTCCTTACTGAAAGGATGTTCAACATGTATCCTTCAGCAAGCTTTACAGTTACTGACATATCCAGGAAAATGATTGAGAGATGCAAGGCTAAAACCGATGGCATTGGCGCAGGAAATAAAGATTTCATGATCTGCGACTTCGACTTAAAAATCCCCAGGGACAAATTCGATCTTGTCGTTTCAAGCACTGCTTTCCAGTGGTCTTCCGACCTCTCCCGGCTCGCATCCGGAATAAAGGAAAGGCTGCGCCCCGGCGGAAAACTCTTCTTTTCCATCCTGGCAGAACCTACATTCCATGAGCTGAAGGAGACATTCAAGGCTCTGGACATATCATATCCGGGGCCGCGACTGATGACCGAATCTGAAATCCGCAAAGCCTTCTGCATCTTCAAAGCAAGAACATTTTCAGGGGAGACATGGTGCGAGACATACAAGTCCACATCGGCATTCCTTAGGCACATCAACAGCATTGGTGCAGGAAATCCCACGGAAAAGAGGATTGGCACCGGAAATCTTAGAAGGATAATTGCAGCGCACAATTCAAAATCCGGACACGGACATGATATTGAAGCCGTGTACCGGATAGAATATGGGATGCTGGGAAAGCAATGGTAGGATTCACTGTTATAAATCCAAGAACATGCCTTACAGCATTAACTACAAACGAATCAAGAATTAGATGAGGATTTGTTCGTAGTTAAGCCCGTAAGGGCTGTGCCTTTGATTTCTCTGTTTAAGATTGGAACTTGGACTTTGGAGCTTGGAAGTTTCGCATCCCGGTGAATTACTTGACTATCCTTGCGGGCATGAACGCCCTTCTGTCATGGTTCTGCGAACCATATCTGTTGTCACCGTAGATGAATGTCGGGAAAAGCTGGAGTTCCGCGCAGCTGGGATCAGCCAGGTCCCTGTAGTTCCTGACAACCTGCACCAGTATTTCCTTGCCCGCGTCAAGCTTGGGGAAGCCCATGCTCTGGAGGTTGACCTCCATTGTCACCTTGTATCCTTCGGGGCACTTTTCCGAGCGTATGAAGGGCTTCTTGAATTCAGCGGGGAAATCGCCCTGGTTAACTCCGGAAGTGATGCTGCCCTCCTGGGTCTTCATATAGAATATATGGCTCAGGCCGGAGGCGGAGGTGGCTATCTGGTAATAACAATCGGCATTCTTGTCCTTCATGAGGAAAAATTCTATGCTGTCATCCTTCCATGCCGAAATCGTGCCTTCGGACTCGGAATATTTCGTCGTAAGGTTCGCCGGATCGGCATCATAGCACAGGAACGAGGCATATAGGGACAGGCCATCCGAAGCCATTCTGATCTCAGTCTTCTCCTTTTTCCATTCAGTGCCGTTGAATGAGCGCAGAGGAGGAAAGAGAGGCATCTTCTTTTCGTCTATGTCCTGCATCGAGCTTGAAGCGACCAGGAGTATCTTCGGCTGTGGTGTCTGCGGAAGATTGCTCCTTACAGGCTTGCTTGGATCGGATTCGGTTTTCTTGGCGGCGGGAGCAGCCGTCTTGCTGTCTGTAGCTTTCTTGTTTTTGGCGTCGGCGGCCGGTTTGGCGCCCGTAGCGGCTGGCGCCGGGTAATCGTCATCCTTTCCTCCTTCGGAGAACCTTACCTGCTGGATCTCGCCCGTCAGCGCAAAAAGCCAGGAATTGACGGAATATAGCGTGTGCCTGTAGGAGGCGAAGTACCAAGCAAATACAAGGAAGATGAAGACACCGTAGATCACGTCCTTGAACTTCTGGAACCAGCTTCTTTTTCTGAAGAAGAACAGCAGCGCCATCAAAAGCAGTATGACGAGCAGTTCAACACATATTTTAATTAAGACATCCATAATAAAAACGCCATCTATACAAATTGACCAGGCAATAATTCCAAGGTGCTTTCCTGATAAATTAACGCAAGTTTGGCTTTATTCAATCTCAAGGAAGGTCGGGAAACGGGTAATGGTGTCGGCAGAGCTCTTTTTTACAACTACCGTGTCCTCAAGTCTCACACCGCCCCATTCGGGATAATAAAGTCCAGGCTCGACAGTAACTACATTTCCGGTTTCGAGAGGCTTGTTGTTCTTCGGGGAAAGCCTGGGCTCCTCATGTATTTCAAGCCCCACTCCATGTCCCAGGGAATGGAAGAAACCATAATTTCCTGATTCACTTTTGCCCGTCTTGAATCCATGCTTCTCGAGGATTTTCATGGCGGCCAGATACACATCCGAGGCGATAGCCCCGCTTCTGATGATTGTTTTCGAAAAATCCCTTGCATCCTTGACGGCACAATAGGCTTTCAGCACCTGACGGGGAATCCTGCCCTTTACAAAAGTCCTTGTGATGTCACCCCAGTATCCGCTGTTCTTCAACCTTGGAAAAATATCGATGACTATCGGCTGGCCGGCGTAAACATGTCCTGCCCCCCTGTTATGCGGTTCGGCGCTATGTTTCCCGCATGATGAAATCGTCCCCTCTGCGATTCCACCGCCGGAAAGGATTTCCACGTCGATCACCGTCTGCAGATATTCCGAGGTGAGGATCATCTTTCCATATACCAGTCTTTTACGGGAATCCACAGACGAGTTCGAAATGACTTCAACGGCTTTTGCCATCGCCTTTTCAGCGAGCCGCAAAGCTTTAAGCATTTCCTTCAGCTCTTTTCCGGATTTCACGGAACGTTCCGGGAACAGCTGGTTTTCAGGGCATGCGAGCAAGGCGCTGTTCTGGCGCATGAACTCAGCAAGATGGAAAGGGAATTCCTGCGGAACTGTCCATGTGGTCCCAGGATGCTCCTGGACGATTGTCTTCAGCGTGGTCTTTATTGAGCCTTCAACAAGCTCATAAACCTTTATCCCGGATTTCATTTCCGTCGTCGCCCGTGAATGCTCAAGAGGGGAGACATAGGCCGTCCTCTGCCTGCCGCAAATCACAAACACGAATGGATCCGGGGCGTTGAACCCGCTGGCATATAGGATGTCAGGGCTGTTCTGCGGAGTCGCTGATATTATTATTCCGGTCTTCATTATAAAGAATCTCCGGCACCGGAGATTCTTTATTCCATCTTGATTGCTTCGACAGGGCATTCCTGTACGCAGGCGCCGCAATCGACGCAGGCGTCCGTGACGGTCGCCTTTCCATCCTTCATCACGATGGCCTCGGTCGGGCATGAGCTTACGCAAGCCTCGCAGCCGGTGCATTTTTCCTTGTCAATTTTTGCTGCCATGGTATCCTCCATATGGGTTGGTTTTTATTAAAAATTTCCGCATAACTTAACAACGTAAAATCATTATGCAAGGCAAAACTCATGGTAAACAATAAAATTCTAAGATAATGAGCTGATTTCAAAAATACGAAAAACGTTTGTTGCGGGAATAACGCTTGTTGGAGTTCACAGCTTCAGCGTGTCTTGGTATTTCCCGACGCCCGTTGGGGCCGGGATCTTCGACAACAGGTTGCACACGCTAAAGTCAAAGATCCCGGCTCAGCGATGTCGGGACAGCGCACTCCAACTTTTGAAATCAGCTCAAAAGAGGCAATTTTGAAATTGCCTCAATTTTCAGAGGTTCCCTTGTGGGATTGTTCGGCCCGCCAAACCTTGATTGAGCGGACGGTCATGTCGCCGACCCCGTCGCCATAGGGTGATTCCGGCTTCGCCTTGACCGCGACATTGGTCAGGGGATACCACGTTTTGCCGTTAAACGGGTTGGCATAGCGCATCGTTTCGACACCGTCGATAAACATCGTGATCCAATCAGGATCTACAGTGACCGCAAATTTGTGAAATTCGCTGTCGAGCGTTTCGGGCAGTCCGAACGTCACCATCGTCATTCGCATGGCGGGACGGGTGAACGTGCGAATCCCGTTGCTGCCGCCGTGGATGTTCGTCGAAAGACTGGACGGAAATTTCCAGGAGCCGTTATATCCGAAACCCTCATAGACATCGATTTCTGGCGGCCATCCGCCGGTCGGCACAAGCCACAGCGCCGGCCAGGAATCACGCCTGTTGGACATCTTTACAACCCATTCGACGCTTCCGTGCTTGAATTGCGTCTCGGGCGTCTTATGGCCTGAAAGCATTGTCGCGAGGAACGGATATTCGGTCGCCGGCGAACCAACCTTGACGGGCTTTTCGAGACGACGGGAGGCAAGAACCAATCCTTCAGGCGTGCGAACAAATCCGCCCATGTCAACCGTGCCGTAATAGCCCGTTTCGCCATTTCCGACCTGAGTGCGGCCGTGAGACAGAGAGGTGGAAAAACTCTTGGAGCCGCCTTTATCGTCGAATTGGATCGTCTGTCCGGTTTCGTCATAGGCCAGCTTCCCCAGAGGTTCGAACTTGAGCGCCTCGCGCCCACCCTCCACAGGCTCATTGACCGCGCCCGCCTTGGCCGTGATGAGGATGCCGCCGTCCTTGCGTTCTCCGCCGTCAGGGACCGAAGATTGAACAGCCTTGACGTTGTTGCCCTCGCTCATCCCGCGCACATTGAAGCTGACGGTTTTCGTGAGCGGATCGCCCGGGCGGAAAATAACTGATTTTGTCGTGTCAGGATTGCTCCGTCCGCCCTTACCGTCATAAACCCGGACATGTGCAATGACGGTATTCGGACTGGGCTTGTCGAGCGTGACAGGGACATGAACGACCGTGGCTCCGACAGGAACCTCGAAACTCCTGATCTGGACATTCGATGCAGGCGGATATTTCTTGCCGTCTCCGTAAATATCGGTCGGAGCCTGAGAAGCATCAGCGCTCTTAAGGCGCTCGATATGCTTGTCGAGCTGACCGATGACGCGGACGAGAGCGCTCTCTGCAATCTTCGCATTCTTGCGCATCTCCTCGGTCTCCTCATTCCGGATAACTTGTTTGACCGCGTTCGCGGCAATGTCCGTATCATTGCGAAGTTCCTGAGCCTCTTTAAGCGTCATGTTCTGGGCCGCGAGAGGGACGGCGATCATCGGGATGTAGAGTGCGGCGAGGATTGCTTTGCAAGCCATATGCCAATTTTTAGAGGTTCCCTTAAGTTGGAAATTGCCATTCATGCCAATTGGCCCCTTTCTCAAGAGTACCGAGTTCTCGACCTTCAAGAAGCGGCCTCCTTGTCCGTTAATTTAGCCAGTTCGATCGACAAGTCAACAAGTTCAAGGCTCATTGCCCTGGAAAAAACCGGTGCCAGTCCAATGCCGTTAACTTAAGCGCAACGCCTTGCTCATAGTCGTCTTCGGCATGTTTTTGCTGATGGGGTTCCTCCGGCCGAATCTGTGGATATATTCGATAATCTCCCTCCTTGCCTACATACTGGTAAACAAGCTCAGGACCAGGATCCTGACTTTCGTGGACAAATTTTTAAATAACTTGAAAAAGAATCCTTAAAACAATTCCTCATGCGGACAGGATTGGCTCCAAGGATGATTTTATTTACTTTGAAAAACGAAGCAGAGATTCAAGTGAAGATATATGGTGGCTGTTGTCCGCCTTGCACAGTCGCTAAGATGCTTCCCGCTTCGCCTTAGAGGCTACGAGGGAAAGGACGGCGCGACATTTTTTGCTTCAAGAGCTCATCGGTGCCATGCTGGATATATCCTTGTATTATAATTATTTATATTATTGGTGTATTTATTCTGGTTTTCTGTAATTGCCATCGGCATCTTTTATCGCAAAAGATTTCTCGAACACCAATAATTACACCGTATCGCATTCCACGTCAAACAGATCCCCAGCATGGCACCAATGCCTTGCCCAGCATGGCACCAATGCCTTGGCACCAATGCCTCCTGGTAAACAAGCTCAGGACCCGGGTATTGAGCTTCGTGGACACGATACTGAAGAACCTGAAAAAGAATTCCTAAAACAATATCCTTATGCGGACAGGATTGACTGCAAGAGCCATATTTGCTTGCTCCGGCGTATCCCTGCTTGCTTACTATTCGATTGTTATACATTCTCAAAAGGGTCAGCCTCTTTTGGCAGCTCTGATAGTCTCACGGCGCTTTATTTTGCTTTACTTCAACCGGGAAGGGGATGAGGATTGCAATATTGCTTCCAACTTTTCTCTCAGTCCCGTCAGATGGTCTATTGATCACGCCTGGAACGGCATCTTTATTAGTCATTACAAGAGTAGCTGAACCTCCACCATCAAGCGCGATGGCATCAACCGCACCAAACTCCTTAAGAATATTTGCAACATCCTCGTACGACATTCCCTCGCTGAAGCCTGGCTGACGGCCATCTGACACAAAGAGAATCAGGTGATTATCGGCTGTATGCCCTATGGCGGTCTGGGGATATGTCTGATCTCCTCCCTTGACGTTCATAGCCCCGTTCCTTATCAACCTGGCATTTCCTGCAACTGAATTGTATAACTTGACCTTCGGCTCAGTATCGAATCCACCGCCTGCTTTGACAGATCCGATAAACGTAACCTTGTTGTCCTCTCCGAAATTAATGCCATGATTGTGCACGTCAGCCATAGACCATGGCGAGACCTGAACACCTTCAGAAACTGACAACGAAACCAGCTTTGTTACACCGCTCAGTTTAGTAAGCATGGAATTGTCGAAGAAACCGCCGTTTATTCCGATTTGGGCCTTGTTCTTTCTGACAAACTCCCGGGTTCTCTCGAGTTCTGTTTCACCGATATTACCTCCCTTGCGCTGGCCGGTGACTTTTATCTGGATTCCAGGAACGTTCAAGTCTATAATTACAAGATGCATGTCTATTTTGCGAGGACTGTCTATATGGCGATGTATATAACGGACTCCATTGAAGGGAAAAGACTCTTCATCCGTAGTGCCTTCTGCTAAAAGCAGGTTAGGCGGAATCACTACAAGGAAATAAACAAGGAAATGCATGAAAGCGTTCTTCATCCCCTTACCCATTATTGAATGCGTTTTCATTTTATTATCTTGCACTATTAGATTTGTGTGCCCAACTTGATCATGATAGACTCTGGGCCAGACCCTTTTGGCGATCCTTTTGGCGAATCAGAAATATCTGACCCCGATTCCCGAACACCCGATCGATTGCCATAAATTCAAGATTCCAGAAACCTTGCCGGCTTGGATATCTTGAACCAGGTGCGGTCAGTTATAGTACTGCATGGCAACTATCTTAAGAGATTAATAATTAGAATTGACATAATGGAAAATAAAAAAGAAATTAAAGCCAGAGGGATCACGCAACCGGTTTTTGAAGCACTTTTGAAATCAGGCCGCACTATGGCATTATTTGCTTTCCTTAGATATGCCTTTTTTTCCACAGGGGCACCATCGCAGCATTTAGGGTAAACAAGCTGCAATTCAATCCGGAAATTCTCATTAATATTATCCCCTTGCCACCACGAATAATCCCTTTTGCTCAATATATTTATTGCTTTTTTAATTTTATCCTTTGTTAGCTTCTCGGAAGACCCTTTAATATTATTCCTAATATAAGTATGGAGCTTTTCCGGCAAGTCATGGTCAAGGAAATATTTAAGTTCGTATTGATATAATTCAGGATGCAATACAAGTTTTTTTAAATTCCAATCTTCTATTCTTGCCTTCATCGCCTCAAGATGGTTTTCGTCTTCTGCAATATCCAGGATAGTATTCCTGATTTGATTAATCATTTCGCCGGCTTCGCTTTTTGAAAGCTTATCCGCTGAAGGGATGCCAACGTAATCAAGGAATGCTTTTTGCTTAGGAGTAATTTGAGTATTGTTAACCATTGAGCAATATAACCACGTAAGAGGGAAAGGGCAATACAGGCCAGGCCGACTAAAAGATATTTACAGGGGATAGGCAATCAAATAATTAAGAAAGTGTTTTGAAAAGTTGAAAAGGGTCACCCTTTTGGTCGAGTAGCATTCTCATCAAACAATAAACTCGTAAGCTTTTTTGTAATTATGATATATAGCCAAATTAATCCGGCGATGAGAAGAACCATGAGTATGTTCCGAATATTTTCATTCTGTGTTAACACTTTAATTATGTAAAAATCAACAATGAAAAACACGCAGGTAAGAGAGAATCCGCAAACATGCCGAATGGAACTCGTTGAAAAATTAAACCAATTCAAATAGCCAATATAAAGACAATAGAGGCCAACCATGGCCATAATAACAGCACCACCCCAGTCATGACTTGACGCAAGAATGTACGTGCGCTTAAAGAAAAACAAACATGATAAACAAAACGCGCTGCCTAAAAACAGCAAACCGTTTTTTGCATTTTTTGCGTTAATCTCTTTCGATTGACTAATGAATATATACATGCGCCCCCCTTCATCCGTATAACCGCAAAACGTTAGGATAATGGACATTGGAAGGATGGAAAGTCAAGATTTCAGATGCCTTGCCACTTGTGTCAGAAGGGCTATATTAATGGAAAGGGGCAACATATGAAGAAAACAATTATCTTTCTTTCCTTAATGTCTTTCACACTTAGACTAAACGCTCTGGATGTTACGACCACGGACGGGACCACCTACAAAGATATTCAATATCTCTCCGTTACATCCGTTGGAATACGGTTTTATCAGGATGGAAAAGGGGATATTGCAGGGAGTAAAAGCACGTTTATAGGGAATGTCGATCTTACAGAAGAATCCAAGAAGGCCATTAAGGAATATCAGGAAAAGCAAAAAGCTGAAGAAAAGGCAAAGAAAGACAAGGCCTTTGAGGATGAACTAAAAAAAGAACAATTAGAAGCAATAAAGGCGGATGCAAAAAGGAAGGCTGAAATAAAACCAGAAGACAAACCTGTATTTCCAATCTTCCAAAGAAACACCAATAAAACAAATGATAAGGAAAAGGGGCAAACAAAGAAATTAGAAGCAATAGTTCCAGGCGCTAAGGATAAGACAGAGGACGAAATAATTAAACTTGTCGATAAGAGTAAGATTCCCTCGGGTCGGATTTCCCCTACAATTGAAATTGGTGGATATGGGAAACTTGACGGGAAAATTATCCAGACAGTTAATGATGATTTAATTCTGGTTAATTGGGGACTGGATTATATTTATGCCGTAAAAGATCCCGGTATTGGCAAAGATAAGGTTGACAATCAATTTGTAGAAATAGATATTGTCCGTGTTGGAACTTATAAATATACCTCTATCGCTGGCGTCAATAAACAGGTCCCGCTTTGCCGAGTAGTTCGATAAATTTTCACCAAAGAGAATGATTCTCTACATGAGCACGCACCCCGGCGATATCTTCAAAGGGACTTTTTATTTACTAATGTAGGCTTTATATTTCATATACATAAGGGGAAATATGCCGTTCTATATTAGAAAAAGTATAAAAGTTGGGCCGCTACGGTTTAATCTTTCAAAATCCGGTGTTACATCTAACAAGCAGCACGGGGCTAAATGAGAAGTTTCAATTCTCCAAAAAGGGGATTTGGCGATACCGGGGACGTTCCCACTTAACTGATTGTTGATGAGAGCATTACTGATATTAACGCGCATCTGCTTAAGCCTTTGTATTCGATTTTCATGCCAGAAAATTGTGAATAATGCTGAGGAAATATGAAGTTTGCCTTCATAAAAACATGGAGAGACAGGCAACTTTTGTTTTGCAGAATGAGACAGTTGGGGATATATGGTTTTTGTCCGGCTTCGTCCTCACTCGGAGGACTACGCCGAGACAAATTTGCTTCAGCTGAAGCAAATTTGGTGCCGACAATAGGATTTGAACCTACACCCCCGTGAAGGGACTACGCCCTGAACGTAGCGCGTCTGCCAATTCCGCCATGTCGGCACGCGATAAAAAAAGAATGGGTGAATGGATGGCCCGCCTTCGCTAAGAAGCTACGGCGCGGCAAGTTGGACGATTGGGAAAAACATTAATCCAACAATCCAAGAATCCACCTTCCCGTTCTCAAGGGTCATTATTTTATTCCATCTCCGGCTTTTTGCAAGCATAATCATAAACTTCCATTATTTCCCTTTGCCAGTTAAAGCGTTATGCCTATTTTTGTCTTTATGGGTATTTACATTATCAAAATCGTTTTCCGGCACTATTTTATTAAAAAACAATAAAAACGGTCGAGGTAATGGGTAAATATTTATGGAAATTAGCTGATATTCCTGAACATAGAATCCGAGAACTGATGTCAAAATTGAACTGTTCCCGTCCCTTGGCACTGTTCTTTGCGGCAAGAGGAATTAATCACAGCTCCGCTGATACCTTCTTCGAAACCCCGCTTCAGGGACTTGGAGATCCTTATATTATTCCCGGCATGAAGGAATCTGCAAAACGCCTCTGGGACGCCATCTGCGCAAAAGAAAAAATCCTCATACACGGTGATTACGATACCGATGGCGTGACCGCAGCAGCCCTGCTCTACTGGGTGCTCTCCGAAAACGGCGCCGACGTGTCCTGTTTCCTGCCGGACAGGTTTGACGACGGCTATGGTTTCACTGTCGAGTCCCTTGCAAAGGCCCTTGCCGAAAGCAACTACAAGCTGATCGTCACTGTTGACTGCGGAATAACAAGCCTGGATACTATCGCCCTTGCGAAATCGAAGAAAGTCGATGTGATTGTCACCGACCATCATGAGCCCAAGGAAACACTGCCAGATGCTTTCACCGTCATCAACCCGAAGATACATGCGCATCTCCAGGACCTGCATATCCTCGCAGGAGTCGGCATTTCATTCAAGCTATGCCATGCCTTCATAAAGTATGGGAGAGAAAATCTTTTCCTCGACGACAAGTTCGACCTCAAGGACGGACTCGATCTCGTCGCGCTTGGAACTGTCGCCGACATCGTCCCGCTCACAGGCGAGAACAGGATACTGGTCCGCAACGGCCTCAAGGTACTGAGCAAGCAGGTCAGGCCGGGCATCCGCGCACTCTGTGAAATAGCGGGTTTGAACGCGGACATAAAGGCTTCCGACATAACATACTGCCTCGCTCCGCGCCTTAACGCGGCAGGCAGGCTGGGAAATGCGAAAGTCGCATTCGATCTTCTCAACACCGGAAACATCATAGAGGCCTACAGGTACGCCGAACAGCTTGAGGACTTCAACCGCAAGAGGCAGAGCAAGGAGGAGTCGATCATCAACGAGGCCAACATGGATCTGAAGAACAAGATGAATCTCAGCGAATGCTCTTCAATACTTGTATCCGGTTCCGACTGGCATCAGGGCGTCATTGGAATTGTCGCCTCGCGGTTTGCAAAGGAGCATAACAGGCCCGCCATTGTCTTCAGCATCAATGGTGATGTCGCCCTCGGTTCCGGCAGGAGCGTTGAAGGGATCAACATACTTGACGTGCTGGCGAAATGCTCGGATCTTCTCGACAGGTTCGGCGGACATCCCATGGCCGCAGGACTATGCCTCAAGACTTCCAACCTCCCGGAATTCAACAGGAGGTTTGAGCTGGCCGTACAGGAGGCCACAGGAAAGAAACTCTCCATCCCACGCCTTGCCATCGACGGCGAAATCGACTTGAGCGACCTGAACAAGGACTTCTTCTCGGTCCTGGAAAAACTTGAACCTTTCGGATACTGCAACGCCCAGCCGCTTTTCAGGATAAACGGCCTTGAACCGTTCAAGATAGCAAAGGCGGCATCATATCACAGCCGCGGCTTCCTGAAGGACAAAAGGGAGAACATCCTGCAGTTCATAGCGTTCAACAGGAACGTGGAAAGCCTTCCGACGCAGACATTGTGGGACGTCGTCGCCTCTCCTCAGCTTAACAAGTTCAGAGGTGACAGCATCCCCCAGCTGCAGATAATGGATCTGGATCCGAGCGAGGGGTAGAAGATTGAAACTCGATACTTGATATTTGATACTGGGGTTGGAGATTTTATGGGAGCGCTGGCCTGCTTCGACTATGCTCAGCACAGGTCTGGCCGGCAAAATAGGATTTTTGCAATTAAAAATTCAGTTGGAGTTCACGGCTTTAGCGTGTCTTTAATCAATTATATTGTATTTCGTTTCAATTTGGTCTTAAAAATCGAAAATTGAAAATCGGCAATGTTTGACGGCCTTCCAAAATTTGAAGAGATCGGATATGACTTCAAAAAGAAGGAACTCCTTCTTGAAGCGCTTACGCACCGTTCCCTTTCCGTCGAAAAGGGATTCTCCTATGACAACCAGAGGCTTGAATTCCTCGGCGACGCCGTCATCCAGATAATCATCACCGAGTATCTCTTCGCCAGATATCCCGCCCATGACGAAGGGCAACTCACCAAGATGCGTTCGGCTCTCAACCAGCAGAGCACGCTTGCGAACTTCGCAAAAAACATCTCACTGGGAAATTTCATACGGCTCGGGAAAGGGGAATCCAAGGCAAAGGGGAATGACAGGAACTCCACGCTCTGCGACGCGTTCGAGGCGCTTACAGGTGCGATATATCTCGACGGCGGCATGGAAATGACCAGGAATTTCCTCGTCCCCCTGATCGACGATCTGTATCCATCCCCGGAATCACTTCTCCAGATCGCAAACCCAAAGGGCTACCTGCAGGAGCTGACGCAGAAGAATTGGGGATGCAAGCCCGAATACAAGATTGACGAAGTCAACGGGCCAGAACATCAGAAGTCCTTCCTGGTGTCAGTTTCAGTCAACGGTGAACAGGCGGGTACCGGCACGGCGTCAAGCCGCAAGGCGGCGGAAAGCATCGCTGCCGAGAACGCCTTGAAATTCCTTGAAGCAGCCAAGCCGCAATCGAAATGATTATCAGTTGTGTGTATTTATGAAGCACTCATTCACGCTTTCCTATCCACCGAGGATCATTTTCGGGCCTGGCGCCATGGCCGAACTCCCCTCCATCATCCCTGGGAATTCCAGAATACTGCTTGTGGCCGGGAAAAGCGTTGTTGAATCAGGGAAGGCAGATGAAATAAAAAAGCTTCTGTCGGCGCACCACGTCATCTCCTATTGCGGAATTCCGCCGGAACCTTCACTGGCTTCGGTGGATGAGCTTGCAATCCTTGGCAGGAAAGAGAGGATCACGTCGGTTGTCGCCATAGGCGGCGGAAGCGTCATCGATGCATCCAAGGCGGCTGCAATGCTGATCCCGAAGGACGGTTCATGCCCTGATTATTTCTATGGGAAAAGGAAGGTTGAATCGAAAGGATTGTTTTTTGCGGCCCTGCCGACAACTGCGGGGACAGGAGCTGAGATAACTGTCAATTCAGTTCTTACAGATCCATCAAACAAGATAAAGAAATCCATAAGGAGCCCCTTCATGGTTCCGGATCTTGCGATAGTTGATCCGGTCCTGACCTTGAACGCACCTCCGCGGCTGACTGCCGCAAGCGGCCTTGACGCATTCACCCAGGCGGTGGAATCATACACGTCCGCAGATGCGAACTTCGCAACAAAGGCTCTCGCCAGCAGGGCCGTGGCGATAATATTCAACAACCTCTTGAATACATATGGGGATGGAAACGACATCGGCCTGCGGACGGAAATGGCGAAGGGGAGCCTGCTGTCGGCGATGGCTTTCTCCCAGAGCGGCCTTGGGGCGGTCCATGGGATTGCACATCCTGCAGGAGCCCTGCTTGGAATTCCGCACGGCGTAATATGCGCCATACTCCTCGGGCCGGTACTGGAATGGAACCTGCCTTCATGTTCCGCGGAATATGATGAACTTGCAAGAGCATGCGGTCTGGGCGACGGAGGGGATTTCATAATCGAAATCAAACGTCTATGCTCGAGTTTGAAAATCCCCGGGGACCTGTCCTCATACGGCCTGAAGGAGGAACATTTCCCATTCATTATCGCCAACTCCAGAAGCAGAAGCATGGAATGCAATCCGCGGCCCATGTCCGACCAGGAAATCGGAATCCTCCTCAGGAAAATGCTTCCCTGACCCCATCCTGTCTCCTGTTGTAGCTATTTATCGTGCTTTTACATTGTAAAGCCCTCCTTTCAAAATACCTTATTCACCTATTACATGGGGTGCTGAACATGGCTAAGAAAGTCCTGATCCTTGACGATGAAAAAGGGCTGCGTCTGATACTCCGGACCTTGATTCAAAGGACCGGGGAATGCGAAATATTCGAATCCGATTCCCTGCATGAAGCCCTGTCTATGTGCAAAAGCACCAGATTCGACATCATCTTCCTCGACCATAATGTCTCGGACGGCATAGGCTGGCATATAGCGGAGGAGATCAAGAAAAATCCGGAGTCCTATGGAAGTCCGAAGGTCATTGGAATGTCAGGAAGCGTCCCGTACGATACGGAACGGAAGCTGTTCGACTACTTCTTCGTGAAGCCGTTCAGCGTGGCAGAGCTGATGCCGAAACTTGACAGCTACATGGCCGACAAGGAATGATTTTCCGGTTTCCGGACAAATCATTCATCATCAATCTCCGGCGGTTTCAGGACGACCTGCCCCTCGAACCTGAGATCTATCGTCGTGGCCGGATTCCTGGTGAGCTGCCTCTGCTTGAGAGCCTCCCCCAGCACAGAAAGTTTTTCCTCGAGCTTTGCCCTGGGCATAATGGCATTGAGCGGGATATCCGAGGACGGTGACATGAAACTCATCTGGATCTCCCTGGGCACGCTGAGATTTATCCTGAGTATTTTTATTTCAGGATATTTTTTCACGACAAGCATGATCAGTTCCAGGGGCTGCCGCAGATGCGGCATTTCATCACCGGGCATCGGCCTGGCGTCGGCCTTGAACCCGGTTATCACAGGAAGGTTCTTGCGCATGTTGACACATGACCTTGAATCCATCACGAACCCATTGGAATCGACAAGCAGGGGCGAATTTGAATTGTAGAGGAATGCCCTTGGTATCCTCTCGACAATGTTTATCTGCAAGGTATCCGGGAGTATCCTTGACATTGAGACTTTTTCGACGCTCGGATGTGCGGCAAGGATCTTGCAGGCATTTTGGAGGTCGATGCCAAATAAATTGGCGGATCCTGTCTTTATCCCCAGGGTCTTTGACATCTCATAATCCTTGCCGTTCCACCATCCGCTGCTCCTGACATCAATGTGCCTGAGCATGAAATGCGCATTGCGTGAGAACAATGACCGCTGGGCCAGCCAGAAGGAGAGAATTACGCAGGCGACAATAATCATCAGGGTAGAGATTACAAGTCCAATCCTCATCCCCGGCTTCTTCAGGATATTGTTCTTTATAGCCATATTATATATTCATTCAAACATTCAACTTCAACGAGTGCCTGTGATACTCCTGGAGGCTGCATACTTCCATGATCCTGATCTCCTGCAGGGCCTTGAGCCCGTCAATTGCGGCGCGCATGCCATTGATGGTTGTCGTAATTGGAATTCCCCGGCTGGTAGCCTCCGCCCGCATCTGTATCTCATCCACCTTGGCGGACGGTCCGGATGAGGGGGTGTTGACGATCCAGCTGAGCTCCTGGTTGAGAATCAAGTCCAGTGCGTTCGGCCTTCCATCCGATATCTTGAAAAGGGCCAGGGATTTTATCCCGTTGTCCATCAGCTTCGTCGAAGTCGATCTCGTCGCATATATCTTGAATCCCATGCTGACAAGCTCCCGCGCGAGCGGGACAAGTGCATCCTTGTCCTCGTCCCGGACGCTCAGGAAGACGTTCCCTGTTTCTGGCAGGATGCTTCCTGCGGCGATCTGTGATTTCAAATATGCCATTCCGGCAATATAGTCAATCCCCATCACTTCTCCGGTGGATTTCATCTCCGGGGAAAGGACGATGTCAATTCCAGGGAAGCGCTTGAAAGGGAATACGGCCTCCTTCACGGAGACATGCTTCGGAATTATCTCCTTGGTGAAACCTATGTCCCTGAGTTTCTTTCCCACCATGGTGAGCGCTGCGATCTTCGCAAGAGGCACTCCGATCGCCTTGCTGACGAACGGTACTGTCCTTGAAGCGCGGGGGTTCACCTCGAGTATGTAGACTTCGTCATTCTGCACCGCATACTGGATGTTCATGAGCCCGCACACGTTCAGTTCCTTTGCCAGGGAGAACGTGTGTGCGCGGATCCTGTCGAGTACTTTCTCCTTGAGGTTGAGGGCGGGGATCGAGCAGGCGCTGTCCCCGGAATGTATTCCCGCAAGTTCAATATGCTCCATGATCGCGCCAATGACATGTGTTTCGCCGTCTGAAATGCAGTCGACGTCGAGTTCAAGCGCATTCTCAAGATACCTGTCGATGAGGATGGGCCTTTTCTCCGAGACTTCGACGGCCTCGTCCATGTATTTCCTGAGCCATTTCTCATTATATACAATGACCATTGCCCTGCCTCCGAGCACGAAGGACGGGCGCATCAGCACGGGATATCCTATCTTCTGGGCGATCTTCACGGCCTGCTCGGTATTTGTCGCCATTCCGTTGTCGGGCTGCCTGATTCCAAGCTTGCGTACAAGCTTCTGGAAGATATCCCTGTCTTCGGCGGCCTCTATGCTGGAAGGGCTGGTGCCTATTATCTTGACGCCGTTCGCCTCAAGCTCCTTTGCAATGTTCAATGGCGTCTGTCCGCCGAACTGGACAATCACCCCGTCGCATTTCTCCCTCTCATAGATATGCAGGACGTCCTCCACGGTGAGAGGTTCGAAGTAGAGCTTGTCGCTGGTGTCATAGTCGGTACTCACGGTTTCAGGATTGCTGTTGACCATGATTGTCTCATAGCCGGCCTTCCTGAGCGCGAATGAAGCGTGCACGCAGCAGTAGTCGAACTCGATCCCCTGGCCTATCCTGTTCGGGCCTCCGCCGAGGATCATGATCTTCTTCTTGTCGGACCGCCTGCATTCATCAACGTCGCCGTATGTGGAATAATAGTATGGGGTGTATGCGTCAAATTCCGCGGCGCATGTGTCGACAAGGCCGTAGACAGGAAGGAGGTTGATCTTCTTCCTTGCCTTTCTTACGGCATCCTCCGTAGTGTCCAGGGCAAATGCGATCTGCTTGTCGGAATATCCCATTTCCTTTATCTGCCGGAATAAGGCCTGGTCCTTCACAAGGTTCCCGAGGGAGCCTGCGGACCTGATCTCCTTTTCAAACATCGTAAGCTCATGCATATGCCTGAGGAACCAGGGATCGATCCCGGTGAGCTCATTTACCTTGTCGATAGTCCAGCCCCTCTTGAAAGCCTCGCGCACATAGAAGAGCCTCCATGCGTTCGGGCGTTTCAGTTCGGCCCTCACACCCTCGTTGGATTCCGATTCAATCTTCAGGTCCTTCGGACCAAGTCCGAATCCGGCCCTGCCGACCTCCAGCGATCGGAAGGCCTTCTGCAGGGACTGCTTGAAAGTCTTGCCTATGCTCATGGTTTCACCCACGGACTTCATCTGCGTGGTCAGCGTACTGTCGGCCGTAGGGAATTTCTCGAACGCGAATCTCGGGACCTTTGTCACAACATAATCTATCGAAGGCTCGAAACATGCAGGCGTCTTCAACGTGATGTCGTTCCGGATCTCATCGAGCGTATATCCGATTGCAAGCTTCGCTGCGATCTTCGCAATTGGAAATCCGGTGGCCTTGGATGCGAGGGCGCTTGACCGGGAAACCCGCGGATTCATTTCAATGATGACCATGCGTCCCGTCTTCGGATCGACGGCCCACTGCACGTTCGAACCTCCGGTCTCGACACCGATCGCACGCATGACGGCAAGAGTCGCGTCACGCATCACCTGGTATTCCCTGTCGGTGAGAGTCTGCGCCGGAGCGACGGTGATGCTGTCGCCGGTGTGTACACCCATCGGATCAATATTCTCTATGGAACATACGATGACTGCATTGTCCTTCTTGTCACGCATGACTTCAAGTTCGAACTCCTTCCATCCGAGGAGGGATTCCTCGATGAGGATTTCGCTTGTCGGACTTGCGGCGAGACCGCGTTCGACGATGACCCGGAATTCATTCCAGTCATAAGCGACTCCGCCGCCCGTGCCGCCGAGCGTGAATCCGGGCCTGATGATGACCGGGAACTTGCCTACTGCACCAAAATTCTGTTCAGCCTCGGCCATGGTGTGCGCCGAATAGCTTTTCGGGATGTCCAGTCCGATGCCCGCCATTGTCTTCTTGAATATTTCCCTGTCCTCGGCCCTGCGTATCACTTCGGCGTTGGCGCCGATCATCTCTATGTTATACCTCTTCAGGATTCCAGCTTCGTGGAGCTGCATGGCGAGGTTGAGGGCGGTCTGGCCTCCGAGGGTAGGCAGGAGCGCATCGGGGCGTTCCCTCCTGATTATCTCATGGAGGAACTCCCTTGTAAGAGGTTCTATATATGTCCGGTCGGCGAACTCAGGATCGGTCATTATGGTAGCGGGATTGCTGTTCACGAGGACGACTTTGAAGCCCTCCTCCCTCAGCGCCTTGCACGCCTGGGCGCCTGAATAGTCGAACTCGCAGGCCTGGCCGATCACTATCGGGCCGGAACCTATCAGCATTATTTTCTTTATGTCTTTTCTTTTTGGCATTGTGATTTTTCCGGAATTTGAATTGTTTTTATCATCAATCTGCTGGATTTTTCTCGGAGAAGAACTATACTTTGAAGATTGAAAGTTTCCATATGCAATTAATTTTATTGTAAAAATACTGGAGATTGGCAGACACCATGTTCTTCAAACGCCGCAAACTCGGGACAACCTATACGCGTTCTCCAGCACAGAACGTACAGACCGCCATGGCGGGAAACTTCTCCAAGGTAGTCTTCACCATTTTCATAATCATCACCTACCTAGTCATCCTCTATGTAGTCGTCGGGATCATCAGGTTCCTCGGCACGGAATTCGGCAACATGCCCCAGGAGACGAGGGTGATAGACCTCTACAACAGTCCTTATAACTTCCCAGTCAAGGTCGCCGGCATCGTATTCATAATATTCTACGTGTTCCGCGACAAAATGACAAATAGATGAGATATGCCTGACACCTTACCAATTCTGGACATTTTGAGAAAAATCGTCGAGACCAAGAAGATCGAAGTCAAGGATACCAGACGGAATAAAAAACTTTTCACCGGTAAGATAGGGGGAAATCCTCCTCCGCTCGATTTCAAGGGCGCCATTTCAGGCGAACAACTTTCCGTCATCGCCGAAATAAAAAAGGCCTCCCCTTCCGCCGGGATTATCGCACAGGACTTCAAGCCTCTCCAGATTGCAGCCGCATTCCGCAGGGCCGGAGCCAACGCCGTAAGCGTATTGACCGACAAGACATATTTCAAAGGAAGCATCGGCATCATTTCCCTTGTGAGAAAGACACTCGGGAACATCCCTAT
Organism: Lentisphaerae bacterium GWF2_49_21; assembly: GCA_001804805.1. GTDB lineage: Bacteria > Verrucomicrobiota > Lentisphaeria > Victivallales > GWF2-50-93 > GWF2-50-93. The sequence goes on from MHBH01000040.1 coordinate 112,294, forward strand.
CCTGAGGAAGGACTTCATAATCGACGAGTCCCAGATTTACGAAACAAGGGCCTGCAAGGCCGACTCATTCCTGCTCATAGCTGCAATCCTGTCCGGTTCCCAGCTCGCTGAATTCATCCTGCTCGGCAGGAGCCTCGGAATGGAACCTCTTGTCGAATGCCATGACGAGGAGGAACTTGAAAAATCCATAGGCGCCGGCGCCCAGATAGTAGGAGTCAACAACAGGAACCTGCGGACATTCAAGGTGGACCTCTCCATTTCCGGAAGGCTGATAGGGAAGATTCCCGCATGCCTTACTGCCGTCGCTGAAAGCGGAATAAAATCCCCGGAGGACTCCGCATATCTCCACCGCCTGGGTTTCAATGCTGTCCTTGTAGGTGAGACAATCATGAGGGCGGGTCCGGAAAACTGCGGGAAAATAATATCCGAATTCAAGAAATCTTAGAACAATTCATAAAGAGGATATACACAATGAAAACAACCAGGATGATTCTGATATCTGCGGTCTTCGCAGGAATGCTGCTGGCTTCCTGCAAATCAAAGGACGAGGTCAGGATGGGGGTGGTCACCGAACTCGAGCATTTCCCGAAGATCAGGAATGTCAACGCTGAACTCGATATCGTTTCACCGGCCAGGACTTTCAACATAAACGAACCTGCACTCCTGATTTTCAGGTTCACCAACTACTCCACAAAAAGACTGGTTGTATATGAATGGAAGATGGTCGACGAATACAATGTCCGCCTATATCTCACCCCATGGTCGGAAGGAAAACCGGTTCCGCCCCCGGACCAGTGGATATGCCTTAAGCCTGAAATAAAGAAGCCAAGACTGATGACACTCGACCTTGGCCTGGATAATTTTACGCTTGTCGAAAAGAGGATCGACTTCAAGAAGGACATCATCAAAGGCGAGATTGAAAAGCCCCGGACATTCCTGGTCTACGGCGAACTCAACCTGGAATCCGTCAATCTCAAGACGAATTCCACCGTCCTGACAATTACTCCGTGAACCATCCTTTATTGTGTTCCATGGAGCAGCTTGCGCCGCTGCAACCAAATTCGAAATCCGAATATCGAAACTCGAAACAAACTGGGAAATAAAGGAATTTCAAACGTTTTAAATATTGTTTTAGAATTCATGTTTTCTTAATTTCGAGCTTGTTTCGGATTTCGAGTTTCGTGCTTCGGATTTATTGTGCCATATGAACGCACAAAAAGAACAAGAAAGTGACAGATAGTATTACGGAGGAGATGGTTCCGACATGCAAGTGCAATCGGCCTTTTATAACAATACGAGAGGATGAAACATGGAAAAATCAGCAAAGCACATCAAAAGGATAAAAGTAATTTCAAACACCCACTGGGACCGTGAATTCCGCTGGTCGTTCGAGAAGACAAGACGGCGCCTCCTCGACATGATGGACATCACTCTCGACATCCTCGAGAAAAATCCCAAGTTCCATTCCTTCACCCTTGACGGTCACGCAATCCTCATCGACGACTATCTGGAGATGAGACCTGAAAAAAGACCGCTCGTTGAAAAGTTCATCAGGGAAGGCAGGCTTGTCGCCGGCCCATGGTACACGCTCGCTGAAGAATTCAGCATATCCCACGAAGCCCTGCTCAGGAATTTCCTCTGGGGCCGGAAGACTGTCGAAAAATACGGCGGCAGCCAGGGGGCGGTCGCCTACACCCCTTCGTCATGGGGACAGACCGGACAGCTCCCGCAGATCCTGCTCGGATTCGGTATTGACAAGATGATGTTCTACCGCGGGATCTCACACCATGAGTCAGATGCGGAATATGTCTGGAGCGCTCCGGACGGCAGCCGCGTGCTCGCTACTCGGTTTGCGATTTACGCAAGATATAACTGGTACTACCAGGTGCACCGTCCAGTAACCCGCGGCAGGGTGTTTGAGAAGGATTTCACATGGGCGCAGTGGAACGACGTGCCATTCCGTTTCATCGACGGCCTCAGCGATACGGATGCCCATTTCAACCTGCTCTCACCCGAAATGCCTTATGACAAATCACGGCTGAAGAAATCCATCCAGGACATGGTCGAACGCGAAGGAAGCCATTTCACCACCAGCATGTTCCTCGCAATGAACGGGCATGACATCTCAGTCCCCTACCCGCTTGAACCACAGGTCATCGAAGATGCGAAAAAAATCTTCAAGGGGAAATATTCTATCGAACATACCGATCTCGAAACCTACTGGAAGGAACTCGTCAAACTCCTGGACATGAAAAAACTTCCTGTCCTCTCAGGGGAAAGGCGCGCGGCCCTCAAACAGGGGATGTGGACTTATCTTTTCCCATCGACAATAAGCGCGAGGACTTATCTCAAACAGCAGGACTTCAACGCATCGACAAACCTCGTCTATCTTGCCGAACCACTGGCCTCGCTGAGTTCGCTTCTTGGAGCGGAATATCCTTCGAAATACCTCGACCGCGCATGGCAGTACCTTCTTTCGAACCATACACATGACGCAAACGGCGGCTGCGCACCCGACGCCGTCTGCACGGACATGGAATACAGATACAGGAAGACTTCGGACATCGCCGACATCGTGGCTGAAGATTCCATCGGACACATCGCACGCAATCTTTTACCGAAGGGCCTAGACAAGGACATAATGCAGGTCGTAGTCTTCAACCCCCTGCCCTTCAAACGCGATGTGACCATGTCCCTTGACCTGGAAGTACCGTCCTCATTCAAATCGAAATTCATCAGGCTCGAAAGTCCTGACGGGAAAATTGCCGCACTCCAACCGGTGTTTGATGAGAAGTCCAGCGTCTTCGTCGACAACTTATGGGAAGTCCCATCCATACTCAGCACGAACAGATACAGCGTCCACGCCTCCTTCAAGGACATCCCGGCTCTCGGATACAGGACTTATCTCATCAAACAGGAAAACGACGTTCCCAGAAATCCGGCTACTCTTGTCACCGGCCCTGACAGCATGGAGAACGCCCACGTTAAAGTAAAGGTCAACTCCAACGGAACCGTTGACATCCTGAACAAGAAGACTGGAAAGACGTTCAGCAATCTGAACTACCTGACCGACCAGGGGGAATGCGGGAACGCCTGGATGCACAGAGCTCCACGCTTCGACAGGATCTACAACAGCCTCTCAGTAAAAGCTTCGCTGGCCGTCACTGAAAGCGGTCCTCTAGTCTCTAAGATAACGGCGGAATTCGAATTTCCGGTTCCCGCCGACTACGCAGACGGCAAATCTAGAAGCATGACCATGAAAAACATACCGGTCAGAATCGAATACATTCTGAGGAAAGATTCATCCCGTCTCGACGTGAACCTGACTCTCGACAATATTGCGAAGGACCACTGGCTAAGGGCTTCATTCCCGACGGGATTGAAAACTGACAGGACATGGGCCGACAGCCATTACGACGTGGTATCACGTCAGATTGAACTGCCGGACTCGACAGGCTGGGTCGAACCCGCCTGGGGTGCGCATCCGCTAAGGACCTTTGTCGCAATGAGCGATGGAAAGGACGGAATAGCCGTCATGCCTAAAGGCCTTTTCGAATATGAAGCCCTCAACGACTCCGATCGCACTTTGCTGCTGACCCTCATCCGCGCATGCCGAATCAAGCTGGCGGTCAGCGAGGAGAAAATGACGGAACTCCCGGACATGGGGATACAGTGCCCGGGCTTCCATAAATTCGAATACTCCATCGATGTCCACAAGGGCGATTGGAAGAACGCAAACATCATTTCAAAGGCGGCGGAATATTATACTCCTGCGCGCATTGTCATGACAGGACGAGGGAAAGGCAAGCTCGAACTTGAGGCGAGTCTTTTCTCCATGGACAATCCGAAGCTCCATGTAAGCTGCATCAAGAAGGCTGAAAAAGGAGATGCCACCATCATCCGCCTTTTCAATCCTCTCGAGGAAAAACAGCAGGTGACGATAAAGGCCGGGATTGACATTTCATCAGCCGTGCTGTGCCGTCCGGACGAAACTGAAACCGGAAATGCCATACTGAAAGGCAGGACAATCCATCTGGAAGTCCCCGGCAAGAAAATCCTGACCGTAAAAATTTCGCGGAAGTGAAATTAAGTACTGAATTTAGTACTTTTAGATAGTACGTTATGAAGAGCTGGAACAGCTCTTGCGAGCTTAACTACGAACGAATGCAATTATTGAATATGTTTGTAGTTAACGTCGCAAGACGTGTTCTGTTGATTGTCAGTGTGGCTGCGGTGGATGAGCGCGGTTGGGATCAGGAGGCGTTCTTATCGGGAACTGCCCTAGATGCAATTATTACTTCAGCCAATTGATAATATCATCACGGCTGATTGTTTTCATCTCCGAACCCGGATATGCGTCTGCAAATGTCTTGGGAAACCTGACTTTCCTTGGATTCCACTTGAATTCAAACGCATGCAGTTTCCCATCCCGCTCCTCAACGTAGTCGATTTCCTGATGCTGGGTCGTCCGCCAGAAATAGCAGTTCGCGTGAATATCCTTGTAATGGAGGTATTTCATCCGTTCTGAAATTATGAAGTTCTCCCATAATGCGCCCGTATCGGTCCGGAGGGACAGTGAATTGAAATTTGAAATGATGGCGTTCCTTATCCCGTTGTCATAGAAATAGAATTTCCTGCTCTTCTTCAATTCATTCCTGACATTCCTGCTGAAGGCCCTGAGCCTGAAGACTACAAATGCGTTTTCAAGCATAGTCACATAGCGTTCCACTGTCATAGGATCGGAACCTGTGATCTGTGCAAGCTCGTTGATTGAAACCTCGGAACCTATCTGCAGCGCAAGCGCCTCCACGAGCTTCTGGATCATTTCCGGTTTCCTGATTTCATTGAAGGCAAATACGTCCTTGTACAGATAGCTCCCGGAAAACTCCTTCAGCGTCTCCTTCTCCCCTCCGCCCGGAATGACCACTTCCGGATACATGCCATAGATCAGCCTGGATTCCAGAAGACGCCGTTCCTCCGTTTCACCATTGTGCCTGAGGAGTTCGCCCTCTGAGAACGGGAAAAGATGATACTCATATTTCCTTCCTGTAAGAGGTTCCTTGATCTGGTTGGCGAGTTCGAACGAGGATGAGCCGGTCGCGATCACCTGGACTTCGGGAATCTTATCGGTAAAAAGCTTCAGCGTAACTCCGATGTTCTTGATACGCTGCGCCTCGTCTATCAGAAGCACCTTGTTTCCACCGGCAAGCTTTTTAAGCTCGGACGAACTCACATCTGAAAGCTTTTTCCTGACATCCGGCTCGTCCCCGTCGAGAAAAAGGGTCTTCCCGCCGATGTCCATTTCGATTTTTTTCAGAAGCGTGGTTTTTCCGACCCTCCTTGGTCCTAGGACAATTATTGCCTTGCCCTTGAAAAGACGTGCCTTTATCTTTTTATAGAGTATCCTTTCAATCATTTTAAACCTCATTATTTAGATTGTAATCATATAATATCATAATATTTCACGATTACAACCGGCAATATGAGGTTTTTTGCTATTTCAGGGGGCATGTTGACTATTATTATAAATCCAACCGCTGATGTAGACCAGCACTCGACCTGTCCGCCATCTTGTCACGGCGGAGGCCTTGCGACTGTGTGCACCATAGCATCTTAGCGACGGTGTAAGACGGAAGCTTCTTAGCGACGGTGGACGAGGGCGGTTGCTTCAGGAGGCGTTCTCATCGAGAACTGCCCTACATGCAGAAAACAGCCTATAAAATGACACTTGCCAGACTCAAACAAGCCAATACTTTTATTGTATCTCTCTGCCCATATAAATTTTCCCTAGAATGGCACCTGTTTTTCCCTATTTCCCGCTGACTTTGCTGCGTGCGTCAACGCCAACATCAAAGCCGAAAATCCTCAGTTTCGACACCAGGAGACCATCCAATGCCGACAAGTCCTCTGGATATACGGAAATGACACGTTTGCCTTCCTGCTGATAGAGGATCTGTTTCTTGAACATGCTCATTTTGTATTGTGGAGTGTCCATGCCCCAATACTCTATATAGACATCCAATTCCGGCAAGTAGAAATCCGGACGTATCTGGAATTCCCCGACAATGCGGAATTTGGCATCATAGCGGTACGCAAGGCCATTGTCGGTCAACCATCGGGAGATCCGCCGCTCTCCCTCGGATTGCACGACGGTGCCAGAGCCAGCCTCGATGGTCTTGTTGAGCTCCACCTGCATCTCGAAGTTACGTCTTTCTAGAAACACCTCGTCGAAACAGCGGTCGCAGAAAACGCGCTGAAAGGCCTGTTGCGAACGTGCATACTCTTCAGCGGAAACATGGGTATTGCAGCGCTGGCAGCATTTCTTTTCGGCAGAGGCGGCTATTCGCACAGCCTCCTCGATGAAGGCCACTGCCGCCTCAGCATCGCGCCGGATATATGGCTGTTCGCCAGAATTCCACGCAATGTCGCGCAAATCGTCCAGATGCTCCTGTGCCATTGCCCCGTATGCCTTCAGCGCCCTGATGGCATATTGGCGTGTCTGAGCGTGAGGATCGTTGCGTACAACGAGACCCAAGTTTCTCACTGCCGCGATCTGGTCCACTCCCATCCAAGACAGCTTGCCCAATGCCGATGCCGCTAGTCTCCGGACATTGGCCGAGGATGAGTGCAGAAGTGTAAGAAGCTCATCAAATGCCGCAGTGTCTCCTTCGCGACCAATTTCCACGGCTCGCTTGGAAAGCCGTCCCTCAAGTTGTCTGTCCATCGGGTTTTTCATTGTTGCCCTTCTTTAGTTCGGCATGTGCGCGCGAAAGCGAAGTCAGCCGAGTCTTTTCCAAGATTTCCGTCCCATCTTTATACGGTGCCCATTATCTATTCTTTTCATGATTATAGTCCGTTGCTGCTTTTGGGTTTTGATTCAGGCTGCTTGGCTTTATTGCTAATTATCGAATCAAAATACTTGTCGGCAATCACCTGGATTCTTCCTTTGAAGATGAACAAATAGAATCCCTCGCCCCTCATAGCTGAAACAAGGTTGTAGGAAAAAGAACTGCCAAGGCCTACGGCAACTGTGTTGTTGCTGAGATACGGCCTGTATTCCTGCTTCACATCAGAAAGATTTATTTCCTTTATTCCTCCATATATCTTTTTGATATCATTCTCCAGCCCGTCTGTGCCCTGATATTCAATTCTAACACATTTATCGTTTAGGAAGACGCAGCGGAGCTTCATATTGTTCTTTTCATAATCACGAAAGATAAAACCATTTTGATCTGGCGTGGTGTGCTTTTTTGTGACTCTCTTACAATCATCTCCATACTTCTCGACAATCTTCTTCCTTAGCTCATCGTTGGCTTTCTGCAGTGATGCGTTTTTGCTGTCGTTAAGCTTTTCCAAGTCAATATCCAAATTGCTTTTACCATATCGGATACTGCACTGAGTTACTGTTTCATCAAGCCTGGCCTGGCAGTTCTGTGACACGACAAAGAAAAGTAGAGGAACCAACTGAAGTTTTAAAAGAAATGATGTTTTCATTGTTTCCTTTCAGTATACTCTTTCTATGGACTTTAATGCCGCTTCAATATTTTTCAACGCCCTGCTAATTTCAGCATCTGTCCAAATTAAAATAGTAAGAGTGTGACCCCGTTATCCTAATTAAAATACCTTTCTGCATTCTTTTTCGACAATACATTCATTGCATAGCGGTTTTTTGGGTTTGCACCATTTTCTCCCGATTTCCCAGCAGGAGAAATCAATGATTCCAGGAAACTCGGGATTTAGCTCCCTTGCCTTGTAAATAATCAACTCGTTATTTGCGTCTTTCGGAACAAACCCCATTCTTTTCATCACCCTGTAAATGTGGATGTCTGGAGATATATCAATGGAATAATTGTCGGAAAATGGGATTCTAAACTGCCTTGCCAATATATTAGCTGCCATAGTGGAAATCTTTATGCCACTTCCTTTGAATTCCAAGAACCTATAGACAACTGTGGAACTGCTTGGGCAGTTATTCCATATGTTTGCAGCATTGCCCTTATATTTCCTGCGAATATCGGAGATAGCTTCGTGAAATACTTCTGCCATTGTATTGTTGAAGCGATGAAGCTTTTTACGATTGAAAATGGATTTAAATTCTCTCAGTTTGATCTTTTCAAGGTCACGTAATTCAAAGGTGGATGTTTCCTTGTATATCTCATACGGTATAGCCCATGCCCTCTCTGCTTTGATTTGCCTGTCCATTAGGCAAGCTAAGACATAAGCATGAGGATATTTCTTCAGGTCATTGAGGAATTTATTCGCCTTTTCATCATCAACAAAATGTACAATCTGGCTTTTAGGATTGGAAAACCGTTTTTTTGCAATTTTCACGAGTAAATTATTCATAATATCCTTTAGCTTTTATTCTCCTTCATGCACTTTTAAATTGTTACCAGCTTATTATCAAAGACATAACCTGCAACGACCAGCATCATCCCTCCAAGATAACTATTTAAATATAGAAGGATACATGTTATTTATAAACATTATTGGTCCATTTTTAGGAATAACTTTGTCAAAAACAAACTGATCTAATACTCCAACAGCTAAACCAGCTGGAGGATATAAACTTCCAATCAATGTCTTAGCAAGAAATTTAAGCGCAGTTCCATCTCTTGCCCTAAGCCAGCTGGGAAGTTTTGAATTGAATGAAGACATTTGATCTTGAATTTCTTTGTCAGTCAAAGTATCAATATTCCCTATCCAGTCTCTAAATGCAATACATTCAGGCGACTGTCTAATTTCCAATAATCTACATATGTCTATTTTTTTATTCTCAAAGTCTATGTCAGGAAATTTTAAATCAACAATTCTATTAATATTGTTTTCGATTTTATTTGGATTAACTTTTGACAATAAAAACATGAGCTTGTTTTGAGGAAAGCCAATCTCGCTATTTATAAAACCTGACATTGCAGAGAAGTATTCCATCTCTTCAAATCTAATATTCAATCTTCCAATACTAAGCAATGCAGATTCAATTAGCTTATGTACTTTTTCTTCCGAAATATTTACCTTGCTCGCTAAATTATTATCGACCTTAAAGTGATCCGATCCGATTTGATGAATTTTTATGGAATAATCAGAATCATTAATTTCAATTCCAGTATCTTTGAGGAAAACTGCGTTTATTGACTTCTTAATCAATGCCTCTTCATTCCTTAAATCATAATACATCTGATTCAATGCCTTGGCACCAAATTTTTCCAAGCACGGGAACGTTGCTCCGTTAACAAGATCCTCTAATTCCAGCTTTTCTTTTAGTTTTAAGCCGCTTATGCTACGGATAGAATCAAGAGTTATGTTTTTATCATTGAATTTATCCATTACTTTTATCACGGAAAACTCATAGCAATATTTTGGAAGCGTCTTTACTTCTACGCCCATGCTTTTCGACTTTCTTTCTAACTGCCCAACGGCCATTATATCATAATTAAGCTTTATCGAATTGGATGATAACAGTTTTTTAGTGCCATCGTATCCAAAATATCTTATAAACAATGGAATTTCTTTTAGCCGTGCGGATTGAAGAATATAGGTGTCAAATATTATAAGCCTGTTGATAAATGACTTAAGGTTGAACTTGATTCCGTTGTTTTCTCTAATTGAAACAGCACAAGGGGCAATTAATCGTCTATTAAAATTTAATTGTTCCATTTTATGAATCACACCCCCTCCACAATCTTGATTTCATCTTCCGTGAGGCCGTAGAGGGCGTAGACTAATTTGTCGATTTCCTTGTCGGTGGCGTCTATCTGGCGCTGAAGCATTGTCTTCGTTTCGGGAACCTTCGCCTCCGATAGCTTCTTGTGAAGTTCGATCATTTTTGCGACAAGAGCAATAAGTCTTTCTGACAACTGTGGCTTAGTTTTTGCTATTGGGAAGTCTTTAAAAAACACATAGCTTGGTTCGTAAAATCCCCCGCGCAACTTGGGAAGGATCATTTTAAAAAGGGAAAACGTTACTTGACTATTAAGAATTCCCAATAGGAATTTGTCATCACAAGGTATTATAAAACATTTCTGATTTGTATAAAGAGATGAGTTATCAAACAAGAATTCCGGTCTCTTTAAGATATTAGGGTAAATTATTTTAGGCTTCTCAAACTCAGAATAATAATCAACTGCATCTTGTATCTCATACCATTTATATTTTCCAGGTTTTCTGCCTTGCCAGCCTGTGCCTTTGAATCCATTTGGCTTTGGTGTCAAGTTTTCCCTGTAAATTTCAAGGTGTTTCAAAATTGCAGGATATTTGTTTATATCCATTCCTCGTCGTGTAAAAATAAGATATCTATCAGCTTCAGGCGTTTCATATCTTTTAATATCTCTTCCTGCCAGGAACGGCTTGATAATTTCTGCGGATTTCGCATCTTCAGAAATAAGGCGATTGCGAGTTTCGCAGTCAATCACAAAGGCTTCGTTAAGGCCGGTAAGAACTCCTCTATAGATTTCTCCTTTCGCATATTCACCGAGAGGGATTCCAGCCTTGCGAAGTTTTTCTAGAAGGTTTTGGCTCTCCTGATTCACCAGAGTCCAAGCAGTATCGTCAAGGGAGGACTTCTTTAGAGGGAATGAAACTTCTTTTACAAAATTATTCAGGTTCGAGAAATCAAGACTTGCGATGTTCGCAACATTAAATTCTGAATTCGGTTTGGCCCTTTTAATCCGGATAATACACGGGTAAGTCGTGGCATTCTCAAAGACGGGCAGATCTCCGAAGTCTGTAATTTCCTCGATGCACTGCTGCTTTAGCCAAGTCCGCAGAGGCTTCCCGTAATTTGCCCGCATCCACTTGTTGGCAACGATATAACTGAAATAGCCACCTTCACGCAGGAGAGATACGCCTTTCTCAATGAAATACGTATAAAGGTCGGCGGTTCCGGCGAAGGTCTTATAGTGAGTCTGGGCATAAGTCTTGAACTGTTCGCCAAGGGTTTCCTGTCGGACATACGGCGGATTACCGATCACCGCATCAAAGCCACGGATATCCGCCTCATTGTCTTTTTGTTGGAGTACAAACTTTGGTTTGTCTTTTCCCTCTCTAGAAGAGCAAGCTAAAGCTTGTACTCCAACGTTGAATATCTCCGGGAACTGACTTTCCCAATCGAAGGCGTTTACACGGATCATCTCTTCTTCATTGAAAAGATCGGACTGCCTGTCCTTGTAGAAGTCGGAACCTATCAGGGAGTTTCCGCATTTGATGTTCTGACCAAGGTCCGGGAGCGCGCGTTCGTGGAAAAGCTGTCCCTGCATCGTCTCCTCGTTCTCCCCTTCCAGGACTTTCAGCAGCAGTGAAAGCTTCGTGACCTCCACCGCCTGCGAATCAATGTCAACCCCGTAAATATGCTCAAGCAGAATTCTTTTGCGTTCGTTGATGGTGAGTTTCCAGTCGCCGGTCGAACCGCGCCTAATTCTTGGATTCTTGCCTTTGGAATATTTCTCCGGATTCTGATTGTACTGCTTCAGATACCAGTCGAGGAGACGTTGGTATGCAACAATCAAAAAGGAACCCGAACCGCACGCCGGATCAAGAACGCGCAAAGGCGAAGATTTGCCGATTGAATAGGTTTCAAGAAGCTTGCCGAGGGTGTTATCCACGATGTAATCGACGATATATGTAGGAGTGTAATAGACGCCGCCAGCTTTGCGGACTTCCGGTTTCTCTTCGACCTTCGCCTGGTGTCCTTCGGTAAGACGGATCACTTTTCCAAGGAACTGTTCATAGACCTGACCAAGTATGTCGGCGGGCAGGACGGAGAACTCGAAGGGACATTCAGGATAGTAGAGCGTCCCTATGATCTCCTTGAATATCTTGTCATCAATCTTGATGCCTGGCGTCAGGGCATCCAGACCTTCGGGGCGTTCCTTTTCCTCGTTGAAATGGAAGAGACCGGAATTGTAGCGCGAATCGGCCTCGCGGAAATACTGGACAAGCCTCTCATATATGTTCACACCGTTCTGGAGCGCGCCGAGGCGACCATAGTGTTCAATTCCGCGATCTTCGCAGATTCTCAGGAAGATGAGGCGGTCGATGGTCTTCTGGACGGCGAAATTTAGTTCGCGCTGGGAAAGCTGCGAATTCCGCACGGCAATATTCTTTGCGAGGTTCGCACGCCAGTTCTCGATTTCCTCGAGGAACGAGGCGTCGACGGAAGCCGTGCCCTTTTTGCCTTTTGCGGTTTCCGCATATTTGTCGAATGAACCTTTGAGAATGGCTTCACGTGAGAATACCGAATATATCTCATCCCATATCTGGGGATAATCCTTGTAGGTGAAATATTTTACACGACCAAGCGCCGGGGCGTCATTCTTGTTCGGCCTTATGCGGCAGTCGTAGACGGCGAATTCCTCGAAATCGGTGAGTATGCTCAGCGGGAGCTTTGACGACCAGGCGTATCTGCGGAGCTGGTATGCGGGAGGGACTGCCTCCTTGATGAATACAGAAGGTTTCTTGGCTTCCAAAAAGAACTTCCTTGTTCCGCCGATCCGGAAACAGTAGTCGGGCGCTTCGGTGGCGGAGCCTATCTTGATTGAATCCTCGTGTATGACATCCTTGTATGCTTCGGCGTATCCGTTCTTGTTGCCCATGTCCCAACCGAGCTGTTCGAAGAACGGATCGAGGAACTCGATCCTTATCTGCGCCTCCTTGTATTCGCCCGACATATAAGATTCGCGGTTGGTTTCGAATCTTTCTACGAGCTTCAGGATTTCCTGCGGCGCTGGCATTGTGTGAAGACCCCCGGGGTTAAAAGATTCTCTTAAGATACTCCGTTTTACCTGTTGTAAAAGATTCGCAAGGGCAAGAACTCGGTACTCTTGAGTAAAGGAAACTTCCTGGCTTAACGGTGTTCCCCATATTGAGCATTGTCTTCGCTGACCTTCAGAAGGCATGAAGAATGGCTTGGAAAAGCTTTATTCCTCGACTTCAGCACCATGCTCTTACTTATTACAGGCCAGCCTTCTTTTTTCAGCTTTTCAGTGTTCCGCTTCAGTCTTGCAGCAAATGAATGCAAATCATTCCCACATTCATCCTGGATCTTCATTCCGGCCTTGCGGACTTCCTCCACAACTGAATCTTTCAACATGTTTAATCTCCCTTGTGAAAATCTAAAAGTTCCTCAGGCGTACATATTTCAGGTGTTCTAAATCCCAGCCTGCTATTAAACCTGGCAAGCTCAAGCTTAATATGAGCGTTCGCAAGATGTTTGCAATTCCAAGTCAAAAGAAAATCCATTTCATAATACACCGTATATGCTATGTGAAACACATCCCTGAAAAGTTTGTCTGGAAAAGAAAAATGCCTCATGTATTTTGCTGCAATTGGCTCGATCTTGGGATTGTAGTCAAGAACTGGAATTCCTGCCAGCAACTCAATTCTCTTTTCTGCAAATGATGGATTGCCTGCACTTATTTCCTCAATGACCACATCCGAAATGAAGAGCTTGTATTCTTTTCGCCTGCGCTGCCACCATTCTGATGTAATCTGACGATGTCCGAGTATTATTATATTGTCTGTCCTTTTACCAACAAGGTAACTGGGAATCGTAGTTTCAACGTAGACGTTATACATTTTTGAATTCTCCTAATTCATTCAATGCTTAAGTTCTTTCAGTTTGCGGTGGAGCGTACGCCTGCTGATTCCTAATTTCGCGGAGGCCTTGGTGATATTTCCACTGCATTCGTCGAGAGCCTTCTGGATCAGCATTTTCTCCGTCTTGTCGATATTGAGCGAATTGGAAGAAAGTACAGGTTTCGCAAGCCCGGGCGAGAACGCCTCGCGGATATAGACGGGCACATTGTGGAGATCCAGCATTCTGCTCCTGCTGAGCACGACCATCCGTTCCACACAGTTGCGAAGTTCGCGGATGTTCCCCGGCCAGGAAAACCTGCAAAGGACATTCAGCGCCTCCTCTGAAATGCTCATTGAATCCTTCTTGTTCTCCCTGGAGAAATCATCAAGGAAATGCTTCACGAGAAGAGGAATATCCTCCTGTCTTTCCCGGAGCGGTGGAAGATGGATCGCCACCACGAAAAGACGGAAATAAAGGTCCTCCCGGAATTTTCCATCGGCAACCAATGTCTTCAGATCCTTATTGGTTGCTGTGATCACCCTGGTGTCAGTGGCAATGGCACCCGCGCCGCCGACCCTCTCGAATGTCCTCGTCTCAAGAGCCCTGAGGATCTTGACCTGCACTGACTGGTCGATATCGCCGATTTCATCGAGGAAAAGAGTCCCTCCGTCCGCAAGTTCAAAACGTCCCTTGCGCTGTTCAGAGGCGCCGGTGAAGGATCCCTTCTCATGTCCGAACAATTCGCTTTCGAGGAGTGTAGGCGGAAGGGCCGCGCAATGCACGGCGACGAACTGTCCGGTCCTGCCGCTGAGCGCATGGATTGAGTGGGCTATCATCTCCTTGCCTGTTCCGCTCTCTCCGGTTATCATGACGGTAGTGCGGGCCGGGGCGACCTGTTTGACGGTTTCAAAGACTTCGTGCATGCAGGCGGACTTGCCGATGATGTCGCCAATCTCATAGCTGCGGTTCAACTTCCGTTTCAGCTCCTTGTTCTCCTCGGTAAGCTGTTTCTTCTCCACAGCCCTTTTGACCATGAGTTCAAACTGGTCAAGGCTGAGCGGCTTCTGTATGAATTCAAACGCCCCGATCCTTGTCGCCTCAACTGCGGAAGGGATGGAACCGTAGGCGGTCATGACAATGCAGACCGGCTGGGGATCCTTCGCAAGAGACTCCTTCAGCACTTCCATGCCGTCCGCCCCCGGCATCTTCAGATCAGTCACGACAATATCAAAATTATTTTTCCTGAGGATATTTATCGCCCGGGAACCGTCCTCGGCGAGAGTCAGGTCGTATTCCCGCTGGAGCAGACGGCTTATCCCCTCGCGTGTCGATCTCTCGTCATCAACCAGAAGTATGCTGTATCTTCTATTGTTCGCCATGTTAACAACCTCCTCATCATGCGGAACGCATGATAATAAATCCCAAGTTCCAAGCTCCAAAATCCAAACAACTTCCAATGTTCAAACAAATACAGGAACAGCCCTCACGGACTTTAACTGCTGACAATCAAGAACACGTCTTGCGACGTTGACTACAAGCATATTCAATCTTTAAGAAATTGCATTCGTTAGTAGTCAAGCTCGCTAGAGCTGTTCTTTTCTTGATATATATTCACCGGCTCTCCGATTCAGGTTACTGCCTTCCCTGCGCAGGGGGCAGAAGCCTTATTTTCCTTGCCACAAGAGGGAATACAATCTTGAAAACTGTTCCCTTGCCATGTTCGCTTTCGACGGAGAGTTCGGCGCCATGCTCCCTGATAATCCTCTCGACGATCATAAGGCCTAGTCCGCTGCCGTCCTTCCTTGTCGTATAATAAGGCTTGAAAACCCTGCTTATCTCATCGGAAGCAATTCCTTTTCCGGTATCGGCGAAATCGAGTTCGACCTTGTTCTCGTCGAATGAACAAGATATGTTCATCGTTCCGCCCTCTGGCATCGCCTGTATGGCATTCCTAATTATATTGTAGAAAGCCTGTTTCAACTGGCCGGCATCCCCATTTACGAGCGGGCATTCATCGGCCCATGAACACTCGACCTTGATCTTCTTGTTCTCAATCTCATACTGCATGAAATTGAGCGTTTCAATTATGAGCATCTTGAGATCGAGACTGGACATCACCGGAGCTGTTGGGCGCAATGCCTGCAGGAACTGGGCTATTATAGTGTCGAGCCTCTTCACCTCTTTGGAGGCCACGGAAAGCAGTTCAAGGGAATCCTTGTCCTTCTTGCGGCTTTTCTTGAGGTTCCTCTCAAGCAGCTGCAGATGGATGGTCAGGCTGTTCAACGGATTTCCTATCTCATGGGCCACGCCTGCGGCAAGAAGGGATACCATCTGGGTCTTCTCCGATTCAAGCTCCTTCCTGGTGTTCAGACGGGATTCAGTGACATCATGGAGGATTATTATCGCGGTCTCCTTGTCGTCTTCGTGGGGGACGATGTAGAACATCAGGTTCCTGCGGACTGGATAAAGCACTTCGATCTCCTGCCTGGAGACCTTATACCATTCATTCGCATCCTTGTCGAGTATCCCCTTCCAGTTTACTTCCTTCAGGAACCTGTTTATCCGCTGCTCCTCGATATTGTCGGGAATCCCGAGCATCGATATGGCAGACTTGTTGGCATAGCGAATCTTGAGCTCCTTGTCAACGACAATCACCCCCTCCTGGATGTTGTTGAAGACGGTCTGAAAAAAACCCTTCTCCCTTATCTGGCGCAGGACATACGCCTGGACATTGTCCCTGTCATGGGGTGACAACCTGTCTATTATCCTCTCGAAATGTTTTCCTTTTGGCATTCCAGATTCCCTATCCTTGCAATGGCGACACAATGTCGCGTTGAATGTCCTAAAAAAAGAGGACTGCGGGATTGTATCCCGTCCCCTGTTACTTAAAAAGCTATCTGCAACCTTTAATGCGTATTTCTTGAATCTCAATGTATAATATACCTTATTAACATGAAAAACCACAACGTAAAATATTTTTTTGTCACAGGTACCGGAACTGGAGTTGGAAAGACAATAGCCACGGCCGGGCTTGCCGCGCTTTTCTCGTCCTCTGGAAGGAAAGTCGCAGTGATGAAGCCAGTGCAGACTGGCCTCTGTGAATCCATCGGGGATCTTGAAGTTATAAGATCCATTGCGCCGGGACTGGTCAGGCTCCCGGATAAAATCTCATGCCCGTATTCCTTCTCTCTTCCGGCCTCCCCTGCCCTTGCGGCTTCAGTGGAAAACAAAACGATCAGTCCCGCAAAAATATTGGCGGCATACCATAAGTGCATCTCATATCCCGGAATCGACACGCTTCTCGTCGAAGGCGCAGGCGGTCTGATGGTGCCTGTCAAAGACAGAATCCTGATGATCGACCTGATCTCCCTTTTGAAAATCCCCGCCATACTTGTAGCCGACGCGGGACTCGGGACGCTCAACCATTCACTTCTGAGCATCGAGGCGATGAAAAGACGGAAGATCAGGATAGCTGGAATAATCCTCAACCGAATGCCAAAAAATCCCGGCGTATTGGAAAAGGACAACATAAGGACCTTGGAAAGACTTTCCGAAATTCCGGTCATTGCAGTTATTGAAACGATCAATTCACCAGTCAAATCTGCGAGGTTCGCAGACGAACTCCTGTCCTGCCTCAAGGCACGGAAACTTGTTTTTCAATTGATTTAAACAGCAAATGCGGTAAATTACATAGGAATTATTAAACAGGGGGGATTATAATGCCGCCTATTGTCAGGACATCAATAACATGTACAAAGTGCCAATACCACTATGAGGTAGAGGACAAGTTCCTTGGCAAGCTCCTGACATGTCCGAAATGCCAGGGTAAATTCTATTCCCAGGCATCAGGCACCGATCTCAAACAGACCATCAGGTCCTCCGCGGCGAACACTGCAAAGACTAAAACTGTCAATACCGATGCCCATTTCGAC
This sequence comes from Lentisphaerae bacterium GWF2_49_21, assembly GCA_001804805.1. Taxonomy (GTDB): domain Bacteria; phylum Verrucomicrobiota; class Lentisphaeria; order Victivallales; family GWF2-50-93; genus GWF2-50-93. The sequence goes on from MHBH01000040.1 coordinate 129,799, forward strand.
AGGAAGGCAAGGAGAAGGAAGATTATCACGCGCACACTGGCAGTCCTTGGCGTGCTGATACTGGTTTTTTTCCTCTGGGAATCGTTCAAGTTCGCGACCCGTCCGATAGATGACAAGCCAGATCCCAAGCTTGCATACAATGCCGCGCAGGATTTCATGAAGACTAAAAGCGGCCTTGCCAATATCGACATCGCCATATTCTCAAAGAAATTCACGCTTGCAAACATCGATTCAAAAAAGAAGACATATTCCATCAAGACTTCCATAAACATCCTCATGCCGGAACAGAAGAAGCCGACAGACAATAAAATCACCATTAACATGGCCTACCTCGGCGAAGAAAAGTGGGAATACACCGACTATTCCTTCGACAAGTAACCCCGACCGACAATAGTTTTTTTTGGATTTCTTCGTGAACGCACTTTAATTTTCCACCGCATGAGATAGGATTTATGCGAAAAAAAGACAACATCGGATCTTTCTCCAAGGAGAGAATAATGAAAAAACTGGACAGCAGGAGGTTTGCAAGGCTTACTCAGCTCAAGGCTTCAAGGACGTCGTTCCCTGGCAATCCGCAGAATGCGAATGTCGAAGTCTTCGAGAATCTTTTCCCGGAACGAAACTACGAGATAGAGTTCGTATGCCCTGAATTCACATCGCTCTGCCCTGTTACCGGACAGCCCGACTTCGGCGAGATATCGGTGAAGTACATACCTGACAGGCTATGCGTGGAAAGCAAATCCTTGAAACTGTTCCTGTTCTCGTTCCGGAACTTCAACACCTTCCATGAAGAGGCCGTAAACATCATCGCCGACAGGATAAACGAGGCTTGTTCACCAAGATGGCTCCAGGTCTCCGGAAGATTCCATCCCAGGGGAGGCATCTCGATAAATGTGAAAGTCGAGAAAACAAGAAAAGGTTTCAGGCACAAATGAAAAAGAACTCTTTCAAGATCATATCTGGCGGAAGTATCACGTCGCCTGCGGGATTCAGGTCGTCCGGAATCTGCGCAGGGCTCAAGAAAAGCGGAAAACCCGACATGGCGCTCATAAGTTCTGAAGTTCCAGCAAAAGCTTCCGCCGCATTCACGAGCTGTCTATTTGCAGCCGCACCGGTCGTCTATGACAAGGAAATAATCTCCAGAGGGAAACCTGTCTCGGCCGTCATAATCAACAGCGGGAACGCCAATGCCTGCACAGGCAGGAAAGGACTTGCGAATACCAGGATGATGGCAAAGACAACTGCATCGCTTCTTGGAATAAAGTCCGGTTCGGTGCTTGTCTCTTCCACAGGCAGGATCGGAGTCCAGATGCCCATGGAGAAGATCGGAAACGGAATCAGGAAAGCTGTCTCAGCGCTTTCCACGAAAGGCGGACATGCGGCCGCAGCCGCAATAATGACGACCGATACACGTCCGAAGGAAATAGCTGTAAGCATTGTAATTTCCGGGAAGAAGGTGACGATAGCCGGGATGACAAAAGGCGCCGGGATGATCGCCCCCGGAATGAATGCGGTTCCTCATGCGACAATGCTCGCATATGTCACCACCGATGCGGCAATCGAACTGCGCCTGCTCGACAAGCTTCTCGCCGAGGGCACAGAACTATCTTTCAACAGGATCACCGTCGACGGCGACATGAGCACCAATGACACATTGATAGTCATGGCAAACGGCCAGAGCGGAAACAAGACCATAAAATCGGGAACTTGCGAGGCTGCCATTTTCAGGGAGGCCCTGCTCCACGTCCTCCAGCACCTTGCGAAGGCAATCGTCCTGGACGGCGAAGGCGTCACGAAGTTTGTAACAGTAAAAGTACTGAACGCCCCGACTGTGAAAGATGCAACGGTCTGTGCGAAGGCGATCGCGAATTCGCTTCTCTGCAAGACCGCCTGGTTCGGCGGTGATCCCAACTGGGGGCGTGTTATGGCTGCCGCAGGTTACTCCGGAGCTTCGTTCAATCCCGACAAGGCAAGCCTCTATTATGAAAAGACTCCTGTCGTGAAGAACGGACAGGACGCAGGAACTCCTGAAAAGAAGCTGGCTGGAATCGTTCAGAGGAAATCCTTCACGATCACGCTTGACCTCAAATCAGGAATACATTCCTCGGAAGTCTGGACGAACGATATTTCATATGAGTACGTGAAGATAAACGCGGACTATCACACGTGATTATTTGGCGATATTGAGATTGGATGAATTGAAGATTGACGAGATTTTCTGGTATTACGAACGCTCATGCGTTCCCGGGAGTGCGGTGATAAAATCACCGCTAGCGCAGACTTTGTCTGCGCACTCCGACGGAAGCTGCGCATCGTATTTATAATTGCATATAACATGAGGATGATATGAAGAAATACATAAACAAGGCATCAATTCTGATTGAGGCGCTCCCCTACATTCAGAAGCTGCGCGGCGAGATAATTGTAATTAAGTTCGGCGGAAGCGTGATGGAGGATTCCGAGCTCATGAAGAGCACGATGAGGGATATCGTGCTCATGGAATGCGTCGGCATGCGGCCAGTGGTCGTCCATGGCGGAGGAGATGCGATCAGCGCAAAGCTGACTTCCATGGGAATTGAGACAAAATTCATAAACGGCCTGCGGTTCACCTGTGACAGGACGGTAAATGTCGTAGACGACGTGCTTCATAACGAAATCAATCCCGAAATCGTGAAGGCGATAAAGGCGGCAGGCGGCAAAGGCCACCAGCTTTCCGGCAAGAAGTTCCTCAAGGCGAAGAAGATGTTCACGACATGCCAGAAGACCGGGGAACAGCTGGATATCGGTTTTGTCGGCGACATCTTCCATGTCGACACCAAGCACATCTTCGAAGCCGTCAAATCAAACATGATCCCTGTAATCCCTCCTCTGGCATGCGATGAGAAGGGCCAGGTCTACAATATCAACGCCGACATTGCGGCCTGCAAGATCGCCGAGGCGCTCAAGGCGAAGAAGCTCGTTTTCCTGAGCGATGTCCCGGGAATCCTCCAGGATCCGAAGGACGAAGAGACTGTCATTTCAACCGTAAAGACAAGTGAAGTCGAAACTCTGATTGAACGCGGCATCATAAAGGGCGGAATGGTCCCGAAGGTGAAAAGCGCAGTCCACGCTATCAACGCAGGAACCGACAAGGTCCACATGATCGACGGCCGCATGAAACATTCCCTCCTCCTCGAAATATTCACCGACAAGGGAATCGGCACGGAGATAATTAAGTAGTATAAATATTCACCGAGGAACATGCCTCGGTGAATATTTATTACCCCAGCGGGACAAGTTTTGGTTTGCGCTGGTTGAAGGTGCAGAGCTTGGAATATCCTGCGGATTTCGCAAGTTTCACTGCATCTGCGAAGTTCGCAGCAATCTCGCCAGGGGAATGGGAATCGGAACCAAGGGCGAGCATGAGTCCGGCCTTTTTCGCCATCTTCAAAATTTCCAATGAAGGATAAGCTTCCTTCACAGGTTTCCTGAGACCGGAGGTATTTATCTCGATCGCCATCCTGTTCTTCGCCGCCGCCTTGAAGACTTTGCTTATAGAATTCCTTATCTTGGTCATGTCGGACGGATAATACCCGAACTTCTTCGGAAGGTCAAAATGTCCGATGATGTTGAATTTACCGCTTTCGGCCATTTCCAGGAGGATTTCAAAATAGCGGTTCCATACCTTGACGATGAATTCCTTCTCATTCCACTTGTCGGCGAAATCCGGATTGTCAAAAGGAAACTCGTCGGTGTAATGGACTGAGCCGATGAGATAATCGAATTTTTCATCTTTCAGGTTCTTGAAGACCTCGTCCATACGGCCGGGCACCCAGTCAACTTCGAGTCCGTACCTTACTGTGATTTTTGGAAACTCCTTTTTCAATCCTGATATGAGCTTCCTATATGCCGGAAACTGCCTAGATGTCATCCGGTATTTCGAATCAAAGCCGAGAGGCCAGGGGCAGTGGTCGGAAAAGCCTATTTCGGATATTCCGCTCCTGATAGCCGCCTTGACGTATTCTTCAGGCCTGCCAGAGGCATGTTTGCAGAGATAAGTATGGACATGGTAGTCGACAAACATAAATTTTCCACGGAGTTAAGAATTTAGGGAACCTATAAAAATTCGCATTTGGCGCGTTGCGGAAGATTTTTGAAAGCTCAAAAAGAATTTCTGAACGGAGGCGTATCCAAGCGATACGCCGACAGAGGAACATTCTTATTTGAGCCAAAAAGATCCGCAACCCGGAGGGCGACAGATTCTTATGGATTCCGACTTCGTCGCAAATCCGGTCACAGCCCGTTTCAGGGCTGCTCCTGGCGTTTGCTCCTTGCCGTCTCTCCATAATCTCCTGTCGCGCACCATATGCCAATTTTCAGAGGTTCCCTTTATACGATCTGGAGCTTGCTTTCAAGCTGGGATATCTTTCGCTTCATGTGCTCGTCGGATGAGTATTCTTCCTGTATCCTGTTGCAGGCATGGATGACGGTGGCATGGTTCTTCCCGAAAGCTTCACCTATTGAGAAGAGGGACTTGTCCGTCATCTTCCTGCAGAGGTACATTGCGATCATCCTCGGCATTGCGATGTTCGCAGGACGCTGGTTTCCGGTAAGGTCTGAAACTCTAAGGTCGAAATAGTCGGCGACTTTCTTCTGGATCGTCTCGACAGTGAGACGGACTGCGGCCATTTCCGCGAGGAAATCCCTGAGGACCTCCTGTGCTGTCTCAAGGGTCATGTCAACTTTCTTGACGGAAGAGAACAATATGAGTCGGCGGAGTGCGCCTTCTAGCTTCCTCACGTCCGGTTTTGTGTTCTGAGCGATGAACCATAGGACCTTGTCATCGAATTTTATGAGATGCTCCTCCTGCTTCTTCCTGAGGATGGCGAACCTGGTCTCTTCGCTGAACGGAGTGATCTCGACGATCAGACCCGAGACGAAGCGGGAAATCAGGCGCTGTTCGAGTCCGTTTATCTCGGAGGGTGTCTTGTCGGAGGTCAGCAGTATCTTCTTGTCTTCGTTGTGGAGCTTGTTGAAGGTGTTGAAGAACTCCTCCTGCATCCGGACTGTCTTTGAGAGGAACTGGATGTCGTCGATAAGCAGGAAGTCGACCTTCCTGAACCTGTCCCTGAAATTATGATGGCTCCTGTTGCGGATGGAATCGGTATAGAGGTTCAGGAAATCCTCGCATCGGAGATATTCGACCACGTGCTTCTTGTTCGTCCTCATCGCCTCGTTCGCGACCGCCTGGATGAGATGGGTCTTGCCGAGTCCCGGCGAACTGTATATGAAGAGCGGATTCACGGAATGCACGGAGCCCGGCTGGAGGACGCTCATCGCCGCCTCATAGGCGAGCGAGTTCTCCGGTCCCACCACGAAATTATTGAATGTGAAACGCTGGTTGCAGTTCGGAGCCGAAGGTGATGAGGCTGTGAGGAGATGCTTTTTCTTCTCGGAAGTGCTTTTCTTTTCCGCAGACTGCTGCTCGGTCTCAGGAACCTCCTTGACATGCCCCGTCTCATATTTGATCCTGACGGCTTTTCCAAGGACGTCCTTCAAAGCGCCCTGTATGATCTCCTCGAAATGGACATGCAGCCATTTGGACGTGAAGTCATCTGAGACGCCGAGGACAACCCTGGACGGAGTCATCGACACCGGAGTTATGGTATCGATCCAACGTCTGAAGGTTTCCGGATCCTTTATTTCATTCCTAATATATTTACAGGCCGACAGCCAGACCTGTTCTTTTGCAATACCCTTGCGCATAAGAACTACCCACCCATCATTATTGAAACAGAATAACAGTCATTACTTATTAACACATATTCTGAAACAAGCAAACTTTAATATTTTTTCGATTTTTTTTAAAATATCAACTTGACAAATATTTTTTCCGTCCTCAGCTCGCGAAAAATATTTTTCATTCCGCTGCAGCCTCATTTTGAGGCTGAAACGCATGATTCGGTTCAAACGCTTGTGCTGAGAGTTCTTCCGGCAGGTTTTTCTGGTCAGAGGCGCCTTGACGCCTTTGTTCCGAGAAATCATCTATTCAAAATATGCTATTTATTATAAACTTGTTGACAAGTTATTAACATTGCATTCATTCATTGCCCGCCGGACAACGAAATCAAATTAATATTTTTTTTGAAATTGACAAGCGTTATTTCAAAAAGAAAACAAGGAACTGTTGTAAGTCATTGATATTAAGTTAAATTATTTTATCCTTGGGTTTATTGTTAAATTTTTGACAAATAACAGGAACAACTCCAGTGAAAACAAGAATACTATATCTCGCAGAGTACTGTCTCACTCCTCACAGGAAGATGCCGCGCACGGGGATCCTCTGCGAAGACGACAGGATAATCGCCTTCGGCGGGGCTTCGGCGTTTGAAAAGGAGCCCGGCCTCCAGGTGATAGAGTTCGCGGACACATATGTCACTCCGGGAATCGTCGACACCCATATCCACGGCGCGGGCGGATATGACTGCACCTCGGGAGTTGAAGACATCGCACCTATGAGCATAACGCTTGCATCGCACGGCATCACCTCCTTTCTTCCTACAATTGTCTCGGCCTCTCCGGAAAAAATGATGAAGGCCATCGCGACACTCTCGAAAATCATAAAGGGCGACCATGTCTCCGGAGCCGTCCCGGTCGGAATAAACATCGAAGGTCCCTTCCTCAACAGGGAAAAGCACGGCTCCCAGTATGAAAAGGAAATCCGGCCGATCGATCTCGGAGAACTGAAGGAGATGATCGCAACTGGCGGACGCATGATAAAGATAATGACATTTGCTCCGGAACTGGAAGGATCCATAAGGCTGATCGAACTCCTCCTCGAGAACAACATCATCCCCTCCATGGGGCACAGCCTTTCCGACGAACAATCGGTACTGAAGGCCGTCGATGCCGGCGCCAGGCGCTGCACCCATATCTATAATGGAATGCCGCCGCTGCATCACAGGCTCGCGGGCCTGACCGCAATCGCCCTTACCGACGACAGGATAGATGTTGAGATAATCCTCGACGGATCGCACATACATCCCAAGATGATCGACCTTGCCTGCAGGGCAAAGCCGAAGGACAAGGTGATCGGAATCAGCGACGCGATCCAGGGCACCGGCCTCCACGACGGCATATATCATGTCGGCGATTCGGAGATCCACATCGAAAGAGGCAAGGTTACGACTGCCGACGGAATACTTGCCGGCTCGACAATGACCCTGGAAAGGGGATGGCGGCACCTCATATCCTTCACGCATCTTGAAAATACCGAGGCGTCGGCATGCCTCACCTACAATCCTGCAAAAAGCATAGGACTCGACGACAGGGGCGAGATCAGGCCCGGAAAAATGGCGGATCTCACCTTCTTCGATTCGAAGACGAACACGATCAGGATGACAGTATGCCAGGGCAGGATCGTCTATGATTCACAGGGCATCTACAACACGAACAACAGGTGACGCGTTTTTCCCGGCCAGATGAACTTCTCAAGATATTTTCCCGGCAACCACATGTTCCGTGCCTTCAAGCACAGGAACTACAGGCTCTTCTTCGCAGGCCAGGGCGTCTCGCTGATGGGGACATGGATACAGCAGATCGCGGTCAGCTGGCTGGTCTACCAGCTTACAAATTCTGCGCTCCTCCTCGGAATAGCAGGCTTTGCATCACAGATACCGGTCTTCTTCCTTACACCTGTCGGCGGTGTCTTCGCCGACAGATGGAACCGGAGATGGATACTTCTCGTAACGCAGTTCATGTCGATGCTCCTCGCCTTCATGCTGACGTTTCTTTTCTTCAGGGGGGACATAATAGTATGGCAGGTCATCACCATCAGCTTCCTGCTTGGCTGCGTCAATGCATTTGACATGCCGGCAAGGCATTCATTTGTCAACGACATAGTTGCCGGCAGGAAGGACATAGGGAACGCCATAGCCCTCAATTCATTCCTCTTCAACAGCGCACGCCTGATCGGTCCCGCGATAGCTGGAATAATAATCGCAAGGAGCAGCGAAGGAGTCTGCTTCCTGATCAACGCCTTCAGCTTCATTGCCGTCCTTGCCGCGCTTTCAGCCATGGACACTGATGATATAAATATCCTGCAGCTGAAAAGGCAGCATCCGATAAAGGAGCTTATGCAGGGATTGAAATATGCGGCCGGGAACAGGAGGATAAGGAACATCCTCGCATTCGGACTTATGATAGGCCTTGTTGGAATGCCATATGCCGTGCTGATGCCGATATACGCGAGGGATGTCATGCATGGGAACGCGGCAACTCTCGGGTTCCTCACGGGGGCCGCCGGACTCGGTGCCCTCACAGGCGCATTGTTCCTCGCACGGAAGAAGGACGTCGACGGGCTGGAGAAGATAATCTGCGCAACATGCATGATATTCGGCTCCGGGCTTATCCTGCTTTCATTCTCGGAAATCTTTGCGCTTTCGCTCGTGCTCATGTTCTTCTGCGGACTCGGCCTCATGCTGCAGATGTCCTCAAGCAATGTGACCCTGCAGACAATCGTGGACGATGACATGCGCGGAAGGATCATGAGCCTATATATCTTCGCCTTCATGGGATCCGCGCCGTTTGGTTCCCTCATCGCCGGAGCGACAGCACAAAGGATAGGTCTCCAGACCACCCTTATGATCAGCGGAATAATATGCATGCTGGCCGCCTGCATATTCTTCCTGGTGATGAAATCGGGGGAAGCAAAGCACAGATGACCCGGCTTCGCAAGGAAACTACGCCGCGGCAGGCAGAAGAGGGCAGTTCGGGAGTTCTAAAGTTCGGGAGTGCGGAAGTTGCTAGTATTGAAGAAGTAAATCAAATCACAAATTTTCTTCCAACGCTTCAAGCAGTCGCGAGATGTCGCTGTCGGTATGGGCGGAATTCAGGGACAGCCTGAGCCTTGCCGATCCTTTTGGAACTGTCGGCGGCCGTATAGCGACCACAAGCATTCCCTTCTCAAGAAGATTCCGTGAAATCCGCAGGACTTTTTCAGGATCGCCTGCAATTACAGGAATTATCGGAGTTGCCGTATTTCCGGTATCAAAGCCGATCCATCTTATTTCTTCCGCCAACTTCGCAGATTTGACAAGCAGATTCCTGCGGATTTCGCAGTATTCCTGGGACTGCACCAGATCGACTGCGGCATCTATTGCACCATAGGCTGCAGGTGGTAGCGCTGTTGAAAAAACGAATGTTCCGCACCTGTTGACGAGATATTCCTTCATCTCTTCTGAACATGCGACATAGGCGCCATATGAGCCCATGGCCTTGCTGAAAGTCCCCATCGAGATGTCAAGCCCCCCTGCTCCCGAAGCAAGTCCTTCGCCTTTGCAGCCGAAAACTCCGGTCGCATGCGCATCATCAAGGTAGAGCATCGCGCCATGTTCATGCGATATTTTCTTCAACGCCTGGACGTCGGCGAGATCACCGTCCATGCTGAACACCGTATCACTTATGATGATTCGCCTCGAAGGCGAATCATTATGCATCAAAGCCTCAAGATGCTTCAAATCCAAATGCCGGTATCTTCTGAAGCCGGCGCCTGAGAGCTGGGCTCCGGAATTAAGGCTTGCATGGTTCAGCTTGTCGGCAAATATTGCGGAATCCCTGTCTGCGACAGCTGATATGGCGCCGATGTTCGCGAGGAAACCTGAACCGATAACCAGCGACGCCTCGCTTCCTTTCCACGCTGCAATCTTCCTTTCAAGTTCCATGTATGGCGGAAAAGTTCCGGTGACAAGACGCGAGCCCTTTGAACCGGCGCCGTAGAGGTTCGTCCACCTGACGGCCGCCTCCTTGAGCTTCGGATGGTCTGACAGTGCAAGATAGTTGTTGGAGGAGAAATCAATGCATTTCCTGCCGTCGACGATGCATTCCCTGGCGGAGACAGGGGCGACCGGGCGCAGCTTCCGCCGCAAGTTCCCGGCATCCGCCTTCTTCAGAAATTCCTTGACGAAATCCATGGTCGGAAAATTGCCTTCTATAAATAAATGACTTAAAGGACATCAAAGACACAAAGAAATATCAAACGCCAACAGCATAATCAATATACACATAGCAACACATATCCTGAAATCTTCCCTGATTTCATGTTTTATACTTTCCACCGTGGCTGCGCCTGGGCGTAGCTCGAAGAAACCCTTATGATCACCCGGCTTCGTTTACATGCTCTGACGAGCACGATACTACGCCGAGGCAGGCTTCACTCTTCGAGCGAAGCCTGGTGCGCGAGGGGGGATTTGAACCCCCATGGGTTGCCCCACCAGATCCTAAGTCTGGCGCGTCTGCCAATTTCGCCACCCGCGCATGTCAACGCCCGCTACAACATTCAAAATCAGGTTTGCACCGGGCTTGAGGCTTGATAATTAATATGCATGGAGGTATATTTGCAAATATATGAAATTTAAAATAACCACCAAATTATTGACGGCTGCGTCGTTTCTCGTCTCCTTAAGCCTCTACTCCGGACCTACAATCACCTTGAAGAACATTTCCGAACAGGGCTTGAAGATCTACAATGAGAAGATGACTGCATATCCCGCCATGGAAGTGCCGAAGTTCGAGAAGGAAGCCGAGGAGAAATATCCGCTCTACAAGGAAGGCGACGAAATTACGCTGAACACCATCCGCTCAGTCGTGAAAGGTAAGTTCTACAGCTATAATACCAAATACATCACAATAGGCTCCACGAACGTCCCTGTTGTAGATGTCGATTCGACCACCCTCGCCAAGTTCTCCAAGGAGGAGAACCAGAAGCTCCGCAATGTACATATCAAGATGGGCAAGGACGCCTACAATATCAAGAAGCTCGAGTTCAGGGAGAAGCTGCTCGAGGAAATATATTCGCAATATCCGGCTTTGAACGCAGTCGAAACCGCAAGACTGTTCAAAAACATAGCCTCCAAGGATGCCAATACCAAATATTCGGAAGCATTCAGGAATTTCTATGACTCCTCCCTGCCGGTGAAAGGCACGCGCGATGACTTCATGAAACAGCTTACGGATGATTTCGCAAAAAAATATCCTGAACTTGCGCTTGATGATGACATTTTCATCCTGAAGACCGAGAAGGAGGCCAATGAGAAAAGAGACCTGGAACTCAAGGCAAAGAGGCTTGCAAGGCTAAAGGAACGCATCCTCAACCCGAAGGCCGCGACACCAGTCTTCGAACCTGACGGAGGAGTTTTCGAACCGACAAAGCCCCTGAAGATATCATGTTCCACCCAGGACGCCGAAATACGATATACTTTCGATGGCACAGAACCCAATGAGGATTCTCCGCTTTATACGGAACCGGTTGCCCTGCCCCACCCACTGGTTGTCAAGGCCAAAACTTTCCACAAGGAATTCAATGACAGCGATATCGCCGAAACCGGAGCCTGGGCCGGCGGTCTATACGCATCCTATTTCGAGACCATGACCTTCCGCGGCAAAACCTTTGAAAAGGTTGATCCATGCGTCAATTTCAACTGGGGAAATGCCGTCCCGACCTCGGATCTCCCCGGCGATCTGATCTCAATGATCTGGACCGGACAGATCACGCCAAAGACTTCTGAAACATATACAATACATCTCACCTGCGACGACGGCGCCAGGCTGTGGATAGGTGAAAAACTCATCATTGACGCCTGGAAGGAACAGCCCCCGACGGATTATGAGGCGACCATACTCTTCGAGGCAGGCAGGAAATATGATATCAAGCTGGCCCTTACCGAAGTCCAGGGGCAGATCACAGCCAAGCTCCAGTGGAGCAGTCCTAAGATCAAGCTGGAAGTCATACCTCAGGACTGCCTGATGCCGGAAGGCAAATATGTAAACGAAATGAAAACATGGAACAAACTTGAAAAGAATGAATATGTGAACCGGGCAAGGACCAAAAACCCGGGCAGCTACCTGGACAATTTCAGGCTTACTATCCGCGGCGGGCAGGAACGCTGGAACAAACTCGGAATCAAATAAACGGAGCGCTGGCGTCTCGCCGGCATCAATTAACGGACGGTTTTTTTATGGATGAGAATACTAAAAAATCAATAACGACAGCGCTGGTGATCCTTTTCCTGCTGATCATTGCCGTCGTCATATACTTCATGTTTTTCGCCAAGAAAAAAGTACAGGAGGTGGCACCGCCCCCTTCGACCACTGCTGCCACGAAAGTTGAAGCCCCGAAGAAACAGGAGCCGGAATTCATCGAAAAGATCGAGAATTACGACACCGGCGAACTGAGGGCGAAATATTTCGTCTACAGGGTCAAGCCCGAGATAAAACACAAGGAATACAAGGAATACTACAAGAGCGGCAAGATAAAGATCGAGTGCACCTACAAGGACAATGTCATAGACAGCCCCTATTTTTACTGGTATGAGAACGGTGTCAAGGCCATGGAGGGCACTATGAAGAATGGACTCCAGGAAGGTGCTTTCCTTGAGAATCATCCTGATGGCAAAAGGAAACTTTCTTATTCTTACAAGAACGGCAGGCTTGACGGGAAATGGCAGGAGTTCTATGACGATGACAAATCAACATTGATGATCGAGAAGAACTATAGCGCCGGGGAACTTTACGGCAATTTCCAATATGCCGCCCGTGACGGCAAGACAAAGATTTCAAAGGATAACGGTGCGGCTCCGACACCGCCCCCTCCGGCTCCAGCGACGGATAAGCCTGCAACAGACAAGCCCGCAGCCACCACTCCGACGGCAACGTCACCCTCGGCTCCAGTTGTCCCAGGCAAGCCGTCAACTCCAGCGTTCCCGCCAAAAATCCCACCATCCCCTGCCACTCCCGCAAAGTAATCGAAAATATTTCATTTTGGAACAATGAAAGAGTTTACGATTTCAAGATATAGGACCAACCTGAGCCATTCTTTACAGGCGAGTCAAATGGAACTTACAGACACACCAAAGTCCATCTGTGTTAAGGCGGCGGCCCAAGCCGCCTTAATAGTATTCGCTATCATATTCTTTTCTTTCGGCTTGAAAATATATTCAATCGGCGGTGGCGAAGTATGCCGAACATGTGAAGTCTATGGGGCGCCAATCGCAAGCCTTATGCGCAATGTCGGTTTTATCCTGCTATTGACACCTTTAACCTGGTCGCTGTTATCTATGTTCGCGGATAACATTTCCGAACAAAACATAAAGCTTAAGAAACATCTTCCACTGTCGGGAATTATGTTGATTATTATATTTACAACCTTGTTCCTCTACTCCTTAATATTTTTCGTGAGAAGCATTTCCATGCATGCTCATCTTGGAGGTTGACAAATTATAAATTTCACTCTGAAATTTATCCGAAGAGCGTCATTGCAGTTGCACGCGTGATCTTAAACTTAGCAAGATCGCCGATTTTTATTCCCGGAACCGGATCAAAGACAACGACCTTGTTGGAATCGGAGCGTCCGCACCATCTGGTGGAATTGCGTTTGCTGACACCTTCGACAAGGACTTCCACGTCTGCTCCGACGATTTTCCTATTGTGTTCCTCGGTAGTTCTTGCGAGATCCGCAAGGAGGATCTGGTTGCGCTCCTCCTTTATGGATTGCGGCACATCATCCTTCATCTCCGCGGCCTTTGTTCCGCTCCGAGTCGAATACTTGAAGATATAGGCGTTGTCATATTCAACCGCCTGCATGAGCTGCCGGGTGTCATTGAAATCAGCTTCTGTTTCGGTCGGGAATCCCACTATGATATCGGTTGAAAATGTTATTCCCGGGGCCTTTGCCTTCAGTGAATTTACGATTGAAAGATATTTCTCCGCAGTGTAATGGCGGTTCATGAGCTTCAGTATCCTGTCGGAACCTGACTGCATCGGGAGATGGACGTTCTTGCAGACCTTTTGGAGCATGGCGACAGCGTCGATGAGCTTCTCATTGAAATACTGCGGATGAGGCGAAGTGAAGCGTATCCGGACAAGTCCTTCAATGGCGTTGAGCCTGGCGAGAAGTTCCGCAAATGGGGAACTTTCCGTAGGCTGCCCCCTTCCCTCAAGCCCATATGACGCGATATTCTGTCCGAGGAGGATGATTTCCCGGATCCCTGCATCGACAAGTCTTCCGGCTTCAGCGATGATGTCCTCCATCGGCCTGCTTCTTTCATTGCCGCGGACATAGGGGACTATGCAGTAGCTGCAGAAACGGTTGCATCCGCGCATCACGGAAATATATGCGGAAATCTGGTTGTCGGAATAAAGATGGCCTGCAAGTCTTTCAATTATTTCCGAATCGGCGTCGATAGCCACGATATGCTTCCTCTTGGAGAGCACCGACGCAATTATTTCAGGAAGCCTGTGGAACTGTTCGGTGCCGGCGACGAAGTCGACATGGGGGATGTCTTCAATTATCTTCTCCTTCAGCCTTTGCGCCATGCATCCGAGCACGCCTATGATGATGTGCGGCTTCTCCTTTTTCAGCTTTATCAGGATGCCGACCTTGCCAAGAGCCTTCCTTTCCGCCTGGTCCCTGACGCTGCAGGTGTTGAAAAGCAAAATGTCAGCCTTCCCCTCCTCATTGACCATTTCGTATCCTGAAGCGATCAGGGCCGAAGCAGCGGCCTCGGAATCGCGTTCGTTCATCTGGCATCCATAAGTCTTTATATAGAATTTCATAGGCTGAAATATTCCGCACTTTTTTTGACATAAGAAGAAAAGACAATACAATATACGGGAAACATCCGGACTTTTCACGTGAACAGCTGATGAAGAAGAAGAAAAAAAACATTATATCCATTTATCTTGAAGACTGGCTTTTCCTGTCACTTGATGGAATCGCAAGGCTGCTTCCTCTTGACATCTGCTACCGTCTCGCCACTTTCGTCGCAGGAATCGTGTACCGCCTTGATGCAAGGCACAGGAAGCGTGTAATACAGCATCTCATGCACGCAGGCATTGCAAAGGACAGGCAGCAGGCCATCGCCATGGCGAAAAGGAATTTTGTCCATTTTGCGAAGTTCGCAGTTGAGTTCGCGAAAACCAGCCAGATTGTCACACCTGGGAACATCGGCGAGCATGTTAAATTCTCCGGATCAGAAAAATCGAAGGACCTTTTTTTCAGTCCAGGCAAATCATCCCAGGTCATAATCATCACTTCGCATATGGGCAACTGGGAACTTGCCGGAATGATATACACCATCTTCTCCGGGCTTCCCCTGCTCTCTGTAATGCGCCCTTTTGACAATCCCAGAATAAGCGCACGCATCAACAGCAGGCGCGAAAGACTGAACCACAGCGTATGTCCGAAGACCGGCGCATTGAAATCCCTCTATGTCGCATTGAAGAAGGGAAGCTCGATCTCAATAGTCGCCGACCAGCACGCCGGCAGCTCCGAAGGTGTTGAGACAGTATTTTTCGGACATCCTGCCAGGACACATGCATCACCCGCCATCCTACATCTGAGGACGGGGATACCGATCCTGGTCGGAGCGACAGTCAAGGAAGCCGATGGTTTCAAATACAATGTCATCTTGTCCGACCCGATAATCTACAAGCCTACCAAGGACAAGGCGGGCGATATCAGTGCAGTCGCCCAGCTCTACACCACGGAAATAGAAAAGACCGTAGCCGGATATCCCGAACAATGGATGTGGGCCCATCGCCGCTGGCTGGATATAAACAGGGAGAGGAAACAAGTGACCGGCAATCAGTGATCAGTAAACAGAAATCGGGTGTCAGTGGTCAGGTGTCAGTGGTCAGGTGTCAGTGGTCAGGTGTCAGTGGTCAGGTGTCAGCGGTCAGGTGTCAGCGGTCAGGTGTCAGCGGTCTGTCGTCAGTGGTCTGTCGTCAGTCGTCGGCAGAAAATGTTTTAAGTTTAAATTGCCAGGCTTTAATCATAAGATTTTTTCAACATAAAACTTAACACCTAAAACTTAAAACGAATTTCCAATTTCGGATTTCAAATATAGATTAGCAGGAAACTCAAAGGAAACTGATCTTATGCAACGCTATCCGTTGAACAACCTTGATTCCAGGAGGCTGCTGGTCGCTCCTTCCATACTAGCCGCGAACTTTGCAGAACTCGGCAATGAGATCTCCAGAATTGAAAATGCCGGGGCCGACCTGGTCCATGTAGATGTCATGGACGGGCATTTCGTCCCCAACCTGACCATCGGCCCGCCTCTCGTACAGTCTATCAGGAAGCTTTCAAAACTTCCTTTCGATGTACATCTGATGCTCACAAATCCGAAGGCGTTCGTGAAGCCTTTTGCCGATGCAGGCGCGGACAACATAACATTCCATGTCGAATGCTCCGACAATATTGAAGACACCATTCGCGAAATCCGCAGCTTCGGCTGTTCCGCCGGACTGTCTGTCAGGCCAAGGACATCCGCCGACAAGCTCATCCCCTATCTCGACAAGATCGATTTGGTGCTCGTGATGACCGTTGAACCCGGATTCGGGGGGCAGAGTTTCATGGCCGACATGATGCCCAAGATAATAAGGATAAAGAGTGAAATCAGGAAGCTCAACAGGAACATACATCTCGAAGTCGACGGCGGGATTGATACAAAGACAGTTTTCATGGTCGCCGAAGCCGGCGCCAACATGATAGTTGCCGGGACTTCTGTCTTCCGTGCCGCCGAAGGTGCGGACGAGGCAATTAAAAAGCTCAAGTCCGCGCAGATAAAGCTCTCCTGATCCAAATCAGCAAGCCAGACAAGCTGCACACTGGAACCAATGAAGCCGCGCCAATAGCCGCCCTTTTACTTCTGGCTGGAGTCTTTTGCCGCGTCAGTCTTCTTCTTCAGTTCCTCTGCCAATGCCGCGAAACGGTTCTGCAAGGAGACAAGGGAAAGGTCACCGAGATGGCCGCCCACATTATAGAATATGCAGCGGGCGCCCATTGTATTCTTAAGCCATTGGCGTTCGGATTTGTCCTGCAGGAAATCGTTCGAGGAATGGATCACGAACACATTTGGATCATCCTTCAGGAAGGCGCCGATTGACACGAGGCTTGCATTCCTCTCTATCTCCTCCATGGGCACCTGGCGGTTCTCCTTTTCTGAAAGATACTTGACCATGAACTTCTTGTAGTAGTCCATGAATGAGAACTGATTGCTTTCACGGTAGAAATAGGTCCTGTCGCCCCATGTCCAGGTATTGGTGAAGCAATTCAACGAAGGTGTTTTTTTGACGATTTCCATGATCAGCTCATCCAGCGTGATCATGAAGTTATAGGATATGAGGACCTGTGCTTCCGTGTCCGTGAAAGGAAGAGGTTTAAACCCAGATGTTTCCTTCCCCTCTCCGGGCTTTGCAGTTTTACCATTTGCACCATTAGGCTTGTCATTCTTCATCGCCAGATCCTCGCCGTTCCCAGGCTGTTCTTCAGGTTCCACATAAGGAGTGGTGACATTCTCCGCAATTGAAATATATTTTGCAGCGGCAACCGCTGTACGTTCAAAGACCTTGTCCTGCGGCCACTTTTTCCAGGCGTGCCCGAGTTCGTCGATGACTGTTATGGCATTGAGAAGGCTGACGGGAGGATTGAGAGCCACGATGCGGTCGATCTTGAGCCTTGGTTCCTTCTTCTCCATGGCTCCGATATAAAGCGCATGCATTCCACCAAGCGAGTAGCCGGTGATGATTTTCGCAGGGAAACGCAGCCCTTTGCCTTCAAGCTTCTTTACAACAGCCGCAATCGCCTCCCTTATGTCCGAGGCATCAATGGGTGGATAGCCAGGGACGGCGGCGGATGAGGCGCTGTCCATGAATTCCCAGTTCATCGCACTGGCGAAAAAGACAACAGTATAGCCCTTGTCAAAAAGAATCTTTGAGATTGCCGTCCCATCAACGCTTGTGTAATGTGCGCCGAATCCGGGAAGGACGATGGCAAGTGGGGCGTCTTCGTTCTTCTGATACCATATCTTGTATGGCATGTCGGACTTCCCCTTTATGACTTCGACGGACCTGATATATCCTTTATTATAGAAATCCGTATTCCAGAGCGAAGTATCAACCCACCAGCTTCCGTGATCGTCGCCAATGTCGACCATTCCAAGCCTGAGCGTATCAATGTGCCCGCCCTGGGATTTGAAACCACGGATCACAATCTGCTGGAGGACGGGATCCGTTTCAGGCGAAGGGAACTGCTTGTTGTCCTGCTCAAAGAGGGCCTGCATATATTCATTCATCCTCTCCTTGCGATCATAGTCGTTGATCTTTATATAGCGTTCGAAGGCGTAGAATCTTTTCGCAAGCTCATAAGGATCCTTGTTTGCACGCATGAATACATCCATTTCACGGTACTTATATGTGCTTTCGTTAAGTATCGTGAAGCCCTGTCCGCCGTAGATATATGTCTTGGGGTCGAACGCATAGTCGAATATCGTGCCAACTCCGTCGCGGAGATTTGTCTGGCCCATCAGCGGCAGATGCAGCGAAGGGCCGTCTCCTATGCCCCAGACAGCAAAGGCCTGGCCGAAATCCTCGTCCTGCTTCTCCATGTCAAACCATTTCAAGGCGGGATCGTAGAAACCTGCGATGCCAAGCGTGATATTGATGAGGAAACGCGAGAAATCAAGTCCTGCGTATTTGAACTTCGCCTGGAAAAGCGAGCTGAATGTGCGCTTCGGGAAGGCGACATTCTCGGTGAAGCGGTTGAAACATTCTATGCCGTGTTTCGGGATGAGCGAACCCCAGAAAATGGCTATCGGCTGTACGAAATACCGCCAGGCATATTTATTGAATACAAGCATTGAACGGTTGAAGGGCTCCAGGGAGTCACGTCCTCCATATTCATCCGTCAGGTCAGGCGTATTAAGCTCCGGGGGAGGCATATCGCCGGCATTTCCCGCGGCGGCATTAACATCGGCCTTGTTCCCGGCCGTGGAGCATCCGCTGGAAAAAAGGACGAGAAGGGACATCATGCATATGAAAAATGCACAGGAATATCCTTTAAGGGAACCTCTAAAAATTCGCATTTGGCGCGTTGCGGAAGATTTTTGAAAGCTCAAAAAGAATTTCTGACAGAGGCGTATCCAAAGCGATACGCCGACCGAGGAACATTCTTCTTTGAGCCAAAAAGATCCGCAACCCAAAGGGCGACAGATTCTTATGGATTCCGGCTTCGTCGCAAATCCAGTCACAGCCCGCTGCGGGGCTGCTCCTGGCGTTTGCTCCTTGCCGTCTCTCCATAATCTCCTGTCGCGCGCCATATGCCAATTTTTAGAGGTTCCCTTAAGTGATATTGTCATCGTCCGCCCTCGTAAAATGAAAATTCAATTTAAAATCGCCTTAACCTATCTTAAATAGCTGGAAATTCAAAAGGATTTCCATTCTCTTTTCAACTCATTATTCAAGGCAGTTCCTAGTTGCCCGGGGAATCCTTGTTGTACTTCTCGAGGAAAGCCTTCAGGTTATCTTCACCTTTTTTGGCTATGCCGGCAATGAACCGGTAGCCTCCGCCATAGATGTCGGATGGGTTGTCCTGCATGCGCCCGTTCATGCTTTCACGCCCATAGAGAGCATTGACTTTCGAGGCCGCATATTCGGCAAACCCCTCCTTGACCTTGAGGTCGGCGATCCTGGGATAGCTGGCTTTCATCCAGTCATGCGCGAGCTCATGGGCGGCAACTTCGATCAGCTTGTCCTTCGTCATTCCGTAAAGGACATAAATCGCATATTTCCTGGAGATCTTCTCGTCCTCCACCTTGGTAATGGTATCCCCGGCGATGGTGCTTTTAGTTGAGATTGTCTTCTCGTTGGTCTCCTCGAAACGGAAGAGCCCGAGTTCGATCCCCTCCTGTTTTTCCGGAACCAGCTTCGAAAGCTCCACGAAGTCCACAACCTTGTATTCAATCTGGTGATCCGTGGACATGCTGAGCTTCTCATTCATCTTGAGCCTGACCTCCTTGATTATGGCGATGATGTCCTGTTCTTCCATGACAGCTGTCTTCGCGCATTCCGGACAGATGAACCGTCCGTCTTTGAGCTTTGCGCATTTGGCGGGCATGTCGCAGCAGAAACATCTGGGCAGTTCGGCACATTTTCCGCAGAAGAAGTTTTTCCCTCCTGCCCCGATCAGCATGGTTCCCTCCTTTACCTTCTTTTTACAGAGCGAACATGAAGGCCACGTCGTGGAGAGGCATTTTTCCGAGCAATAGAGATTTTTCCCGTCCTTGCTCCTGAAAAAACTCCCTGAAAGCATTTTCTGGCACACAGAGCAGAGAGGCAGCGAGGCCTGATAGCATTTCTCGGAACAGAAGATCTTGCCATCGGACGTCTTCAAGAACCGTTCTCCGGGCTTTATTTCTTTTCCGCATTGGACGCATTTCACGCTTTGAGCTGGAGCAGCATGCGCGCGAGAAACGAAAAAACCGGGATTTCCCATGTTCAAGGAGATAAATCCCAGAACAAGAAGGCCTAGGACGACTAATTTAAGAGGATTTCGAAGTGATTTTGACACTTTTTCAGGTGTTTTCAGTAAAAAATTTTAATTTTCTGTTATAAATTACTGGATAATGAGGCAAAAGTAAAGCATTATATGGTTCTTTAATTTAATACAACTACGGTTATATTTGTTCTCATGGCTGAAACGACAAAACAGATTTGCTCTCTGCTCGAGATTAAGAACTCGCTGGGCCTGCACGCGCGCCCTGCCTCCCTCTTCGTGCAGATTGCATCCTCATATAAATCGGAAATCCTTGTTGAGAAAGATGGCGATGTGGTCAATGGCAAAAGCCTGATGGGGCTGCTTATGCTTGCGGCCGGCTGTGGTTCGAAGATAAAGCTGACCATCTCAGGAGAAGATGCGGAAGCCGCCTTCACCGCCATCAGCAGTCTTGTCGAGAGCAAATTTAACGAGGAATGAGTCATATGGCTCCTCCGGCCAAAGAATCCGTATTCCACGGAATACCCGCGTCCCCAGGCATCGCCATTGGCACCGTCCTCATCCTTGCCAAAAATGAATTCTCCGTCGAACAGAGGAAGATCGCGCCTTCGGAGATCGAAAAGGAGATTGAAGGATTCCGCGAAGCCCTCACCAAGACACGCAGCCAGATACAGGAGCTCCAGAACAAGATCCAGAAGATCCTTTCAGAAAAGGACTCCAGGATATTCGATGCGCATCTGCTGATAATCGACGACAAGATCCTCATGGACGAGATCGAGGAGACTGTCAGGAAGGAGAAGTCCAACATAGGCTATGTCTTCAGCAAGACGATCCAGCGCTATATAGTCGCAATATCGTCCATAGAGGACAAGTATTTCCGTGAAAGGGCATCCGACATCAAGGATGTCGCCGAGAGGATCCTCAAGAACCTGCATGGCCGCGAGGATGTCTTCCTTGAACATCTCCCCGGTGAACGAATCATAATCGCACACGACCTCACGCCTTCCGACACAGCAGGCCTTGACAGGGACAACGTGCTCGCCTTCGCAACCGAATCCGGCAGCCGCACCTCCCATACCGCCATAATGGCACGCTCCATGCAGATTCCGGCAGTTGTCGGAATCCAGGAGAACATACAGGCGCTTATCAAGAGCGGAGACCTTGTGATCGTCGACGGCCATTCCGGAAACCTCATCCTCAATCCGACCACCGAGACACTCGCCCAGTATGCTGAAAAGGAGACCAAGGAACAGAAATTCTACGAGGAAATACTCAAGGAGAGCAATCTGCGTCCGGAGACCCTCGACGGATTCAGGATCCAGCTGGCGGCCAACATCGACAAGCAGGATGAGATATCAAACGCCAGGCTCTACGGCGCCGCCGGCGTAGGCCTCTTCAGGACGGAATATCTCCTGATAAACAGCAGCAAGATCCCTTCCGAGGAGGAACAGTTCGCAGTCTATTCCGAACTGGCCTCGTCCATGGAAGGCCATTCCATAATCATCCGCACGTTCGACGTCGGCGGAGACAAGCTTTCCGAAATAATCACTCCCCACCATGAGGCCAATCCATTCCTCGGATGCAGGGCCGTCAGGCTCTTCAGGGAGCATATCGACATCCTTGTAGACCAGATCAAGGCGATCGTCAGGGCGTCGGCGTTCGGAAAGGTGAAAATCATGTTCCCGATGATAAGCACAGGCGAGGAGGTCGATGAGCTGCTCCGCATAGTAAAAGGCGTGAAGGAGGAGCTCTCCTCGAGGAAAATTCCATTCGATGAAAAAATTGAAACAGGGATCATGATTGAAATCCCCTCGGCAGCCCTCATATCCGACCTGCTTGCCCGCAAGGTCGATTTCTTCAGCATCGGAAGCAATGATCTTGTCCAATATACCATGGCTGTCGACAGGACCAACGAAAAGGTCGCATACCTCTACCAGCCGGCGAACCCTGCAATCCTCATGCTCATCAAGCTGATCGTCAAATCCGCACGCAGGCATAAGATATGGGTGAGCGTCTGCGGTGAAATGGCAGGAGACCCGAGATATACGCCGCTGCTGCTTGGAATGGGGATACACGAACTCAGCATGACTCCAGCCTCCATCGGACCTGTAAGGCGCCTTGTGCGAAGCCTGAAAATGCACGACGCCCAGAAACTCGTCGAAAGATCGCTTGCTGCGAATTCCGCAAAGGAAGTGATACAGATGTCCGAAGAACTCATTTCAAGGGTCGCTCCCGACATCATCAACCTCGCAGGCACCGGAGACTGATGCGGGCTTTGCCCGAAAACTATTTACGGAGATAAAATAAAGTTGACAGGACAACTGGATTAACATGATGATTGGAATTTGAATTGAATACAGTTATAACAAGGACATAAACATGCCCTCCAACAGGAAAACAAAGACAAGCGGCTCGATGAAACGTCCTTCATGGGACAGGTATTTCATGGACATCGCCGCAGTCGTAGCCACAAGAAGCAACTGCATCAGAAGGCATGTCGCCGCGATCATCGTCAAGGACGGAAGAATAATTTCAACAGGCTACAATGGCACGCCCCGGGGCATCAGGAACTGCCATGAGGGCGGCTGCAGGCGCTGCGCGTCAGATGCTCCGCCCGGAACCAAGCTTGCTGAATGCCTCTGCAGCCATGGCGAGGAGAACGCCATCGTCCAGGCCGCATATCATGGAATCGCAGTAAAGGATTCAATCATATACACCACTTTCAGCCCATGCCTCATCTGTTCCAAGATGATCATCAATGCGGGAATCAGGGAAGTTGTCTACCAGGACAGATATGCGCTTGACGATTCCGCCAGGAAGATCCTCAGGGAGGCGAAAGTGAGAATCAGGACGCTGAAACCGGATTGAATGTCCAATATCGAACAAGGAATTCCAATATCCAAGTAAAAACTTCAAAAGAAGATATTTGCATTCCGATGGTAATTGGATATTCCTTGTTGGTTATTGGATATTGAAATTATTGGAATCCTCAATATGAACTCTTCAACAAGATTCCCTCTTCCCATGTCCCGCCAGGAGATGGGAAAACTCGGCTGGAAGGAACTCGACATCCTTCTTGTAGGCGGTGATGCCTATGTCGACCATCCTTCCTTCGGGATCGCGATAATCGGAAGGATCCTCCTTTCAAAAGGATACCGGGTCGGAATAATCGCCCAGCCCGACTGGAAAAATCCTGAATCTCTCAGGCCGATGGGCAGACCCGCCCTCGCCTGCGCCATAAGCGCCGGCAATCTCGATTCAATGCTCAACATCTACACCGCCGCAAGAAGGATAAGGAAGGAGGATGCATATTCACCCGGAGGCCGGACAGGGCTCCGTCCACCCCACGCGACAGTCGTCTATTCCCAGCTGGCGAAACAGTCCTTTCCGGGAACCACCGTGATACTCGGTGGAATAGAAGCCAGCCTCCGCAGGTTCGCGCATTACGACTACTGGCAGGACAAGATCAGGCAGTCAATCATCGCCGACAGCAAGGCGGACATCCTCGTCTACGGCATGGGCGAACGCGCAATCGGAGAAATCATCCAGAGGATTTCCTCGGGGAAATCATTTGATTCGATCAGGGGAACTGTCAGGCTGCTTGGAAAGAACGCAGCCGCTGAATTCCTTGGAGCCGGCAAGGATTTCATCGAGCTCCCATCCTACGAACAACTCCTCTCGTCAAAAGACGCGCTTATGGAAAGCACCATGAAGGTTGAAGATGAGATGAATCCATACTGCGCAAAAAAAGTAATCCAGAGACACGGCGAGAGGCTTGTACTGCAGGAACCCCCTGCCCTGCCTCTCAGCACCGGGGAGCTTGACGCGGTATACGCGCTCCCGTTCACCAATCTCCCACATCCTTCATACAAGGAGAAAATCCCCGCATTTGAGATGATAAGGAATTCCGTAACCGCTGTAAGAGGCTGTCCGGGAGGATGCTCCTTCTGCGGACTTGGAATCCACCAGGGTAAATTCATCACCTCCCGCAGCCGCAATTCAATAATCTGCGAAATCCGCAGAATGGCGGAGCAACCTGATTTCAGGGGGACGGTCAGCGACATCGGCGGACCGACTGCAAACACCTACGGCAACACCAGGAAAAATCCTGAACTCTGCAATGAATGCCGGAGGCCCTCATGCCTCTTTCCCGAGGTCTGCGGGAACTACTATCCTTACGAGGAGGAGTTCCTCGCACTTCTCATTGAGCTTGGGAGGATTGAAAAGGTGAAACATGTATTCATAGGTTCAGGACTCAGGCTCGACCTGGCGCTGACGCAGAGGAACCTCATGCGGAAAATCATCCGCGACCATGTCTCCGGACATCTCAAGGTCGCCCCTGAACATCTCGACGACTCCGTCCTGAACCTGATGCGCAAGAACAAATCGTCCGACTTTATCAAGTTCATGCAGATATTCGACGAGGAGACTGCCAAGGCAGGAAAGAAACAGTTCATCGTCCCTTATTTCATCTCCAATTTTCCGGGATGCCGCGATATGTCCAAGGTCGATGATTTCCTCAGATCGAAATCCTGGACACTGCAGCAGGTGCAGGATTTCATACCGCTGCCCATGACCCTCGCCTCGGCAATGTACTACTGCGGAAAGGGCGCTGACGGCAGAATCCTGCACGTGAACCGTGGGCTGAAAGAGCGGAGGCCGCAGATGAAAGTCCTCAAGAAGAAAAGGTAGCCGGACCCTCATTTCTCCAGTTCCACGGCTTCGAGAAGTATTTTACACTTTACAGTTTTCAGGGCTTCAACCTTCGGAAACCTGCCAATGATATCAACTATGCCGCTGGCCTTATGGTACGTAGTCTTCAGCTCTGAATCATTATTATCATCAGGCGAACTCGCATTATATATTTTTATGCTGTTCGGAATAAAATTCAATCCAAGCCGCCTGCGAAATTCGCAGTATCCCCCATGAAAGCATAAAGGCAGGATGAACCAAAGGAGGAGCATTCGGTGTAGCCTGTCGGACTTGGAAATGAATTCAAAAAGAGCTTAATTCGCTCGTAGTTAATGTCGCAAGACATGTTGCGCAGACATTCCTGTCTGCGTTTCCGAAACAGGCAAGAATGCCTGTTTTACTTAAAGAACAGCCCTTACGGGTTTAACTCCGAACAAAAAACCTAAGTCCGATACCCTCCTCCGGCAGATAGAACCCCCTCATGCTCAAAGATAATGAAAACAACAAATCAAAGACCTGGAAGAAAAATGTGCGAAAGATTACTTGCACTACCCAATAGTTTAACTGTTACTCGTTCTCCATCAATTACTTCGCCAGACTGGCACCGCCCCCCCAGACTGGCACCGCCCCCCCCCTTTTTCTGATAAATTTCCTTTATGGGCCTTTGTAGAAAGCAAAACTGACCTTTTGGCATAAGAATATTGACTTCCAGGCTTTTTAATGTTCTATTTTGTAGTGATTCCTTAATCACTGTCTAAATACTATTCTTGAGAACGCCTATGTTTGTTAAAAGAAAAGTTGACACAGAAAACCTACTCCATTTAATAAAAAAATACCCTATCACCTTTTTAGCCGGACCGAGAAGATGCGGAAAGTCAACACTTGCAAAAAGCATAGACCATAGCAGATTCTATTCTTTGTCTGATTCGAGAGAAGCCGATATCTTCATAGATTTCTGCAAAAAGCAACCACGAACAAAAGGAGTTGTTGTTGTTGACGAAATTCAATCGTGCCCTGATTCTCTGCCATTTATAAGACAATGGATTGATGCACGCCCAACCACTAAGCTTCTTCTTCTAGGATCTGCGCCTTACATTGCTGGGAATAATTTGAATCGTCAATTATGTGGCCGAATGGCTGTATACCAAATTGGAGGTTTTACATTACAAGATATTGGCATGGAGAATATTTCGAGGCATTGGTTACGTGGAGGCTTTCCAGAGTCTTATCTTGCTCAAAATGAAGAAGATAGTTTTGCATGGAGAAAGGAATACATTTCTGCATATCCCCACACTGTTCTAGAGAGAGAATCAACAGGACTTTCTCAACATGTAATAGAATCACTAATAAGATCTTCCCCACGCTATACCGGAAGAATGTTAAGCTTTTCTAACCTATCACATAATCTTGGTGTCCCAATAGTTACACTCCAACAATATTTCAATCTTCTTTCAGCAAGCGGTATTGTTAGGCTAATAAATCCCTTTGTAAAATCAGCAAGCACTACTCTTCGCAAGCTCCCAAAATTATACATGAGGGATTCTGGTCTGCTCACCTGTCTATCATGTGTTAAATCAGAAGAATCCCTCGAAAAACATGAACTGGCTCCCTTTATATGGGAGTCTTATATTATGGAATCTATGGCACTTTCCTTAAGCCATAAACACATTGACATTTCATACTGGACTGATAGAACTGGCAATGAGATTGATGCCGTATGGAAAGAAAAAGATCACTTCTTTGGCATAAATATTAAGTATAATCCCAAACCTCATATTAAAGAGTGCATGATTGAGAAAGCAATCAATACTATAGGATTATCTCACCTTTGGGTACTAAGTCGTGGAAATGAAACACTTAAGTTATCAAATAATACTACTGTAATACCTATTAA
Source organism: Lentisphaerae bacterium GWF2_49_21 (assembly GCA_001804805.1). Classification (GTDB taxonomy): domain Bacteria; phylum Verrucomicrobiota; class Lentisphaeria; order Victivallales; family GWF2-50-93; genus GWF2-50-93. The sequence continues at coordinate 156,693 of MHBH01000040.1, forward strand.
GAAATTCCTGTCAGGCCAGATGAAACCTGGTTCTTCAACAGCTGCATCTAATAAACTGCCAAAATTATCTCTAAAAGCAAAACAGGTCTTTATTTCCTATTGCCATCGCGATGACATTTTTGTAAATAAGCTGGTTCCGATTTTAGAATCCTCAAAAATAAATGTAATAATAGATCATAAAACCCTTCGCCTTGGTGATAAAATTGAAGAATTTATCAAGAAGGCTGTTCGAAACACAGAATGGACCATTCTTATTGTTTCAGAAAATAGCATTAAATCCCCATGGGTCATGGCAGAATTTCTTGAGACTGTTTTTTTTGAAAAATTTACCAACCAATCTCGCCTCATCCCAATATGTCTTGACAAATCCATTTTTAATCCTGATTTACCAATAGAAATAGATAAAGAACTTGAGATAAAAATCGCTGAGGTTGATGACCGGATTAGAACAGCATTGGACAGGAAAATGGGGCTTGACCCATTTGTTAATGTCCGGGACAGACTTCGTATCTTGCAATTCAATGTAGGCAAAGCAGTCGAAAGACTTTCTTCTGTATTGATGGGGGACTTCTCTGATCCTAAACTCTTTAATCATGAAATAAAGAAAATTTTAAATGCTTTACAAAAATAAGCGATTAAGCGGATAGAGATAATATCCGTCTTTGTAAATCTCTTATAAAGTTGAGTTTATTTTTTAAAATCTTCTTATTTTGCAGGAATAATAAAAAATGTCCGAAAGCGAATGGAAAACCCGAAAGAATAGGATTGATGCCCAGCTAAAGGCGTTGGGCTGGAATATTATACACTCAAAGAACGTCAAGGATACCTCCCTCCTTTCCCATCATGCCGTAGAAGAATACCCCACTGACAACGGACCGGCGGATTATGCCCTGTTCGTAAACGGCGTATTGCTTGGGATACTGGAGGCAAAAAAAGTTGGCGTAAATCCTCAGAACGTCTTGGAACAGGCAAAGCGGTATGCTTCCGGATGTAAAGCAACTATAGGCTCATGGAACAGTTTCAAAGTTCCTTTCCTCTACTCTTCGAATGGAACTCAGATCTGGTTTGCCGATGTCCGCGAAGACACCTACTATGCAAGGGAACTTCTCCATTTCCATACATGCGGTGCGCTCAAGGAGATGTTCGAAAAGGATTACAAAGCCTGTAAGAAGTGGCTGGGGAGTACCCCAAACGAGATAGAAATGCTCCGTCCCTACCAAAAAGATGCCATTTCCGCCGTAGAGAAGGGATTAATTGAGAACAAGCGCCTGATGATGCTTGCAATGGCCACTGGCACAGGCAAGACCTTTACCACCGTTTCAATGGTCTATCGCCTTATAAAGTCCGGATATGCCCGTAGGATACTGTTCCTTGTTGATAGGCGAGCCTTGGCAGCTCAGGCTTCACAGGCCTTTGCCTCGTTCATCACCCCGAGTAGAAACAAGTTCAATCAGGAATACGAGGTGTTCAGCCAGCGCTTCCAGAAGGAGGATTTCGAGGAAGGGGAAAAGTTTGATATCCAGGTCATGCCAAATGAATATCTGACCGCCCCTAATGCCGCACATACCTTCGTCTATGTCTCAACCATACAGCGGATGGCTATCAACCTCTTCGGTCGTGAAGGTTCATTTGCCCAGGATCCGAGCGATCCGGACTTTGACGAGGAAGCCAACAGGCTGGATATACCCATTCATGCCTTTGATATCATAATAGCCGACGAATGCCATAGAGGGTATACGTCCAAGGATATGAATATCTGGCGGGCGGTTCTTAACCATTTCGACGCAATTAAAGTCGGTCTTACTGCAACTCCCGCCTCACACACCGTTGCCTATTTCGGATATCCTATTTACCGATATGCCTATGATCAGGCGGTTCTTGAAGGATTCTTGGCGGATTATCAGGCAGTAAAAATCAAATCAGACGTAAGGATCAAAGGCATATTTCTCAAGGAAGGCGAGATGGTAGGTCTCAAGAATCCAGAAACAGGGAAAGAGCTTATTGACGAGTTGGAAGATGAAAGGGAGTTCGATTCGGAAGACGTTGAAAGAAAGATTACATCTCCCGACAGCAACCGTAAGATTATTGAGGAAATCGCCAAATATGCCCATGCCCATGAAAAGGAAACTGGGAGATTCCCGAAAATTCTGATATTCGCTGTAAATGATATTTCCCATATTTCCCATGCCGACCAGATTGTTAAGATAGCCAGAGAAGTTTTCAACGAAGGAGATGAGTTTGTCCAGAAGATAACCGGCAGTCCTTCCGTTGACAGGCCTCTTGAGAAGATCCGCCGTTTCAGAAACCGTCCTTTGCCTTCGGTAGTCGTTACGGTGGACATGCTTTCCACAGGCGTTGATATACCTGCCCTTGAGTTCATAGTGTTCCTTCGTCCGGTCAAGTCCCGTATTCTTTGGACACAGATGCTCGGACGCGGTACACGGAAATGCTCTGACATAGGCAAGAAGTATTTCACTATCTTTGACTGCTTCGATGGAACGCTTATCGAATATTTCAAAGATTCTACCGATTTTGTCATTGCCCTTGATGAGTCCGGAGAAACGATAACCATAGGTCAAATCATTGACAATATCTGGAACAACGTGGAGCGGGATTACAATATCAGAAGACTTATCAAACGCCTGCGCAGGGTTGCCGATAAAATGAGCGCAAAGGCCCGTAAGGATTTCTCAGCCTTTATCCCCGATGGCGACATGGGCAAGTTTGCCGACAACCTCAGGGACAATCTGAAAAGCAACTTCTCAGAAACCATGAAATTATTGAGAAATAAAGAATTTCAGGATCTTCTGGAAAACTATGAACGTGCCAAGAATCCCTTTTATGTCGCTTATGATACGAAGGACGAAGTTTCTTCGGAAATGGTCTTCAGGATCGGGAACAAGCAATTCAAGCCAGTCGATTACTTAACTGCCTTCTCCGAGTTCATCCATGCTAACAAGGAAAAAATAGATGCCCTTTCGATCCTTTTTAAGAATCCTCGAAAATGGAATACAAAGGCTTTGAGGGAGATCAGGGAAGTTCTGGATAAAAATTCTTTCCATGAGGACAATATCCGCAGCGCCCATACGCTTTCAGGACACAAGGCAATGGCTGATATCATCTCCTTGGTGAAAAATGCAGATAATACCAAAAACCCGTTATTTACCGCAGAAGAACGTGTTGACAAGACACTTTCAGAAATATTTTCCACTCATTCCTTCAATACTGAACAAAAGAAATGGTTCGGATATATACGCGCCCATCTGGTTGCGAACCTCGCAATTGAAAAGGATAATTTCGACTTTGTACCAGTCTTGGAAAGACATGGAGGAATTGCAAGGGCCAGAAAAATATTCGGTCCCGAACTGGATTCCATCATCGAAGAGATTAACTTCAAGCTGGTAGCGTAAATGAAATACCGACATTCAGCGGGTTTTGGTAAAAGAATTGAGTTCTACATTATTGGGCTCATGCTGAAGGAAGGATTGGACTTGTATATTCCTTTGGTTGACGACAATGCCATTGATGCGATTGTAAGAAAAGCGGACGGTTCTTTTGTCGAAGTTCAGATAAAAGCCAGATCAAAAGATATCCTTTTTGGAGACGGAGCCCTCTTTTCCGCGATTCCTCACGAATACAGGAGAAATTATTGGTTTGTGTTTTATGCTGAACGGCTTGATGCAATTTTAATAATGTCTTCAAGGGATTTTATAAAGGAGTCTGTCCAAAACAAGACCGGCAAGAATAAAGGTCTCAGGAGTATTTGGTTCAACGGAAAAAACACAAAGGAACATAAAGAATATATTAAAGATCGCTTCAGCAAATATGTTGTAACAGATTTTTCAAGAATCTTGAACGATAACCCTGACAAGTAGACATCAAAGGAGATTCCATGTCCGATATTGTCAATAAGCTCTGGGGAATGTGCCACACCCTAAGGCATGATGGTGTTGATTATGGCGACTATATAGAACAGCTTACTTATCTGCTATTTCTAAAAATGGCGGATGAAAGAAGTGTTGAACTGCCCAAGAACTGCGATTGGGATACACTTAAAAGCAAATCCGGCATAGAACTTACAGACCATTATCTGATGGTATTGCAGAAGCTCCGCGATGCAAAAGGATTACTTGGCGACATATTCACACAGGCTATGCCAAAGTTCAATAATCCGGTTAATCTAAAAAAAATCATTGCGATGATTGATGCAGAAGATTGGTCTTCTCTTGATATTGATATAAAGGCAGCAGCATTTGAAGGACTGTTGGAAAAATCGGCAAGCGAAGGGAAAAAAGGGACTGGTTCAATTTATACTCCAAGAGTTTTAATAAAATCAATTGTTAAACTGATACAACCTGATCCTATCGCAAACAAGGAAATGAAAATCTGCGATCCCGCATGTGGGACTGGTGGTTTTCTCGTCTGCTCCTATGAATGGCTTCTCCAGAAGACTAAAGGGGCAATCCCTGTTGATGAGGTAAAGAGAATTAAGGAAAAGACCTATTACGGACAGGATCTTTTAGCTCGTTCTCGCAGGCTTGCGCTAATGAACCTTTTCCTGCATGGCCTTAAACCAACCATTTATCTTGGCGATACCATCTATGAACCGGACAGAAGGGAAAGATATGATGTTATCCTAACCAATCCACCCTTCGGTACCAAGGGGGCTGGACAGGCCCCTACCCGTGATGACTTCACCATTTCGACCTCAAATAAACAGCTTAATTTCGTTCAGCATGTCCTGACAATTTTAAAAAAAGGCGGAAGGGCTGCTATTGTTCTTCCCGACAACTGTCTTTTTGAAGATAAAGCTGGTGAAGTATTTGAGATCGTCATGGCAGACTGCAATGTTCATACGATCCTCCGGCTCCCTCGCGGAACCTTTGTCCCTTATGCCAACGCCCAAGCAAATGTGATTTTCCTGCAAAAGGGAAGCCCAACAGAAAAGGTGTGGATTTACGATTGCCGTTCCAATATTCCAGGTTGCACCAAGAAGGATCGGCCTCTGACAGCAGATATGTTCACTGACTTTGAGAAATGTTATGGCAAAGATCCGAACGGCACAAGTAAGAGGGAAGACCAAGGGGAGACAGGACGTTTCCGCTCATTCACCATCAACGATATCAAGGAACGTGGATATAAACTGGATATCAAATGGCTGAAAGATGATACGTTGGACGATCCTAATGACCTTCCGGAACCAACCGACCTTATTGCTGAAGCGGTGACTGAACTTGAAGCCGTTGTGGACGAACTCAACGAAATTACTGTCATGCTCGGGAGGGAATGATGGGAAGGGAACATTGGGTGGAAACATCACTCGGAAATGTCGGCGAGATAGTAACAGGAAATACGCCATCAAAAAGCAATACTGCGTTTTATGGTAAAGAGTATCCTTGGATAAAGCCCGATGAATTAGATAATGAAGAGTTTCTTTTTAGTAGTAAAGAAATGCTTTCATCATTAGGAGCTAAGCAAGCAAGAGTATTGCCTAAAAACTCAGTATTAGTTTCTTGTATTGGTAATCTTGGCAAGATTGCGATTTCAGGTAAAGAATTAGCAACGAATCAACAAATTAATTCAATCATTTTTAAAGACAGCATAGTAGACTATAAATTTGGGTTTCACTACATAAAGACAATTAAGGAATTACTCTACCAATATGCTTCTACAACTACGTTACCTATAATAAACAAATCCAAATTTAGCAACATTCCTTTTCCTCTCCCACCTCTTAACGAACAAAAGCGCATAGTAGAAAAGCTTGATGCCATTCTGCCGAAGGTGAAGAGTGCGAAGGCACGGCTGGACAAGATTCCCAGCATCCTCAAGAAATTCCGTCAGAGCGTCCTGTCCGCCGCCTGCTCCGGCAAACTGACCGAGGATTGGAGGGAAGGGTATCCTAACTTGGAAAATGGTGATACTATCTACACCCGAACAAAATCGTTTAACAAATCTACCAATATTGAATATATGGAAAATGAGTTTGGGTGGTTCACCACCAAAGCAGAAAATATAACCAGTAGAATAACCAAAGGGACAACCCCTAAATCAGGAGACATCCATGCAAATGGACCAATACCATACTTGAAGGTGTATAACATTGTTGATCAATCAATCAACTTTCATTATAAGTCGCAATATGTCAGCAAGGAAACACATAAAGGATTTTTGCAAAGATCAATTATTTATCCGGGCGATGTTCTCATGAATATTGTTGGCCCTCCTTTAGGAAAAGTCGCCATTACTCCAGATGAATTTGAAGAATGGAACATTAACCAAGCTATCGCTTATTTTCGACCAATAAAAGAACTTATAATCTCCGAATATTTATATATAGTTCTATGCGATGGGAAGCCAATACAAGAAATATCCAAAGAGTTTAGAGGTAGCGCAGGGCAACAGAATATTTCTTTAGAACAATCAAGAAACTTTTTAATTCCTATACCTTCACTCGAAGAACAATATGAAATCGTTCGCCGCGTCGAAAACCTCTTTGCCCTTGCCGATTCCCTGGAATCCAAATACAAGAAGGCAATGGAACGGGTAGATAAAATCGAACAGTCAGTCCTTGCCAAAGCCTTCCGTGGCGAACTCGTCGAACCCGATCCCAGCGACGAACCCGCCTCCGAGCTGCTGAAACGGATAATAGAGGAAAAGGCGAAACTGATGGTTGGTAATAAATATCGTAAAAAACCATTGAGGTAAACAATGTCTACTCTTTCAAAAATAGATATTTATTCTGAAAAGACCGTTTTCATTTTTGGGGCTGGCGCAAGCAACCCATATGGGTTTCCTCTCGGACCGCAACTGAAGAATGATATTTTAAATTACCACGACTTAAATGTGATGAAATATTTTAACGCTAATTCAAATATGAAAAATCTCATGCCTGAATTTAAAAATGCATTGCGTGATGGAGACTATGAAACTATAGACTATTTTTTAGGACGTAAAAAGAAATTTCGAGAGTTAGGCGCATTTTATATTGTTACTGTAATCGGATTGAAGGAGAGTCAGTCTTCCCTGTTCCCGCAGCGGGATTTATATGCCGATATCTTTTATATGCTCAATGTTGAATCCGACTCAACAGAAATACCGCCTATAAGCATTATATCGCTAAACTATGACAGATCATTAGAACACTTTATGGAACATAATGTTAAAGTTAATTGTCACGACGAGATTGAGAGTCATGCGCTTCAAAAGGTCAAAAAACTCCCGATTATTCATGCTCATGGTTCTTTTGGTGATATATCTATCGTCCCATATGGAAAAGTAGAAGATGCAAAGTCGGTACATGCAGCAGTTAACAAGATTAAAATTGTCTCTGACAAGCTTGATGATTCAAAGGAATTTCAAGAAGCTCAAAGAATCATATCTGAGGCTGTAAATATTATTTTTCTCGGTTTTGGCTATCATCCCACCACTTTGAAAGCATTATTTTCCTCCTGTGATATTAATACAAAGCATATTTATGGTACTGCTAAGAATTTGCCGGCGGAAAGAAAATCGGAAGTACAGCAGTTTTTTAGTGATAAAATATGGCTTGGAAAAGAAAATCAGGATTGCTCTTCTTTCCTTAATGATCCTGAAATTGGGCTTGGCAAACAAATCATTAAGAAACAATGAGGAAATAAATCATATTTAATGAAATTCTCCTCTTTGACAAGCGAAGATCCTGAATATCCGGATGTCACGAACATCCAGCTCGAACTCTGGCGATTGGCGGTTGTAAAATATGAGGAAATCAAAGATCATTCAGAAGAAGTAGTTTTAAAAAAGTCTGATTTCATTGTTTTGGCATCTGTTACCTTAATCCTTGCTGGTTCCAGCCTGACACAGCTTGTCGGGCAAAATGCGATATTCGCAGGAAGCAGAGTCCCTTCTCCGGCTGATGAACTTGAAAAACAACTCAGGAAGACAAGTCCGGACCTTTGTGACAGGATTAAAGAATTTATTTTCTTCTACGACGACATTCGCCACTTCGGCAAGCCCAAACACACTAAAGTTGAGGCTTTGAATGAAAAGCTCCTTGCCCAATTTATGAAAGACATCCAGGAAGTATGGATTTTTTACCTGAACAAGGCTAATCTGCCAATCACAGAGGATTTCAAACACTCGTTCAAGCAGTCTGAGTAACTTATTAATAAATATTTATTCTACGTCTACGCTTCTCGGTGAAAGCTTCAATACACCTTAAGCAGGAATCCTTTGAGGTATTCGGATTCGGGGAAGCTTAGGGAGATGGGGTGGTCTACCGGCTGGGAGAAGCTCTGGACTATATGGAAGTCCCTTCCGGAATCCTCGGCCGACCAGCACATGATCTCGCGGAACTTCTCGCGTTCAACCCCTGACGAACATGAGAACGTCGCAATGAAACCGTTGGCCGACACAAGCTTCATCGCAAGCAGGTTTACATCCTTGTACGCCCTGGCAGCGCGGTCTACCGAAGCCTTTGTCGGAGCAAATTTAGGCGGATCCAGAATTATGAAGTCAAAGCTCCTGTTCCTGTCACGGAACTCGCGGAGCGCCTTGAATGCGCTGTCGGCGATATATTCCTTTTTCACATTGTCCATGCCGTTTGTCTTGAAGTTCGTTTCCGCAATATCAAGTGCGGACTTTGATTCGTCTACTAAAGTGATGTCTGACGCCCCTGCCCCGACGGCATAGACTGAGAAAGCTCCGGTGTATGAAAAACAGTCGAGTACGCGCATCCCCGGACTGATGAAAGACGAGGCAAGTTTCCGGTTCACCCTCTGGTCAAGATAAAAACCGGTCTTCTGTCCTCCGGCAAGCGACACATTGAACTTGTATCCGTTTTCCGTGATGACAAGAGGTTCGGGGATCCCTTCAGTTTTCCCGACTGACAAAGGTTTTGAATCTCCGATGCCTTCAAGTTTGCGGATTTCGCAGTCGGAGCGTTCGATGAGGGCTTCAGCGCCGGATATCTCGAGTGCGAAATTCGCAATCAGCTCCTTCATGCGGTCCATTCCGGCTGTAAGGAACTGCGCGACCAGGAATTTTCCATACTTGTCAATGACAAGTCCGGGGAGTCCGTCCGATTCACCGAAGACCATCCTGGCCGAGTCGGAGTTCAAAGTGCCTGTGGGGAGCGATGTCCTCATCTGGAATGATTGGAGAAGCCTTGACTTCAATAATTTCTCGTCCGGATACTGATCCTTGTCAAAGGAAATGATCCTGGCCCTGATGGAACTTGAAGGGCTGAAATGGGCATAGCCGACGAAAGTGCCGGCGGAGTCAAGGACGGAAACGACTTCTCCGGGACCTGGAGTTCCGTCTATTGATTTTATAGAAGACTGGAAAATCCATGGATGCGTTATCTTGCGTGAGCCATCCTTCTTGAAGAAGCTCCGCTGGAGGTAAATATTCACTGGGACAAGTCCTCCGGTGAATATTTACATTTAAGAATCTTGGTTCGATGTTGGAAGTTCAAAGTTGAAAGTTGGATGTTCATTCTTTATTTCACGTTTTTTTTGGGATATTCGGTCAGCTCTTCAGTCCTTTTTTGGAAAATTCCTGTTTTATCAGGCACTCGACGGCTTCCGGATTTCCGAGGCCTACAACCTTTTCAAGGAGTTCCACGCATTCATACATTGTGAAGGCCCTGATGACTTTCCTGACGGCCGGGATGTTCCTGGGCGCCATGCTGAGGTCGATGATACCGGCTCCGAGCAGGAAGGGCACCGCATAGATGTTTCCGGCCATTTCACCGCATATTGCAAGACTCTTGTCTCCGCGGCTCCTGAATGCTCCGGAAATGAATTTCAGCATTTTCAGGAATGAGGGATGAAGCGGATTGAAGAGGTATGCCACCTGTTCGTTCCCCCTGTCGACCGCGAATGTATATTGTATGAGGTCGTTCGTACCTATGCTCATGTAGTCCACATATTCGAGGAATTCATCGAGCGCAAAAATAACTGACGGCACTTCAAGCATCATTCCGACCTTGTAGTTGTCGGAATGGGGGATGTTCTTGGCATGCAGTTCGCTTTCAACCTCGCTGAGGACCTGCCTGGCCTCTATTATCTGGGAGACGCATGAGATCATCGGGAACAGGATCCGGAGTTTGCCGGCGGCGCCCGCCCTGAGGATCGCACGCAGCTGTGTTTTCATGAGCTCCTTCTGGGAAAGAAGAACCCTGATGCCGCGCCAGCCGAGGACCGGATTGTCCTCCTTTACAAAATTGAGATACGGCAGGGCCTTGTCGGCCCCGATGTCAAGGACACGGATCGTGACCTCGTCATCCTTGACTTCCTTGAATATCTTTGAATATACCTGGAACTGGGCATCTTCAGCGGGCATGAAATCCCTGATCATGAAAAGGAATTCAGTCCTGTAGAGTCCGATGCCCTTCGCCCCATATTTCTTCAGGATGGAAGTTTCGCTGATGAGGGAAATGTTGCCGCGCAGTGAAATCTCCCTGCCATCCGAAGTTACCGAGGGTTCATCGGAATAATCCTCCTCGGATTCCCTGCTTGAAAGCTGGATCATGTCCTTGAAATGGCTTTTGACATTTTCAGTCGGCCTTATGTAGACGTTCTCGGCATGGCAGTCGAGGATCACTTCGTCGTCCGCCCTCACGTTTTCGAGGGAATCACGTGCGCCCAGGATTGTCGGGATGTTGAGTGCCTTTGCGAGAAGGGCGACATGTGCGGTGGCGCCACCCTTTTCAGTGACAATTCCAGCGATCCTGTCGATAGGCATCCTGAACAGGTCGGAGGGGAGGAGTTCATTTGTGAATATGATCTGCCGCGACTGGACTTCGATATCATCGGATCTGACCTCGCCGCTTCTCATCGCCATCACTATCTTGAGGATCCTGAGAAGGATGTCCTTCAGGTCGAGGGCCTTTTCCCTGAAGACCTGGTCCTGGAGCCTGCTGAACCTCTGCTGATAGTCGTCGTTGACAAACTTCAGGCTCGACTCGACGGTATAGCCGTCATTGATCTTCTGTTTTATCGCGTCAAGAAGGGTCTTGTCATCAAGGAAGAGGATATGCACGTCGAATATGGATGCATCGGCTTCGGATATGAGTGACACGGCCTTTGTGCTGAGTTCGGCGATTTCCTTCCTTGCCGTCTTGAGGGCATGTTCAAAAAGCAGAACCTCCTTTGCCTGCGCCAAGGTTCTTTCAGGCCTGATCTCTGCGAAATAATCCGTCTTGGCAAACAACACGGCATTGCCAATGGCTATTCCGGCGTTTGCGGAGACGCCCCTGATCACAACCTGTTTCTTCTTCTTCGAGACCTCCGCCTGGGCCTCATCGGAATCCGTGGCGAGCTCCTTCAGCATTTTAGAGCTTATGATAAGGTTTGCGATCTGGGTGCAGACGGACTTCACCACGTCGGTTATCGAAGGAGTGAACGGTTCGTCGTTTATCTTCTGGAGGTTGAGGACTCCGACATGCCTGCCGCCGACATTCAGCGGAACGGAGAGGAATGACTTGTATTTCTCCTCTCCCGAACCTTTTACAAGTTTGAACTTGGGATGTTCCCTGGGATTGGCGACATTGACTATCTCACCCGACTTGAAGGCGGCACCAGTAATCCCCTCTCCCGGCTTGAGCTTCAACTTGCCTATCAGATCCTTGTTCAATCCGAATGTCGCAGTAAGTACAAGCTGCTCCCTGTCGTCGTTGAAGACATATATTGAGCATACCTCTGAATCCAGGTTCTTAGCGAGGACTTTCACTATCTCGTCGAGAATCAGGGCCTGATCATCGTTTTCAGCGATAATCTTGGAAATTCTTCTGAGAATCGTTAGCACTTTGGATAACATTTAACACCCTATTATTCGAGGCAATTTCAAAATTGCCTCTTTTGAGCTGTTTTTAAAAGTTGGAGTGCGCTGTCCCGACATCCCTGAGCCGGGATCGTCGACTTTAGCGTGTGCAACCTGTTGATTACCAAGACACGCTGAAGCTGTGAACTCCAACAAGCGTTATTCTCGCAACAAACATTTTTCGTATTTTGAAATCAGCTCATTCAATATCATAGGCTCTTTCCGACAAAGATGCTGCGGCTCAAGCTCAAACATGCCCGAATCCATAATTCATGAATAGAAGTCTGAAAGAAAGAGTCTATTATTATACAGAGTTTATATTCGTTTTCAACACAACCGGTTTATCTTGTAATGAAAAATAATTTTGACATCAGGATCCTGACGGACAGATATGATACCATAGGGATCGACATCGGAAAAACCAACGAGCTCGACATCGGCTGCGGCAAAGGCGGCTTCACCTGTGCCCTTGCACAGAAATATCCAGAAAGGGCAGTATTCGCCGCAGACGTCATGCTCGGAAGGCTCAGAAAGCTTGGCAGCCGTATTTCCAGGACTGGGATTTCCAACATCACCCTCCTGAGGGTCGACGCATGCGCCCTGCCCGCCTACATTCTTCCTGACAGCTCAATCGACAGGATACACATCCTATGTCCTGATCCCTGGCCGAAAGCCCGTCACCGTGGCAATCGTCTCATGAGTTCCGAATTCATTGGAAAACTCCTGAGGATCCTCAATCCGGGAGGCGTCGTTCATTTCGCCACCGACGATGTCCCGTACTTGAATTCAGTGGTTTCACTTTTCTCGCAGGACATCTCATACATCCGGGATGATTCGGCGATCGCAGATCTGTCCGACATAAAATCCGACTTCGAGATAAAATGGGAATCGGAAGGGACAAGGGTGGAGCACTCGGGGTGGAGGAAAGTAGAAAGACATGAACATCGAACATTGAACTCCGAACACTGAACTTCGAACGAATCCATTGGATATCGGATGCCCAATCTGATAATACTGAATGCAACCGCAACAAATTCAAAGCTGATTCCTAAATTCTCATTTCGCCTTTAAAATCTTCAAAGAGTCCATAAACTTGACCACTTCTGGAATCTGCCTTGGATCTTGTTTAAAAGATATGGCCATTACCTTGTATACCTTGTCATCAATTCCTATTATAACTTGACAACAGAAAACCTTCTGTCCTGAAAGCTCCCCCGAACACGTCATCTTAAAAATTGAAACCCCTTGTTTCTCCTCTTCTATAGATTCCAAGAGAGTACCGTTCATTTCCCTAATTAATCCCTTCTCCATGCTTTCTTTCTTAAGCTTATACCTTTTGGGATTGTCGGCTTCGGCAACAGCAAGTTTTATCTTTTGATCACTGGAAAGCCAAACGATTACAAGTGGTGCCAAGGCGTCTCCCTTGAGAAATGAGCTGGGAGGAACAACAGAAATCCTACCGTCAGCAGAAGCCCATTCACCTTCAGCTGCCGAACCGGCTAGAAGATTTAAAGCAAGAATAAAGAGAAATATTTTGATTCCAAGTGCAATACGCATAAAGAACTTCCTAACAGTTACTAATGAGGTCACATACAGTTTACATTTTATGGGTGGGGTCGGCTCACCGAGCCGTCCGCGGCGCTCTCGGCGAGAGCACCCTACCTGTAAACAATATCATGCACACAGTAGTAAATATTTCAGCCATAAGCAAAAGCTAAAAGAGTCGTCGTATTGCAAGGGAGCTACCTGATCTCCTCGCGGATCTTCTCTTCGACGAGGCTGTCGATCAGGGCGCGGGCGGGCTGCCACCTGTTGTCGTAGAAGACGTATCCGTTCTCGCCGTATATCTGTTTCTCTATTGCCTTTCTGGCATCATTGAGTATCGTTTCGAGTTCAGCCTTCCTGTTCCTGTCGAACTTCTCCCTTTCGCGCTTGAGATAGATCTTCACGGCATCGTCTGCAGCATACCATTTGCCGTCGATCTCCCTGAAATTGTTTTTCTTAAGGTATTCACTCTTGTTGAATTTCTTGTCGGCCTCCTCGCGGATCTTCTTCTCCCGCTTCTTGATCTCCTCCTGGAAATTATCCTTCAGCTTCTTCAGCATCTCGTCGACAAGCTCCTTTGTAGTTTTTACCGTGCCGTCGCCCGCAGCCATATAGCCATATTTCCTGTAGAACTCAGTCCTGTCAGAAGTCTCCACTTCAGCCCTGTATTTCTCCTTGTTCTTCTTGAAATTATCCATCAGCTGTTCCGACATCTTCTGGACCTTCACTTCGCATTCAGCCTCGTTGAACTTCCATCTTTCCGATGCGGGAATATCGGTCGCAAGGATCTGCCTGTCGCCGATGACGACCTTGTTGCCTGCCTTCCCGTTGAATGCGCCCTTCACCTTGAGGCCCACGGCATCCTGTATCTCGACAATGTCACCCTTCTTGTATCCGCCGTACTTCTTGCTGATCTCGGTAGCCTGGGCATAGAGTTCCTTTCCGGAATATTTCTCATCGATCTTCTTCTGGACGTAGCTCTTGAATTCGGCATCAACATCCTTGCGGGAAGTCGAAGGCTCCTTGAGGGGGAGTTCAATCTTCAAGCCGGCGGCGATGGCGGCAAGCTCCTTTTCCGCGTTGAAATCCCTGTCTATTCCAGCTATAGCCCTATCTGTCGACGCTTTGATCTCGTCCTTCATCCTCGCCAGGGCCTGATCAACAGTCATTGATGATATTGAGGTCTCGGGCTTCAGACCGAGATTGCTGCAGATCAGCTTGCGGGTTTCCGGCTCGCTGAAGGAAGGGAGCGCGGCGATCTTCTGTTCGGTCACCTTTTTCACCGACTCGTCAATTTCCCTCTTCAAAGAATCAGCGCTGATCTTCGGGGCCTTTATATCCTTAGGAACTCCGAGCTTCGACGCCGTTGATTCCGTAAGAGCACTGCGGATCATCCTGGTCTTGGAATATTTCCTGTAGTGCAGGTATCCCCATATGCCCAGGACCGCAAGAACAACGACCAGGAAGAAGACGAGATAAACTGCAGCCTTGTTGTTCAAATTTATCCTTGGAATTACTCTCGGAATGGCGCCGCCTGAAACGACAGGTGGAAGCCTCCTGGGCTTTCCGCTTTCCTTGAGCAGCTGATAGTGCTGTTCAAGATCCTGCTTGAGCGTGGCGAAGTCATGGTATCTCTTGATCGGCTTTCTGGCGATCATCCTGTCGATTATGGCGACAATCTTCGGATTGCAGTGCTTGAGGAAGGAGCCTACGCTGAGGACGCGGAGCGATGTCAGGTGCTTTGTCACAAGATCATTGACTTCAGCCAGGGAGTAGTAAGTCCTTCCGGCAAGCATATAGAAAAGTATCATGCCAAGACTGTAAATCTCGCTGTATTCGCCTTCAGGCGCGCCCACAATCCTTTCGGGTGGGATATAGAAGGGCGAACCGTTCAGCTCATCAGTTATGTTTTCATGATTGGCGGCGTCATGAAGGCTTACACATAGCCCGTAGTCGATCAGTTTGAGCTCCCCCGCCTTGTTGATGATTATGTTTTCAGGCTTGATATCCCGGAAAAGATATCCGGCTTTGATGATATGCATTTCAGCGTCAATCAACTGGAGGGTGAACTCGACAGCCTCTTTTTCGGGGATCTGCTTTCTCGATTCGACCATCAGGTCGAGTCGTTCCCCGGCAATGAATTCCGTGATGAGGAAATATTCATCGCCGTCGAGGCCGTAGTCTATTATATCTATGATATTCTTATGCTTCCCTACTGCGCTGCCAATCTTGCCTTCACGGAGAATTGTCTTTACCAGGTCCTGATTGTATTTCTCCTTGCGGGAAAGGACCTTTACGGCATACATCCTGTCATCCTTCTCGGAAATCGCCTTGTAGACGCTTCCCATTCCACCGCCTCCGAGGGGCTCATATAGCCAGTAGTCCCTGATGCGGAGAGGGATGAGCACCTGTGCGGAACATTTCGAGCAGGTAATCAACTCCAGGGGTGCGGCAGTGGCAAGCGGGATGTCTGCCGAGCATGATTGACATTTTATGATACCATCATTCAAATTCTGTAATTTAGGAATCGATTCTGCCATATTGCTTGATGGAATGAATTAAAGATTTTAGTTAATCTACCACGGATTCGGACGATTTAAAAGGTTCAAATCATATTAATTTGGGCTTGACCGGGTAATCTCCTGAAAAACATGCGTGGCAATAATCGCAGGACTTGGTTTTCTTCACACAGGAAAGCATGCCTTCAAGAGAGAGATAGGCCAGGCTGTCCGCATCAATGATCTTCGCGATCTCGTTTACAGAACACTTATGCGCTATCAACTCGTCCGCACTTGGAAAATCAATACCGAAATAGCATGGCTGGACATGCGGTGGACAGCTGATCCTCATGTGAACTTCCTTCGCCCCGTTTTCGCGGAGGGTCCTTACCCTCTCCTTGCTGGTGTTGCCCCTGACGATACTGTCCTCCACCAGGCATACCCTCTTCCCCTTGATCGCCTCCTTGACAGGATTGAGCTTCATGTTCACAGCAGTCTTCCGGTCGGCTGGCGACGGCTTGATGAAGGTCCTTCCGACATAATGATTCCTCATGATTCCAAGTTCAAAAGGAATTCCCGAAGCCTCTGAATATCCCAGGGCCGCGTACATCCCGCTGTCGGGCACAGGAACAATGATATCCGCCTTCACAGGAAACTCCTCTGCAAGCTTCCTTCCGAATCTTTTCCTCATCTCATAGACGCTTTCAGTGAATACATAGCTGTCAGGGCGCGCGAAATAGATGAGCTCGAATATGCATTGGGCGCGCTTTTTCGAATATGCGAAAATCTTGCTCTCGATCTTTCCATCCGGCCTGACCAGGATCATCTCTCCCGGTTCTACATCCCTCTCATACTGCGCACCGACGATGTCAAAGGCTGAAGTCTCGGAAGCAAAGACAGCCGAGTTGTCCAGCTTGCCCATGCACAACGGCCTGAAGCCAAAGGGATCCCTTGCCGCCACCATTCCATCCTCGCAGAGTCCGATTATCGAATAAGCGCCCTCGACATTCTTCAAGGCATATTCGAGCGCCTCCCATGGGGTGTCCCCGGCCTTGTGGTGGTGGGCCGCGATATGCAGGACAACCTCGGTGTCGATCTCTCCTTGGAAAATTGCGCCCCCCCTCTTGAGATGGTTCCTCCAATGCGCGGCATTTGAAATGGTTCCGTTATGAGCAAGACCGAGACGCCATTTGTCGAATTCAACTACGAAAGGCTGTGCATTTGCGACGTTTGATCCGCCAAAAGTGCTGTAGCGGACATGTCCAATGGCCATCTCCTGTGGCGTCCTCCACCATTCCTTCGGAAGGCGGTCGAAGACTTCGGAAACGAGGCCCATGCCTTTGTAACAATCACATTTTCCCTGCCGGAGCAGCATTATTCCTGCGCTTTCCTGTCCGCGGTGCTGGAGCGCGAAAAGGCCGAGACGCGTGATAGCCGCCGCATCCGGATGGTTCGCAATACCGAAAATTCCACAAGCTTCTTTTAGCATAAATAAAAAACCTGCCGTTATATTTTTACAATAAGGGAAATACTTCGCTGAGGAGATTACCGCGATAATCTATTTATTAATGGTAAAAATGCAATTAACAGCTTCCATTTTCAGTATATATTTCCAGTTCCGGTCAGCCGAGGACTTCCCTCACGGTGACGAGAAGCTCATTGTAATGATACGGCTTATGCAGGAGCCTCAGTTCCTTGTCCGCAACCCCTGTCTTCGTAAGTCTTTCATCGGTATATCCGCTCGCCATGAGGACTTTGAGATCCGGCTTCCTGCGCAGAAGCTCCTCGACAAGCAGGACGCCATCCTGTCCGGGCAGGATGACATCCGAGAGGACAAGGTTGAACCTCCCCTTCTCCTTGTTGAAGATTTCAATGGCCTCGGCGGCATTGGCGGCTGAGAACACGATGTAATTGTTGTCCTTCAGTATCCTCGTCGTCAGATTCCTGACGCTGTTCTCATCCTCGACGAGGAGTATCCTTTCCCCTTTTCCCTTCTGGATGAACTTCCTGGTTTCAGTCCTGGGTTTTGCTGATGGGACTACTGTCTCACCGGCATCCACAGCCGGAAGATATATCTCGAAGGTGCTTCCATTGTCCGGCTCCGAAAATACATTTATCCATCCGTTGTGCTGCTTGACTATCCCGTAGACTATTGAAAGACCGAGCCCAGTGCCCTTCCCCTTCGGCTTAGTCGTGAAGAAAGGTTCAAAAAGATGCTCTTTGACTTCAGGTGGCATTCCCTGGCCGTTGTCAGAGATGGAAATGCATATGAACCTGCCGGGCCTGGCTTCGGTGATGGAGAGGACATCGTCCTCCTCGAGATAGATATTGCTTGTGATGAACTTGAGGACTCCTCCCCGAGGCATGGCGTCCCTGGCGTTCACCACGAGATTCATCAGCACCTGTTCCAGCTGGCTCGCATCGGCCTTGATCCTGGACAGCTTCGGGAACAGCACATTTTCCATCCTTACATCTTCACCGAGCACATACTGGAACATCTTCTGCAGATTACCGAGCAGTTCATTGACTTCAATCTCGACCATGTTCACAGGCTTCCTGCGGCTGAAGATGAGAAGCTGGTTGGTAAGGTCCAGCGCCCGTTTGCCGGCCCTGCTGATTTCCTCGAGGTCCTGCCTGTTCTTGTCATCCTTGTCCATCTTCAAGAGCACAAACTCGGTGAATCCGTTTATCACCTGGATAATATTGTTGAAGTCGTGGGCGATCCCGCCAGCAAGCCTTCCGACGGACTCCATCTTCTGGGCCTGTATAAGCTGGCTCTGGAGTTCCCTCTGCCTTGTTATATCCTCCTTTATCGCGATAAAATGGGTAATCTTCCCCTCGTCCCCATATATCGGGGAAATGGTCGCCGACTCCCAGAAGTGCTCCCCATTCTTCTTCCTGTTATGGAACTGGCCGCGCCATTCCTTGCCCGACTTTATCGTGTCCCACATCTCCTTGTAGACTTCAGGAGGCATTTCTCCGGACTTCAGTATCCTCGGATTCTTTCCGAGCACATCTTCAACTGTGTAGCCGGTGACAGCCTGGAATTTCGGATTGACATATTCGATGCTGCCATCGGTGTCGGTAATGACGATCAATGCCGGGCTCTGTTCCATGGCGATGGAGAGCTTCTTCATATTCTCCTCGTTGAGTTTCCTGTCCGAGAAATCGCTTATGACCGCAATGATGCCCGTTATCTCGCCCTTGGAATTCCTGTGGGGCACGCAGATCGCCCTCGCGCACACCATCTTTCCCGTCTTCCTGTTTCCAATCTTGAAATCCGGTGCAACAACTGTCTCCCCGGACATCGCCCGTCTGAGGATCAGGTCGACCTTCTGCTCGACAAGGCCGGGGAACAGTGCAAACGCGTTTTTCCCGAGCACATCCGAAGCAGGAACCCCGCTTATCTTCTCCATCTCACGGTTCCAGACAAGATACCTGAAATCCTTGTCCATGACCGCTATCCCGTCGCCTGCGCTTGAGATGATTTCGCTGTTGAACAGGTTGGCCTCGTTCAACTCCTCGGAAATCTTCACCTTGAGGAATGCCGGAGCTATCTTGTCTGCGATAGCAAGTATTTTCCTGCGGGTGATTTCCATGAATTCCTTCTGCTTGTGGGATCCGAGATTTATAACTGCGATCGTCCTGCCTTCGCTCTTCAGCGGGATAATCGCGATCGCCTTCAATCCCTCGGCCTGTATTATCTTGTCGACATGCAGGATGAGCTTGTCATAGGAGTCGAAAAGAACCTTCCCCTCTTTCACAAGCTTTGCCTGGAAGGTTTCCGCCGCATAATGGGAGACATGTTTGATGAATTCGCCGGAAAGCCCCTCATGGGCGACAATATCAAGCTCATCGGTGACAGGATTCAGATCGTAGACTCCGCCGCAGTCGACTTCATCGATCCTGCACATGACCTCCAGGAGCTTCCTGCCGGCATCCCTTATGCTTGAGACCTGGCTCAATCCGGCCATTATATCCCTTTCGAATTTCAATATCTCCTCGGCGAACTTCCTTTCTGTAACTTCATTGAAGATCACGGCGAACTTCCCTTTCTCATGGGAGAACGCCCTGACCTCATACCATTTCCCAAGCCCCATATGGTAATTCTCTATAAGTATCGGCTTGCCTGTGATGGCGACATTCCCATAATCCCTTATCCACTTAGGTTCAGTCTCAGGAAGGATTTCAAGGACTGTCCTGCCTATTATCTTGCTGGCACGCAGGCCAGTAAGCCTTTCAAACGCGGGATTGACCTCCAGAAAGCGGTAGTCGCAGGGCTTTCCGTTCTCATCGCATATGATTTCATGAAGCGCAAATCCTGTCATCATCTCATTGAAGAGGAGCCTGTACTTCAGTTCGCTGTCCTTGAGTATCCCCTCTATCTTCTTCCTGTCGGAAATGTCCCTCGCTATGCAGAGCACCGCCGGCCTGCCCAGATATTCTATCTGGCTTGCATTTATCTCCACCGGGATCAGCAACTTATCCCTTGTAAGATGGGATGATTCAAAAACTGTATGCCCAAAGTCCTTTATCTGCAATATCCTGTCCGGTACGAACTGCTCGAAATCACTGGATTCAATGACATGATAGTTGAGCTTGCTGAGTTCCTCCATGGAATACCCGAGTTTCCTGCACGCTGCGCTGTTCACCTCAAGCAGCTTACCGTCCATGTCAAGAATCATGATGGTGTCGTTCGAACTGTTGAAGAGGCTCCTGTATTTGTTCTCCGACTCGGCAATTATGACCGAAGCCTCAAGCGTGGACTGGTGCATTAGGAATGCAATGATCAGGATGATGCAGATCAGCAGGGTTATTATGATCGGCTGGAGCCGCGACATGTAGAGCATCTGGCCCCAGCTGTCCTTGTAGATGTCGCACCCGATCACCGAGTGGACTTTATCCGTCTCCGGATCAACTATGGGGATGAACGCTGAAACCCAGCTGCCCCATTCATCGGAATACGGCCCGTATACAGCCGATTCGCCTTTCTTGAAGACATCTGAAAGTATCCCAGGCGGACCTCCCTTCTCAGTTGTTTTCCATTCAGTTCCAGGAAAAGTATAGTCCTTATCGGTCTCAGGCGAAGAGTCAATGCTGAATATTATCTTCCCGTTCTTCTGCTTCATCAGGTAGAACCACTTCACCCCCTTCATCGTGCTTTCGAAGCTCCGCATGTGCGCCACCACTGACTTATATTCATCCGTGTTTATGTCGGCTGGAACATCCTGAAGCTTCTTCAATTTCCGGATATCTATCCCGGTCGCAATCGCCGTCACATTTATCTTGAAGTCCTCACGCTGGTACCTGTCGACATTCTGGCTGATCACGGACGTGAGGAGCCAGCCGCACAAGAGAACTGATATGATGGCGGCAGCAAGCCACTTCCCATATCCTAATTTCAGCCCCACAAGCTCGTTGTGCAGCATTTTCTTTGTGAAGCAGTAGTATTCCCAGAACGCTATGGTGATAATGACCACGAGTGCCGCCCTCATGACCTGGACAGGGAAAAGGGCATAATCCTTGAAGGACTCATAATTGATAAAGCTTGCCAGGAAAAACTTGTCCTCCTGTACTATCAGCCCCGTTGCAATTGTATAAAGTCCCAGGGCTATGGCGGCAATGAGGAAATAATAACGGGCCTTTTTTTCATTGTGATATACCTTGAATAAAAGGATCGTGGACAGGACTCCGCCTGTTAAGCCGAAGATATAGCGGACTGAGATGTCATAGTTCCTCAGGCCTTTTGAATGCAGCGCAATCAGCAGCGCAACCAGCGTGGCATACTGCCAGACAATGTTCATCCCGCCGAAAATCCGCGGGTAATAAGCCTTCAGCCCGCTACGCCCGAACTCGAAGAGGAAGATGAATGAGACAAGGAGCAAGGCAGTTTTGAGGTATGGCAGCCCCTGTATGTCCCCGAAGGCATAGCTCAGCATGTCAAGCCACTCGTTGAGACCATGCACAAGTCCGAACAGTGCCAGGAACTCCCATGGGATGAGAATGTCCTTCCTCCTGTGCAGGATATATGATATCACTGCCAGGATTATAAATGCCAGGCCATAGAAGAAATATACATAATCAAGATGGTTCAACAGGAAACCCATTTGTCCGCCCCGAAAAATTTATTTGTCTAATGTACTGATGAAAGTTTGATCTTGCAACTAAACGTAGGGGGATTTATTCCAGTGGATCTGCGTGTTTTCCCTCAACCAAGTAAAGCACCTCGCGGAGCTTTACTGAAAGCTCTTCAGCAGTGAATGGTTTCTGGAGGAAATTTATGCCTTCATCTATGACACCATTATGTGACATGATGTCTGCTGTGTAGCCTGACATGAACAAGTATTTGATGTCGGAGCGTATTTCATTGATTTTCTCTTTCAGATCGCGCCCGCTCATTTCCGGCATGATAACATCGGTCATCAGAAGGTGAATGTCTCCTTTGTATTCCCCGGCAATCTTGATAGCCTGTGTCGGATTATTGGCAGTCAAAACTGTATAGCCCATTCGTTCGAGCAGCGCTTTTGCAAATTGAAGCAGTGACTTTTCGTCCTCAACAAGCAGGACAGTCTCAGTCCCCGTAATTATTTCAGGTTTATCAAGTATTTCATCTTTTACCACATTCTCCGATTCATGCCGTGGCAAATATATTTTGTATGTTGTCCCTTTGCCAGGCTCACTATAAACATCGATGAATCCGTTGTTCTGCTTCACGATGCCGAAGACAGTGGCCAGTCCAAGACCAGTTCCTTCTCCAACTGCCTTGGTGGTAAAAAACGGCTCGAAAATGTGTTCGATTGTCTCTTTACTCATACCGCAGCCATTGTCGCTGACAGACAGGACAACATATTTTCCCGGGAGGGAATCCGGATGCGTCTTACAGAAAGCCTCAGCCAGTTCCTCCTTGCCGGTCTCAATTGCTATCTTTCCGGCACCGGAGATTGCATCGCGTGCATTGACAAGCAGGTTGGTCAGGATCTGGTCAAGCTGGGACGGGTCCATTTTTATTTTCCATAGATTGGCGGCGGGTTTCAATATAAGTTCGCTGTTTTCACCAATAAGGCGCTGAAGCATCTTGAGCATGCCCGCGACGGTGTCATTCAAATCCAGAACTTTCGGAGCTATGGGTTGTTTGCGGGCGAATGCAAGAAGCTGCCGGGTGAGATCCGCAGAGCGTTCTCCGGCCTTGTTGATTTCCTTTATATGCGCGTATTTCGGATCGGAGGGGACGATTTCCCTAAGCAACATCTCCGAATACCCGTTGATTACAGACAGCATGTTGTTGAAATCGTGCGCGACTCCACCGGCCAGCTGGCCTATAGCCGACATCTTGCTTGATTGAATTGCTTTCTCATGAGATTCATTTAATTCCTTGGTTTTTTCTTCAATTTTTTCTTCAAGAGTCTTGTTCCACTCAATCAGTTCCGCCTGTGCTGTCGTCAGTGTTCGTTCCACCCTGGCAAGATATCCATAAAACAAAAAGAAGAGCAATCCGCCTACGGTCAGATAAATTAGAGCTACAGCAAATGTATAGTACTTTCCAGAGGAGAGCATCTCTGTTACGTCATATACGATTATCATCTCACCCACTTCTTGTCCAGACACGTTTTCGAGATGCATGAATCTACTGCGATAATATCTGCCATCTTTTTCCAGCGATATCTCAACAACACCTCTGACATGATGTTCCTCCGGAATGTAATATGCAAGTTCTTCTGGAAAATATTTCTGGTTTCTGCTGACGATTACCGCAGTTGGAAACTGGCTCCAGTTTGCCTGGCGTCCGAGTATTGCCATTGCAGATTCCCATTCTTTCCTGTCAATGAACTTTTTTTCAATTGCCAGGTAAGCATCCACATTTAGGATTTTGCTCAATTTCTGAACAAGGTGGTCAATCTCTTCTCCTAACTCAACATACCCGATTAGCTGATCCTTCTCATAGCACGGCACCACGACTCTCAGTGTGAATGTCCCCATCCGGCCCAGTTCAATCCCATAGGATATTCTTTTTGTCTTTTCAGCCTCAAGTATTGTAAAACGGCTGATAGTGTCGCCAAACATTTCCGGATTATGGACACGCAATATATTGATCCTGTCGGGACCTGTAAAATATAAATGGGTGATATTATGCTCAGAACGGAGTTGTTCAAAAAGAGGTTTTCCGTATTCAAGCAGGAGATTTCTGTTTTTGGCGGACAGCGCTGACTTCATTCGCTCGCTTGACAAAAACGGTATCAGGACGGCAGACATCATGCCCGCGTCACTTTCCAACTGGGCATTGAACAATTGTTTCGCTGAATCCAATTTCCTTTCGATGATGCTGGAAACATTTCTATTTTGAATCTTGTGTACAGTAAATATAAAAGCGCTTAATAGGAATACTATTGATATTACCATCGGAGCTAAAATTCGGATTCTGACTCTGAAAGATCTGCTGCTTTTACTGATAGGAACTTTACTGGGTGAACTGATGGTATTTTTGATTTTCATACTTTTAAGAAGATAGCTGGACGTGGAGCATAAATCAAGTATGGCAGGGCTGAAAGCAGCTGGAGTTTACCTGCCCTCTGTCCTCTACCCTCTGTTGTCTGTCTTCTGCCCTCCTCGGGCAATCAGCTCCACACGCAATCGCCGGGGATCATGCTTTTGAATAATCTTGTCGTGAAGCTCACATTCTTTTTCTCACCACCGGACAGATAATGGCTTATGGCTTTCGATATTTCCCCGCAGCTGGCGTATCGTCTGTCAGGATTCTTGTCGAGCATTCTTGCCATGACATCCTGAAGCCACATGGGGATTTCAGGATTCAGTTTCGTCGGCGCGACAGGTTTCTTCGTCTTCAGCGAATTGACGACCTGGCAGACACCATCCCCTTCAAAAGGTTTTATTCCTGTAAGCATCTCATAGCTGACAACGCCAAGAGAAAACATGTCAGTTTTCGTGTCCGGTTTCCTGCCGGTTTCAAAACTTTCCGGAGCCATGTATGCAGGAGACCCCAGTGCCTGCTCTGGCATCGTGAGCGACGACTCCGGAACATGACAGATACCAAAATCAGTTATCTTCACGAAAAGATCATCGGTTATGAGAATGTTGTCGGGCTTGATGTCCCTGTGAAGCACGCCATGACGGTGCACGCATTCCAGTGTCTCCGCGATCTGCTGGATTATGGAAATCTTATGATTGATGTCCAACTTGTCTGCCTTGATGCATCCGGACAAGGACATGCCATTTACATATTCCATTATTATATATGGGCTTTCATCTGTTTTCCCGAGGTTGTGCTCGATGATTTTGACAACATGCTCATTTTTTATCCTCATGAGTATTTCGGCTTCGCGCATGAACCTCTCCATCTTGTCAGAATAATTATCGGATGCATTGTCGTATCGCAGGAGTTTCATCGCGTATTGCTTCCCCTTGTTCTCGACAAGAAGCACTACGCCTGAAGCTCCGGATCCAAGAGACCGCACAACCTTGTATCGCGGTCCAAGGTTCTTTATTATGCCCTTATCGTGGATTCCTGTTTTGTCGCCGATTTTCTTCTCCTGGATGGCCTTCAGGATCAGGGAATGCAGCAATTTCAGATCGAGCGGTTTTAACAGATAGTAGAATGCACCTTCCTTGATGGTGTTGATGGCATCGGCGAACTCAGGCTTTCCTGTCATGAGGATGAACTGCATTTCCGGATACCGCTTCCTGCATTTCGCGAAAAACTCCTTGCCCGACATTTCCGGCATATTCACGTCGGAAAGGACAATATCAAACTCATCCTTCTCAAGCATCCCCATCGCCTCGCTGGCGGAAGAAGCCACGCTGACCTTGAATTCCTTTGAAAGAAAATCATTCAGCATCTTTCTTATTCCGGATTCATCGTCGACTACCAGGATACTCGTCTGGATATTGCCTGCTGTTCTTTTTATTGTTTTGGTTGAACTCATATCACCCTTTGGATTTTTCTGCTTCCGGACATTCCCAACGAATACGCACGCTAAAGTCGAAGATCCCGGGGCCGCAGGAACTCGGGACTGTGAACTCCAACAAACCCCCAACGAATGAACTACCTTCTTGTTGGAGTACAAACTTTAGTTTGTCTTCTCTTATCATCTCCTGTCTCTTCCGCATTCGTTCGTAGTTAACGTCGCAAGACGTGTTCTTCCTCCCGCATTCACGTCAGGCGCTTTCGCCTGACCTTGGAGTGCGCAAGCTTGCTTGCGCCTTTATCCGACAAGCTCGCTTGTCGGCAGTAACGTGGAGCAAGCTCCACTATCAAAGGCTGAAGCAAGCTTCAGCACTCCAAGGAGCGTTGCACGCTCGTAAATCAAAGATCTTCCGCTTCTTTCATCATCACCGATTCGCCGTTTCACCCATTCTCCGACTGTGTCCGCCATAGCCTCTTTGCGACGGCGGATTCTACTCTCGGGCAGGAATGCCCGAGTTACTTCAAGCCAACGCTTCCCTGAGTTTTACCGACAGGGCTTGCACCGTAAACGGTTTCTGGAGGAAATGGATGCCTTCATCAAGCACTCCCTTTCTTGCGATGATATCCTTAGTGTAGCCGGACATGAAAAGGGTTTTAATGCCAGGGCGCATTGAGCTGATTTCCTCCTTGAGATCGCGGCCGCTCATTTCCGGCATGACCACATCGGTTATCAGAAGATGAATTTCCCCCTTGTATTCCCCGGCCAGCTTGATTGCATTGACAGGACTGCTGGCATCCAGCACGGCATAACCCAGCCGTTCGAGCTGTATCTTGGCAAATATAAGAAATGCATTTTCGTCCTCGACCAGCAGGACAGTTTCAGTTCCCGTAAGCATTTCTGGAGTTTCAGGCATTTCATCTTTTTCCCCATTCTCCGATTCATGCCGTGGAAGATATATCTTGAATGTCGTGCCTTTTCCAGGTTCACTGTAGACATTGATGAATCCATTGTTCTGCTTCACAATGCCAAAGACGGTGGCAAGCCCGAGGCCAGTCCCCTCTCCGACTT
>MHBH01000041.1 GCA_001804805.1 Lentisphaerae bacterium GWF2_49_21
CCTATGCACCCTCCTCATGGTGACGGGAATTGGAATCCATTACACACTTTGTGCTGGACTTCTTCCCGTCATCCTTACCTTGGCATACCTGAAGATGTTCAAGCATAACAAACCGCCGCATTATCAGGAGGATTTATTTGAATGCTGGCTTAACGGAAGCGGACATGAGAAGCATAAAACCGGAGGCGGCAGATGAAAATTCCGGATGGCTGGTTCATCAGGGACATGATCATCTTCAACGAACTCGACGACCGGGGCTGGGCGGCGAAGGGCTACACAATGGAAATTCCCGACTTCAGGAACGCGTCGAATTCCGTTAAGAACGAGCTGCACAACCGGCTGATGCTCTTTCTTTCCATGATAAGGAAGCCTGTGAACGTCCAGTTCCAGTGGTCGGTGGACTCGGACTACAGGCATGAGCTCATGCTCTACGACGCCATGACCGAGAAGTTCGCGGAGAACAGCTGGACGTATTCCACGAGGAAGGAGAGGTTCAACCGATACTGGAACAAGATGCTGAACAGGCAATTGAGGCGGGAGAAGCTGAAAATATATCTTTCAACGCCTATCGAGGCGAAGGTAAACCTTAACATGCCGGAGGACGAGCTTGAAAAGCACTATGGGAACATTCTGGATGCATTGTCGGTGTTCTTCACGAACCAGAGCAATCTGCTGTACAGCATCCTCGGCTCATCCGATGTGAAGGTTGTTCCAATGGGCGACAACGAGCACTATCTTCATTATACTGAGTTTCTCAATCCTGACCACAGGCTGAGGCTCGGTTACGATCCGCTGACATCGTTCGACAGGAGCCTTGGCATCCAGGACAACTGCTGGCATTCGGCGATAAATGGGAACAGGCACCGGAACCCGGCAAACGACTATTCCTTCTTCTTCGACGGGTACTACCATGGAGTCCTTGTGGTCAGCCGGTGGCCGCAGACGACATATCCGGGGATAATCTGCCATCTGACCGGTCTTCCGATACTCGATTATGCAATAACCATGGATGTATGGCCGCAGAAGATAGAGGATGAGATAAAAACAGAGGAGGCCGCGATTGAAAGGCTGTCGGGGGATTATCACTCCGAGAAAAAGCATTCGCTCCTGACGGCGCTGGACAAGAAGCACAGGAAGGTGAATTCGCTTGCGGGGGGATTCACATATCCGTTCAAGGTGCTTACGGTGATAAGGACCTGGGCACAGACGAAGGAGGAGCTTGCCAGCAAGTGTTCGGCGATAAAATCCGCCGTCAACCTCATGAACGGGGCGGGATACTGGGAGAGTTCGATCCCGACGACATCGATGAATCTTTTCTTCATGACATGGCCGGGCTGGACTTTCGGGAAATACACCGGACATGCTATCTATGCGGAGAACCAGTATCTCGCCGACATGCTTCCAGTCAGCGCGACGTTCACCGGGCATCTTGAAGGAGCGGAAGCAATTTACGACGCCGGCAGCTTCAATCTCATCGGGATAAGGAACTTCATCGGCGGGACGCCGCAGCATGCGGCTCTTTTCGGGATGTCCGGAGCGGGAAAGTCCTCATTCATGATTGATCTTCTGTCACAGACGGAATGCTTCTATGACTACACCTGCATCATCGAGGAAGGTCTTAGTTATGGAAACTACACGCGAACGCTGGCCTCGCAGCCGATAGTGATACATCCGGACAGCGACTTTACGATAAACTATCTTGACACCAGCGGACTTCCACTGAGTTCCTTCCATCTTTCCACGGCGACGGCGTTGCTGGTCAAGATGACCGGAACGTGCTCCGAGGAGAAGCGTAATCTCAGGGCTTCGCAGCTGATGCAGTACCTTGACCAGCTGTACACCGACACATACGGGGAATGGCTGAAATCGCACGAGGATCTTCTTCCGGAGATAATAAGGAGGGCGATCTGCGTCAGGCATTTCAAAGAGAAAATTCTTCCGCCGGGGAGCACGATTGCTGACGCGTATGTCGAAATGACGGAGAGGATTGAAATGAACGATGGGAACACGCTTGAGTTTCTTTCCTCGATAAACGATCAGCAGATGACCGAGTTCTCCAAGGGCAATGACACGGAAAAGCTTATCCGGGACATGGCGTTTACGTATTTCAAGGCGGACGAATATCCGACGCATTCGGCATTGCAGGAGATGATGCTGATTGCGCCCTTCAGGCAGCATGACAGGGACGAGGTGAAACAGCTTGCGACCTTGATTTCATCATGGTGCGCCTACGGGCAATACGGGAAAATCTTTGACGGGGCTACGAACATCAGCCTTACCGGCAAGATGGCTCATTTCGAGCTTGGCAGTATTCCGGATGCGGCATCGGATTTGAAGAAGATGGTCGGATTCTTGATAAACAGCTATACGCGGAACCACATAATGACGCTTCCGCGCAACACGAAGAAGAGGTATGTCTTCGAGGAGGCCGGAAGGATACTTGACATCGAAGGTGGTGAACGGCTGATTTCAGAATGCTACGCGCAGATGAGGAAGTATGGAACATGGATCGTGTCGATAGTCCAGCAGTACTCGAAGTTCAAGCAGACACCGATACGGCCTGTCATAATGGGGAACAGCAAGCAGTTCTTCCTGATGAAGCAGAACGACAGGTCGGATCTCGCCGACATATCCAGGGACATCGACCTGTCAGAGGTAACCCAGGAGCAGATAATGAACTATCCAAGTCCTGAGAACCTTCCGGAGGACAGGAGGTATTCGTCGTTCACATACTACCATCTCGATGTCCGAAAGCCTATCTGCGGATCAGGGAGGAACTGCTGCTCGCCTGAAATGCTCGCGTGCAGTTCTTCCGACGGAGCGCATTTCAATAGGCGGTCAAATGGAGGCAAAGTAGAAACATTGAGGCATATATCAAAAGAAAACAAGGAGGAACAATGAGAACAAAATTCATGTTGGCGCTGCTATGTCTCATGACATCCGCAGTGTGTTTCGGGGAGTGGATTTACCTGGGGGAATATTCATACATTGTCTTTTCCTCTTGGTATGATGCGCCTGCAGGAAGGTATATAACCGCGTGCAGGTTCACCATGACCTCGGAACCGGAGAACGTATATATAAATTTCATGGATGAATCGAGGAACGTGATATATAGCCAGGAATTCATCGGCGTCACGATGGGGACTACGTACAATTCCACATGTCCTGATCCGGCGGCCCGCGTCGAAATATCCAACGGATCCTGGAACCACCACTCGAGGTCTGAATTCTGGGTGAACCTGTCCGACTACCAGGCCGAACCACCGGTCATATCGCCTGGCGGCGGGATAATAAGGCCGAACGCCGAGGTGATTTCAATCACATCCCCGCAGGGGAGTGCTGCTAAGATCTATTATACGACCGACGGAAGCAATCCGACAACAAGCTCCCTGCCGTACGGGGGGACATTCTCGCTGGACTCCTCTGCAACTGTGAAGGCGATTGCAATCTACAAGAGCCTGACGTCCGGAATAACTGTGAAGACATTCCAGATAGGATGGAGTCCTCCTGTAATCTCCCCGGCGGGCGGCGGATTCCAGTCCGGGGATGAAGTCGAGGCGATAATCTCAAACTCCCCGAACAACAATGGGGAAGGGACAATCCAGTTCAGGTACAACTACGGAGGAAGCCAGTCCAGCTGGACCAACTATGTGAATCCTATTATCATAACGGAGACTTCGACGCTTGAGGCGAAGGTGGTCGGCGCAGATGGAGAAAGCGATATCGTCTCAGAGACATACACGTTTACGATGGCTCAGGTCGAAGCTCCGGTGATAAGCCCCCAGGGCGGATATTTTGATACTGCGCCTCCGGAGATAACGATTTCCTGCACGACTCCGGGCGCGACAATCTATTATTCGGTAAACAAGGATGTGACAAAGACCGCTGCTAATATATACAACGGTGCATTTTCCCTTCCGGCAAATTCCAATCCCGGTGCGACGTGGGATCTTTTCCAGCCGGACACTTCCGGGAGCTTTTCAACTTCGTTCAGAGTATACGCCATGGCCGCGAAAAGCGGAATGTCCGACAGCGCCACGGTGAGCCGAGTCTATGTGATAGGCGGTGGTCTGCCACCGGCTGAGCCACCGTCAAATGACGGCGGTGTCACCGTAGACGACAGCGGATCGTTCACGGGTTCGGACGGCCAGACATACACGTTGCCGGACTATGACGACTATCTTACGCACAGGAACGATCTTGTCGATGATTACAACAATGCGGACACTCCGGAAGATCAGGAAGCGGTAATGGAGGAGATAGCTGAACTTGATGACGAGTACTACGATGATGTGAACGGATATTATGACGCCTATGATTCCCTTGACAATCCCGATCCTCCACAGTCCGACGACGGCAATGGCAACTCAGAAGCCGGGACAAATACTAATACTATAACTGGCAGTTCAAGTTCCCAGACTTCAACTGCGGCCCAATCCAATGATTCCGGCAACGGCAACCTGCTATTCCTTGGCGGAGCCGCCGCAGGAACCGCACTCCTACCGTCGCTGCTTGACAGCGGTGAAGGAAAGGCATTTCCACCTGAGGATTCAAGCAATGAACCGGAATCGGACTCATATGCAAGGAAGGTGTATTTCACAAAATGAAAAGCTTCCTGCTGTTTTCAACTGTTTTGTTTTTCCTGTGCGGATGCTCTTCGCTCAAGTCATTTGAGAAGGGCCAGCTTCTTTCAATGTTGGCGGGCACCGGCACCGGATACATCGGCTACAAGGTCGCCGAAGACCAGAAGAAGGACTCCTGGATTTATAAGAACAAGGAGATTGTTGCGGGTCTCTCTGGTGTCGGAGGATATGCCGTTTCCGAACTTATCAGGGCTAACGTTGATGAAAGCTTCCGCGAGGAGTTCAGGACGGGCTACGAACTCGGGGCGAACGACACTGCCAGGGAACAGTACTGGATAATCCAGAGCAGGCAGAAGGAGGATGAATCCTGCAAACAGCAGAATGTGAGGACTAGATATTACGAGTTTCCAGGTACAGCGCTAAAAGACAACATCAACTATGTCCCGCATGATGTGATCATGCGGACTGAGGAGTTCCCATGAAGTATTATCATCAAATGATGCCTTCTGTTATTTTATTTTTCTTGTCGTCTCCGCTTTTCTCCCAGGAGTATGTCTATGATCCTGCGGTTCAGATGAGCGTCGAGATGACGAGGGGTGCGATAATCGAGGGCGACAGGGCAAAGCTGGACAGGATGAACGAGCAGATCAGCCTGCTGAACAGCCAGCTCAACAGGCTCTCCGAGCTCATTGCGACAGACAATAAAATACTAAGCGAGGCGGAAACCATCAGGGTGAGGAACGGAGATCCTGATAATTTTCAGTCGACGGTGAATGCCAGGCTTTTGAAAGTGGAAAAGGCGAAGACTGCCGAGGAGGCGGCTGCTCCTGATGAAGATGCGGCGGAGACGGACAACTCAATTGATTCGGCGTACAGGAATTATATCGAGGTCAACAGGGAGACGGTAGACAGGAGGGAAGCGCTTTCGAACGAGATAGGCAATCTCGGGGGACGCATCAACCAGGCGAAGACGGATGCTGACGTGCAGAAGGCGCAGGCCGCGATAAGCGCGGTGTCCGTCTCGCTCGATGCCGAACAGGACAAGGAGCGCCAGGCTGCCGACCAGCTGAAGGCGGAACATGTAAAAGCCGAGAATGAGAGATGGAAGAAGGAGGAAGAAGCCCTTAAAAGTTTCATCGACCTTAATGACCCCTCCAAAATCAACTACGATGAAATCAACTTTGCAGACGAGTATGAAAAAGCGAAGAAGGAGATTGACGCGATCATAGAATGAACAGCTACACCAATGAAATCTATAATCTTTTCCTGCCGGTCGGGTTCGGAATAATGATCCTCGGCTGGATTGTCCAGACCCGGGACATAAAGCATGATCCGCTCCAGGGGTTCAGGATAATCCTTGTGGCGATGTGCACGGTCGCGCTCATCGCAAACTTCAGGTTCATCCTGACAAAGACATGCAGCATGTTCAACTTCGAGGGAAGGCTGGTGCACGAGAGGCTTTTGAACGCGCTTGAAGTGGTGACTACGTTCAAGATAGACTCCGAGAATCCCTACAGCTTCGCGTCGATCGGAAACATCTTCGTCCAGTGGCTCTGCCAGGGCGTGCTATGGATCGGAAGCTGCGTGGCCGGGCTTGCCGTCCTCGTCCAGGAT
>MHBH01000042.1 GCA_001804805.1 Lentisphaerae bacterium GWF2_49_21
GTCTCTTAAATGACTCACTATACCTGAAAACCTCTTTCATACTACTTGCCTTTCCTTTTGGCAAGTGTCAACTTATTTCAGGACAAGACATGAATATCCAACACCCAATATCCAATTACCAATTACCAAGTGAATACATTTTGGA
Organism: Lentisphaerae bacterium GWF2_49_21; assembly: GCA_001804805.1. Lineage (GTDB taxonomy): Bacteria > Verrucomicrobiota > Lentisphaeria > Victivallales > GWF2-50-93 > GWF2-50-93. Next base: position 146 of record MHBH01000042.1, read on the forward strand.
CAAAGCAAACTTGGACATTGGACATTCCTTGTTGGATATTGGATATTCGAAATTCATTTATTTACTTTCGGTGATCTTCCTTCTTGTTCTTGGAACAGCTTTGTCGGCTGCCGATGTCGTTCCTGCGGGAAAGGGTTCCTATGCCAGCGCGCCTCCGAGCGAGAAAGAGGTAAATGAGCTCTTCGCGAAGAAGCCGAACCTCGAACCGGAGGTCGCCAATCTGCCATTGCCGACAAACGACTGGTGGACGACCCAGCTTATGGAAACCTGGCCGGGCAAGATGTGGGCGACTCCTGCTACGATCAGCGCCAACGGAGCAGGTGTGAGAATCTGGTATCCAATGGGATGGAGCCAGAGCGGTACGGAGATGGAACAGGGCGAACCGCTGGAGGTCGTGGCAGTGAACCGCGGTCCTGCGGCACCGGATGCAGATCTTGTGATATGCGATTTCGAATTTGATACCTGGCCCGCTGACTGGAAGGTCACCGGTACCGGCTGGGGAAAAGGCCCGGTAAGTGGTACTACCACCAAGGGAAAGGCGAACGGAATCGCCGGACAGCGTTACGCAAACAGCATCATTGTCGAAGGCGACCGCGGACAGGGAGACATGCTTGTCTCTCCATTCACTATCCAGCGTGACTACATTTCCTTATTAGTGGGAGGAGGCAGCGATGGGAAGAAGGCCCGTGTCGTGCTCGAGGTTGATGGCAAGGAAATATATTCCGAATCTGGTAAGAACTCGTGGGACTTCACATCGCGTCTCTGGGACGTCAAAGCCTATAAAGGCAAGAAGGCGCAAATCCATTTGATAGACCAGACGGGAGGTGGATGGGGCTGGGTGGCTGTCGATCAGTTGATCCAGACCAACAGCAACGCGCCGGCATCTGCAGGGCTGTTCAAGAGCTGTTCTACAAAAAGCTGGGGAGATTGGACACAGGTCATGCGCCTGCGCACTGAACCGGAAAAATATATTGATGCCACCTATGGACACGGCCTTCCCTATGTGTGGATTGAAAGCAAGAATGTTGATCTCAACGTCCCTGGCACCGGTGACACCATGACCGATGTTTCCGGCAAGGCGGTGAAGCTGCCATACACCGGAGATGCACTAGTATTGACGCGCGGTCCTCGCACCTTCGCCCTGTTTGCGCCGGATAAGACTGAGTTTTTGCCGGTTGGAGGTGGAATAGATCTGAAATTTTCCGGCAAGGACCGGTTTGTGGTTGTAACGTTGCTGCCCGATGCTAAAGCTGCACCTATTTTCCAGAAGTACGCGTATGCCGTACCTCGCGACACCAAGATGACTTACCGTTACGACCGCGATGCCGGAGAGGTTGCAACCACATGGACGATCATCGCCGATTCGCTTCGCGGTGATTCGAAGGAAGTATTGCAGGGCTGGTTGCCACATCACTATCGCACGGCGAGACAGAAACTGCCTTTCGTGGAACCGACATTTGCTACTCTGCGCGGCAAGATGTGTCTGGCTCCGGGAAACAAGTTTGAAATCGCCTGGCCATTCAAGGGACTTCTTCCGGTAATGCCGGCTCCGATGGTCATGGAAGGTCTGCTAAATCCGTACCAGCCTGCACGGATGACTGAGTTCATCCAGAAATGGACTGCAGAAAAATCCAGCAAGAAATACGGAGACGACACCTATTGGGGAGCCAAGGATTTCCTTACAATGTCCCAGGTGATGTCAATGGCGCGGCAGCTGAAACTGCCTGAGGCCGACAAGCTGCGCGATATGACCAAGACATGCCTGACCGACTGGTTGACATATACTCCCGGAGAGAACGCTCACTACTTCGCCAAGTACCAGCTGCCCTGGAGCGGACTGGTAGGGTTCAAGACCAGCTATGGATCTGGGGGATTCACCGATAACCATTTCCATTACGGATATTTCACTCTCGCCGGAGCGCTGATGGCGATGGAAGATCCACAGTGGGGCGCGGACTTCGCACCGATGCTTAAAATGGTCGCCAAACAGTATGCTAACTGGGACCGCAAGGACAAGGATTTCCCCTGGATGAGATGCTTTGATCCGTGGAACGGACATTGCTACGCCGGTGGCGGTTCGAATCGGGACGATGGCAACAATCAGGAATCATCATCCGAATCCATGGGAGGATGGACCGGTCTGTTCCTGCTTGGCGTCGCGCTGAAGGACCAGGACATGATCGATGCTGGAGCCATGGGCTGGGCGATCGAGTCCGAATCCATCGCCGAATACTGGAATGACTATTATGCCTGGAAAATTGGACCAGAGGCGTCAAACTATTCTCCGAACTATAAGAACAAGCATTCGATCGTCAGCGTCCTGCGGGACCGCGATATCGGATACTGGACCTGGTTCAGTGGTGATGCCATTCATATCTACGGCATCCAGTGGCTGCCGATGTGGACTTCGCTGCAATATCTCGGAAAAGATCCTGCGTTCGCCACCTGGCAGGTTGACAACATGCTGAAGGCGCAGGGCAAGGGAACGCCTGTGACATTCTCGAAACTTGGCGATGACTGGGGAAATATCGCCGTCGGATATGTCATGTTCGGTGATTCCGCGCGGGCTGCAAAAATCCTGGACGAGGCCTATGCCGCCAACGACAAGCTGGGCCAGTTCGGACGGGCGACACTCACTTATTATTACACTCACAGCCTGCAGTCGCTAGGACAGATTGACTGGAACTGCAACACTTCGATTCCGTCCAGCACCGTGTTTCGCGATGCCAAGGGCAAATGCACGGCTGTCATCTACAATCCCGATTCCAAGGATGCGGCGGTCGGAATATTCCGCGATGGCAAAAAGATCGGAACGGTGACCGCACCTGCCGGAACTCTTTCCAGGATTGCAGTGGCTGATTAGTACTAATAGTCTCGAAATAGAATGGAGTTCCAAAATAGGAGGGCGGACATTCTTGTCCGCCGTGGCGTAGTTCTTCAGAACGAAACCTGGTTCGCCAAGACACGGGTTGGAAAACCCGCGCTCCGTTGAAGACGAAATGAAGATAGCAGATTGAATGAAATCAATAGTTAAGTAAATTGATAGCAAGTTATTCATTAAAAGTATGTTGGGCTTTAGCCCGACATTGATTAGGCGGGTTTCCTTCGACAGGCTAAGGACAGGAAAACGCTACCTTATTTAAATGTAAATGGAAATCAGATGTCCGAAGAGAGCAAAACAAAACTTGAGAGCTTTTCACGATTCGAGCCAATTATCTTCGTGGCCGTCATCGTCATCAGCATCGTATCCGCCTTATTTTTCCTGGTAACAAAGACGGCGGTGAAGGATGAAAGGACTGCCGACGGCCGCATTGTCGTCAACTACTGGGAGAAATGGACAGGATTCGAGAGAGACGCGCTGGTAGAGGTAATTGACGACTTCAATAAGTCCCAGGACAAGATTTTCGTGAAGTTGCTGACGGTCAGCACTATCGACCAGAAGCTTCTTCTCGCCACTGCCGGTGGAACTCCTCCCGACATTGCCGGAGTATGGGTTCAGAATGTGAATGTCTTCGCGGAAAAAGGTGCGCTTACGCCCCTCAACAAGATGCTTGAGAAGAAAGGCATCTCCAGGAAGGACTATATTCCCGTCTTCTGGGACCTCTGCGAACGCAAGGGATTCATGTGGGCTCTGCCTTCCACGCCTGCGACAGTCGCGCTCCACTGGAACAAGAGGATGTTCAGGGAGGCCGGATTGGATCCCGACAAACCGCCGAAGAGCCGTGCCGAACTCGACGCGTTGAATGAGAAATTGACCATTGTCTCGATCAGGAGAAATGGCGAAATGGCGAAAGTGCGTTACACCGAACTCACCGATGAAGAAAAGAAGCAGAAGAACTTCGACATAGTCCAGCTCGGATATACGCCGACAGAACCCGGCTGGTGGAACGCAATGTGGTGCTACTGGTTCGATGGTGAGCTCTGGGACGGGGAAGGCAAAATTATTGCCGACAGCAAAGAGGATGTGGAAGCCCTGAAATGGTTCAAGGGCTTCGGGGATAAATACGGGATCCAGAACCTGAGGAACTTCGGCGCATCGTTCGGAAATTTCTCCTCTCCGCAGAATCCATTCCTTTCCGAGAAGGTCGCCATGGTCATCCAAGGCGTCTGGATGTATAACTTCATTGAAAAATATGCGCCGCAGGTCGAATGGGCCGCGGCACCTTTCCCGAGCCTTGGAGAGAATCCGCAGAATCCATTTGTCTCGATAGCTGAATGCGACGTGCTTGTGATCCCAAAGGGTGCAAGGCATGCAAAGGAGGCTTTCGAGTTCATGAGCTATGTAAACAGCAGGGGGCCGATGGAAAAACTCAACATGGGCCAGCGGAAATTCAGCGCCCTTGCCGAATTAAGCCCCGATTTCGTGAAGAACCATCCGAACAAGTATATCCAGGTTTTCATAGATCTTGCAAAAAGCCCCGGGGTCAGGACGATACCAAAACTGCCGGTATGGAATGAATACGGTACTGAGCTGTCCGTCGCCTACGACCAGGCGTTTACCGGAGTCTTGAGCCCCGAAGAGGCGCTGAAGAATGTCAGGGAGAGGACGCAGTGGAAGTTCGACAAGATACTCAAAAGATGGGACCTGATAAAGGATGACAGGATGAAGGAATGGAGCAAGGCAAATGACGCGTGGTGAAAAATACAATCTGAAGATGGGACTGCTCTTCGTGAGCCCGTGGATATTCGGTTTCCTGGTTTTCACGGTCTACATCGTCGGTTCAGCCTTCTTCTATTCGTTCTGCGATTACGATGTATTTTCCAAGCCTGTCTTGATTGGACTGACGAACTACACTGACATGGCGTCTGACAGCGTCTTCTGGAAGGCCCTCTACAACACGCTGATATTTGCGGTCTTCGCAATCCCTCTCGGACTTGTCTCATCGATCTGCGTGGCGATTCTTCTGAACATGCCTGTAAGCGGACGACCATTATTCAGGACGATCTTCTTCCTTCCATCACTAGTCCCAGCGGTGGCGACATCAATGATCTGGCTCTGGATATTCAACGGGAAATTCGGCCTGCTGAACTATTTCCTCAACATGGCCGGACTTCCAGGACCCGAATGGCTGACCAATGAGAACTATACCAAGCCCGCGCTTATCCTGACTGTCATCTGGGGCATTGGCGGCTCTGTAGTGATCTACCTTGCGGCATTGCAGGAAGTTCCAATCCAGCTCTACGAATCGGCTGAGATAGACGGGGCAGGATTCCTCAGGAAGCTCTGGCATATAACGCTGCCTTCGATATCGCCGGTCATCTACTTCAACCTTATAATGGGGATAATCGGATGCCTGCAGGTCTTCGCACAGCCGTACATAATGTTTGGTGCAGGAACTGGCGGACCCAACCGATCTGCGCTGTTCTATGCCGTCTATATATATGAGAATGCATTCACATACAACCAGATGGGCTACGCCTGCGCCATGGCATGGATACTTTTCATGATAATACTCGGGCTGACATATATGGCGACAATGCTCAGCCGTAAGCACATCCATTACGGGGAATAAATGATAAAACTAAATCCATTCGGGAAAATGCTGGTGTTCTTATTCCTTGTCATAGGATCTATCGTTTTCAGTACTCCGCTGATCTGGATGATTTCCACGGCTCTTAAGCCGATCGAGCAGACGATGAGCATGCCTCCGACCTGGCTGCCATACAGGTATTTCGCCGACATCGACGGGAAGAGGACCGCGATAGTTCCGAAATTGAGGATAGAGGAACCTTCAGTAGCCATACTACATGAGAAATCGGCTGAAGCCACGGTTGTACCTGAGAGCAAAGTTTCAAATATCCAGGAGAAATACAAAGTACTAAAGGAAATTCCCGCCAGCCAGAACACCCCTTGGGTATCTGTGGCTCTGGAAAAAATCAACGGAGATGAGAACACTGCTGAGGAGCATTATTTCCCGATGAAGAGCATTGAACGGACGCTCTGCTTCCGCTGGAGCAACTTCAAGGAAGCGGTCAAGGCGATGAAATGCTTCTGGATGTATCTGAAAAACACGCTCATCCTTTGTTTCTTCACTGTTGTGGGCACGGTGATATCCAGCGCATTCGCCGCATATGGTTTCTCGAGGATACAATGGAAGGGAAGAGACAAACTTTTCCTTCTCGCACTTGCAACGATGATGATACCCTTCCCGGTGATCATGGTTCCCCAATACTGCCTCTACAGGACATTCGGCTTGATTGGAACACCACACCCTCTCTGGATTGGTTCGTTCTTTGCAGGAGCCTTCAATGTGTTCCTTCTGAGACAGTTCTTCATGACTATTCCGCAGTCATTGTCTGAAGCAGCCAGGATCGACGGTTGCAGCGAACTGCAGATCTTCTTCAGGATAATTCTTCCTATGTCGAAGCCGGCACTGCTTGTCGTTGCTCTCTTCCAGTTCATGGGGACATGGAACGACTTCCTCGGACCATTGCTCTTCCTGACCAATCAGGAAGACTTCACTCTCGCACTTGGACTCCAGTTCTTCCAGAGCCAGCACGGAGGCACAGAATGGAACTACCTGATGGCGGCAAGCCTTCTCGTCGTCACGCCCGTCATCGTCCTCTTCCTGCTCACGCAGAAGGCATTCATTGAAGGTATATCCACGACGGGAATAAAAGGCTGATAAGCAGTCCGGAAGGACTGCTTATAACTTGTAAATTCCGCAAACCGCTCGAGAAAATACGGGTTATCGGCAGTTTATCGGCAATTTATCGGTAAGGGCTGATATAATTTGTCCGAAGGGTGTTCCCTGCGAAGCATCGCTTCGCAGAAGAAAGGCGGTATCTCCGTTTCACTCCGCTACACGCACTCCAAGTGATTCTGACGAATCAACCATCAAGATCAGGAATGGATATAGGAAATCCGTTAAATTGCAGGGATTAAGGGATTAAAAGACTGACAATAATAGAAACTAAATTGGCAATAAATACTGCAATAAAAAGTGTTAAGAACTTCAATTTTCTGCTATCCTTGCCCCTGCAGATGTTCAGGTCGGAAATCAGTTTGAGAAAGGAAGTCTCAATAAGTATGATGGCTAATTCTCCTGAAACTATTGCCATCCAGCGAGGAAATGTTTCTTCAAGGCTACCAATTACCAATAGGAAAACAATATATGTGAAAAGGTGGACGAACAACCAAAGAGGAAATATTTTGAAGGGATCAAAGCCGTGGAAATAGGAAAGAATCATCGACAATGCTCCGGCCTCGCATAGAATAGAGATAAAAAACAGTCTTTCGCGAAAAGGCCCTTCCATAATCGGATTTGCCCAAGCCGTGAAAGAAAGCGCTGTCAATAAAATAATCAGTATTGTTTTCATTTATAAATTTAATATAATGCGCATAAAGGGTTGTTCAATTTAGAGGGTATCGAGGATTAACTGCTGGAAGAATCTTCCATCCATTCCGAGGGGCTTTTGCCGGAATAATCCTTGAAGACGCGGCTGAAATACAGGGGATCGGAATATCCGAGTTTCATTGCTACGTCCTTTATCGGGAACAGACCGAGTTTCAGCAGCTCCTTCGCCCAATCCATCTTGATCTGCTCGTGGTACTTCTGGATCGTCGTCCCAAGACACTTGCGCGACTGACGGCACAGCGTCGCCTTTGAAACGGAAAAATATTCCGCCATTTCTGCCAGATCCGTAGGCTTTGAAATCCCTTCCTCCAGATAATATCTGAGAGTGGAGGTGGAAATGTTCTTCTGGACAGTATCCTCCAGCTTGCCGTCAAGCATGAGCAATGCCTCGGACAGAAGGAGTTCGCGCCGTCCCATCTCGGTAGGGAGTTCTGATCGGTTCATATGGCCCATCTTCTTCAAAGTCTCTGCGAGCTTCGCAAACTTGTCATATTCGAAGAACCGCGATTTCCTCTTTTCCAGAATCCTGCCGGCTAGAACGACTGCGTATCCGCCCCTGAACCTGCAATAGAGGTGGGTATAGGGATTCTTAGGATCTGCGATCAGTAGACCGGGATTACCAGGGCCTACAAGTCCGACCATCCCACGCCTGATTTTCTGGATTCTGCCGGCTGAATGGTAGAATCCTTGGCCTCCGAGGAACACTGTCAGCATGATGTCGCCTTCCTTTGTCCCCGGAGTTGAATGGTAAGGCATGTTCCTGACCATGCCGGATGTCCTCACCTGGAACGGAGGAACTGAATCATTAATACTTGAATTGAGAATATTATCCATGTCACTGAGCCTATATTCCTATTGTATGCCGTATTAAAGTACAATATATTCGTTATCATAGAAAGCAAAAAGTAGGTTGGGCTTTAGCCCGACAATTCTTAGAATAGGCGGTTTTACTTCGACAAGCTCGGGACAAGAAAAACCGCCCTACTTATAAGGTAAAGATGTATATATAACAGGAGAAGAGAAATATGAAATCGCCGAAGATCGTCGTCATTGGAGCCGGAAGCCATTTTTTTGGAAGACCTGTAATCTGGAACATGGTCAACAGCAAAATCCTCAGGGAAGGCACTCTTGCCCTTGTCGATACGAAACCTCATGTCCTGGATACCATGATGAAGATCGGACGCAAGGCGATCAATGCGACCAAGGCCCCAGTCAAGTTGATAGGTTCGACCGACCGTAAGGAAGTCCTTAAGGATGCAGATTTCGTTGTCCTTACGTTCAGCGATAAGAATGCATATTACAGAGGGGTTGACTGCCGCGTATCTGAAAAATACGGTGTGAGGATGTGTTCTGGCGACACCATAGGCCCCGGAGGGATATTCCGTGCACTGCGCGAAATTCCCAGGGCACTGGAAATGACCAAGGACATTGCGAAACTCGCACCGGAAGCCTGGACGATCAATTTTGTCAATCCGACTACTGTCCTCGGAATTGCGCTCATGAGATATGCCCCGCAGATCAGGAGCTTTGCGATCTGCGACGGACTTCATGAGCCCTATCAGAGGGTCAGGATGCTCAAGTCTGTAGGGATATTGCCCGAAGATGCAACGAGAATTTCTCCGGAGATGGAGCGGAACCTCGAATTGCATATCGAAGGAGTGAACCATTTCACCTGGCTTGCGAAGTTCGCATACAAGGGAAAGGATTATCTCCCGATCTGGAGGAAGAATTTGGCGGAAATGGCGAAGAAGGAGATCGACGACAACGACCAGAACGCAAATGCGTATGCCAAGTCGAAATTCAACGCCGCGTATTCGCTGCAGCTGATGGATATTTTCGGTGCCTATCCGTGCTGTACCGCCCATACGAAGGAATATGTCCCGTTCTTCCAGGGATATGGCGTGAACTCGCCTTTCCCGGAGAAACTGATGGTGTTTGATGCGGAAAACAGGGATAAGGACATGAAGGCGAGATGGAATGAGAACGAGGAGTTCGCCAGTGGAAAGAAGAGCATGAAGGAATTTCTCACGAAAGGGAAGGGGGACCACGCGACCGATATCATTGAATCGATGTGGGGTGGACTAAGAAAGAAATTCTATATCAATTCCGCAAACCGCGGTGCTGTGTCAAACATGGCAAACGATGCGTTCATCGAGCTTCTCTGTGATCTTGACATGAACGGTCCGCGTCCGCTTCCTGCAAGCCCGATGCCGCGAGGCCTGCTCGGATTGCAGCAGCAGGTCCTGGACACGCACGAGCTCACCGCGGAAGCCGCAGTCACATGCGACCGTGATATCCTCCTGAGGGCGATGATGACCGATCCGATCATCAACAACATCGAGGACGGAAAGAAGATCATGGACGAACTTTTTCAGGCGGAAAAGGACATTCTTCCCAAGAGCTGGTATAAATGAAAGTAGGGCGGGCTTTCAGCCCGTTCGAACAGGTTGGAAAACTTGTCATACTTCTTAACCTTGCGAATATCGCAAAGGTATTTTTCAGGAGGTTTCTTGAAATGCCTGCGGTTTCCAAATATAGTGCCATACTATGAAAATCAATTTTCTTGGTACTTGCGCAGGAACTGAGCCTATAGAAGGATTCCGCCATGTCTCCTTCACAATCACCACCGGGAACAGGCTTTTCTGGTTTGATGCGGGGGAAAATTGTTCCTACGCGGCCCACCTTGGGGGGATCGATCTTTTCAAGTCAAGGGCGGTTTTCCTGTCGCATACTCACATGGACCACGTCGGAGGTCTGCCCAACCTCCTCTGGAACATAAGAAAGCTAAACACTCTTCCTAAGAAGAAATCCTCTTTTTCCGGAAAGGTCTTGGATATCTTTTCGCCGGATCCGAGGCTTACGCCGGCAATCCTGAAGATTCTTTCATGTACCGAAGGGGGATTTGCGATAGACTTCAATATCCGGGAAAATCCGGTGGAGGACAAGATCATCTTCAACGAGGATGGTTTCAAGGTCCTTGCAGTGCACAACCACCACTTAGGCCAATCAGATGGGAAATGGCAGTCGTTTTCATACAGAATAGAATGCGAGGGAAAGATGATAGTATATTCAGGAGATCTCAAGGAGATAGAGGAAATTGACGGGATGACCACCGGGGCTGACCTTGTCCTGATTGAAACTGGACACCACCATCCGGGGGAAATATGCCTTCATTTCAGGGAACTGAAAAATTTTTCCGGTAAACTCGGATTTATCCATCATGGGCGTGCCATCATTGATGATTTTTATGGCGAACTTGAAAAGGCCAGAAAAATTCTTGGTAAGAGAGTGTTTTTCGCCAAAGAGGGGCAGGAAATGGAGATGGGAACTTAAATGGCAGTTATTGAGGCAGTTGGGGTCACACCCTGCACTATCAACTATAGGATTTGATGTAGCGAACCATTGCATTAGAATCTTATGCTACAATTTCCTAGAGCAGCTTGTGCCGTAACCAAAATATTAAAGATACATAATACGCTTAGCTCAAGGAAAAACAATTGCTAATAACTCATCAGTTAGTTGATAGTGCAGGGTGTGACCCCAAAGTTCCTGTCATAGGGGAAATAAGGATGCCTCCTATGCGCGCCCTGAAGAGCATGGAGCTTTCATAATTTTCAGGATTTCCCGGCATGTGTGTCCGGTTCGTGAGGATTATGATATACGCATTCAGCACTGGATCAATCCATAGGGAATGGCCGGTCCAGCCGCCATGTCCAATCGCAGAATCCGACAATCCTGTTGGACGCTGTGTGCATTCTGAACAGGATCTCATATCCCAGCCGAATGATCTCCGCGGAAGTCTGTGAGGGCTGCATTCCTTCATGAGCCATTGAAGTGTCTCGTCCTTGAGAATTTGTAAATTGCCTGACCAGCCGCCGGACAGGATCATGCGGCAGAACAGCGACAGATCCCCTGCAGTTGAGAACAGTCCGGCATTTCCAATGGCATGCGCAACCTTACGGGCCTGTTCGTCGGCGATCGTGCCGGCAGGAACTTGTGTCGGGACAACGCGGTCCAGTTCAGAAAGAACAGGCCCAAAGCGAGTATCTTTCATGACCAGCGGATCAAACAAATGCTGCCTGCAGAAAGATGGAAGATCCTCCCCGCTGAGTTTTTCAACGAGATGTCCCAGGACAATAAAGTTCCGGCATGAATACACAAAACGCTCCCTGTGAGGCCATTGAGGAGGTGCCGTTACGGCGTCATGAACAAGCTGATCCGGTTCAGAGGATGTGAATTTATGGTTGTCGTAGCCTGAGCAGTGGGTGGCAAGATCCCGTACTTGAATTGAACTACCTTCAAATTCTCCAATCCCAGGAAGATATCTGGAGACAGGAGAGTCCGGGTCAAGAAGACCATTGTCAATGCATACCCCGTAAGCTGAAGTTGTTGCAACTGCCTTGGTAATGCTTGCTACGTCGAAAATAGAATTTTTACGCATAGGTGCCGCATTAGGATGAACCGAGGCGGAACCCCAGGACCAATGCACGTCCAGAGAATCATTTCGTCCGGCGGCGACCACCAGACCATGAAGGATTCCATTTTTTGCTGCGAGCCTGCTATCCGATTCAAGGAGCGCAGAGATAGTTTTACTTGGAAGATTGTTTCCCATAGTAATCAGGATTTTGATTTTTTCTCTTCGAAATAATCCATTGCCATGAGTTCGTCGCTGATGGCGGCGATCTGCGTGGCCATTATGTCGGGGGAATAAAGTCCCTTCATATGGGCTATCTTTTTCGCCTTCATCAATTTTCTAATGTTGTCATTGGCGAGAGTGAGAGCCGACAATGCCTCTTTCACGTTGAATCTTCCGGGGGATGTCGGTGCCGGAGGCCAGCGCGAATCGCTTACATACGCGGTGGTTATGTTCCGCATGATCTCCTTGAAGGAGGAATCCTTGCGCATGTTTGTGATCTTGAGATGGGCCGCGATGCTTTTCAGTCCCTGGTGCATGCTCTGGCATACGGGATCGAGCATACGTGAATAGACGGTATTCGCCCAGGCCTTTGCCGTGCCGCCGTGCCAGGCGCAGCCGTTCTCGATGCATTCGAATCCTTTTCCGGGAATTGAATCATATCTTTTCACAGCTTCAGAAGGAGTGATGAGATCGAAACCAAGTTCCTTTGAAAGCACAAGTATCTCCTTGAAACGTACCACGCTTTCTGGAGCATGCTCGAAGAAACGGGCGAGTCCGAACTGTTTCACATAGAAATAAGCTGTAGTCCCGACATATTCCGCATCTTCCGCATAAGGCATGATGAATCCGTCACCGCCGGGAATTCTGTTCTTGAACCTGAGCAATGTCTCTCTTACCTCCTCGATCTTTATAGGATCCTTCCTGTTGCCTTCCGTTGCGCCCATCAGGTACCAGAGCATGATATTGCACATCATGTCGGAACGGAGTATTACCTGAAGCCCGTTGTCCAGACGGTTAGGCCTGAAGAGGGTTTTCATGAAGCTTTTATTCTTTTCCAATGCTTTGTCAATCTTGAACAGCTGGTTCTTGTTACTGTGACCTCTGACATCGAAACGCAGTCCGGTGGCTTCGCGGACACCAGGAGCCGCCGAGAGCAGATATGAATCGGCGTCGGCGATGAGGATCTTGAAACCGGCCTTCTTGAAAATATCAGGTATGAAGCTTGCCCAGCTGCATTCCGGATTCCAACCTGTCACAGGTTTTACACCGGTATATTTCTCCCAGGTTTCCCTGCCGCTTATCAGAGAATCAAGCCCGATTTCGGGATCGATGTTCGCAAGCATTATGTGTGTCTGCGGAGAGGCGACCGGTTCAATGCGTCCTTCCTCGATACCTGTCACCAGCTTCTTCATTACTTTCGGACATTCCTTGGCGATGATCTCGATGGTTTCGCCGGACGCCTCGAATGCAATCTTCACATCCAGTTCCTCTGAAAGATCAAAGATCTTCTCGTATGACTGCTTGACCACCCATGCTCTCTTTTCGATCGGAAGCTGTGAATACTGCAGATTGCCATGGGGCATGAACAAAATTCCTGGCTTGCTAGACATATTTATCCTTTTCGTTGTTATATGTGTTTACAAAATTGATTCATAAGGAGCGCCGGTCTCCAGACCGGCTTTTTGCCGACCTGGAGGTCGGCGTTCCATTTAATTCTCCCATATTGAAACGTTCTTGTACAGTCCGACGCGTGTGCACATATGCCGGATGCCGATGCGGCCGGAGTCCGGGACTTTTATCTTGCTTATATCCCATCGGAAATACTTGTCCTTTCCGTCGCCCTCTATCCGTAGTACAAGATCCTCATTGGTCTTGATGCAGGTGAAGACATAGGGGATGTCCTTCTTAAAAAGACCGGAATCGGTACATGAAGGTTCGAGTTCGGTGTCCTGGAACTTGCCGGTCGGATCGCGCGGGTACAGCCTTGCCCTCACATAGTCGCGGTTGTTGTCAGGATGATGCGAGCCTGTGTTGGCGGCATAGCTGATGTGAAGGAGGCGCATGTTGTCATAATAGGCGTTCATGGCAGCGACTTTCCTGAGATCGTTCCATTCCGTGATATTTTCCGAAAATGGAGGAGTGCCTTTTCCGGTAGCCTGGATATAGAGGATATTTACAAAATCCGGAATATCCTCCAGACGGGTGAAAGTGAAGTTTATTTTCACATCCCCCTTGAATGACTGGCTGGTCCAGAGGACTGCATGTGAGTCGTTTGCCTTGGGGTTGGGTCCGGCCGAGAAGATCATTCCTTCAGGCGTGTTTTCGACTTTGGCGAGTGCACCGTCCAGGAACCATTTTTGTTTCCATTCGCCCGTACAGTCATCTTCGAACGACTTTTGCCATGGAAACTGGTTTAATTCTTGAAAAAGCTTGTTCATAATTCCTAAGTAGGTACGCCCTTTAGGGTGTACCAAGTATTGAAATTTAAGAATGGTACAGGCTAAAGCCCGTACCTACTTCACTCCGGCCATTCCTTGGGTTCCTTCAGATATGGTTTCAGTTCAGGAATATCCTTCTGTATCGCCTCCACGATGAATCCGGCCATCACGATAGCACCTTTTTTTGAGAAATGGGTGCGGTCGGTAGCGCTGCAATACAGATCTTCCGAACCGGCATCTCCCAGTTTCTCGAGAAGTTCGCGGCTCTTCTGGTGCAGATCTATCAACGGTGTATTGGTCGCCTTGGCGACATTGCGCATTGTTTCCGCATAAGGGCCGAGAATGTCCTTGACCTTGCCTTCCGAGTTGAAATACCTCCTGTGCATCGGAGTGACCAATATGACCTTTGCGCCGGCAGCCTTTCCTTCGGAAACGTATTTTTCCAGATATTCCTTGTAGTCCGTAGACGCATCTGTCGATTCCGGCTTGTCCTTGGCATGGGAATCGTTGTGACCGAACTGTATGAATATCACATCGGGCTTTCCTTCAAGCACCTTTTTCCAGCGCCCTTCGCTGATGAAGGTCTTCGTGCTCCTGCCTCCGGCCGCGGCATTCCTGCATTCTACTTTGGGACCGAAGAAAGACGGCAGGATCTGCCCCCAACCTCTCTTGTTTTCGTCCTCAGGATAGTTCTGGACGGTCGAATCTCCGACAAAAATAATCTTCTTCACTGGAAGCTCCTCTGAAATTGCGGTTGAGGTAAATAAGGTGGCAACTATAAATGAAATAGCCATAAACATCAAAGTCTTTATTTTCACGAGATACCTGCCTTTGAAGTAGGTACGGGCTTTAGCCTGTACCAAGAATTAAGATGGTACATCCTAAAGGACGTACCTACTAGGAAATCACTTCGGTTCCAGAGTCACCTGGTCGATATAAAGAGGCTTGAATTCCCCGAAGGTCCTGATAGAGAATCCCGAGAAGGAGTCGAATTCCTCGTTCTTATCCTCCAGAAAATCTGAGAGGGGGATTCTCACTTCCTGCCAGTCGGAGACGCTACCGTCGAATTTCCCAGGGAGGGAAATCTCCTTTGTCTTGACTTCTTCGTTCATGTTCATCACTTTTATCTTGAGATCCTTGTAGCTCTGTCCGGCTGCGCACTTAATCTTCATCTGCAGGATCCATTTGGCCTTTTCGTGCGAACTGAGATCCACCACCGCCTCGCGTCTCTTTGTCATATAGCTCGCACCACCCGCGCCCTTGGAAGCGACCTCAAGGTACGTATCCTTGCCGTCCTTGGACATCTTCATTTCAGCCCCTTTCCATCCGGACAGATACCAGCCAGAAGGATTCTTGTCTTTGAAGATCGAAATTGAACTGGCTGGAAGTCTTTTGGCCTCAACGGTGATCAACGGCTGTTTTTTACGTCCGAGCTCCAGTAGGTTTTCATCTTTCCAGCCGGAATTGTATCCTTTGGCGGGGCCGAACTCCACGCTGTCAAAAGCCTTTCCCACATCGAAAAGTTTTTTGCCTTCTTCGGGATTTGCATATCCCATGGCTTCACCGGGACGTCCACCCGGAGTCCATATCACAGAATTTACGTTGTCGATCCTGGCGATTGTGTCCTTCTGGTTTTCGGAGAAAGTGACAATGCAGTCTTCGAGCAAGATCTTCATTTCCTTCGCCTTTTCAGGAGTGACGTGCCAGTCATTGAATACAATTGAATATGGATTGTCCACGAAGCTGCATTTGTATGCGAAGACCTTGCCAGTAGTCCAAAGGCCGGTTTCCTCGCTGTTGCCGCCCCTCTTGAAGGCATATGCGCCCAGGCACCGGATCATCACTGCTCCGGGATTCGAGCTCCAGAAACGGAAATCTTTCTTGTTGCGCAGTGCAACACATCCGATCAGAAGAGGATTTACCGTCTTCAGATCCCATCCGCCGTCCGTATTGTCAAACGCCTTGCATCCAATGTAGGTCAGGTTGTATGAGTTTCTTTCGGCGCAGAAGCCGTCGGCGTTCCAATATCCTTCTCCGGCATCCCAGTAGTTGTTGCGAGATTCGCAGTTTATGAATGTGATGTCATGGTCGTTGACCCCTTCGCTTCCGCCCTGTGATGAGAAACCCATGTGGAAGGCTTCAGTCGCCCATTCCTTGCCGCCTGCATCGGCGTAGCAGTTCTCGACGGTGATATTATAGCATCCATCCTTGAAGCGGAATCCGCGTTTGGCATATTTTTCTACACGGATGTTTCGGATCAGGATGTCATGTGAACCTATTTCAGGTTTCAGGACATCGGCACCTCCGGTAATTATGACGCCCTCCCGCATCTCCTGCATGGATATGTTTTCAATTCGGCCGAAGGCCACGTTGCCTGGAATTTCAATTTCAACTCCGATCTTGCACTTGGCGATTCCGAAATTCTCTATCGCCCACCAGGTAGATCCCTTGCTGACCTTGAAGACGGAAAATCCTTTCTCCTTGTCATTCTTGCCCCATGTGCCTGTGAGCGTCGGCAGTTTTCCGTCCTTTGCCTTTCCACTTATCTTACGGAGTTCCTTCTCATTCTTCCCGTCGGCTTTTACCAGAAGCTGTTTTGCAGGATATTCCCCGCCCTCGAGATAAAGCGTGCTTCCTGGAGCCAGCGAGTCCCAGGCCTTCTGCAGGGCCCCTTCATCCTGCTTGTATGAGAGGGCGTTTTCCAGACTTGAACCGTCCTTTGTTCCTGCGCCTTCCAGGTTCATGTAGATATCTCCGGCCCATATGTCGGATGGACTTGCCAGGATCATCGCCAACGCCGCCGTCTTCAGTAACATCTTCATTTTCAAAACTCCTTTTCAAATATTTTATATGATTAGCTTATCTTGTAAACCATTTGCAGCTGTCATGAGGACGGGTGATGGTCACGCCGTCGTCATCAGCATAGCTGAATGTCTCTATATGCAGATCGAGGCAGACAGAATTGAACCGTCCATGGAAAGTCTTGCTGAAATGCCTGTATATATAGATCTGCCGCCACCTGTTTGGAAATAAGCTGTAGCCGCTGGACTCCCCCCAATGGGCCCCGGTATCGCCAATCCATACGGTGTGAGAAGGTTTGCTGGAGAGGAATGGAACGCCTACCGTATAATTATTAAGTCCGTACCAGTAGACGCTCTCGCTGGATGCAGTGGCTATGGGGCAGCGCAGTCCTTCAGGAAGCTTCCAGTTGCTTCCAGTCTTCGAATTCAAATATTCATTGATCAGTCCGGTCCATCTTTTTTCATAGCTCGCCTGCCAGTCGCCTGTGGCGGCAGGATCATACCCCATCGCAGACGGTATATAAAGGTAATCACTGGCATAATTTGTCGTTGCTATTCCGACCTGCCTGAGGTTGTTGCCGCAGATAGTGAACTTGATTGATTCCTTTGCCTGCGACAAGACCGGCAGAAGAAGAGCCACGAGGATTGAGATGATGGCAATCACGACGAGCAATTCTATCAACGTGAATCTATTTTTTCTTTCCTGGAGCGGAAATAAAAAATTCATTGAAGATTTATTTTTCATCATTTCCACCAATCATGTTACTTCTGCTCGACTGCTTCCTGTGCTGGAGCAGGGGGAGCTTCCTTGTCTTCCTTTACCGCAGGTGGCGGAACTTCCTCTTTTACAATGGTTATTGCAGAGGAGGGCGCAGGGAATTCAGGCCATGTGGAAGGCTTGGGGTTTTTCGAGCTGGTCTCGACGGCGCCCATGTCAGGGCCGTTTCCGGCAAAGTCATCGTTGAAATTCGGAATGCGGAGCGCGGTGTCATGTCCTGTTGAACCGGGCTTTAACCAGAGCCGTCCATCCGTCGCCCGTTCATAGACCGGTTCAGCCTTGATGCCGTGAGACTCGCTACCTTCCTTGGCGATGACACGTCCGTTATGCATATCGTAGTCAAAGTCGTTGGACGGCGTGCTATAGTCAATAACGCTTTTCTCGTCATTTATCCGGAGATGGAAGATATTGTTTCGGGTGATGATGTTCTCCTGCTGCTTCTTGTCGCCGGTGAACGTTATGCCAGCCTGAGCGCCGCTTGGTGCCTCGTGTCCTGCATATGGTGGAGGCTGAAGGGAAGTGTTATGGAAGACATACATCCTGCCCATCGACCATTTAATGTCCTCATTGCCGAGCTTGAAGAAGCAATGACCGCGGTATCCGCTGGCGTCGGTTTTCGGTCCGGCCCGCGAAACTGCGTAGATGTTGCGCCAGAAATAGGAAGGACCGAGGACAGTGGTCGCCGCGCCAATGCCGTCCCAAGTATAATCGATATAGTTGTTCCATACCCTCACGTTCATGTTTGCGCCCTCTATTTCCAGGCCGTCGTCCCAGCAGTGCGAGACAAAGTTGTCATTGATGTCGCTGTCGCGGTTCGGGAATCCGTCGTAGCTGAAGTTGTGGACTTCCCCCATTGCGTCGTTGAACATATGATCAAGATCGGAAAAGATGCGGTTATTGCGGATCACATACTCCCCCTGTCCACCCAGGAAGCTGATGCCCTGGGGGCCGCGCGGATGGCTGTTGCCGTTGGCCTGCTTCTCCCTCCAGCTGTTCGAGTCGCTGCGCGGGTGGTGGAGGCTGCAGCGCTGGACCACGATCTGGCTGAGCTTCTTGGATTTGCTGTATATTGCCGACTGCAGATTGTAACCGTATCCATCCTTAGGATCGTTCTGCCCCCATCCGCTTATGTCACAGTCTTCGATGACTACATGGTTCACGTCACCGAGTTCGATGCCATTGTTCTTGGCATTTGTCAAAGTCAGTCCTCTGATGATTACCCAGGACGCATCTACCTTGATGTTGCACAACGCCTCGTTTCCGCCATCCCAGGTGACTTTGGCGCCAGCAGGAGGAGAGTATAAGACATATCCTTTCTCCGGACTTCCGCCTTCGGAGATGATGAAAGGCTGGACTTGCTTTGCAGGGAGTTCGACTTTTTTCGCTATCGGGAAGTTGTCGTTCCAAGTCTGTGTTTCAATCACCTTTTTCATGCCGATCTTCTCGATGGAAAGTTCAATCTCATATTTCGTATTCGGATCCAGGTGAACGATGCTTCCGCGGTATTCCAGGGAATGTTCCTGCATCCCTTCATGAGAGGTTGGATCGAACCAGAGATCCAGCGCCTCGCGCCAGGTATTTTCGCCGGCCTTGCGGTATTTCACTGTGCATTGGCGCTTTGGCCCGCCTCCGTTTGGTTTCCAATAAATGCCGATGCTGTTGAAGGTCGGTACGGCCTTGGGAGCGACCTCGGCGCCTTCATAGAACAGCTCACCGCGCTCCTCAAGCTGCGGATTGGCGAACCATGCCGTCTTGCCTATGGAAGATTCACCCATGTTGAAGCGGCAGATCACCTGGATGGCCACGATATCCCCGGGTGTCGTGAAGTCTGTCGAAACCGATTCCCATTTCAACGCCTCCTTGTTGCTTCCAGTCCCGATACGTTTCAGTTCCTTTTTGTCTGGCCCTATGAGCTTGATCTGGTACAATGCTATTTCCTTCGCACTCGCCTTCAAGTCGCCCTTGAAACGATACGCCGTGTCAGGCTTCGCCTTCACCTCCTGTATGATCTGGCCGAGGTTTTTCCCGCCGTCCTTCTCTATGTCGACACGGAGCGAGGACTTTTTCTCAGGATGGCCGGAATCGCGGTCTGAGGAGATTTTTTGCTTTACGGAAGTTCCATCTTTCCAACCGTCGGCAAGCGAGCCGTCCTTAAGCTCAAAACCGGGATTCTGGAGCAGGTTTTCTGCTGCGTAGCCTGAGAATGCTGCAAGAAGAATTGCCGAACAGATCATCGCAGTATGTTTCATGTTTTCCCTTATATTATAGGCAATTGCCATTGTTTGTCATCTATACCAGTAGCCCCATATTGATAATGCTGAATTTATATCAGTCTGCAGGAGATATTTTCTCGAGCAGTTTTCCGCATGCAGATCGAAAAAGACGACATTTGAACTTGCTCTCGGACCGCGGACGGGCCTGTTGAAATGACGGTATGCAGGGGCTCCATATTTGCTCGAGTCGGAAGGATTGTCCTCGTCAATGTAAAGGTTGCGTGAATTCATCTCAGACTCGCTTCCGGCCATGGCGTCCATGTTGAGAGGATGCTTGGAGTGGCTTTTGACCTTGGTCTCGAGGATATAGACCGAGTTATACGGCGCATATTCAGGGCGTCTGGAGTTCTCCCTGTTCTTTCCGTAGCTGCTCCCCATGCCGGCAAAGTTAGAAGTCGCCTTGATATATGCATTTGAAACCGGGCACAATATGTCGACAGGGAAGGTGGTAAGTCCATTCTTGGCGTTCATGTATTCCCTGAAATCATCACGCTCAGTCCATTTGATAGTATCGGGGGAAGTGCCTATCTGCCAGGGCATGTAATATGAGGAATTGTCGACAAGGTAGCAGCCTTCGGCGACGCCGATCTGCTTCAGGTTGCTCAGGCATTTTATCGACTTTGCCATTTCCTTTGCGCTCTGCAGTGCCGGCAGCAGCAGGGCGGCGAGGATTGCGATGATCGCAATTACGACGAGTAACTCAATAAGTGTGAACCTCTTTGAAACTTGAAACTTGAAACTTGAAACTCGGAATACATTCTGACGACTGACCCTTCGTCCTTGCTCAGGACAAGCGACCGACGACTGACAGCTGATTCCAACATCCTGCATCCCGGATTTCTCTTCCCCAGTTTCGAGTTTCAAGTTTCGAGTTTCAGTCTTATTTTTCATCATTTCCACCGTTTAATACGTTTAATACCTTACATATTGAGCATCGCCCATCGTATCCGGATTAAGGCACTTCAGCTGATCATCCTGGCCGACCGGGCCATAAGGGGCGGCAATCGCACTGACATGCAGGTCGCAGAACAGGAAGTTGGCGCGCCTGTTGTGACGGGGCTGTATCCAGGCCGGCGGACTATTGCTCCAGGGATCATTGGTCTTGTTTGTGTAAATATGTATGTATGCTGAATCCGACAGGCTGTCTCCGGGCTCAATTTCCTTGCCACCACAGGAGGTCAACGGAGTGCGGTAGGCCTTTTTCGGTGTCTTGTCAAGTTCCATGAACGTGCGCTGCTTGACCGAGGTGTGGCCTGAATAGCCGATAGATCCGGCCACGCAGGAATTCATGCCATAACTGCCATAATAGGTCTGACCGTCTGCTACACTGGCCCACCAATAATTCTTCTTGGCTGAAGGACAGTTGAAAATAGTATTGGTGCTGTTGGGGGCTTGGTTGACGTACCCGGTTCGGGGAAGCCACATGAACCAGTTGAACTCGCGGGTGTTGTTCGACCCTAGATAAGACTGTCCTGAATTGCCGCGCATGCAGATTATCCAGTCGGAATAGTCTGAGGCATATACCGCGATGGCGATCCCCTGCTGTTTTTCGTTGGACATGCATAACGATTCCCGTGCGACTTCTTTTGCCCGGGACAATGCAGGCAGGAGAAGTGCGGCGAGGATTGCGATGATCGCAATGACCACCAGGAGCTCAATCAGCGTGAACGCTGATGAGCGCTTCGCCCTCTGGGCTACGCCTTGGCAAGCAAGTAATTCGATGAGCGTAAATGCAGACGACAGACGACCCGTCTTCGATAAGATGCTTCGCCGAGGCAGGCGGACGACAGACGACGGATTCCAGCATCCGGCATCCTGGAGCCAGGAACCTTGATCAAGGGTCATGCATCCTGCATCTGTCTTTTCTGTTTTCATACCCCGTCCCCTTACTGCATCGTTCTAATTATATATCTTTTTCACTGAAAAAGATATATCAGCAGGCAGATTCACGTCTTATGAATTCCATATGGACGACCCGGCGTTCCGGACTGCCCCCGGGAGCCCTGATCCTCTTCATCAGAAGGTCCTCTACATGCTGGGCGACTTCATGATGTTTCCTGTCACCGGTCGCAAGAGGCGGACGCCACAGTTTTCCAAGTACGTTATCGTTGAATCCTGAAACTGCGACATCCTCAGGTATCCTGACGCCGCGGTCCTGCAGTTCGCGCATGACATGGAAGGCGCCGATATCGTTGAAAGAGAAAATAGCGTCGACATCCATCTTTCCCGGGAAATGGCGCCGGATCGCTTCAGTATGCCTGGCTCCGATCTGTTCCGGCGTGGCCGGCCGGTCCATGTCGAGGATCATTTTAGGATGATTTTCAATTCCAAGACGGAGGCATTCTTCCTGGAAAGCCTTGAATTTCGAAGGATTGGATTCTTCGGACATATCCAGGATCATTGCAGGTCTTTTCCTTCCAGTCACCGCAAAATGTCCTGCGACCTGCCTGATAGCCTGATCGCGGTCATGGACTACGATGTCTCCGGGGAAAAGTTCAACATCCTCGCGGCATACGGCTACGACTGCAGGAGCCGATTCGACGAGACGGATGAGTCTTGGATTCATCAGCTGGGAGGGGATTGCACGCATTACGATGGCGTCCACGTTCCTTGAGAGCATCTCATCAATGTTGCGGCAGATGACTTCAACATCAGGATGAAGCTGGAACTGGTAGACCGTATAGTCGTGTCCCTGGAGCCGGTCAAGCATGTCCATGGCGATCGGGGTGTCGCCCGCCCAAAGATCCACGAAGTTCCAGATGATGCCTATTGTCCGGGTAGTTGTTCCGCGGAGTCCGGACGCGAGCCTGTTTGGACGGTAGTCGTATTTTTTTGCAGCTTCAATGACTTTTCTGCGGACTTCTTCGCTTATTCTTCCTTCGCTGCCGAAGGCGACTGAGACCGTATACTGGCTGACGTTCAGGATCTTTGCTATTTCTCTTTGATTAATGGCCATTGCCTAATCCTCTTGATATAATGCCAAAACGAATTGGCATATATTATTTATATCTGGATAACATGTTAATTAACAACTAAGTTATGATTATATATAAAGTGCCTATACGATTTGGCTTTTGATGGGGATTATACCATGGACTAAGAAGGATGTCAAGTCTCAAATTAAAAAAACTTTTGTAAAAATGTCTTTATGAACTATTAGTAAATTCCTAATGAATGAGAACAACGACAATACTGAACTCAAGCTCAGGGATGCACCCCTTAAAATTATTGAACTGCAGAAGAAAGATGAATCATCGGAGCTTAAACTGCAGGATGCGCCTGCATCTGCACTTGAACTGAAAAAGGATGGAGAACCTTCCGAACTTAAACTTGGTGACACCCCGCAGCTATCTCCGGCACCACAGGTGAAGAAGGAAAAATCCCTTCCGCTCCTGGTCGTCAAAAAGGACACGCCTTCAAAAGAGACGGAAGACGAATCCTCAGTTGTCATCGAACAGGAGGTTTCCAGTCCGGAACCGGAACAAAGCAAAAGCTGGAATGCCGTTAAGACAATATTCCAGGTCATTGTCATGCTCGCTTCGGTGGCCGCAATAATCATTGCCGGATATTTCATCTACAAGAACCTTTCTCCTGATGCTCCGCCAGCTCCTCCTAAGAAGGAAGATGCAAAAAATGCAAAATCAAAACAGGCTCCGGCAAAGGACCAGAAGAAAACCGACAAGGCTCCTGCCAAAGCCCCTGCGCCGAAGAAGGAGGCTGCTAAAGTCAACAGGATTGATGCAAATATTGCAAGCAAAGAAAACATAGCCAGAAATTTTACGGAACTGAAGATGTCCAAGGAAGATGCTGAAAAGATGGCCGATGAGATCATTGCCGGCCGTCCCTATAAGAGCCTGGACGAACTTAAGGGCAAATATAAGGAAGACAAGAACAAGGCGTCAATCATAGGAAAGGCATTCAGTAATTTCAATAATAAGCCGAAGGCTCCAGCCGCCCCTAAGACAGATAAGAATGCCAGTCCCGCCCCCGCAAAAGAACCGGATCCTGCCAAAACTCCAGTAGAGAAGAAGGAAGAGGCTGCTCCAGCCGCGCCACCACAGGAATAATATTTCATTTCAGGATCAAATTCATTATCATGCCGTCGGAGAAATAGCGGATGGCGAAAGGTTTCCTGGAAGAAGTCGTCGGATCTCCAAGTCTTTCAACATACATATACGACACAAGTCCGGTTGAATTCAGGTCGTTGGAGATGAAAGTCCTTTCCGCCGCCACGTCGAGACTCCCTTTGCCTTCAGTTTTTCCGGAGGATCCGATATAAAGCATGTTGCCGCTGGAGTCGATCAGGTTTGTGTTCCAGAAACGGATGCAATGCTTCTTCGGCTGCGTTGTCTCGGAAATCTTTTCAAAGGCGAAATCGTTTGACTGGTTCAGCCAGAAGACCGGTGCCACCGGAGCCGAATCATATGATTTTCCTTCGGCCGTCGCAAAACCCATCTTGAAGATGTTCTTTATGGAGGGCTGATCAGGTATCTTCCATCCGGCCTTGATGAAAGCGTCAATCAGCTGCTGGTCGTCCTTTGCCCATATTATAATTGATACAGGCTCCCTTTTCCTTCCTGAAAGGCCGATGGTGTACTTGGACCATTTGTTGAAGGAGAAAATCGCCATGGGTGATATCTTCGCGGTCAGTACAACTCCCGTCTCCACCTCCCTCCCCCGTGTCAAATTCGGCCTGTAGATGAAAAGGCCATAGAATAAAATGAAACAGAACGGGACTGCTATGAAAAGGGAGGTGAGGATCTTCCTCTGGCCGTAGTCCAATTGGAAATCGTTCGTCTTCCCCCTGCCGCTCTGCAGGATCCATTCAAAAAGGCTTATGCCGGTGATCAGGCATATTCCGCCTATGAGATATCCTCCTATCACATCGCTGAAATAATGCACGCCCAGATATAGCCTGCTGAAACCAATCATCGAGACCAGGAGGAATGTCATGAATATGGTCCATATATACAGACGCGGCCGTTCACGGAGCAGTATGCGGACGAGGAAATAGCACATGAAGCCGTACAGCAGGACTGAAAGGGCAGAATGCTCGCTTGGAAATGAATGTGTATTTTCAACATACGCAGGGATCACTCCTGGAGGGCGCGGCCTTGTGAAGGCTTCCCTTATGAACCAGATGGCGGTCTCGCACGTTGCAAGCATCAAAATGAACGACGTCACGAGCGGTCTGCGGTTCCAGATCAGCGCTATTATGGTGAAGGATATTGCTATGACGGATACTATCTGTATTTTCCCCAGCAGGGAGATCCACAGGAAGGATTTGACCAGGAAGCTGTCCCGGAAAAAAACCAGGAAAAGAGACGCCCTCTGGTCAAGATCCGTTACAGGATCCACATCAAGTATTCCGTCGGCGAGCATGGCGAAAAGGATTATGAAGGCTATGATGGTCGATATCAGCAGCGTCATTGGCAGCCCGGTGAAGAGCCTCCTGTCAAAGCGTCTGCCGATGAAGGCGGCTGTCGACGGGAATTTGAAAATGAATTTCCTTATAGGATAAGTTCCGAGGAAGTAGTCGATTATGTTGTTGGAGATCCTGAATATGAACATTGCGGAGGGGGTGAACGCCTTGGCGAGAAGCCAGGACAATATGCCGATCACTACCAGGATCAGGAGGAGTACCGAAACCCTCGCCGACCAGGCTTCGATCAGCTTGAACGCCCCGCCGAAGAAATATCCAAGGTATATGTGGGAGATCCCCCATATTATTCCGCTGAAGACGTTCCAGAAAAGGAAGACTTTGTAGTTCATTCTCGAAAGCCCGGCGGCGAAAGGGATCATTGGACGGATTATCCCGATGAAACGCCCGAGAAAGAT
The DNA here is from genome assembly GCA_001804805.1 of Lentisphaerae bacterium GWF2_49_21. GTDB lineage: Bacteria > Verrucomicrobiota > Lentisphaeria > Victivallales > GWF2-50-93 > GWF2-50-93. Next base: position 26,049 of record MHBH01000042.1, read on the forward strand.
GCTTTTGTTCCCATGCTTCTCGAAGAATTTCTGCCCCAGATCCAGATGGCTTGCCTTCAGGAACCTGTTCTCACTCTTGAAGAACTGGGTTCCCTTCGTCCCGAGCCAGTAGCTCACGCTGTCGCCCAGCACCGCACCCAGCACCGTCACCGCCATAAGGGCGTAGATGTTCAGATATCCGCGGAAACACATGAATCCCAGAAGTACGATCGCCGTCGAGCCGGGTATGAATCCGCCGACAAATGCCAGAGACTCCAGAAACGCCAGTGAAAAGGCGATCAGATAGCCCCAGAACCCGAAGCTTTCAGTCAGCCTGATGATGTGATTCGCAAAATCCATAAAACAAAACTCGTTTAAAAACTCTACCACAGAACACACGGAATACACAGAAAAAGAATTATTTCCAAAACATTATTCCCGTGAAAACTGAATTTAATTTCATTCTGTGTAATCTGTGTGTTCTGTGGTTAAAAATTGATTCACGGTATTTCCAGCATTCTGCGGATCTCGCAGATTATCTGCCCCCCCACCGCTTCCTTGGAATAAAGGTTCTTAGTCAGTCCGACCGCAAACCTGTATTTCGGATCTGCAAATCCGATCGAACCGCCGTATCCGCCATGGCCAAACGCCGTATGGCGCGGACCAAGTATTGATTTATTTTCTCCGAGTCCGTAACCGAGTCCTCGGTTGAAGAAGGTCTTGTCCTTCAACTGCTGCCTCTGCGTTGCAATTCTCATTCTTTCCGGGGGAACTAATTCGACACCGTCGATTCCGCCGGGAAGCAGGGCCGCATAATGGCGCGCGATCGCCCTGGCGCTCATGATTCCGCTGCTGGCGGGAACGCAGGCGCGCCGCCCTTCAGGCTTGTTCATCCATTCGTGGAGAGGGCATATCCATCCGGGTATTGGGCTTGTGGCAGGAGATTTCAGCATGTCGGGATTCACTTCAGTTTCCTCAAGAATGGCGACGCGCGGTTCGACACTGCTCGGAATTCCGACGTACATGTCATTGATCTTGAGCGGATGGCATATTTTGTCCTCCATTATCCTGGAGAAGGATTTCCCTTCGATACAACAGGCGATCTCGCCGACCAGCCAGCTATAGGTTATCGCATGATATTCGGATTTTGTCCCCGGAACCCATATGGGTTTTTCCTTCGCCATCCTTGCGCACATCTTGTTCCAGTCGAGAAGATCCATCGCACTGGTTCCAGCCGGCATGTTTGGAAGTCCGGCGCTGTGGTTCAATGCCTGCCTGACAGTTATATTTTTCTTTCCATTGACACCGAACTCCGGCCAGTATTCTGCGATCTTCGCATCATAGTCGATCTTCCCCTCTTCGGCGAGGACATGGATCATCGTCGCGGCAATTCCTTTTGTAGTGGAGAAAACAGGGAACAAAGTATCAGCCTTCACAGTCTTCTTCTTTTTCGGATCGGCAAAACCTCCCCACGCGTCAACGACAAGTTCGCCTTCAAAATATGCTGTGACCTGGATTCCGCATTCCTTTCCGGAGTCCACGGCATCGTCGATCATTTTCTGTATTTTCTTCTGGATGTCTTTCATTGAAATTATTCTTTCCTTGTAAGGCGGGCTTTCAGCCCGTTTGAACAGGCTGGAAAGCCTGTCCTACTAATGCAAAGACGTATTTATACACCCATATCCATCCTTTTTCCGCAGTAGAGGATGATTTTGTACTATTTAAGTAGGATAGGCTTCAGCCTGTCATTGAATTGGATTGCGGAAGTAAAGCGGACATTCCTGTCTGCTTCCCTTTTTCCTCCCATGCCTTGCAGCATGGGCCACAATATTCCGCCCGCTGCGCGGACTCGGGAATGAAAGCCCTCGCAGAGGGTGACATGATGTAGCCACATGGCGTAAGCCTGTGGGTAAATGAAAAATTAAAAACACATAAAGCCTCCGCAGGATGGCGATATATTGATTTTGAGTCCGTAGTCGGACTCTTTGGACTGCGGTACTCCCGTACCGCTTTTCTTAATCCAAAGCGGCAGAGGGCTACCGCAGTCCAAAGATTCACTTCGTTCATCAAATGAAGTACATAAAAACACAGCCAAAAATGGCTTAACTACGGGCGGAAGATTTATAGGAGCGCCGGCGTACTTCGACAAGCTCAGTACAGGTCTCGCCGGCAATTATAGCCAGCGGGACGCTGGCGCTCCGACTTCACCCCGCCGTCAGAACGATCTCGTCATTGCCTGGGAGAGCATCGAACTGCGCGATTCCATCTTTCACGTCTATCGTCGATGACTTGTCCTTCTGCTGGACTTTGCATTTAGTCCAAGTCTTTGGAACAACTGTTCTAAGGGTCAGCGGTGAATCATATAGTTCGGGATTCGCCTGTGAGCTAAGCTTCAGGCGGATCTTTGAATTGTCAGCTCCAAGCACTTCTGCTTTGCCCTTCTGTCTTTCCGTATCGTATTTATGATAGGAAATATGGTCGGTGATCCAGAGGTCGCCACGGTCCCTGCGTTCGGCAAGCCCGTCGAGAACGGCCTTGAACTGATCCTGTTTCCAGGCCCAGAAGTCCTGGTATCCCCAGTTCATGTCCGGACCGCGTTCCACGCCATGGGCGATGATGTATTCCATTCCGCCGTCCTTGATCGCCTTGTCGGCAAGGGCGAACATCTGGTCGGCTGTTTTCAGATGATATACGACGCCATGATTATCAAATGTCGGACGGTCAATGAGATAGTTTTTCTCCAGTAACGCTTTTGTCTCTTCCTTCGAGATGTTCCAGTCTTTTACTCCCGGACGTCCCCAGGAGATCAACTGCGGATTCTTGCCGGGAATTAAATCCAGAATTATTTTGTTGCACTCCTGTATCTCCCATTCGGCATCCTTCAGGTTCTGCATGCCGTCATGTGACATTGTGTGGTTGCCATACGCCATGCCACTTTTCCATACGGCCTTTTCGCCTTCCCATTCTGATTTCTTTGCTTTATACTCACCTTTTCCGGGATTGATATAGAAGGTTGCTGTCATCTTGCGTTTCACGAGTTCGGGCACGGCGACCTGGTAATGGCTCGGCCAACTGTCATCAAACATGATCATGAAACAGGCCTTGCTATTGCCCTTCCATTTCGCAATCTCGGTGGAGCCGATGGCAGGATCGGCTGCGTGGGAGAGAAGAGCAGCGCATAACGCCGTCATTGCTACAAGAAAAGATAAATTTTTCATTGAGAGATTCCTTTATATAGGAGCGCCGGCATCTTGCCGGCAATAATAGTAGCCAGCAAGATGCTGGCGCTCCATTATTATTTACCGATCTTCGCTTTAATATACTTGTCGGACTTTATCCAGGCCTCGTTGGTTCCTGTCCCGTATGTCATCTGCAGCACGCGGCCCGCACCCTTCCGTCCGAAATCGAGCTGGAATTCGATCCCGAACTCACCGGCAGGAACATCGTTGAAACCGAGTGCCTGCCACGGGATGAGAGCCTCAAGAAGATATCCGTTCTCCAGATTTGCACGTCCGATCTGGATTCCATTGTCGCTCGCGGCGGCACGGTCCACATTGGCACGCTTGTATGCGAGGAAGAGCTGCTTTGTCGGTTTTCCACCCTTGTTCTCGACGTCCGAGAATACCTCGACGCAGTCGCCTCCATACCAGTCGGCCTTTTCCGTCACCACCTCGGGTTTTCCATTCTTGACTTCTGCGATTATCGCAAGTCCGGCCTTTGTCGCTAGCAGCCAGAAATTGGCGCCTTCGTCGTTCAGACGTTTTCCATCGACCACATGGCTGCCGAAGAAATGCCATTCCGGCACCTTGTCCTCGTCCATTGCGATTCCGAGCGATTTTTTCCAGACATCCTCGTCAATTGCGCCGTCCGCCTTGATTGCAGCATCGGCAACAAACGGAATTACTATGCTTGGCGTCTTCGGGCTCCCAGGTTCCGGCAGGTTCTTTTTAAAATCTCCGCCGGACTGTGCTTCAGATGCCGCACTCTTCGCCAGCGAAAAATAGAATTTGCCGACAAGTCCGACGGACTGCTGGTCCATAAGCGGCCCGACGCAGACGAAATCGATCCTGTTCACGTTTTTCCAGTCCGGAACCTGTGGAAGATTCTTCGCGGCATCTGGATTCTTCTTGACATAATCCGGATCGGGAGTGAAGTCTGCAGCCGTGAGCAGTACATCCTGCCATCCGTCGGTCTCGAAGATCTTGTTTAAATTCTTGCTTTTGTATGCGGCTCCGCCCTGCAGCTTCAGATAGAGGAATGAATCGCGTGGTAGTGTGCCATCGCCCTTGAAAGTGAAACCGAATCCCAGGCAGTCTTCAGGCTTTATATTCGATGGCGCAGCGATGTTCGTCCAGATTCCGCCATGCCAGTCCTTGGTCACTTTTCCAAACTGCGCCCTTAGCACCTGTTCCTTCTCGGCGTCAGGGATGATTTCCATCTTCATGTTTCCATAGAACATACAGACTTTGTCTGAAGCAAAATCCTTGGCGACGAAGAGAGTGGATTTCTCATCAGTTGCGGATTTCGCAACCACGGCCTTCTTCTTCCCGTTCGCCCCTTCAATGAAATCCTTGAACGGAACAAGTACAGGTGAGGGGAACGCGGCGGTCCTGGGTTTTTCCTCGAGCGGCCACTGGGCGACTGACTTGGCTTCCGGACCCGCGACGTCGGCTGCGGAGATCTCAAACCAGATCGTCCCCCATTTCGGGGAAAGATTGAAACTCATAGCTCCAGCCTTCTCAATCACCTCGACTTTTCCCAGTCTGCGACCTTCGCAATCAAGGGCGTAGACGATAAGGCCCGGCTGGACGCCGCTGAGTCCTACGTAACCACGCAGTGCTTCAACAAGGATCGGACCTTTGCCGGTCTTGACATAGTTCGTAAAACCATCCTTGTCCTTGCCGAGTTCCTGTCCAGTGTTCTGGTTGCGGCCCGTGGCGACAAGGAGCATGCGTTTTGATTCGGAGACAGGTTTTCCGTCGGTGCTCGTGATCAGCACGTTCGCATAGGGATTGTCGACCTTGCATCTCAGGTTCTTCGTGGAATTATCGGCGCGCCATCCGGCAAAGCCGGAGAAGCCCTGTGTCTTCGGAGTATCAATGATCATTGTCCCGAAAGCCCAGTCAACTGTCATCTCCTTCGTGTCCGAACGGTAGAACGGCGCACCGGCGGCATTGTATCCAAGATCTATCTTCCATTTCTTGCAGGCGGATACATAGAGCCTGTAGAGCCACTGGAAGTCCCCGATCTGGTTCTGGAACGCGCGCGCGTTCGGAATCACAAGAAAACGGTCGTCGAGCCAGCCGAGAGTATATTTGCCGTCCTCACTTTTTCCGATGGGCATGGCATTCGCAGGGATTGATGCGAGTTCGACGGCGCCTTCCAGTTTATCATATGACAAAGTCTTCTCGGTATCCCAGGGAGCTGATACCGTGAATTTCACGGGTGATGGGAGAGTGACAACTTTCACATTTGGATTGACAGCCTTTGCCGGAACTCCGATGTCGCGCTTCTTGTGGTATCGGTCGCAGTATGGATTATCACCGATGATGACAGCATGTTTTGCCTTGCTGTAGTCGCCGCTGGCGCTTCGTCCGGTCATGAAGACGACATCAGCATCACCTTCATATGACTTATCAAAGAATACGCATTCGACTTCGTGGAGCAGGGGGAGGAAGAGCGCCGCATTGCCGATCGTTCCGCTTCCACCGCTAAGTCCGAGGGCATGGAGGTTCTGTTCATACATGTCTTCTGTGGAATACGCGATATTAGCCTTGTACCGGGGCTTGGAAAAGTCACTGCGATCAAAGAGAGAGGCGCAGATCCTGTTGACGGCCATCCACGGCGAGTTGTGGACATAGGAGAAAGTGTGGGCGAAGACGTTTCTGTACGCCTGATAGTCGTGACGGTTGTCAAAGTTCGGCATCTGGACCCCAACCCAGCGGTGTGCGAATGAGAATTGAAGGCTCTGGGTCACCCCTTGGAATGACGTTATGGCGGCAACTGCGAGATTCACGTCCGCGCAGGTGGTGAGGGAGCCGCCAGTCCATTCCCCGTTTATCCCTGGAACTCCTTTGACCTTTATGCGCGGAATGTTTGAGAACCAGTTGGTCGTCTTCACGTCGACGCCTTCAACGACCACGCCCTTGCTGCTCGGTCTGGCGTTCCAGGCGGTGTATCCGGGAGCATACAGATGCGCGGCGATCGTGCCGGTACCCTGGACTTCCGCATACTGGTTTATCGCACCATGGAGATCGTGAGATCCCACAATGACGCTCTTGAATCCGAGGCTCCGGATATGTTTTGACGCTTCCTTATAGAACGAAATTGATGATTCGGCGAGATGCGCATAGTAGTCGTTCACACGCGCCGCACCGCGGGTCTTCGAACGGTACGGACGATCCCATTCGAGAAGCGTGTTGAGCCGTGGGCGGAACACATTGCCCTTTGCAGGATCCTCGTCGTCGAACAGACCCTTCTTGCCTTCGGCATCTGTCCATGCGGCATCAAGCTTTTCGCGCGTGCCATATTTCGCAACGAGCCACCTGTTCCATTCGGCATCGTGCCATTTCTGGATCTTGTCAGTCGTCTTGAAACTCCAGTCCCAGAACTGTCCGTTCTCGTTTATGATCTCCACGGTTGCAACTCCGGGCTCCTCTCCCCATGTGCGCCCTGTGTAGGGATTCTTGTGCTTGAGGAATTCAGTGACCGCGCGTTTCCAGGCCTCCACGATCTTGGGATGCGGGAATACTCCCTTCCATCCCTTGTTGTCCAGCTTGTTCATGGCTTCCCAGTCATCAATGCCGTCTTCGGCCATGAAGCTTCTGTAATCCGCGAAGTCGAGATAGATGTAGATGCCGCGTTTGAAGAGTTCCGAAGCAAGCTTGTCTAGACGATCCATGTTCTTCGGATCAAGAAGGCTGTTGCTGGAGGGTTTTATCTGCAGGTATCCGAGACCATTGGAGGCCATGTCATTGTGGTGGAAACGGACGATATTGTATCCGCAGCCCGCAATAGAATCAGCCATCTTCTCTATTTCTTCAGGCTTTTCAGGAAAAGTCATTCCATAGCAGGTGGTGGTGCCCCAGAACCTTGCGAGGGTCTTGTCTGCAAAATAAAGTTTGCCGTCGGGGCCGGCCTGTACCACGCCATGTTTCCCTGCCGGCTTGTCGAAGAGCCAGCTGCCTGTGTTCACGACTGAATCCGCCGCGAATTCCGGATACGCCTTTTCCGGCCAAGGGACAAGATCGGAAGCATCGGGAAGGGATTCCGGCGGTGTTGCCGTCGGGATCTGAAGCGCCGCCGACGGCGCCGGATCCGCGGCGCTTGTGCTCTGTGAGATGCTTAGGAACAACGCGATTGACAGTGAAATTCCGGCCGTCCGCAGATTATTCATGATATGATCTCCTTAGAATGTTATTTTGAAAGAGATATAAAAGTACTATCGATAGCATTATTATAGTTTCGGGAAGGGGAATGTCAATCAGAAAAAATGAAATAGGGAGTAAAATAATACGGGACAAAGGAAAACTATTTTCTCACAAAGGCGCAAAGCCACTAAGTTATTATTCTTGAGGATGAAGCAACACTTTGATGTCTTTTTGCCTTATCTCTGTTTTTGAAACAATATTCTTGTCATCAAAATAGATGTGAATAGTATCTTCGCTATAACCATGGGATTCCTTAAAAGGATTGATAAAAGGAAAATCTAGATGAAATGCATTTTTCCAATTCATGTGGTTTCCATATGTAATATCTGGAAATATTTGGTTATGGAAAATTGGGAAAATGTTGCTTAAATGATAATCTCTCTTATCCCAATCTGGTTTGCCCAGTATCTCATATGCCTTATTTCTTGAATCTCCAATCTTGATCTGGGCAGCCTTATATTTCAATTGATCCATCCTGTTGTTGTCGATAGCTGTCAAAATACTGAAAGTGATTATCACAATTGAAAGTATGCTCCCTAAGGATATTCCGACGAATATAAGATAGGTTTTAACCTTAACTCCTCTGCTCAAAACACCATCCGTTATAAAAAACAGTATGCCTGAATATAGAAACGCATTGGCAAGCCTCTGATATGAAGACCATGGATCACCGCATTTATCAAATACTAGATGATTCCAGAAATGCCATATGTCCACCAATTTTGAAAAATGAAAATCATAAGCCAATAAAGCAAAAAACGCTAAAAGATATATTGGAGTCAGGTTTCTGTTTCTAAAATATTTAATTTTTAGGACAGCATATGAAATTATCAGTATGATTGCCATGGCGCAAGGGAAAACTTCTCGTATAAACATATCATAAGTCAGGTAATGGTCAGAATTTTCAAACTGCAATTTGTCAACAGTTGCCGTAGTGTTGTCCCCAAACATTCTTTTAAAATCAGGCGGATAAAAATGTATCTTGATTAGGCCATAGGAAACGAATCCTCCCCAGAGAAGTTGCGAGATTGCAAAAACAATAACGAATGAAAGAAATATGGTTTTGTATCTCTTGCTCATAGTACAACAGATGTTGTTTTGAGATGGTGTTTATATATAAATTAGCATGTTATTTAACTGCTACAATATAAGTTAGAAAGCTATCTCTGTGGCTCCGTGCCTTTGTGCGAGAAAAAATATCTTGATGGGCGACTTTCGCAAGGAGGATGAAGGCGGATAGCTTCAGCGAACAAGAAGGCAATCTTCTTCATTTAGAAGCTTTGATTCTGGAAAAGGCATCCCTCATGACGTCTTTTGCAGGTCTTGATTTCATTTTACCTGCACGATATTCAGCATATCGCCTGTCGGCTTCGTCAAGCCATTTGACTTCATGTTCAGAATCCAGGTTGGAAATGATGTGGTCCGCAAGCACGGCCTTCTTCTTCGACGGAAGTTTGAAGATTTCAGATTCTATCTGTGTAAGAGTCATTGACATATTTTCACCTCAGACAAAATATAATCTTTACAATAGTAATTTCAAAGATGGGAAGAGCAGAATTGTTGCCGGCGAGACGCCAGCGCTCCATTAAGAAAATGAAGAACGCGCAAACATGCGCTACTACGAGCAGAATATGGGAATCTGTGGGCATTCATTCGATGTTGGAAGTTCGACCTGTCCCCCGTAGCCTTGGCGGAGGCGGAAGTTGAATGTTCGATGTTCAATCTCTTACACCATTACTTCAGTTCCACCACGACTTCGTTTTTCGACTTGAACAATTCCTGAGGAATTAGGTTGCTGTCAAGTTTCTTGCCGTTCAGTTTGATGGATTTCACTCCCTTGCCTTTCTTGCCATTCCGGATCGTGATGTTGAAATCCTTTCCACGGAACTTGCGCGAAACCTTGATCTCCTTCCATGCCGACGGCAGACAAGGATCAATTTTCAGACCGTTGTAGTCAGGCTGGATTCCAAGGATGTACTGCGTCGCCGAGAAATAGGACCATGACGCCGTCCCGGAAAGCCAGGGAAGGCGAGACGCCCCAAACCTCCTGCTGTATTTGCTGTGCGTCGACTGGCAGTGCACATACGGCTCGATCTGCCTTATCTCCGCTTTCGTATTGTATGCCGCCGGCATGTAATTACGATAATATTCGTAAGCTCTTTCAGGATGACCGAGCAATGTTTCCGCCATTACCGCCCAACCCTGCGTATGCGAGAAGATTCCTGCGTTCTCCTTATGTCCTTCGTTCAGGACTAGTGCTCTCACGACATGATAGTCGGTCTTCCGGAACGGCGGTGCGCAGAGCATGATGCCATATTCCGTTGCGAGCCGATCCTTTACCGATTGCATCGCCGTTTCCGCCTGGTCCGTTGTTGCCGCTCCGCTGATGACAGCCCAGCTCTGTGCGTTGAGGAAAATCGATCCTTCAGGATCATTCTTCGTACCGATTATCGAACCGTCTTCCCTGAACGCCCTGATGAACCATTCGCCGTCCCAGCAGTGCTTCTGGATGTTCTTGTCAAGTTCGACAATCTTTTTCTCGGCCCATTCGATTTCCTTTTTTAACTTCAGGCGCGAACAGATGTCAATGTAGATCTTCAATGCATATCTAAGCTGAAACGTCACAAATATGCTTTCTCCGCGATAACCCAGTTTCAGACAGTCGTTCCAGTCGGCTTCGAGCCCGCATGGAAGTCCGTGCGCGCCGCTCCTCTCGAGGTTGAACTCTATCGCCCTGCGCAGATGTCCGAGTACCGTGTCGTTGCCCTTGTCAGCGTAAGGAAGAATTTTCATGTAGAACGACATGTCGCCGGTTTCCTTGACGTATGCGGGGATCGTGTTGAATAGCCAGAGACAGTCGTCGGACCTGTAATGATTTGGTTCTGGGGTAGGTTCGTGTCCGGGATTATGCGCGAACTGTTTCACCACGGACATTGCTCCGCCGGTCGAAACCTGTCCTGTGATCATCAGCTCGAGCCTTTTTCCGGCTTCTTCCGGAATCATCGACAGTGCACCAAGCATGTCCTGTACGGTGTCGCGGTAACCGAGCCCGTCTCGTTCACCTGAATAGACGAGGCTTGCCGCCCTTGACCAGGCAAACGTGATCAGGCTGTTGTATGCGTTCCAGACGTTTATCATGCTGTTGAATTCCTTGTCCGGCGTCTGGACTGTCAGGACACCGAGCAGGCTATGCCAGTGATCCTTGACCTTCTGGAGTTCCTTTTTCAGGACTGCGATATCTCCGAATTTCTTAAGGATGCTTTTTCCCTCCCGTTCCGCCTTTCCGATTCCAACCAGAACCGCAAGTTCACGGCTTTCGCCGGGAGCGAGATTGATTTCCATTCTCATTCCGGCGCACCCGTTGTCGCCGTGGGCAAGGGAATTAGTGCATTTGTTGCTTTCGACAGCGACAGGATTTGCGTATGTCCTGTAACCGCCTATGAAAGTGTCCCTGTCAGTCTCGAAATCCTTTACTTCGGCGCCTGTGACTGCGAAGAACGCATTCCTGCACTGATCGCGGTTCTGGAAGTTCTGCGGATCCTCCGGGACGTTGTCCAGCATCGCGTAGCGGATAATGCCGTCGACATAATCCATCTTGATCGTGTATTGCGTGAACTGAAGATTGATGAGATCCTGGAAGAGATTCCATTCGGAGGCGAATTCGAGATATGAGAAGACGGAAAGCTTCCTTGGAGCAGATCCGTTGTTAGTTATCTTCAGCATCCACACCTCGAAATTGCTTGCCAGAGGCACGAAATATGTCGACTCGCTTCTGATGTCGGAATATTCGGATTCGATCACAGTGTATGCCGTGCCGTGTCGGCAGATGGTCTTGTATTTGTCGAGAGGTTTTCCGACGGGTTGCCACGAGGTGGACCAATAATCATTGCTCTTGTTGTCACGGATGTAGAAATAGCGGCCGGGCTGGTCGAGAGGGATCGCGTTTGTGCGCGTCCTTGTGTAACGTCCCTGCGCGGAAGACTTGTAGAAGCTGTATCCGCCTGCATTGTTCGTTATTATCGCGCCGTACTCCGTAGTTCCGAGATAGTTGCTCCAGGATTTCGGGGTATCCGGCCGGTCGATTACGTATTCCTTGTTCCTGTCATCGAAATGTCCGTACTGCATATAAATTTTTCCTTCGTAAAAATTTATTTGTCAATTGGCTCAATATACTCTCGTTGACAAAATATTTCCGTTTCAGGATTATCTTTTAAATCAAAACTTAATTACCCACGAAATTATACTAACGGCGAGTATGTTGAAATTTGCATGAAGACAATATACATTAGCTTCAAAGAATGAGTTATAGGGGGGATTACATGCCCGAGATAAGCAGATTCCTTGGAATTGTCATAACAATGTATTTTGATGAGCATAATCCGCCTCATTTCCATATAAGATACAACGAATTTAGAGCCAAGATGAACATCAAGGATTTCAATATAATTGAAGGCACGGTTCCTGCAAAAGTCCGCGGACTTGTGCAGGAATGGGCTGAACTTCATCGATCAGAATTGCTTGCAATGTGGGACACAAAGGAATTCCATAAGGTAGAACCGCTCGTATGATATGTTATCTGACAAATGCCAAGTATCTTGGGGATTACCGCTTCCGGGTTGTTTTTTCAAGCGGGGAGAAGGCAGAGCTGGATTTGAAGAAGCAGCTGCTCTCGGCTCCTGGAGTAATGGGTGAACTTTTTAAGAAGAAGCCCTCTTCGGTCAGGGATTTCTATCTTGATCCTTGGCCTACTCTTGCTTGGAAATGCGGATATGACATTGCCCCTGAAAAACTCTACGAAATTGCCTTGTCGCAGAAATCACACAGCAAAAAAAAGAAATAAATTTTCATGCGACCTTTGTTGCTGTGTCTGATAATGCAGTTCTTAAGCCCGACAATAATGATACTTGAAAGGAATCCCCATGAAGAAGATTCTTCTGTTCTTTCTTGCCATTTTTCTTGCAGCGGCAAATTCCTTCCCGTATTATGACGAAGTTAAAGCAGCCGATCCGAAAAAGGATCAAATCGTCATTCATGTAAAAAGCAAAGAAGAGGCCAAGCCTGTCGCCAAGGCATCCGTTGTTCTTGATTTTGAGTGCGAAAAAGAAACAGCACCTTTGGAAGGGATGACTGATGAAAACGGCATCTTCAAGGCGGCAATTCCCGAGGAGACATACGGAATAAGTGTAAAGGTTGCCGGGCCGGGCTTTGCCAGCAAAAGAATCGTTTTATCCCATAAGGACGAAAAGGCTGTTACAGGTGCCGATATAAACATCGAACTCGACCGTGGAGAAGCTATCGGGGGCGTTTTGTCGATGGAAGACGGACAGCCGATTTCTAAAGTTAAAATACTTCTTTATTCACAAGCCACTGATCAAAAGGAATATGATATCGGTGATTTTGTTGCCGTTGACTGCAGTTCTGGAAAGTATGAGCTGACAACTGATGAGAATGGTTCATGGAACTGCATAATTCCATTAGGCAACGACAGGTTAAGTTTCATCTTTGACCATCCAAGGATAGGTATGAGCGTAAAAAGGGAGATATGTCTCGGCGAAGATGAGGAAACGACAAGGAATTTAAAGGGGAAAATTTTTAAATTCAGCTTTTCAAAGCCGAAGCAGATAAAATTGAAGATCGTAGATGATACAGGAAATCCTGGTGAAGACGCAATTGCCTTTATAAGTTTGAACAGTCATACCGACGCCATAAGGCTCTCCTCGGATAAAAATGGAGAGGCAATAGCCTCATATCAACCTTCTGATTGCAAGGGGTCTCTCAAAGTATTGGTTGTCAAAAAGGGATATGCCACTTTTGAAGGTGAAATTTCAAACACCATGGAGCATAAAGATATAAAACTCGAAAAAGCAGTTCCAATAAAGGGAAAAGTTGTTGATGTTGAAGGTAAGCCAATAAGAGGAGTATGTTTTCTAAGAACGTATATTTTTCTAATGGGCAATTATGAATATCCAAGAATATATAGTGATATAGAAGGGAATTTCGTTTTGGAGGATGTATTACCTTCATCTCCGGTGAAATATCACATTATTCCTTTTGAAAAACATATGGACGCGGAGATTCTTACCTCGGAACTATTGTCCAAGCCGACGGTAGTCCTTTTTCCTGAGATCCATATAAAGGCCATAGTCAGGGACAAGGCAGGAAATCCTTTGAAAAATATAAGGTGCTTTGAATATATGAATGATGAAATGCACATGTGCTATGATGAAATTGTCGATGGAAAATTTGAAAAGCGCATAAATAAAAGCATAGAAGGGAACACCGGGCAATTAAATTATGGTCTCGAAGTGATATGCAGGCCGTACAGGAAGCAGTTCCAGGAAAGGATAATCAAGCCCGGAGACAAGGAAGTCAATTTTACTTTTATCATGGATGATAAAGAGGTGAGAAAAGGGACAATTTTAGGTGTGGATGGCAAATCTGCCGGAAACGTGAAGATTTTCTTCAATGGAGAGAAACGAATGTGCCCCCTTGACGAACAACTCAACTATAAAGTCGAAGAAAAAGGCGTATTTTCGTCGAACGAACTCCGTCATATTGTTTCAGATGCCTCGGGAAGCTATCTGTTCTATCCGTCCACTCCGAAAAAAGGTCAAGCTGATGATGACTTCAACAACGGAATATATGAATTTTATCCCTGCAAGTATAACAATGGCAGAACTGTTTTAGTGACGGCGTTCACAAATGACGGGTGTCTGTGCATGCCGGTTGGAGAATTTGACAAGGCTGAGAAGGTTCAGCTGCAGAAATATTCAAAAGTGGAAGGGGATGTTTTACGTGGAGACGAACTGCTTACAGATAGGACTGTATGTCTTGAAAGCATATTTATTTTCGGAGGAGAGTATTTTTCAGTTGTTTTGGAAGATGTTAAAACCAATGAAAAAGGACATTTCGTATTTGAAAAAGTTCCTCCGGGATACTTTGTCGTTAACTGTCATGAAGAGAAACAATCAGTATATGGAGAAACTGCTCCAGGTGTTTCATACAAGGTAAAACTGGGGGGATACGGAGTAAGAATTACAGGAAAATTTATTCCTCCTGCTGGGATTCAAGTAGATTTCAAAGGAGAAAAGAATTCGCTGAACATACACGCGGAAGATAATGGGAAATTCAATCTCATTTCAGAAGAAGTTATTCCTCGTTTGATCAACTCGAAATACAGGCAGGAAGTTTTAGTGGAGATTCTTCCAGATGGTACCTTCAACGCTGTTGATGTCCCGCCTGGCCGGTATTCCATTTTGTTCACAGCCCAGAAGGATGGAGAAATTTATGCCTGGACGAATGATGAATTTACAATTCCAGAAGAGGCTATTAAGAAAGGGGCAGTTGATCTTGGTCTCTTTGACCTGAAATAGGCAGCCCACTCTTGATAATTGCCTGCGCTGGAGTATGTTCTGCATTTTGCAACAGAACACAGTGTTCCAGCAGGTGAAATTCATGACTTTTTCCCATAGGCTCCGGCGCATAGCAGATTCCAAGAGATTCAATTTCTTCATTGTCGGACTGATCGTCCTCACCAGCATTTTCATAGGAATGGACACCTACCCCTCGGTCAAGGAGCGGATTGGCGGGTTCCTGGAGCTTGCCGACAAGATCATCCTCGGAATATTCGTCCTTGAACAGCTTATCCGGATAGGCGCCGAAGGCAACAAGCCATGGAGATATTTCCTGGATCCATGGAATGTCTTTGACTTCATCATCATCACGATCTGCCTTCTGCCTCTCGGACAGTCCTCCGTGGCGGTGGTGCGTCTCGTCCGGATCCTGAGGGTGCTCCGACTGCTCAAGACTATTCCTCGGTTGCGCATGCTCGTGCAGGGCATGGTGAAAAGTCTTTCGTCCATATTTTATGTGGCAATCCTGCTTATCGTCCATTTCTATCTGTTCTCCGTCCTTGGAGTTTCTTTCTTCCATAATTCAGATCCGGGCCATTTCGCGGATCTGCAGACCGCATTCATGTCGCTTTTCCAGGTCCTCACCCTTGAGAACTGGCCAGATGTCATGGCTCCCTCCAAGGCCGTGTTCCCAGTAGGCGCCCAGATCTATTTTCTTCTTTACATCATCATAGGAACAATGATCATCCTGAATCTTTTCGTAGGCGTGATCGTGGGAAGCATGGCGGAGGCCAACGAGGAGATGGAAAAGGAAATAAAGGAGATGCAGAAAATCCGCAAGCTCCAGCAGGAAGGCGTCAAGTCCAAGAACGAACTCCTTATGAACCACATTGAAAACGTTGAGAAGGAACTTCTGTCCCTCAAGGACCAGCTTGCCATCATCATCAAACATGAGGAACAGCAGGGCAAGTGAACGCATAGGCTCTTTCTTTCTACCATTTCAATTCGACAAAACCATTTGATACCGGAAGTTCATTGCCCTGCCAGACAACCTTTGTGACACCGTCCGGAACCTTCAGGCTTATCGGTCGTTTCGCCGAAAGATAAGGATGGATCCACGGACGGCTGATCTTCACTGCGACTTTCGCAGGAGTCTTTTCAGTCACTTCCATCTTGATATTATTCCTGAGCCAGAGCCAGATGGAAAGCTCGCCCTGGGACGCGTACCAGGCATCCGGGCAGTTTGCGAACTTCGCACAGAAATTCTCGAACTTCTTCCATTGCTCGTCGGTCTTGCCGATCTGCCAGCTGTGCCCCCAGAAATGGAATATGCCGCCGTCCTTCGCACGTGTCTCCTCCCATTTCTTGTCCAGGTCCTTTTCATTGCCGAAAAAACCGTCAGTCTTCATCGTCATAAGATCACCGAGTGTGTCAACAGTCGTCACGTATCCCGGAGTCGTACGGCACGACCAGTAGCCCGCGGCCTTGACTGCCTTTAGAACGTAATCGCCTTCTACGTCATATGATGCCGAATAGCCGTTTGGATATGAGAAGGAGATCACGGGATGGTTGAGAGCTTTTTCCAGGACTTTTCTCATCGAGACGCATTCTTCCGCGGCCCGTTCAGGAGTCAGGCGGTAGAGGGAAGGGTGATGGTAGCAATGGGATCCGATTTCGCCGTTCATCCCCTCCAGCTTGTCCAGGAACTTCATTGCTGGATTGTCGTTGTTCAGGAAGAATGTTGGACGATATCCGAGTCTGTTGAGGATTTCTGCACAGCGGAGATCGTCCGGTTTGCCATCATCCCAGGAGGTCAATACTGCAGTTTTTTCCCCCATGGGGAGCAACGGGAAGGAAGGGGCGTCACCAGTTAGTCCGGATCCTATAAGTTCGAGCTGTCCAG
Source organism: Lentisphaerae bacterium GWF2_49_21 (assembly GCA_001804805.1). Taxonomy (GTDB): domain Bacteria; phylum Verrucomicrobiota; class Lentisphaeria; order Victivallales; family GWF2-50-93; genus GWF2-50-93. The sequence goes on from MHBH01000042.1 coordinate 42,713, forward strand.
ATTCGGTCTTGGAAATATCGATGACCTTCATAAGTTCAACATCTGCCAGAAGAGGTTCCTTCTGTTCTCTGGAAATGCTGTGCTGGAGTTCGGCGATCTTTGACATTGCCGGAGTTTTGAAAGTGAGTTTCTTCAGAAGAGAGCCCATGAAAAAATAAACTGATCCGGGTCTTTTCCATTGGTCGAAGGGATAGTTTGCCTGGAAACTTTTGCCGTCCTCTCCTTCATAAGTCACAGTGCAGTCCTTTGTCAGGGGGGATTTCAGCATCCAAAGTCCGGGAGGAAGTGAGCAGGGAAGATTTGCCGTGCCGTCAGGTTTCATTTCAAGACCGATGCTTGCCACTTTTGAGGCATCGAGTGACGGTTGGGAGACCTGTTCGAGGGAAAGCTGTGCGACAGGATAAGTCCTCTTATATTTCCATAGATCGTCATATACGGGAGTTATCCTGGCAACGGTTGTCGGAAATGGGGAGTAAATCCAAAATTCGAAAAGCTGAGGCTCATCCTTCCTCGACTGGAAGTTTTCCATTATGTTTACCGAGATGGTCTGCTGGGCTGTGACAAGAGAGACTCCCAGATGGTTGTTGAACCAGGATTTCTCCTCCCCTTCCTTAGTGCAGAACTCGACAATGCCATGGTACCATCCGGCAGGAAGCGGTTCCTGAAGTTTCCATTCGATGAAAGTGTCTCCCTTCTTTGCGGAACTCGCTTCGCATGACTTGTCCATGGTCACAGCCTTCTTCCCCCCGGAGAGATCAATGATTTTCCCTCCTGAAGACTGTTCGGCGGTCAAGACAAGCTTTTTCCCCTCCTGCGCGGAAACAGATGAAATCGTTGCGACAAGAAAGAAAGACAGGAAAAAGACTTTCAAATATGACATATACATGTTGTCCTTACTATTCTGTTTGTTTGTAGTAGCGCATGTTTGCGCGTTAAGTAGGTACGCCCTTCCTGTGTCCGCTATAGCTTCTTTGCGACGGCGGAAGCATGTACCATCTTAATTAAGAATGGGACAGGCTTCCGACTTCGCCCGAGGGCTACGCCGGACGCAGAAAGCCCGTCCCTACTTCCCTAATGCTCCGGCTATCGAATTCGCCATCACTTCATGCCCCTTGGCGTTGGGATGCGCCTGATCAGCCATATATGAATCGATCCCGGCTCTTCCGAAGGCCTTGAACTCCTTGGCCGCATCGCAGAGGGCAAGCCCTCTTTCCTTGGCGATGCCGCGCACACATTCTGCATAATCGTCCATCATGAAGAAACGTTCGTTCTTGCCGGGAATGGTGGTGATGAGGAGGACGGAGGAAGCGCCATTCGTCTTGCGGGCGATCCTGTCAAGATAGTCGTTCAGAGAATACGTGAAATACTCCTTGGGATACCCCCAGGTCTTGTCGTTGTAGCCGTACATTATCGTCACGAGATCAGGCGGAGTTCCAGCAAAGTCCCTGTCGAGCCAGAGCCTGAGATCGTTGCCCTGTGCGCCTCCTACGGCCTTGCTGATTACGGTAATCTGGTCATAGCCGTATTGTTTCCTCAGAAGTTTTTCGAGTACCTGTGCATAGCGCTCGGTGTCCGGACTCTTAAGGGACGTGCCTGCGGTGATGGAGTCTCCGAGGCAGAGGATGCTGACCGGCTTCTTATCCTTTAGGAGTTTCAGTACTTCATCGAAGGATTTCAGTTTCGGAGTGTTCTTTTCAGAAGGGACTTTCTCCTCAAACTGGATCTGGTCGATGCTGAAGCTGAACTTGGGCATGGGCTTGTTGTTATGGTAGATGTTCCATTTGTTATTGAGCTTCAAATTCTGTATTCCGCTCGGAGGCATTCCGCCGGGAGTTCCAATCGCATAAACAGGATCCTCAGGGACGAACTTGTCCCATGGAACCATGACCTTCTTCCATTCGGTGTCTTTCAACGGGAAGGAGTATGCGTATTTGAACGGGAACCAGAGAGGATGCTGTCCGCAGAGCACAATCGTCCCATACATGTCGGAGCCGTCACCTTTAACATAGAATGAAATTCCTTCGTAGCCGTCATTCAAGCTGTCGAGTTTCAACGGCTTTATCCCCTTGACCTTCTTGAAGGCAAGTCCCGGTCCGGAAAATTTGACTGCGCCTTTGCCGACCGATGCCGAGTCAGCCGATTCGACCTGTGCGCCGTTCTGCTTCTCCCATCCGGAAGCGGCTTCAAAATCCTCGAGCGTCGCATTGGGATTTGCATCCTGGGCCTTCAATCCGGTTGAGCAGCAGAGCTGAAGGGACAGGGCGGTAAGTGTCGACAGTAAGATTCTTTTCATTTCTCCATCCTTTATGTTATTTTTTTTAAAATTCCAAATTATAAGGTAGGGACGGCTCTCCGTAGCCGTCCGTTCCGAGAGGCGCTTTCGGAGAAAACGCCCTACCTTCGCCAATTATGAAATTGTCACTGTTTTTATTTCATTTTCGCTTCTACATTGCGGATCAGCACACCTGCGAAATCCGCAGAATCCGCGATGCTCATCATGTGAAGATAGCTAATTCCGTTGCAGCTCGGGAATACGAGAGGCGCGGACAGCATGGGCCCTTTTTTCCCGAAACGTAACTTCGCTTCTTTTTTGAAAGAGTCTGTCCATTTGATTATAAGCTCGTGCCAGACATCGGTCTTCAAAACGATCTTTGTTCCTTTGACAAGCCCTTTGCCGTCAATTTCCACTGAGTACTGTGCATAATTTTTAGCCACAGTGTCGAATGGATTGAAGAAACGGTCCATCAGGCAGATCCTGATGCCCTGTCCACCTTTTTTCAGACGCAGGCTTATGCGGACTTCGCCAGATTTTCCGGCGGGAAAATTCCAGACCGCTCCCTGCTGTTCATGCACAAGGCGAGGATCAGGATGGCGTGCGATCTGCAGGACTTCGCGAGGTTCGCCGTCAGGATCAGGAATCAGCTGAGCTCCCGGACGCCTGTTATACGCGCAATGACCGGATATGCCCTTAAAGTTTCCGTATATGCCTTTTGCGAACTGGAATGTACACCAGTCACCAAGACCGAGATGGAAATCATCCTTGCGTTCGGTTTCATAGAGCCATTTGGGATCAAAAATAACGATTCTCCGGCATTTCGAATGCTGTCCTGCGGAGACGATCACTTTTCCTTCCGGAAGTTCATACGCCTGGCTCTGGTGGACGCTCTTGTCAACGCAGTCAGAGTTTCCTCCGCTTGTCCTGAAATCAGAATCATTCCGCCTTTCGTTGAGAAGTACTTCGCGGAATCCGATCCAGGTCTTGCCATCGTCTTCTGAAATTGCAGCATGGAACGCATCGCGATTTGTGAAGACGTCTTCACCATAGCCCTGGCGTTCCCAGTCCACAAGTTCCGGTTGTTTGTCATGGTCAAGTTCGGGCAGGGGAGTGGTGTTGCACCAGAAGAGGATGATTCTGCCGTCCTTCAGGCGGAAGAATGTCGGCATGGTGATTGTGGCATAGAAACGCGAAGGCACTGGCTTTGTCCAGGTCTCGCCTCCATCGTCGGAGAAGGACTGGTAATGGTTGTCCATGGATGTGCGGATGATCATCCAGAGCTTGCCGTCCGACAGTTCGACAATTGAAGGTTCAACCCCATAGTTCTGCCAGCGCACTCCCTGATGAGGAGCTATTGCCTCGTGTGCGGGAATGGTATCGAGAACTGTGCTCTTCCAGGTCCTGGCGTCGTCATCTGAATATAATACGGTCAGATCATGCGTACCGTCCTTTTTCCTGAAATGGCATGGCAGCACCCAGCGCTTCCTCGAACGCAATGGCAGGGGAAGCCTGACAGCCCCGTAATTGATGTCCGAAACAACTGTGCTGGTGAATTTACCGTCGATACCGGTAGATGAACGGTAGATGCGGAATCCTTTTTTCAGGCCTATTGCATCTGCATCAAGAAAGAATTCGTGCGCATATCCGTGCAGGTCGATCAGGGAGATCCAGTCGCCGGACCATGGGCTCTGCGCGCAGGCGCCGGGACATCCCTTCTTAAGCTGAAACTCCTGCCAGGACAGTCCGCAGTCGTGGCTTGTAATATAGATCATCTTCTTGCTCTTGAATCCGTAATGCCTGATTTCACCATCAGGCAGCAGTACCAGGTCGCGGAACGCGTTTGAGGGCTGGATTCCGACTACTTGAGGAGCATTTATCTGTTTCAGCAGTGAACGCACGCGATTGTCGCAATATACATTTTTCATTGAAATCTCCTGATATTAAATCTACCACAGAGGGCTCAGAGGAATTCATTCCCTCTGCGAACTCGTAACACAAGAAAAATAAGATTCTTTTCTTGTTGTCTTTGAGAACACAGAGAGGAATTACTCTGTGTCCTCTGTGGTTCATCCTTCATCTAATATATTAATTTCCTGAAATTTATGATCGTATGGAACGTAATCAGATTTCCGTTATGGGCGGACGAGGCCTTCTCGTCTCCGCTTCTCGCGAGAACGAGCAGATCATTGCCTGAAATCGCCATTGCCGCATAATGCCTTGACGCCTTTTCACTTTTAGGTCCGACCGCCACCATGCCTGCAAAGCACCAGTCGATCATGTTCTTCGAGAAATGCAGCTGGAGCCGCCTGCGCTCATTGTTCGGAAGATTATAGCGCTCTGGAGGAAGCAGTTCTGCGCGCGTCATGCTGTCAGTCGCCTGGGTGCTCAGAAGCCAGTAGAGCTTCGATTTCTCGTCATACAGTACATGGAACCTCATCTGTCCGCCGGGGCACGGCACAAAAAGTATTTTGCTGCCGGAAGGGACGGTCTCGATGAATGTTTCCATCTTTCCGGTTCCGGGCTTGTCTCCAAGCTCTTTTACTTTGAGGATGCAGGCGTATCCAGTTCCACCGGTATGGGCGCGCATCCACAGATGATATGTTTTTCCTGATGGATCATGCCAGTAATGATTCTTGTCGAGTATCTGCACGACATTTGTCTCGAGCCATCCCATCGGGGCGCAATCGCGTCCAGGCGCCGGATAACTGGCATCCGGATATTTCTCCTCGAAGAACGGAATTCCGAAGTAATCCGGATATTTACCGTCTGGAAAGACGTCGCGGAATGAGAAACTGGATGAGAATTCCCAGTTCTGCGCCTTTGTGAGATCTGAATGCAGAGAACCCCGCATCAATATCGGCGAACACTCCCCGATGTACCAGGCCTTGATATTGAAGGAAGTCCTTTTCTCCATTACAAGATAGACACAGCCGTTGGCGTAATGGACGTTGCATGCGGACTGATGCCAGAATTCACCATTTGTAAGTTTCACAGGACGGCCCCAGGTTTCTCCGCGGTCATCCGAACGCATGATCATCAAGTCATCGGCATGTCCGAGGACGTAGATTGAATTTCCGGCTGTGAACGGACGGGCATGCATGAACGGGAATTTTCCGGTCTCCCTCCAGGTCTTTCCATGATCATCGCTTATGAGAACTACACCCTGATGCCAGAATCCTTTCCATGGAGCATATTTTTCTCCTGGCAGTTTCCCAACTCCGGGACCGCCAAAATCAACGAGGGCGATGATCCTGCCGTCGGGAAGGACGCAGAGGGCCGGAGTGTAACAGTAAATGTTCGCCGGATCAGGAGATCTCGCTACGATTGATTCATTGTTATTCATAGTCGGACAGACTGTTCTTTATATAGTCGATGATTATTTTCTTTTCCTTCTCCCTGAATGCGTGGAAAGGTTCGGCGACGAAATCACTTTTCAATATGCCTTGATATGCAAGTCCGCACTTTATGCCTTTCAGGAAGCTTGAACCATATTTGCCCACATTGTAGATCGTTGAACCGAGTCTCATGACCTTGTCCTGGAGTTTCCTCACTTCGTTCAAATCCTTCCTCTGTGCGGCGTCATAGAGCCTGACAAACAAGTTAGGGAACAGATTCGCCCCTCCGGGCACTCCTCCGTGGCCTCCAAGCAGGATGGATTCCGCAAGAAGAGCCTCGGTACCCATCAGGATTGAAAAATCCTCCCTGTCTTTGAAAAGCTGTAGGAGGCGATGGTAGTAGAGCATGTTTCCTGAACTGTCCTTGATGCCGATGATTTTCTTGTTTTCCGAAAGGGTCTGGACAGTCTCAACTTCATAATAGACCTTCGTGAAACTCGGCATGTTATACAGGAAAAGGGGGATGGATATTTCAGAGACTAGATGACCTACATATTCCACAAGCTCAGGCTGTCCGGCCGGAAAATAATAAGGCGGTGCAAGGACGACGGCAGTGGATTTCTTCTCTTTTGCGAAATTCGCAAGGTTTACGGATTCCACGAAGGAGGTGTCGGTTATCCCGACGATGACCGGCACTCTTCCGGCGACAAGTTCGCAGGTTTCTTCGACAAGCCGGTATCTGAGCTTGTAGCTGAGGCTTGGAGCCTCTCCTGTGCTTCCAAGAATGAAAATGCCATGGACACCTCCCTTGATCAAATGCTCGATGACGTTCTTCAGGCTCTTTGAATCGAGCTTGTCCTCAGCGAGAAGAGGGGTGATCATCGGGGGGATGATGCCGTGGATGGGGATAACATGAGATTTATTTTTCAAGAGTTGACTCCTAATTTATTATATTTTGACCTATGTTTGTAGTAGCGCATGTTTGCGCGTTATTAAAGGAACGCCGACCTCCAGGTCGGCATCTAGAGCCGGTCTGGAGACCGGCGCTCCCTTTATGAATGAAGAACGCGCAAACATGCGCTACTACGAGCGAAACACGTATATGGGTTGCATGCTCATTCATCAGTTATCCGTCTTCATTAATTTTTAGAGTTTCCAATAGATGCCGCAGAATTGATATTGTTATCCGGCGCTGGCGGTTTTTGATTCCAGACGTGCTTTGTCCGTTTCAGTCCGCCGTCTCTGAGATCCTTGATTTTAATGACACGCAAATGCTCCAATCCGAGTTTCTCGAGGATCCAGCCTGAATCAATGATCCCTTTCCAGTTCTTCTTTGAATTGAAGTTCAGATTTTCGACATATATGCAGATTCCACCGGCGACATCGACGTTCACCATTCCGTATTTCTGCATCGCAACAGCAAGAGTCCTTGCTGCCGGGCAGAGATCGAATTTGTCCAGATTGAGCTTTGGATCAAGCTGCACGACTGCGCCTTCCGGCAATCCACCTTGAGTGAAGCCGTCGGTCCAGATCGCGGGGAAGACAAATTTCTGATGCTCGTTCAGATCTGTCGCAAGAGCTATCTTATGTTCGATTTTCCCCGATGTTATTTCTTCCTGCAATACGAGACCGCCGAGGAGGGCGGTGCCAGCCGCACGGCATGGACCGTAGTCATGGACGCTTGTGCCCGGTTCGAATTTGAATGGGATCTTGTCGAAGACTCCTGATCCGTAGAGCGGATATGTAATTGCGGAACGAGTTAAAATCTTGCCATCCTTGTACCTGATGCAGAAGAAGTCGTAGACTATATCCTTGTCCTCGTCGATGATGCACATGTGCGAGTCTTCCTCGGAATCAGGCTTCGCTTCCGGAGGAATAGGGGCCCATCCGTCGAAATTCGGCGCGAACCCGCGATGGCTGTCCCTGACCTTGAGAGGAAAGACCTGTACCATGGGAACTTGCGAACTTCGCACCCAGTAGACGGGGATCGTCCATTTGGTCGAGTTTACATACACGGCCCTCTTTTCACTGACTGTGGTACCTAGAAGCTTGATGAACGATTCGCTTTTATCATCTATTTCGGGATTTGCGGGGATTGGAGTGTTCCAGAAGCTGTCGGGACTGAATGGGCGGTTTTTCATATGGTCTACATCCTTTTTTAAAAAGGAAATATTTAAAATACTATCGATGGTATTTTAGGGCCTGAACAGGACTTTGTCAAATACCGGAAATCTTTTTTTGGATAATTAAGGAAAGGGCTTGATAAAATTATAATAGGTCTTATAATAATGGTATAATTCAATAATAAAGCTGATTAATCTATATAATAGGACATTTAATGCCAGTTTCAGTCAAAAATAATTCCAATACCGATCAGGCCGTGGAGATGCTAATTGGAAGAATTCAATCACTCGGACTTCGGCCCGGAGACAGTCTTGGAACAGAAAAAATACTTATGAGCGAGCTTGGTCTTTCCGAGCGTTCAATCAGCGAAGCGGTACAACGCTTGCGCGCCCTGGGAATGCTTGAGTCAATAAAAAAAGCTGGCATCCGTGTCACCGAGCCCCAGTTCGAATCAATCCTCGAGGCCACGATAATGCTGCATGCACGGAAGGAAAATGGGCTGAAGGAGCTTGCCGAACTGCGCTTTGCACTTGAAGCAGGGGCTGTCCGCCTGACCGCCGAACGGATCACGAAGGAGGAGCTTACGCAACTCAACGAATGTGTGGAGTGTCAGCAGAAACTGGTTGAAAACAACGGGAGTCCCGAAGACATGAAGAACGAGGATGAAAAGTTTCACCAGATCCTCTTGAAGGCTTCGGGCAGTCCGATGGTCTATCGCCAGCACGCCGTGATCAGCGAATATTTCAGGAAATACAGCGGGACGGATGATCATGATAATACAATCAGGCAGATGACAGTCTGGGAGCACGGACAGATTGTCACTGCCCTTGAAAATCGTAATGTCGATTACGCAGCGGCAATGCTTTCAAAGCATTTATCCAAGACCATCCAATAATAACAAGGAATGTAAAATATGAATAATGTAAATCTGACCGAGGAATATTTTGAAGGAGCCGTATCCTTTGAAAAAGCTGAAGGGCATATAAAGCCCTGGAGACTGCCCTTCAGGGAGCTGGCACTGTTTCCTTCGAACAACAATTCTCTTGTTGGCTGTGCAGAGATGCCTGCGGGCGTCCGCATCCGTTTTGCAACCGCCGCTCCGGAAGTGAAACTTTCCTTTCTGCCAGTTCCTAAAACGGCAGATCCGCTCAGGCTGGACTGCGTCATTGACAATGATTTGATTGATACCGTGGCGCTTTGCGAAGGGCAGGAGGAAATTGCCTTCAAAGGTCTGCCCGGGAAGGATAAGACAGTAGAGATTTGGCTCAGCCCGCTGATGGGCCTGTCGCTTAAGTCGCTGCATACCGGAAGCAGGATCTTCCTCTCTCCGGACATGCGGAAGAAATGGACAACCTACGGGAGTTCAATCACGCACTGCAGGGGGGCGCATTCACCTGCGCAGACTTGGCCCGCCATTGCAGCACGCGCCGGAAACCTCAATCTCACCTGTCTGGGATTTGGTGGACAATGCCACATGGATCCGATGGTTGCGCGTCTGATAAGGGATCTTCCTGCGGACTTCATCTCCTTGAAACTCGGCATTAATATTCAAGGAGGAGCTACGATGTCCGCCCGGACATTCAAACCCATGGTGATAGGAATGGTGAAGATCATCAGGGAAAAACATCCTGATGTCCCGATAGCCATTGTTTCACCTATAATCTCGCCGCCAAGGGAGACAAAGCCGAATAACGCCGGCATGTCCTTGTCATTTATGCGCGAAGAACTGCAGGATGCCGTCAAACGCCTCAAGGAATGTGGAGATGCCAACATCCATTACTTCAACGGGCTGGATCTGCTTGGAGAAGCAGATGTCAGCTCATGCCTGCAGCCGGATCTTGTGCATCCCCATGGCGACGGATACAGGACCATCGGAGAAAGGTTTGCCAGGATAATTTTGCCAAAGATTAAAATTTAAGGAGATTTTTTAAATCAATGGAAATTCGCGTAACAAGGGTGAGAAAAATATATTCGGATGGCCGTCATAATGCCTTCACCGGCATTACGAGCTTCAACAAGAGAACTTATATTGCATTCCGTTCAGGAAAAACACATGTCAGCATGGACGGTGTCATCACTGTTATTGCATCAGATGACATGGAATCGTGGAAGGAAGCCGCTGAAATAACTGACCCGTCAATGGATTTACGCGATGCAAAAGTGGTGGGATTCAATGATCAGCTGATGGTTTTCTATGCTGGCAGGAATGACGATAAACATAGCAGCATTTCTTTCAGGACTTCCAAGGTAAGCATGTTTGACCGCAAATGCCGCCTTCAGTCCACCCATGATCTCAAGGGGGTGCCCGAGGGATATTGGATGTGGTGCGTCAAACCGTACCGCAGTGAGTTGTATGGCACTGCGTACCGCCGTATCGACGGGGTTTATCATGTCAAACTGTTCAGGAGCGCTGATGGGATTGAATGGAGGGAAACTGCTGATTTCCCGGTGCCAGGCGGAGAAGTCCATATTGACTTTGATCAGGATGGAACATTGTGGGCTCTCGTTCGAGATGACTGCAACAATTCCATACCGACGCTTTGCCGCATAGAACCGCCATATGACAAATTCAGCCTGTCCAGGGCTCTTCCTCTGCGCATGCAGGGACCGATGATAAAGCGATTGAATGGAGGATGCGTAATCATTGGACGCTGCTGGGATGGAGCTGGAAGGCGCAATACACGCACGGATATGTACTGGATTGAGGATGATCAGGAACCGTGTTTCATTAGAACGCTTCCCAGCGGAGGAGACACCTCCTATGCGGACTGGCTTGATACAGCTCCTGGAAGGGCCGTAGTTTCCTATTATTCCGCCCATGAATATAAGATGGATGAACCGCATGAGAATGAAAAGGCGCTTGCCAAGGATCCGGGGCATTTTGAGCATACGACCGGTGCAGACATATATCTAGCAGACATTTCATATAAATAAGGAGTTTACAATGTTCAAAGGATCGGTAGTAGCTTCGGTTACTCCATACAACAGGAATGGAAGTATTGACCGCAATGCGGTTAAAAATCTTGTATCTTTCTTTGTAGAACAGGGCATGGATGGGATTTTCTGCATCGGTTCTACAGGGGAATTCTTTTTTCTCGGTCCGGAACAGCGACGTCAGATAATCACGGCGGCAGCATCGGCTATCAAGGGAAAAGCGAAGCTTTTTGCCGGAGTGAGCGATCTGGGGCCGATGTCGGTGAAGGAACGGTTGAAGGAAGCTGCAGGCAGCGGTGCGGATATCGGAGTGCTTACTGCCCCGCTAGGCATGGCACTTGAACAGAGCCAGCTTGTTGATTACATCCGGCATATCGCGGACGATTCCCCGATTCCTGTCGCAGTGTACCATCATCCGCGATATCCGACATCTTTTGACATGGAAAGCCTCAAGGCCATTTTCAAACACGGAAATATCGCAGCAATAAAGGACAGCGAGGATGACAGGAAACGCCTTGACAAAATCCTTTCACTGGCGCGCGGCACGAAAACTTCCGTCCTCACAGGCAAGGAGATGTTCATCCGGCATTGTCTCATGAACGGAGGGCAGGGCTCTGTGACCTCCCTCGGAAACATCGTGCCGTCTTGGATGGCGTCGATACAGCGTGAATGCGAAAAAGGCGATACGAAGAAGGCGCTTCAATGGCAGAAAAAACTTGACGCCCTCTTCCATGACATCTTTGAAAGCAAGCTGCAACTGCCGACTCTTGCCCGGTTCACCTGGATGCTGAAGATTTTCCTGTCGGAGAAGGGGATATGCAGCATGTATGCCTTCGACGGAGCGTTGCCAGATCAGAAATTCATAAGACAGGTCAAGGAGATCTACAGGAAGCATTTAGTGCTATAAGAAGTTGAGCGATAATATATGTATTTTGCATCAGAAGTAGGGCGGTTTTTAAACCGCCATCTGAATTGTCGGGTTAAAACCCGACATACTTATTAGGATCGTCAATCTCGGCAGATTAGAAAGGAAACCATGGATTATCCCAGTTACAAGATCCAGCTTGACGCGGTCCACAGCGGCTATGACCGCAAGACCTGCTGGGTGCATCCGCGTGCCGGTACCATTCCCGGGGAATATCCCATTGTCGTCATGACGATGCAGAAGCTGAAACTTATAGGCTCAGATGTATTCTTCGAGCTGAATGAGATGAGAACAGATGACATGGGCAAAACCTGGTCCGGACCGCTTCCGCATACTAAGACACTTGGACGTCGCAAAGAGTCCGGAGGGATAGAAGTCGCCATCAATGATTTTACGCCGATGTGGCACAAGGCTTCCGGAAAGCTTCTCGGAACAGGTCAATGTACGCGCTATATCGGCGACAATATCATGCCAAATCCGAGGCCGCGTCAGACAGCATATTCCGTCTATGAGCCCGATAGAAGGATCTGGTCGGACTGGGATATCGTTGACATGCCCGACAAGAAGAAGTTTTTTTCGGCCGGAGCCGGTTCGACACAGCGCTTTGATCTTGAAAACGGGGGCATTCTTCTGCCGATCTATGTCAGAACTCCCGATTTTTCATCCCTTTTCAGCACGGTAATGAGATGTTCCTTCGACGGGAAAATTCTGCGCTACATTGAACATGGAGATGAATTGATTGTTCCTGAACCCCGCGGGTTAGGAGAACCTTCGCTGACAAGATACGGCGGCGAATTTTTTCTTACTTTGAGGAATGATGTCCGGGGATATGTGACGCGGAGCAGTGACGGCCTGCATTTTGAGAAACCGAAAGTCTGGACCTTTGATGACGGAAGCGATCTTGGCAATTACAACACGCAGCAGCACTGGGTGACCCATCCAAGGGGATTGTTTCTCGTATATACCCGGCGTGGTGCCGACAATGATCATGTGTTCAGGCACCGGGCGCCCTTGTTCATGGCGCAGGTGGATCCAGAACTGCTTTGCGTAATTTGCAAGACGGAACGGATCCTGGTGCCGAATCGAGGGGCGCGCCTCGGGAATTTCGCGGTTACAAAAGTGAATGAGGAGGAGACCTGGGTGACAGTAGCCGAATGGATGCAGACCATCGGCCCAGATCATCATGACTGCACGCGATGTGAGAAATACGGATCCGACAATACCGTGTTTGCAGCAAGAATAAAGTGGATTGATTAACGCACCTGGTCTAGCAACGAGTGGAGCATGGGGACTGTTGAATATTTTTGGGTTGGCTTTTAATAATGTAGCACAGGCATCTTGCCTGTGTCACATTGCCGGCAAGATGCCGGCGCTCCTATGAATTCAGATTAAGTAAGACATGCTTGATGGTTGAGGCTTTTGGATCTTTGTTTTCAATGTGAACAGTGTCCGCCTGTCGCTACGCCCATGAAACCGGGGTCGCCCTGCATGAGGAATGAAACGCTGCCGTCCACATAGAGGAAGTTCCCGCCCAGTTTCAATCCCGACTTATGGTTCATCGTGGAAGTATATATCGTCGAAGTCATATCCTGGACTATGGGATAGTGCCTGTATGTAAAACCATATCTGCTACGGACATTGTCCTCGGTGATCCTCCTGGGTTCCGGGAAGTCGTCCCAGTATGGAGGACGGCGCAGCATCCACCATAAGTTTGATCTTGCATTACCATCATACTTGAAATGGGATTCATAGGTGACGGAGGTGTTCGAAGCGCAGAAGAAGATATTTGCTTTCTGTGTATAGGTAGGATAAAAATCCTTCCATACATAATATACACCTGGCTTGGAGCATCTTCCGTTGATATGTGCTGCCGTGGTGTCGTTGGACACCCATGTGTAGGCCGCCCAGATGTCGCAGAAACGCGGAGGCATCCAGTCCTCATTATCGCTGGCATAATTGGTGATTGCCAGCCCAATCTGCTTGAAGTTGCTGGTGCACAATATACGCTTTGCCTGTTCCTTGGCATTTTTAAGGGCAGGCAGGAGCATCGCCATGAGGATTGCGATGATCGCAATGACCACCAACAGTTCGATAAGCGTAAAAAACGATGGCTGGCGTCTGACACCTGACACCTGTTTTTGGACATTAAAGTCCATAAATCTGGATCTTGGATCCCGCATCTTCTCCTCCCGACTTTTAATTCTATCACAAAATAGGGGGTTTGTAAATATCTTCAGCGGCAAATAGCTGATGATAATTTCATAGATAACGGAGGGCGGACATTCCTGTCCGCCTCGCGGGTTAGAAAACCCGCGCTCCTTTGATATTCAAAACTAGGCTATTGACAACTGCAACAGCCTACATTTTCGTCTTGAAAATGCCCACTCCGGCGGCCCATAGCTCCTTGGTTTCGGGATTGTAGCGCAATATCAGGGGCTTGTTGCAGGGGATGTCGCCGGTAATATCCTTCCAGGTCTTTCCGCCGTCCTCGGTCATCTGTATGCTGCCGACTGCGTTTTCGCCCCAGGTGACGAAGGATATCCACATCCGGTTCTCGTTCTGCGGATCATATGCTATTCCGACCACAGTGAAACCCGTCTTCTCGGTCAGTTTCTTCCATGTCTTTCCGCTGTCCTGGCTCGACCACAGGTTGTTTCCACCGAGAAGAACTGTGCCCTTCGGAGTGACTACGGTATTGAATATCCAGCCTTCGTTCGAGAAGCATTTATTCCAAGTTCCTCCGGCGTCCTCGCTCACATATACGCCTCCGTTGTCGCCGCAGCATCCCCAGAATATCCTTTTCGGATTTGTAGGATCCACTGCGAGCCCGAAGAACATCCTGCGGCTTCCGGGCTGGTTCTCAAGCTGTTTCCAGGTATACCCGCCGTCGACGGACTTGAAGACTCCTCCGCCTTTTCTGTCTTCCTTGCCTTTCTCGGGATCACCGTCGATTCCAAGATAGATTATGTCGGGATTGGAAGGATCAACCGCCAACGCCCTCGGATATGCTCTGCCCCACATGCAGTTTGCGTTCGATACGTAGCCGGGCAGACCTTCCTTCACTATCTTGAATGATTTTCCGCCGTCCTCGCTTATGAGAACACGGTTCGAGTTGGGTTTTGCATCCCAGGGGGACGAGGTGGAAATAATCTTTTCAGTTCCGTTCTTCTCCATTGCGACGACACGCCACTGGTGTCCACTTGTCTCTACGTTCCATCTCAGGGGCACAAGCTGTTTCCATGTTTTGCCGTTGTTCTCCGAAACAAGAAGACCCTCGTCCATTGCGACAGCATATGTTTTCCCCTTCAGGAAAAATATATCCTGCGTGCAGGTGATGTCGGCGCCGGCCGAGGCTTCCACCCATGTCTTTCCGCCATCGGAACTGAAGACATTGCACCAGTTGGCTGAAATAAAGAGATTGTCGGGATTCTTATCCGACATCGCGATATTTGTAAGAGTGCTCATTTTCTTGAGGCCTTCCGCGACTTCACCCTTCAATTCATCCGGACCTGTTGGATTTCCAAGGAGATCGGATTTGAATTTGTCCTCTCCTTTCCAGGTAGTTCCACCGTCCTCCGATCTGTAGAACATTCCGCTCCAGCTGTTGTTCGCTATGCAGACAATCTTGTTCGGATCATTTGGATATACGGCTATTTCCCGTGGGCCATGTTTAGGATCAATGCCGGTGCTTGCAGGAGTCCAGGTCTCGCCTTTGTCGACGGACTTCATTATTCCGCTCTCCTTGAACGCCGCATATACAATATTGTCGTCGGACGGTGCGATCTTCACGAATGAAGCATTTGTCGGAGTCTTGAGCTTTGTCCATGTCTCTCCGGCATCGGAGCTTCTCAATATTGGAAAGTCGGTGCTTGACGCAAAGAGCAGCGCGGGATTTTTCTGGGACACGCATATGGAGGTAATTATGCCGCTGACCTTTTCAGGAACAAGCGCCGCAGGATTGATCTGGTCCTCGGCGGACACCTGCAGGATAACTGTGTCAAGATAGACTTTTCCATTATACGCGGCGTTCGTGGATCTCATTATGAAATATACGGATTTTACATCATTCAGTTCCTTGAGCTTTGTCAGATCAAGGTTCAATTCCGTCCATTTTCCAGGAGCTGCATCGATGAACTCACCGGCCTGCCATGTCCATTTCTCCCCGGACTGGACAACCAGCTGTCCCTGGATCTTGGGAGCGTTTTCAGGAACAAGGAATCTCGCACTCATTTTCTTGTATTTTGAAAAATCTTTTCCCCCGATGGATTTCTGGACGCGTCCGGTGTCCTTCCAGGAAGGCGCGGGACAGTTGAAATTGATTTCCAAGGCGCCTTTTCCGGAACACGAGAATTTCTTCGACTGCGAGGACGCATCCGCGAGCTTGCTGTCATACTTTGTGTCAGCATTCCAGCCCTCGGTATTCCCTTCGAAATCTCCAAGTATGGATATATCGCCATTGTCGATCTTCGTCTGTTCGGGTGTTTTTTCGGCCTTTGTCTTATGATATTCGAGTTTCTTCCATGTTGCACCGCCGTCAACGCTCTTCACGATCACGCCGTTCTTGCTTCCTGCATAGACTATGTCCGGATTTGCAGGATCTATTGAGATCGGACGTACGCTTCCGGGGCGGTTGGAGGATATATCGAGTTTTTTGCTGCCGGTCTCCTCGAGCTTCTTCCAGCTCTTTGCGCCGTCGACACTTTTGTTCATGCCGTCGGTGGTCATTATGTAGACTACCTGTGGATTGCTCTTTGAGACGGAGATGCAGTAGACTCCATAGTTTGAAATGCCGTTGTTTACGAAACGCCATGTCTTGCACTTGTCGGTGCTCTTGTATACGCCGGAGACGTCGCCGGTGAGATAGAAAACGTTTTCATCGGACGGATCCGCCGCCGCGCCCCAGAAATAGCCGCCGCCGCCCCAGCCGCACCATTCCCACTTGGTCGATGACGTGTCCGCAGTTGCTGGCGCCTGTGCAGGTGCACTCAAGGAAAAAAATCCGCCGATAGAGATCAAAGAAGCCAGAATAGCAGTTTTCGGTACGTTCATTTTATCTCCTTATTAGGAATTTCATTAAAAGTATGTCGGGTTTTCTGTGTCCGCCACAGCATCTTTGCGAAGGCGGATAGCGCATGTTTGCGCGTTAAGTAGGTACGTGCTTTCCTGTCCTGAGCCTGTCGAAGGGAGCATGTACCATCTTAATGTCTAAGAATGGGACAGGCTGAAGCCCGTCCCTACTTCAAGAACGCTCGAATACGAGCTACTGTCTGCGGCAACAATTCTACTATCGATAGTATATTATTGCAAAAACATCTTTTTGTCAAGTGCATCATGGAAAATCATTGCAGGTATTTGGAGGGTGTCAATGCACCAAGACGCTTGATACCATAATCGTAATTGAACAAAGAATCGTTCTGATCCTGGACATAATAAAGCTTAGCGCTTGCATTGTATCCGGTGGGGGTCCCTCCAACGCCTTGACCAAGACCCACATGGTTGTCGGCCAATAATACATTTGACGTTTTCCTGTGGGTCAACAGGAATCCTAATTCGTTTCCGACAAACAATCGGTACCAAGTAGTGGTCCAGGCAGCTTGATGCTCAGCGCCCGTATGCCAGTATTCCGTCAAGACCCCGAAGGACTCGGGCCTGGTAACCTTTGTGGTTTTTACGCGCGGCAATATCTCGCCACCGGCACTTGAGTCTCCCGGTCTGATGAGACGTCTCCAAAATTCTGCATCAACACAGACTCCGTTCATGCCGTATGTCAAAGTGATAGGACGGTTACCATTTGCTGTCGGAACGCTTGGACAATGGATGAGATCAAGTGGTTTTACCAGTGTTAATCCGGCACCAGGATCAGCTCCATCCTCGGGGAGTTCGGAGGTTCCATGCAATTGTCCGTTGAGATAAGTGTTTAGCGCCTCCGGCCAGCGGAAATTTGGATAATAGTCGTAATCGCCGGTGTAAAAAGCGATACACAGGCCAAGCTGCTTCAGATTGTTGGTGCAGACACTTGATTTTGCAGTATCCCTTGCGTTCTTCAGCGCCGGAAGGAGCATGGCGGCGAGTATTGCGATGATCGCAATTACGACGAGTAATTCAATAAGAGTAAAAAGAGAAAAAAGTACTCGTCGCCCTGAGCTTGTCGAACGGGCCACCAACAGCTCGATAAGGGTGAAGCCATTTATGATTTTTCCTGGCCGACCGGCACGGACAGGCGATTTTTGACTTTTGATCTCATGCATAGTTCATCACTCTCCCGGATAGTGATTATATCATAAAGCGACACTTTTGTAAATAGATGTTTCCATATTTATCTTTCTAAATCATTGGAGGAGTTTTGATGGTCTCAGGGTGTAAGGCGGACGACATTTGCCATAATCATAATTGAACAAGGAATCATTCTGATCCTCGAGATAGCCAAATCCGGCGCTGGTATCGAAACCTGTACGATTTCCCTGTGCAATCCCCGCATGGCCATCGGCCAGCAGTACATTTGACTTTGAACCGTGGACGAGTACGCATCTGGCCGCGCTCAAGGCAAAGAGGCGGAACCAGGAAGTAGACCAGGCGCTTTGATGAGGAGAACCTGAATTCCACTTTTCCGTGAGAACCGCAAATGCCTCGGGCCTGACAACCAGGGTGTTTTTAACGCGAGGACATATGTCAGCGCCGCCCCATGGACCATATAGCAATGCGAGGTGGGCCCAGTACATGTTGTCGCTATACTGCCCGCTCATACTGTACGTCAAAGTGATAGGACGGGAACCCTTTGACGTCGGAACTGCTGGACAATGGATAAGATCCAGAGGTTTGACCTGTGTCAGGCCGGCACCGGGATCTCCACCATCCTCGGGGAGGACAGTGGTTCCATGCAATTGTCCGTTAAGATATGTGTTGAGAGCCTCCGGCCACCGATAGTTCGGATAATATTCATAATCGCCAGTATAAAATGCGAATGAAAGACCGAGTTGTCTCTGATTGTTCATGCATGCAATTGAATGTGCTGTGGCCTTCGCCTTTTTCAGTGCCGGCAGGAGAAGGGCGGCAAGGATTGCGATGATCGCAATAACGACAAGAAGCTCAATCAATGTAAAAAGAATTAGATTTTCCTGTCTGCGCAGACTGACCGGCATTCCCCTCATATGCATCTCCTTTTTCATGACAGCGCCTGACGTACTCGATAATAAATGTACTATCGATAGTACATTTACATCACAATAGGAAAAGTGTCAATAGAGCCAAACAAGTTTTACAGTAAAAAAAGAAACCTCTTTTTTGCAATACCGAATCAAAATCAAAGAGCGAGAACATGCCTTACGGCATTAACTACAAACGTATTAAATGCATTGGGAATATGTTCGTAGTTAAGCCCGTGAGGGCTGTTTTCTTGCTTCGTATATTACTGTCCAAAAAAAGCAATTTGGTACAACTACTGTTTTATCCTGAAGAGGCCGGGCCCTCCCGACCATAACTCTTTCGTCTCCGGATTATAGCGCAGGAGCTGCTGCTTGAGGATCGGAATGTCGCCGGTGATGTCTTCCCATGTCTTTCCTCCGTCGGTCGTCCGGAATACCCCGCCCTGAGCGGAAGAATCCCAAGTCGTGCGGCTGATCCAGATGCGCTGTTCGTTCGCCGGATCTATCGCGATGCCTACTATTGTCGGCTTATCCTGGAAGTTGGTAAGCTTTTTCCAGGTCTTGCCCTGATCCTCGCTCCGGTAGAAATTTCCTGCGCCTACATAGACGACTCCGGACTGGGAAATTTCAAGGTTGAAGCTCCAGGTTTCATCCTTGAAGATATGTTCCCAGGTCGCCCCCTCGTCATTGCTCTTCCATGCACCGCCGCCTTCGCCGCAGCTGCTGAAATAGAGTCGTTTCGAATCGGTAGGATCTACTACAAGTCCATAATAGAGGCGCAGTCCGCCGGGCTGGCTGGCGCAGCGCGTCCAGGTCTTTCCGCCATCGGCAGATCTGAAGATTCCTCCGCCAGGTAGCTTCTTCTCCGGTTCCGGATTGCCGTCCATTCCAAGATAGAGTATGTCAGGATTCTTCGGATCCATTGCAAGAGAGCGGGGATAGCTCCGGCCCCACATGCAGTTTATTTTCGGGAGATAGTCCGGAAGGCCTGCTGTGGAAACAGTGAATGTCTTGCCGTCGTCCTCGCTGCGGAAGGTGCGGTTGAGCGTGGAATCCCACGGCGAGCAGGTGGTGACGATGCGTACCGAATCTCCGACCTTGGCGACGCGCACCCGCCAGAAGTGGCCGCTGATCTCCTTGTTCCATTTGAGCGGTATGAGCTGGCGCCAGTCTGCGCCGTTGTTCTCGGACACGAGAAGTCCTTCGTCCATTGCGGTGACATATACCTTGCCTCCAAGGAACTGGATGTCGGTCGAGCAGGTGTTGTCGGCATCGGTCTGGCGCGCTTCAAAGGTCTTGCCGCCATCCTTGCTGAAAACACAGGTCCAGTTGGCTGATACGAATACTTCATCAGGATTCTTCGGATTTACAGCAATGTTTGTAAGGGCGCTGGTCTCTCCGTCCTTGTCTCCCGCCACTTCAGGGCTGGGCAGTTTGTCGTCAGGGCGTTTGAGGATTTTCCGGCTGTAGGTCCAGGTCTTTCCTCCATCCTCGGAACGGTGGAAATAACCGCTCCAGCCATCGTTGCCTATGGCATATACGAGATCAGGCCTTGACGCGTGCAGGGCGATCTCGATAATGCGGGTCTTCTTCGTGATGCTTTTGTTCATCAACGCCCAGGTATTCCCGCCGTCGTCGGTCCTGTATATCCCCGCCTCGCCACAGGCGCCCCATACAACTTTCTCGTCCGTAGGCGACACTGTGACCCCGCATGCCGTCTTCGGTGCATCAAGGACTGTCCATGTTGCACCAGCATCCTTGCTGCGGAAAATGCCATGCTTGGTGTTGGCGACGAAGACCAAAGATGGATTGGTCGGAGCGATTGAGATTCCACAGGCGCCCTCCGTGTTCTTCTTTCCCTGTGGCTGCTTGGTGGCGACCTCATCCGCCTCCTTTGGAAGTATATCACGGTAAGGAAGTTCCTTCCAGGTCTTTCCACCGTCCTCGGTCTTGAAGAGCTTGCCGGTTCGCGAACCTGCATATACGATGTCTGCATTCTTCGGATCAATCGCAATGGAACGGATTGTATTATACTTTACACAGCTGATGTTGAGATTTTTCGGACCGCTTGCCGGGATGAACTCCCATGTCTTTGCACGGTCCGTGCTCTTGCAGAGCCCATCGCTGGTCATGGCGTAGACGAGATCTGGGGCGGCCGGACTGACAGCCATGCAGAGGACTTCATAGCCGGGCATGCCATTGTTGGTGAATTTCCAGTGGAGCCCTTTGTCATCCGTCCGGTAGGCGCCGGCGCAGTCGCTGCCCATGTAGATGACATTTTCGTCCGTAGGATGCCAGGCCGTCGCCCAGTAGTAGGATCCTCCGCCCCAGCCGCACTGCTCCCAGTTGGCATCAACTTTTTTATAATCTGCCGAAGCCTGGGCACTTGCATTCTGTGAAAAAATTCCGACGAGAGCAACCATTGATGCAGTCAGCATCACCACCTTGTTTTTCATTCTCAACCTCCGTTGATATTTACTAATGAGTTCATAATAGTGTTTACGTTTTTTCCAAAGGTAGGGACGGCTCTCCGTAGCCGTCCGCCCATTCGACAAGTCATGGTAGGCGGCGCGTTACGGAGAACGCGCCCTACCTTAAAACAAATTCACAATGTAAACTATTTCATGCTCACATTAGTAAATTGTCATTAAGTAAACTAAATCTATTTTATTCCTGTTCATGAGCGTAACTTTACTGCCTGATCTTGAAGATGCCATTTCCGGCAGCCCACAATTCTTTTGTCCGGGGATTGTAACGTAATATTCTTGGTTTCCGGTAAGGCAGATCCCCCGTGATGTCCTCCCACGTCACACCTCCATCAACTGTCCGCAGCACAGCCCCCTCGGCAACGGATCCATGGGTTATTTTCGAGATCCAAATCCGTTTTTCGTCGCCGGGATCGATAGAGATACCGACAATATCCCCGTTGTTCTTGAAATTAGAAAGTTTCTGCCAGGTCTGTCCGTGATCCGTGCTTTTCCACAAATCATTCTTTCCGGTATAGACATCTCCGGTGGATGATAAGCTCACATTGAATAGCCAGGATTCCTTGTCGAAAACCTTGGACCAGCTTTTTCCTCCGTCTTCAGTCCGGTAGAGTCCACCGCGATCACCGCAGGTCGCCCAGTAAATACGGTTGGAATCCGCCGGACAGACCGCAAGACCGTAGAACATCCGTCGGCTAGCCGGCTGGTTGGGCAGACGTTCCCAAGAATAACCGCCATCCACCGATTTGAAAATTCCCCCGCCATCGACTCCCTTGTCCGGCTCCGGATCGCCGTCAATTCCAAGATAAATGATCTTCGGATCCCTGGGATCCACGGCCATGGCTCGCGGGATGGAATGCCCCCACATGCAGTCAGTGCTGGATTTCTGTTCAGGAATCCCTTTCGTAGTCGCTTTGAAGGTGGCTCCGCCATCCTCACTGACAATCACTCTGCACGCAGGTGTCTTGAGACCATGTGGATCGAGCGTGGAAATTATCCTCTCCGCCGTTTCTTGTCGGATCACCCGCAACTGCCATTGGTGACCGCTTTGATCAAGAGCCCATTTCAAGGGAAACAAGGGTTTCCATAGTTTGCCGCCATCGGAAGTCACGAGAAGTCCCTCGTCCATTGCCGTGGCATAAACCTTGTCGCCGCTGAATTGAAGATCCGTAAAGCACGTGATATCGGCCCCGGCATCCCGATTTTCCCAGGTCCTACCGCCGTCCGAACTGAAACAGTTCCAACGGTTGGCAGCGATAAACATTTCGTCCGGATTGGAGGGATTGAGTGATAGATTTGAGATCTTGCTCATGCCAATATTTCCATTTTTGTCTACGCCGTTCGGATAGGATGGATTTCCTGCGAGATCCGCCTTCATCTCTGCAACAGTCGTCCAGCTTTCCCCGCCATCAATGGAATAGCTGAAGTTTCCATTCCACTTTTTGTCGTTTTGTATGATGCACTGGATGATTTTCGGATTGGCCGGGTGCAATACTATTTCCCGGACATTGCTGCCCTCGGGCAGTTCCAACTTGACCTTTCCCCATGTCTGTCCTTTGTCCGCGGACTTCATGATCCCTTCCTTGTCAAAGGCGGCATAGACCGTCTTCTCATCGTAAGGCGCCACCACGACACACATGGAAGCTTTGGGAGTTGAGAGCTGGGTCCAAGTGGCACCGGCATCCTCGCTGCGCAGGATTCCACATATGACGCTGGAGGCGAAAATCAACTTGGAATTAGTTTCAGCAATACAAATGGAAGATATTGGAATGCTCTTCTTATTTGGTTTGTCGCCTTCTGCCGTCGTCGCCGTTTCGTAGAGCTTCTTCCAGTTCGCCCCGCCGTCTTCCGTCCTGTAGATCTTGCCGTCGCTGCTTCCCATGTAGACGATATCCGGATTTGACGGGTCGATGGCGATGGCACGTACGCTCCGCGGGCGCTCAGGCAGCATTTTAAGATTGTCTTTGCCGGTCTGCTCAAGGAAAGTCCAGTTCGTTCCGCCATTCATGGTCTTGCAGACTCCGCCCATGGTGCCAATATAAAGGATATCCGGTTTCGATTTTGAAATGGCAATGGAATATACACCATAATCAGAGATCCCCTTGTTGATGAACTTCCAATTTTTCCCCTTGTCCACGCTTTTGTAAATACCGGCGACATCGCCACCGAGATAGATTATGTTGCTGTCTGTCGGATGCCAGACACAGCTCCAGAAAAAGCCGCCGCCGCCCCAGCCGCACCATTCCCAGTTTTCGGCTGGTTTGTCCACAGGAGACTGTGCACCTGCAGTCGATGAAGACAATATGCCGAATGCAAGCATTGATGTGGCCAACAGCGCAATCTTATTTTTCATGGTTTTCCCTTATCTAATATTATCCACACTTTCTTGTCATGCCGAATTTCTCGGGAAGAGGGAATATTTCAGCGTTGGACATGATACTTCCTTGCCTTCCATAAGAGACATCAGTTTTTCAACGGCTGTCCAGCCGACTTCCGCCCTGTTAATTCCGAGCGAGGTCAGGGAAGGCCTGGATGCAATTGAGAATTCCGAGTTGTTGACAGAGATAGCCGCAATGTCCGAAGGTATGGACCTGCCGGTCTTTTCCGCCGCATCGTAGAACACAGGCGCCATGAAGTCCATGCTGAGAAGGACGGAGTCAATTTCAGGATTGCCAATAAGGAACGAGGAAAGCTGTTTCCGGAACTCATTGTCAGGATGCAGGGATGGATTCTCAAAGATTTTAAGCTTTGCAAGGCCACGTTTCTTGATCTCTGCCTCAAGCCCCATGTGCCTTGCCTTCTCGAAGTAATGATCTGTGCGTCCGTTGCCAATGAAGGCTATCCGTTCTCTTCCGAGTGAGACAAAACGGTCCACGGCCAGCTTCATGGCGCCTCTTTCATCGAAGTTCATGCAATTTGCGCCTTTGCGCCTGTTGGTGTTCACGAATATGCAAGGGGAACCAGTCCTGTCTATTTTCTCCATTACCTGTTCCGAGATTTGTCCAATTGCAATGAATCCGTCCGAGATCCTTTCCAACAGGCACCTCGGATTTGGATTGTCCGCCCCGACCCTTTCATACAATATCATCTTGGAACGCTGGCTGGAGGCCCTGATAATGGAATCCATGGTGATTTCGTTGATGTCGAAGAAGTTTTCTGCGAGGACGGCTATGGTTCCGCAGCATCCGTTCTGGAGGTTCCTGGCGAAACGGTTTGGGCGGTATCCGAGCCTTTTGGCGGTTTCAAGGACTTTATCCTTTGTTCCAGGGCTGTACCTGACACTTCCCGAGTATCCGGTCATGACGGCGTTCACGACCCTCAGTGAAAGTCCGCAGGCCTTCGCGAGATCCGTCAGCTTTGTCCCATTTTTATTGCCGCCCATCCGCATTCCTCCCTGTTCTGATTCTAACGATAGAATCAAAATGCGAAAATTCAAGTCCTGGGATGAAAAAAAATAGATATTTTTATTTGCTGGAGCCTGCCTGCGCGCCGTAGAAGATCCCGCGCCCGTTGGTGCCGATGAAGACCAGTCCGAATGTCTGGCGGCTGGCTTCCATGCAGCATGGTGAATCTCCGACGGCAACTTTTGGATCCTGGATGTCCTGCCAGGTCTTCCCGAGATCAAGCGAACGGTAGATTCCGATTCCCGGCTTGTCCGCGAACTTCCCATGGAAAAAGGCACCATATACATAAAGCGCCGCTGGTTCACCGGCTGCTGCGGGAGCACCAAATGCGAAGAGACGCACCTGCTTGAACTGCGTCAATCTGGAAAAAGTCTCCCCACCATCGGTGGAACGTGCCAGCCCGCCATTAAGGCCACTGACCCATATTTCACCCTTTTTACCGGGAACGGTACGCAGCTGAGTCCAGTTTGGATCGGTGTAGAACGTGGGGCTTTTCCCACTGACGAGTGTGAAGCTGGCACCGCCGTCATTGCTGCGGTACAGTTTGCCGTCCGCGACGTAGTAGAACACGTCTCCATCGACGTTGTCCGCCGCAAGAGGGAGACACCATTTCCACTGGTCTGAAGGCCCTTTGGGAAGTCCGGTTACCTGTTCCCATGTCGTACCGCCGTCCTTGGTGCGGATCGCCTGCCCGTTCTGGATCGCCATGACGATCTTGTTTGGATCGGTGGCAGACATCGCAATACGGAGAGGAACAACGTTCTTCGGAAATGATTTATATCGCTGCCATGTTTTTCCTCCGTCATGGCTTATACTGCCACCCCAGACGCCGTTCCAGTGGTTGCCGCCTGCACGGGCAAGTTCGAGAGGCTTGGTTTCGCAATAGGCGATCTGGTAGGTGTACTGGTCCCAATTGGCACTGCCCCATTTGCCCAGCATCTCCGATGGGAATTCGTCAAGAGAGTCGTGACGGAAACCTCCGACATCGGCGACTGCGCTGAGAAGCGGTGCGCCAGCAGGCGGGGAGGTCAGGCTGAATGGAACGACTTCCTCATGGTTCTTGGAATAGTTCTTCCATACGGGACGTTCCTGTGTAAAGCCGTCGGTCTTCCAGACTGAGAAGAAGTCGGTTAACCAGGCACGTCCTGGATGATGCGGATCGAAAGTCAGACTTGAAGCGCTCATTGCCATATTCCGCGGTGAATGCCATGGGACGGTGGATTCAGGTGAGCAGATCTTGCTGGTCCAGGTGTCACCGCCATCTTTGGATTCATAAAGGCCGCGCGGCTGATCGAGGTTGGGATTTTTGTTGAAACCGGCATAGCAGATGGCTACATGTTTCGGATCCTTCGGATCGACTGTGATCGAACCGTAGCTGCGGTGTTCACCTGTTGGCGTAAGATCTTTCCAGACGCCTTCACGGAAACGGAAGACGCCGGTGGATCCCACTGTGAAAAGAGTTCCATCGCCGGCAATATCCATGCGTAAAACCTGCGCTGGACTGCCTTCGAGTTTTGTCCAGGTGAGACCTGCATCTGCTGAACGGTAGACCGCATCGCGGAAGGCGCAGGCATAGACGAGACCCGCAGTGCGGGTGTCGAAAGAAATGCATTCTATTCCTTCTTTCACCGTCAGATTTCCGGGGAAGGCGTCGATTTTGCTCCAAGTGGTGCCTGCATCCTGTGAACGGAAGAGTCCCTCGTTGCGCGAGCCGAAAAGAAGGATGTTTGAATCATGCGGGCTGACCACCAGACGTTCGCCACCTGAGCGTAGGGGGCCATTGCCGTTCATCGGTGTTTCCAAAGTGAGCTTGTTCCAGGTCTGTCCGCGATCGTCGCTCTTGAAGATGGCGCCCTTGGAATTTAAATACATGCCTGCGGCAATGTAAAGGATGTCGGGATTGCCGGGATCGATTGCCAGGCTTTCACCGCCGAAGTAGGAGGACTGCTCGGTCCGGAAGTGGTCGATGAGCGGCATACAGGATCCGTCATGGGGGTTCCAACGGTAGAAGCCGCCGACGTCGGTACGGATGTAGACCAGATCAGCAACTTTGGGGTGTATGACCAGTCCTGTTACGTATCCCCCGCCGCCAATCGACACCGATTGCCAGCGATAGGCGGAATCCTTGACAGGTTCCGCCGCCGACAGGCTATATGCCGTGATTGCCAGCACAACGCAAATCATTAGACAATGCTTCATTATTTCATCATCTCCTTGAGGACGGGCATCATGGTCTCATCCCAGACCACATAGCCGGGCTGGGCAAGATGTACCTGATCCTTCGAGTAGAGATCCGGTAGCACTTTGCCATTGGCATCTGTGAACTTTCCGGACATGTCCATGAATTTTACCGGTCCGGCCTCCAGCTTCGCCAGCATGCCGTTGATGATCTTGGTCCGGGCGCTCTGGGCCTCATTACCCAGAGGCAGAACTCCCAGCAGGAGTATTTTTGACTTGGGGCACTTTGCCTGGATCTGTTTGAGAACCTCAGCAACGCCTTTTGCGATCTCCTCGTCAGTGCCAGTTCCTGTGAAGATGTTGTTTACGCCAATCATCAATACAACAACTTTAGGCTGGATGCCGTCAAGCGCTTCATGGTCAATACGCCAGAGAGTCTGACGCGTGGTATCGCCGCCGATCCCGATGTTGAGCCCTTTAAGAGGCTTGTAGTTCTTCTCCCAGATTTCCTTTCCTGCACCGCTCCATCCCTTGGTAATGGAATCCCCAAAAAACAGAACATCGACATTGCCCTTCTTCGATTCCTTTACAAATCCAAAGTGTGTAGGCAGCCAGTATTTAGGAGCATCCTTCCAGAATCCCCAGGCAGGTTCCCATGCTTTCCCTTTGGGCGCAGGTCCGGCAATCATTTTTGCAGTTTCTTCCGCGGTGGGTTCGGCATAAACGGAGATGGAGGAAAGCAGCACAGATACTAATACTGCCTGACACCAGGAGAATGTTTTGAAAGTTTGTTTCATAAAATAGTCAATCCTTTCTTTTTGGTTTTCATTTTTTGAAAAATTATGCTTTCCTCCAAAACCCCTTTCCCCTTTCAGACCAGCGCGCTAATTTTAATCCAGTTTACGGTATCCTACATCAAGACTGTCCAAGCGGGCAAGATGCGGAACGAGCCGTCTTAGAAAACCACTGTAATCCTTTTCCGGTAAACTCCATGCGACTTCAGCAAGGGCGCAGGCACGGGGAAATGTCATATATTCCAGATGTTTACGCTCCTTGATATATTGCGACCATATCTGACCTTGGACACCGATCACATATTTGCTCATGCCCGCTGGAACACCCTGCGGAACAGGCTCGAAAGAATAGACTTTTTCCAGCGGCAGCATCCCTCCTATGGCCAAAGGTTCTTTTGCCGGGTCACCCTGATAATAATCAAAATATGTGTACTGGTGCAATGATGCTATTACATGATGATGCGCATTGACAGCCGCTTCTAAACTCGAGGCTTTTTCCAGCCAGAACATTACAAGCGCCTTTGGTTCCGGTCCGCCCTCGAGAATCTCATCCCAGCCGACAATAGAGCGGCCTTTGGAAGATAAATACTTCTCAATGCGGCGGATGAAATAACTTTGCAGCTTGTTGCCGTCTGAAAGATTTTCATCTTTCATCCGTTTACGGCATTTCGGGCAATTTTCCCATGCGGTCTTGCGGCATTCGTCGCCGCCGATATGTATGTATTCGGACGGAAACAACTCGCAAATCTCATCCAGGACACCGTTCAGAAACTCAAAAACCGCATCATTGCCAGCGCAGAAGTTATTATCCGAGTAGTCCCAATAATCCATGACTTCGTAAGGCCCTCCTGAGCATCCTAATTCAGGATAAGCCGCCAGAGCCGCCTGGCAATGCCCCGGCATTTCTATTTCCGGCACTACTTTTATATAATGCGCGGTCGCATACTCAACGATTTCACGAACGTCATCCTGAGTGTAAAATCCTCCATACGGCTTATTGTCGAATTCACGCGGTTTCCGGTCGGCGCGGCCTATGACGGTCTTGTCGCGCCACGCCGCTATTTCACGTAACTTAGGATAGTGCCTGATATCTATCCGCCAGCCTGCGTTTTCAGTGAGATGCCAATGGAAAACATTATATTTATGAAGTGATATAAGGTCTATGAAACGCTTGACGTACTCCTTGCCGAACCAGTGACGGCCTTCGTCAAACATTATCCCCCTCCACCTGAAGCGGGGCCTGTCTGTAATCTTCACGCAAGGCAATGACCATGGCTCATCTTCCTTAAATGGAGAAAACACGGCTGGAGGCAGCAACTGACGGAGCGTCTGCACTCCGTAAAAAAGTCCGGTGCTTTCATTTGCGCGGATTATGATTTGCGCCTGGGTGACTTCAAGTGTATAACCTTCACTGCCAAGTTCCGGCGTGCG
Organism: Lentisphaerae bacterium GWF2_49_21; assembly: GCA_001804805.1. GTDB lineage: Bacteria > Verrucomicrobiota > Lentisphaeria > Victivallales > GWF2-50-93 > GWF2-50-93. The sequence continues at coordinate 71,741 of MHBH01000042.1, forward strand.
CTCAGACGCGTTGAGAATAATCTTGTCCGAAGGCGACGGTAATGCTTTTACGGGCAGAGCGTATCCGGTTGCTGGACGCAGATATGCGGCAAGCATTTCAGCGGGATGTTTTGCTGCCTCATCTGCATAGGTTATCGTCGAATCATACCTTAATACAAATACCCCTTGCCGCGGCTCAATATTTTCCGGACGGGGGATGATATTGTAATAGTTCATTTATTCCTTTCCATCAGATTGAATGGGCTCATAGACAGCTACGACCATGCCGTAGTAAGTGGGTACCTCATACGAGAGCAAGTCCACCTTCATCGGAACGCAGTCAATTGCGCCGGCTAGGATCAGAGTCTGCCATAACGAATCCGACCAGGATTTCCTCAACATGTCGTCGCTTACGTCGAGTAGGCGGTTCAAGCGGTTTTTGGACACCGCGTCACAGTACAGCGCGTCGTACTGCGCTGCGGCAGGCGAGAAGCCGAAACGCTTGTGATTGCAATCGTGGGTGTGTCCCTGGTCCGCCGACGCAATCAGAGCCACGCGCTTGCCGGAGTCGCGGGCAACATCCGCGATGAGACGGCCGAAGCGCAGTAGCGCCTCGCGCGGCATGGCAGGAGAGGGGGTGACGACGACCAGTTCCGGCCGCGGCGTGGGATGGGGATGTACGGTGAACCAGAGCGGAATCGTAACACCATACTCCAGCCTCAGTTCGCCGTTCTCACCGGCTGCGCGCACAACTGGAAAATCTGCACCGGCGGCAGACAACAGCGTTTCAGCAAGCTTCACGTCACACGCGAAATGGTCGCTGATGCAGCGCCCCCCCGGTACTTCCAGTCCTCCGAAGGCATTGGCGGCCGTCCCAACCGTCATCGTGGCTTCTCCCATGTGAGGGAACTGCGTCCGGATACCTTGGCTGGTTTCCGCAATGGCCATGCCCTGAAACGTGTGAACGCAGTCCGGGCTCAGCAGGATGACCGTCTCCGCGCGCGTTGCCGCGAACCGGCGTCCCACCTCTTCCATCGCAGCGCGCGTTTTTACCATCACGGCGGGATCCTCGGCTATCTCGGCAATGACATCCGGTCCGTGCGGCAGGATCGCTTCAAATACAAGACTCACGGGGTGTGCTCCTTCGGTTCAGGGTTTCAAAAACCGCATCAGATTGCGGCCGTATATCTTCTCCCGCGTCTTCGGGCCGACATCCAACGCGTCGTAGATGGCATTGTCGGTCTTGATCCATTTTGCGGCCGCTGCTGCAAGGTACACGGCCCGATTGTCGGTGCCAAAAAGGAGATTGTCGGCTATCTCATAACCGATGGTGTGTATCTTGGTGAGTGCCTCGCGACGGTAGATGGGCGGCGTGCCTGGCGTCAGGTCGATGAACATCTCGCAAGAAACCGATGGCCGGCGTTTCCGGGTAGCAAGAAACTTGCCGTAGGTCGCAAGGCATTCGTCGATCCACGGCCAGGAGATGTGCGCCAACGCAAACCGGATTCCGGGTACGTCGATCATAGCCTCGAACTCGACGGGGCGGCAGTACTTGCTTGACGGTGTGCTGTCCCACAGAATCCCCGAGTGAAAGAGCAGAGGCTTTCCGGTTCTGGCGATCGCACGGTACGTGTCCATGGCAACCGCGTCGCCCGGATAAAAGTGATTGCAGATAACTTTGAAACCCATGACCCCTCGTGCTGCGGCCATGCGGACCTGGCGTATCGCGTCCTTCTCCGTCGGGTCGATCCAGTAGAACGGGAACAGCGTCAAAGTGCCGGATGTCCACTGGAGCAGACAATCCAAGCGTTCTTTAGTCGACGTCGGTCCGGGGAATCCGTCCGCAAACGCCTCCGGGGCCGGCGAGATCAGCACGCCGCCGTCCACCCCTGCGGCCTTCATCGCTGCCAGCAGGGCGGTTTGATCCACTTGACGGCTGAAGATATGTACGTGACTGTCGTAAATATGGTTCATTCTAAATCCCCTTTGCAGGTGCCCCTGATTTGATGGCTTGTTGTGGACCCGGCCGACTGTTGCATCTTGTCATATATATGTGCCTTCATTCACGGGCTTTCATGCAGTTCGACATTATCCAGATAGACCTTTTCAGTGAATCCGGATATCCTTGATTTCAATATGAAATGAATGGCCACGACTTTGTCCAGATCCTTGGATTCGCTTATGTCCAGTGATACTTCAGTCCATGCTTCTTCCTTCCCTTCAACTGACTTCCCCTGGTACCAGTTCCACTTGTCGCCTGTCTGCACGGCGAGATAGGCTTCCAGATACGTAGAATGCTGTGTCAGGTAGAATTTAGCTGTAAGCTTCTTGTAGCCCGACCAGTCTTCTGGTTTTGCATAAAATGATTTCTCGGCACGACCTGCCGCTTCAAACTTTTCCGTGCTACTTTCAATTGATATTTCAAGGGATCCTTTTCCAGTGTTCGCCTTCCTGTCGGACTGTGCGACCGCCTTTATGAAAGGATAATTTTTCTTCTCTGATTCAAAGGTTATGGGAGTCCATCCTTCGGCATCACCTTCTTTTTCCCAGTCGAATATCCTTTTGCCGGAGCTTTTTTTCTCCTGGCTTGTTACATCAGGAAGAAAAACGGCAAGAAAAACAAGAGCAAGGCTCAAGGTTAACACTCGAATACGCATAAGGTTCTTCCTTTCATGGTACGTATTCAGTAAACTATGTCGTTTGCTTAATCCGTACTTCAGTGAATATTTACTTCAAAAGATCATTCCTATAATCTACTTACTCGTGCACTGGGGTGGACGGAGGGGACCATAGCAGGTAGAATCCGGCATCGGCCCCAAGCCCCAAGCCCTTGGATGTACGTGGAGGTCTTCTTAATTCTATATGCCCGTCAAGGAAGAGTATGTTCTGGGATTCGAGATATCCACTTTTCTTGCGATGGTTGTTGGCGTAGCTGGCGGTCAGATCCGTAAAATCGGTGCATGTGTCCTTGACGATTTCCTTTTGTGCAGCGGTCATTGGGTTACCGAAAGTTCCACTAATAGTCCCGCTGGTAAGCATAAGGAGTTTGTATGTTCGCGGATCCCAGTACCCTCCCCAGGTGGTGTAGTCCGTCATCGTATAGAAATATGAACTCCTGCTGTTATATGTCTGCATCCAGTATTTATAGGCATTTTTACCGGTGTAGCCGGAGAGAGGGCATTGTGCGATCTCCTTGGTGAGATTGTAAGGTGTCATCTTCCCCCACATTGTGTCAAGGTAGCTCTTATATCCCCTGCCACTTCCATCTGGTGCGGGATTGTCGTATCTGGCGCTGTACCAGATGTCCGCATTGTAAGGCGGAATGGTTGCGTCAAAATCGATCGCATAGGTTGTGGCTATTGTGCCTATGTTCTTCAGATTGTTGGAGCACATTATTACCAACGCCGACTTTTTTGCATTGGCCAATGCCGGAAGCAGAAGACTGCACAGGATTAAGATTATCGCACATACCACTAGAAGTTCGATCAGGGTAAACGGTAATGGTTTAGTATTTGAAAATTGACGTTTCAAAAATTTATCCATATCTTAATTCTCCTCTTGTTTTCAGTTAGGATTCCCCATCTCGTAGATGCTTTTGATTTCACTGCCGGTCATTGTGCGTCCAAAATATCCGACTTCATCAATTGCTCCAAAGAAAGGATACGTGTTGCCGTTATCACCGCCGATGCCAATCAAGAGATGTTTTCCTGAGTCCGTCGGTTTATACTTGCCGACAGTATCCTTTTTCAATACCCCGTTCAAATATGTCTTGAATTTACCAGTAGAGCCTTCCCAGTTAGGCACGGTTGTGTTTTCATACGTTATTGCAACAAATGTCCATTCATCTTTCACAGGATCGGTCAGATCGTTTAAAGACCATCCATAAGTCCATGCGACCCTCGTGCGCCATACGTTGCCAGTGCCGGCATAGATCGCGTAGCCCATATATTGCCACGAATCTTTATAATCCCGGTGGGATACTACAGCCCTGTAATCAGAACCATCTTTCGGTTTGCACCAGGCAAAGAGAGTAAAGTTATCCGTTAAGAGCAACTGGTCGTATCCACAGTCTATTTTCTCGGAGGTGCTTCCTGAGAAATAGACGCCTTCCTTTCCCCAACGCCCTTTTCCTTTCTCATTTTTGACATTGGAATAGGTTCCATCAAATATGCTTACATCGTAGAATGTCGTATATTCTGTCCCTGTAGCCTGATTCACCAGTTTGGCTGTTGATCCGCTGTCGAAAGTATAATATGCAAGACTTGTCGGATCTTTGCTTATTGTACTTGAGAATCCGGCCCATCTTGTCTTTTTCGCATTCTTTTTGGCCGAAGAGAGCGCCGGCAGGATTAAAGCTGCAAGAATCGCGATTATTCCAATGACGACAAGCAGTTCGACAAGTGTGAAAGTTTTTCTATGCATTTTAAGTATGTCCTAATTAATTCGGATTCGTGTGGCCGAATAAATCTCCCGTGTTCCCTTTTAATTCCAGCCATGAGAAAGAATCTACATGTCCGTCGATAAAACAGACATTTGAGCTGGTAAATGGATGTCTTGCCGGGGATGCCTGGAGGTTCCAGCCAACATAATTTGTCCAATCGCTGCATGGGCAGTTGATGTAGCATGGACGGATATTGTCGCCCTGGCTGAGGATCTTGGAATAATATTTGTCGCGTGATTCCCCAAGCAGCAGCAGGCTGGCTCTTTTTTTGCCAAACTTGATGGCTTTTCCCTGGTTGAATCCTATATGCGAGTGATTAACTCCATAGCTTCCGCCATTGACCCAGAATGTGGAGTGGTTGCGTTCCGCAGTAGGACAGGCCAGGATGCCTGTTCTTGCCCAGCCTTTATCAGTGGGATTGGTGTAACCGGTATATCCGGCCCACGTCGCCTGCATATAGCCGTTATCGACCAGAATACGCGGCCAGTAATAGCTGTCGCCCTGGTTTTTCTCCGGAGGAGACCATCCATCCCAGTCCCCTGAGTAGGAATGGAATGTCTGTCCGACCTGCCTCAAATTGCTTGCGCATAGCGTCTTGAAGGCCTGTTGCTTTGCCAGGGACAACGACGGAAGAAGAAGTGCCGCGAGGATTGCGATGATCGCAATGACCACGAGTAACTCGATTAGGGTAAATCGAGTTACTCTCGCCGTCGTCCTCGTCCGTCGCGACGGACTCGTGGCTACGGCGGGCGCAGCCACCAGCAGATCGATGAGTGTAAAAGTTTTTTGATGCATTCTAATCATGCCCTTGTTAATTCGGATTCGTGTGACCGAAAAGATCGCCCGTCTGCTGCCATATTTCTTTCCAGGAATAACTGTCAATGTGTCCATCCATATAGCATATGTTTGAGCTTGTGAAAGGATGCCTCACAGATGTGGCCTCAGGTTCCCATCTTGAGGGAGATCCCCCCCATTTGCCATCGCAAGAGCAATAGATATATGCAGGACGCAGATTGTCCTCCTTGGAGGGATTGAGGGAATAGGGATGGTCGCGGGTTTCTGCAAGCATCAGCAGTGAGCCTCTTTTCTTGCTGATCTTGGGAGATTTGGTTGAAGAATACCCTATATGGCTGGCGTTTATCCCATAGCTTCCTCCGTTCCCCCAGAAAGTGGCATGCTTTTCTGCGGACGGACAGAAGAGGATTCCGGATTTTGCCCATCCATTCTGTGGATTGTAATATGAAAATGTCACATCCATGTATCCGCCATTGTTCAACATGTGCGTCCACCACTGGTAGTTCACGCCGACAAGACCAGGCAGATTATCATCCCAGTCACCTGCATAGGAATGGAAGGTCTGTCCAACCTGCCTCAAATTGCTTGCACATAGCGTTTTTGTAGCCTGCTGCTTTGCCAGGTTCAACGATGGAAGAAGAAGTGCCGCAAGGATTGCGATGATCGCAATAACGACCAACAGTTCGATAAGTGTAAACACTTTTCGAGCTTGCCTTCGCTTCTGGCAGAATTGCCAGTTAGCTACGGCTGGCACAGTAAGCAATTCAATCAGGGTAAACCTATTTTCGATTTTCGATTTTCGATTTATGATTTTCATATGAAGTCTCCAGCAAAGTATCTTGCCAAAACCTAGAAATCAGGTGCATGCACCTTCGGGCTGTATACGGCCAGCTTGTGCTTCCTGTTGTCATTCAGCTCATTCACTATCAGATTTACAACCAGTGCTGCAACCTTCTTGGTGTCAAAGGTGATTGTCCATAGGTAATCGAGTATGTAGGACCCATCGCATCCTACCACTAGGACGTCTTCGGGGACCCGAATCCCATTATGCTGAAGTTCAGATAAAAACAGCAGCGCATCGATGTCATTGGAACAGAAAACTGCATTGATATCCTTTTTCCTGTAGCGTTCGACAATGGTGTTGAAATCAGAAAAATATTTTTCAGTTTCCGGCGTGACAAGCCGGACACCCGCCTCCTTGAGGTATGAATCAATATGGGTGAATTTCATCTCGTAGTTTATCTTGGAGGCGTGCGTACAGTATATTGCGATCTTCTTTAGACCGCGCGACAGCACCTTTTCCGTTATCAATGAATATGCTGACTTGAAGTCGAATGACAGGTTGGAGGCCAGATTTGATGAAGCCTTGTTGCCGTTTATTGTCAGGACAGGCCCCTTCTGCACAAGCTTGTAGATGTCGTTCTTGTCAGTTGAACAGAGGATGGTCGCACAGGCGTAGATAGTGCTGTTCGCGTTGTTTATGGCATCGATATATCTGCATGGTACTACAAGGAATCCCTTGTCATTGAACTGGGTATAAATGTCCTGGAAGAGGGCGCCGAAGAAAGGGGTTTCAAGTTCGGGCAGGCTTACGGATATAATTTTCAGGGATTTGGCCCTGAGGGCCTGTGCGATCGGGTTCGGCCTGTAGTTGAGCCGTTCGGCGATCTTCAGGACATGATCTTTGATATAAGGCCTTACTGAATCATCTCCGTTGAAGACCTTGCTTGCGGTCTTTACGGCGACGTTCGCCTCTTTTGCAATGTCCGACAAAGTCACATTTGCCTTCATTATCATATTTTATACCCCTTATACTCCGTTAATATGCCTGCGATGATAAATATACTATCGATAGCATTATATAACAAATGCAATCGCTTGTCAAGAGGGGGGATTAAATTATTCCTTCTGCAATAATATGATTCAAATAAGGGAAACCTTTGATCAGTCAATTTCTTGAATCCAAAGTTGTTTTTCAAAACTCTGTCAGGGAGTTGCCGGCTGTATTGTAATTGGTTCGCCGTTTGGAATGGCCGAATACTGCAGACTGCCATTGGCGGCGGTTGCCGTCATTTTCTGCGCGCCCTGGGTGATCTGGCATTTCTGCCAGCTGGCCGGGACCTGCGTGATCAGGGTAAGGGGTGCATCGTACAGTTTCGGATCGGCTTTGTCGTTGGTGTATGTCTCTCCGCCCAGAGCACGCATTTTCGGGGCGATTTTGCAGGTCAGCGCCAGCTTGATCTGCTTGTTGGTGGCTTCTGCCACCTTCACTTCGGCACCATCCCGTTCGGTTTCATACTTGTGCGATGAGATGTGATCAGTGACCCATACCTGGTCCTGCTTCGAGACCAGATAATCAAGGAGCTGTAGGAAATCGGGCAAGGCCGGTGCGAGCCAGTCGCCGCCGACGCCATGGAATACAATATAGCCTGCCGAACCGGCGGTGATTGCCTTGTCAACTGCCGCTATCATGTCCTTGCCGGTCTTGAGATGTATGGCTGCTCCAACGAATGGACCGCGGTCGACAAGATTATATTTTATGAGGGCTTCCTTGACCTGTTCTTTGGAGACAAGCCATGTGCCTTTCGGAGTGCCGGGCTGGCCCCAGGAGATAAGACGAGGAGTTTTGCGGTCCGGATACGCCTTGTCGATGCTCTCGTTGGCAAGTCTTATTTCTTCATCCAGTTTCGCCGCGTCAGCTGCGCCGGAATGAGTATAGGTATGATTTCCGTATTCCATGCCTGAGGACGGGACTTCTTTTTTCCAGGGTTCAGTATAGAACTGCGCTTTGGCGGGGATTACGTAGAACGTGCCAATGAAATTACGTTTCTTCAGTTCCGGGATCGCGTTCTTCAGCTGTGTGGGAGTGTTGTCATCGAACATCAGCAGGAAGGCCGCCTTCTTATTGTCCTTCCATTTTGCGATCTGGGTGGTGCCTGCAGCATCTGCCGCCTGGATCTCCTGCGGGATTCCGATCAGGATGCAGGTTGTCCAAACTGACAGCATGGAAATGGCCATTGCGCGAAAGTTAAAGTGAAGCATAGTTGTCCTCCTATAGATCTTTATGCCTGCAGAAATTAAATATACTATCGATAGTATTATATGGGACAAGTTCCATTTGTCAAGCAGGGAAATAAATATAATAGAGAGCTGATTTCAAAACTCCTGAAAACGGTTGTTGCGGGAATAAGTCCCGTTGGAGTACAAACTTTAGTTTGCTCTTGTATTTCCCGACACCCGTTGGGCGTCGGGACTTGGACTTCAACTTAAGCAATCAGCTCAAGAGAAGCAATTTTGAAATTGCCTCTAGAGGCTGTTTATTTGCGATTCAGATCATCAGGGGAAATTAATGGCTTCCGGGGCGTCTTTAGGATTTTCGTCCGCCTTTTTATTCTTGTCCATTACATATTTCACGGCGATAAGCACGACAATGATGTTGGCTATGATGAATATTATCGTGATGTTGCGTTTGAGTTTGCGCTTTTTCTCCGCGGCAACAATCTTGATGAACTCCTTTAATTTCTTGTCAGCCTCATCGGATGCGGGCTTCTGAGGGACCTTCTTCGGCTTTTCCTCTTCAAGAAGGCTGTTCAAACCTTTTATCAGATCCTTCCAGGAGGAGAAACGCTTGTTCCTGTCCTTCTCGATCATCTGGTTCATGACTTTGATGCAGCGTTCGGAAACCTTGCTGTTTTCAGTCTTGAGGCTTGCAGGCTGTTTTGTAGCCTGGGCATCCATGAGTGCGACCTGTGATTTATCCTGGAACGCCGGATGTCCTGCAAGCATCTCATAGAACACAAGCCCCAGGCAGTACATGTCGGCATGGAAATCGAGCTCCTTCTCGGCATTGACCTGTTCAGGGCTCATATACTGCGGATTGCCGACGGTGAATCCTGTCATAGTGAGGGCCTTCCCCGAGGATTCCTGTGATTTTGCCAGTCCGAAATCTGTCAGCATCGGATGGTTTCCCTTCGCGAGAAGGATGGTCTTCGGACATATGTTCCTGTGGATTATCTTCTTTGATTCCCATGCCTCTTTCAAAGCATCGGCCAGGGCGATAATTATGTTTACGGCCTCCTTCTCCTCGAGCTTTCCACGCTGTTCAATATATTGGTCGAGGAAGAATCCCTTCTCGAAGCCGGTGACGAAATAGAAGTTGCCATCCTCATCGCCGGCATCGTATGCGGGCAGGATGTTGGGATGCTGCAGCGAAGCTGTAAGCCTGACTCCCTGTATGAAGCGCTGGGAAAGCTCACTGTCCGAAGTCATCGAAGGAGGAAGCACCCTGATCAGGATTTCACGTTCCAGCTCGCGATGTTTTCCGATATAGACATCGTCGCCAAGGCTTCCGGCGCCATATTTGCTGACGATCTCGTATTTCTCCTTTAATACATGCCCGACGGTCAGTTCCTTGCCCATATATTTCCCTCATATGAATTTTAAGTCGCACTTAAGGTAGTCTATGATCAGGTTTTGTTCAACTTGCTGGTGGCATGGGGCCAGGGTGAAGGGCAGGACTTTTTAAATACCTGCGCTGTGCAATATTCTCACATGCAAAAGTCTTTGAAATATGGATACTTATGCTATTTGCCGGTCCAGTCTGGTTTCTTGTTCTTGTCAAGCCATGACCTCACGATCTTTTCCCGGTCCGTCTGGGTTGCACTTGGATTCTTGTCATTGATGTCGGACCCATGTTCGAGGCTCCATCCATGGAATTCGCGGAATGCATGATAGCTCCAGTCCCAGTCGTATTTTTCGAAAATATCGATTAGATCGCTTAAATACTTGTCAGCTCCAGGCGACCAGCGGATTGCGCTGAATTCCCCCACATAGATATGGACGCCGTATTTCTTCTGGAAATCAATAACCGGCTTGAGATTGCGCTCCAGTTCCGCCTTGTCCCACATTTTCCCGTCTATCATGCCCGGATAAGTGTACGAAGGCTGCTTCGGATCATAAACCCTGTTATGAGTGAACTGTCCGGGATTATACATGTGTACGCTGTAAATGACATTTGGAACTGATACCGGGCGCAGTGTTTCAAAACCGGCTGGCACTCCCAGCATTTCCGGTTCAATGATAATTGGCGTATCCGGATCCACTTTCCGGATTTCCTTCGACACCCGTTCTGCAAGATCGTTCCAGAGGAGAGTCCCTTCTTTCCAGTTGCTCAGCCGCGGTTCGTTCACAATGTCATATCCCCAGACAACAGGATTTCCCTTGTAGTGGGCTGCGAGCTTTTTCCACACCTCGACAAGCTTGTCCTGATTAGCGGTGCTGGAAAAGGTTTCCATTGCCAGCGAGTGCATGTCGACCACCACATACATTCCATATTTCCTGCAGACAGGCAGAAGTGCGTCCAGCCGGGCGATTTCGTCGTCCAGGATCTTGTCAAAGTCAGGAGTATTGAGTCCTGTAGTCTTGTATTTTAGCGCACCCAGCTGCCAGCGGATTAGATTTGCATTCCATTTCCCGCCAAGAATCTTCAGATCCTCCTCGCTTGTCTCAGTGCGCACCATTGCGCCGCGCAGCCTGGGAAGAGGATGACCTTTGAACACAGGCCCTTCCCTGGGAACCGTGGCTGCGATATTCGCGGGGGTTTCCACCACCTGCACCTTCACATTTTCAAACCATATTTTTCCTGATACCTTCTCCAGTCCGATCGTAAGCGTAACAGATTTTACACTTTCAGGAATCGCTACAGCTATAGATGCATCCGTCCATCCGAACGTACCGTCCTTGATGGGCCTGGCCTGGGGATAAATTGACTCGGATTCAGTGACAACCTTGAGCATAATCTTCCCGCCGTTATATGGTTTTGGCTTGGGAGATATGTCTTCTCCGCGTATCCTCGTGGAAATATTCAGGGTTGCGCCGCGGATCTTATCCACATCCAGGCTCCGCGATATCTTTATCCCTTCCGGCTTTGATGACGCAGGCACGTCAAACAAAAGAGAACCGTCGTCCAGCTTCGCCCCGAATTCAACTGCGCCCTCAGGACTCCAGTCCTTTTTCAGTTCAGAGACATCGATCCCTTTAAAATTTAAATCCAATATACAATCTCCTTTTTTCAGCCGTGCATCATCGGCCTGGACAAAATTGGCCATTAGTGCGAATATGGCGGCTCCTGCGACTGGGAAAAGATTTGATTTCACTGTAAACATTGACAATCCTCCTTTGTATTAATCATAATGTCCTACGGCATTGAGACAGGCAGACCTTTTGAATTAAATGTGAACTTGACCGCCATCGGGGATTTGCGCATGTCATTGGCAGAACAGGCTTCGGCATGGCCGTCGGCGAAGGCGGCATTTGCGGTATTGACATGCTGCGTGTGAATCGCCCATTGGGCCGTAGCACCCCTGACGGCCGGAGGCGTAAATTCGCGCCCGGCCTTTCCAAAGTAGGTAGTGTCAGCAGTATTGTTGCTCCTCGTATCTGCGAACAGCATTGTCTTGTCGGGCTGCTTCATCTTGACTGTCGACAAACTGTAATTGTCACCCTTATGGAGTGAAATGCCGCCTATGAAATCCTTTTTGCCGTTGACATTTCCGTTGAAGTCCGTATCCAGCACTATATAATAGATGCCGTACACCCCGTATGAATATTTTTCGTTGGAGGGAACAGCATCCTTGCACGGGCAGTTCATCACTGAATACGGAATGTATCTCCCCGACCAGCTTATGCCTGAATCATCTACCAGGAATGACGCCCAATATGCGATTTTCCCATCGATCAGGTCCTGATATGGAATACAATCGCTGTAATCCATGCTATATAGGATCGCCGCCTTTGAAACCTGTCCAATGTTGTTGGAACATAATGTCGACTTTGCGTAATCTCTGGCGTTTTTCAGGGCGGGCAGCAGCATTGAAGCCAGGATCGCTATGATGGCAATGACTACCAGAAGCTCAATGAGCGTGAATGGCGATGCCTGACGCTTGGAACTGGACGCCTGATTCCCATGTCCAACGTCTTGTTCCCGGTGCCCGGCGTCAGAAAATATACAGGATTTGTTCATGTTGTTTTTCACCATGGGGTGCGTTTGTATTGTGAATATCCCAGGCATGCTACATGTCCGTCGCAGTAAAGTATGCTTCCCTGTCCCCGGATCTTCCTTAAATGGCGATTGAAATTCAGTGGCATGGAGCTTGTAGCGTCCTCGGGCGGGTTCGCGGAATCAAACCACCAGTTTTCAGAGTCCGCGATCAGGGGCCATTCTTCAGGATTGGGGATTCTCGATAGCACGGGCTTTGTAAGGCATAGGTCATTCCAGTCATAGTCGACGAGCCATGTCTTGTCGTGGAAATAGAAATGGTAGAGTATGCGGCGGTTCATTCCGTAGCCGGGAGAAAAAGTTTTTAGATTTGACATGTTTGGGCAGGAAAAAATGGATGACAGCACATCTGCCGCCTGGTAATGGGGCGCCCTGTCATAGGCATACGGGAAAAGGGTGTTGAACCAATAGGGGCCGTAGCTATAGTCCACTTCACGCAGCGATGGAATCTGTCCGTCATAATCCGATGAATAGTTCATCTCGCTGAGAAATATCTGCTTCAGGTTGTTCACGCACACCACCTGTCTGGCCACTTCCCTGGCATGCTTGAGGGCTGGAAGCAGTAGCGCGATCAATATTGCGATAATTGCAATTACTATAAGTAGTTCGACCAGAGTGAAAGGAGAGGAATGATACTTGAAGCTGGATGCTTGATTGCCAAGACCTGCATCCAGCATCCAGCATCCAGCATCAGTATTTTGACAGGACTTCTTCATGTCATTTCCCATTTTTATCTGCAATCTTCTTCCATGCTTCAAATATTTTTTCGGCATAGCCGTTCATACCCTTGTCGTTTGGGTGCCAGCGGACTCCGTTCGTCTCCCCATACCCGCGGCATTCTGGATTCCTTGCCAGATCCCGTACCGGAACATAGGCGGCACCATGCTTTCCGGCAAGTTTTTCAATCGTCTCCTCCAAAGTCACGGCCCACGGTGAATATGTCCCGCCGTCTCCCGGATTCCAGACGCCCACGCAGATCACCTTGGGGGCAGGGGAGAGGCCTTTGACATCCTTGAGAAGATTCTCATATTCGGCGGCAACCGCCTCAATCGTCCTCTCCTGCCGTTCATTCTCCCCGAACTGGATGATTACAAGATCAGGCTGGAAATCCTTGTACTCACCTGTCCTTCCTACGTAGTTCCTTACAACACCTCCTCCGTTGCCAAGAATCTTCTGTTCGACTTTTTCTTTTTTCAATTCCGCAGAGATTTTTGCGCAGAGCTTGTGGACATAGTCGTTCTCTACGGCCGAAGCCGCCATCCCGCAGCTGAGCGTCCATTTGTGCTTTTCAGCTGGCTGGCTGAAAGTGATGCTGTCTCCAAGGAAAAGGATCCGGTATGCATTTGCATCCTTGATCTTCTCCTGTCCTGCCTGTGCTGCAACGGCATTCTTGTCAGACTGGACCTTGATGGAGAAATTATCAATCCTGGAATCCTGGCTCACGCCGTATGAGGAAAATCCTGCGGAAAGGATTTTCGGAGCATATGTATTTTGTGTAAGACCGTAGTCATTCAAAAGAACTGTCTTGTTTATAGAGGCGCTTACACTGTTGGCCATGCGATCATATTTTAAGCTGAGCCTGTTCATCCCGTCCGGATTATAGTCTTCGATCTTCTTGCTTATAAGCTTCAGGCGTGTCCCGTCGGCCCGTACCTGTGCATGTCCGGCCGCATCCAGATACAGGAACAGCCCACCGTTCCATGTGGCATCAGCGCGTCCGGACGATCCATTGAATCCCACTGCTATCCAGCCTTTGTCCTTGGCTGCAGGATGGCAGTCCATTTCAATCTCTATAAGGGAAACACCAGCCGGGAGCAGGACGGATGCGGCCAGACTCTCGGCTTTCACGCATTTGATCCATCCATCCTTCTCATCTCCGGCATAAACAATGGACTCGGACGCATTCCAGGAAACTTCCCCTTTCTCAAGAGGTGAGCTATTGAGAGTTTTCCCGTTCACCTTTCCGGTGAATGAATCCTGAACGGTTGTTTCATCTGCCATGATGCCGAAGCCGGCCATCGTAAAAAGGAAAATTGAAACAGCGATGTGACAAAGTTTTCTGGCTGAAAAAATGTTTCCTCTGATAAAGATCATATGTTCCCTTATGTTATTTATCGGTTAGGAGAAGAAACACTTCCCCGATCAATCAAATAAGGATTAAGTTTGATTTCCTCCGGCCTGGTCGAATCCCCATTTATCATGTCGACCAGGCAACGTGCCGCTTCCCTGCCAATGTCTTCAAACGGCTGGGCCACTGCGGAGAGAGGCGGATCGGATATGGCAAAGGCGTTCAAGTCGCCGATCGCAAGCACGGACAAATCCTTGGAGACAATACGTCCTGCTTTCTTTGCTCCGCGCAAGGCGCCCAGCGACAAATTGTCATTGATGCCTATGATTGCTGTCAGGTCGGGATACTTTTCAAGCATCCTCAACACGGAACGTTCTCCATTCAGCCACGGCTCTTCCTCGTTCAGATCCCTGACATCGGTAATCTCCCTCGGCAGCGCGAAGAAACTCAATCCGGACTTCCTGAGTTCCAGATCCGCTCCTCTGCGGAGATCCCTGTGGGATATGGAATCTCCGCTGTGGTCTACAACTCCTATACGGCGATGACCATTGGATAAGAGATGATGGAATGCCGTTTGGGCAAGCATCACGTGATCAACCCTCACTGAACTCGTTTCAACTGAATCATGTACCGTATCTATCTGCACAAAAGGCATCCTGCGTTCCACAAGTTCAATCAGGGAACTGATGACTTCCTTCACCGGAGGAGGATATATTATCGCACCCATGAACAGAGAGGGATCAAGCATCTTGACAAGTTCCATCTCCTGATTGAAGTCACAGTCGGCAGCCATGATCATAAGTCTCAAATTCTTATCTTTAAGGACCTCTTTGACACCTTTTATTATTTTTGGCATCTTTTCAAAGTCCAAGGCGGGAATTACCAGCGCAATATTCTGGCAGTTCTGCTTTGGAGAACTGACATAAAGTCCTTTTCCCGGATGGGATCTCAAATAACCCTCAGTCGTTAAAGAGTTCAGCGCCATTTTTACGATCCCGAGACTTACCCCGCATTCTCTTTCCAGCTCCCTCATGGAGGGGATTTTCTGGTCAACCTGAAGTTTGCCTGAACGTATCTGAGCCCTGATCCTGTCCCTGATCTGGGATACGAAAGGACGCGAGTCCGTCTTGTCGATCAATTTGTTTTTCATTTCCATGCCATTTCTTAACTGTAATAACTATGTTAACACAGTTAGGTAAATTGTCAAGCACCAGTTGGTTTATTTTATGTGTTTTTGTAATCATACCAAGTTGCAATCAAAGAGTAAGGCGGGTTTTACTTGTCCTTAGCCTGTCGAATGGAACCCGCCAATTAATCGTCGGGTTAACCCGACATACTTTAAAGACAATCAGCATCAAAAACACCTATCTTAACGGTTATGATTATGCAGGTGGTATCTTTGATAGGACGACTGTTAAAAATTGAATCAATATTAATGATCCTGCTTGTATTTACCCTTACATCACGTACAATTGTACAATGAAGGAGGAGGATATGAAAATAGTAATTGATACGTCTGTCATAATTGCTGTTATCGCAAATGAGCCGCAGAGGGAATCGCTGTTACAGGTGACACTGGGGGCTGAACTTCTTGCACCACAGTCGGTCCACTGGGAGGTTGGAAACGCGTTTTCTGCGATGATGAAGAGGAACAAGATTACTATTAAAGAAGCCAGGAAGGCCCTTTCCGTATATGGAGTGATTCCCATCAGATTTGTTGACATAGAGCTTTCTGAGTCTCTTGAGATTTCTGACAAGCTGAAGATTTATGCATATGACGCCTATCTTCTTTCCTGTTCCCTGAAAACGCATTCACCGCTGCTTACTCTTGACGACGGTTTGAAATCCGCGGCTAAAACATTAAACATAAAACTTGCTGGAGGTGTCTTATGACCGTGTATACATATTCCGAGGCGAGGCAGAAGTTCTCTTCAGTTCTGAACAAGGCCAATCAGGAAGGAAGTGTTAGGATCAGAAGGAAAGACGGGCAGACCTTCCTTTTGAAACCGGAAAAGACCGGGAAATCCCCACTGGATGTGCCATGCCTCAACTTGAAACTGTCTACCGCAGACATAATTGATGCAATTAAGGAAGGCAGAAGAAACTGAGTGACAAAACCAGATTTAAATCCAAAACTATCAACAAATGAAAATGAAAAATGATGCAGATTTGTTCGAGCCTGCGAAGATCGCAAGTATTCGAGCCTTCTACGAGACGCGTGACCGCTGGCGTGAAATCCAGAACTACCGTACATTGCGCCCGCAAGTCGGGCATGTGAAGAATATTTTCTACGGTGATTCCATCACCAACGCTTGGCCACTGGGAGAATTCTTTCCAAACCACAGCCTGCTCAACCGCGGGATAGGCGGTGACAATGTATACGGGCTTTACGATCGGTTGAACGAGGACATCTTTCCCTACCAGCCGCAGAAGGTGTTCATGATGATCGGCATTAACGGCATCGAGGAGGATGAGTCGGGAATCGTCGCTCATATCCAGGCGCTTGCTGGCATGATGAAGGAGAAGGGCATACAGGTCTATCTCTCAAGCATCCTGCCGTTACGGAATCCCGACAACTGGAACCGCTTCCAATATCAGGACAAGATCGTTTCGATCAATTCTACCCTCAAGGAATGGTCGAAGGACAATGCCGCTGGTTTTCTCGACTACCATAGCCGGATCAAGGATGGGACCGGACAGCTTGCCGCCGAATGCGCCCAGCACGACGGCACACATGTGACCTTCGAAGCCTACCGGCGCATGTCAGAAGTCGTAGCGCCATATCTCGCATGAATAATGTAGCACAGGAGTCTTTCGACGGGTTCGATAAACTCACCGCAAGCAAGCTCAGGACAGGTCCTGCCTGTAAATTTCTCTCCCGAATTCTATAAATTATCAGGCAACATTTCAATGGCAGATTCCTCCATCTGTATATGCAGGCATCTGCGCCAGCGGTGAGGCATGAAGATATTCAGGACACCGTTGTCGGAAAACAGATCTATGTAGGAGCAGTTATCCTCACACCAGGCGCCTGTGCCATCAGGAGCGACTATGTTTGAAAGTACAAAACGCGGTTTGCTCCATGTCATGCCACCATCCCTTGACAATGAAATCCACAGCTGCCCACGGTCACGCATGGCGTTGTCGTTGAAATGGCTCCCGGTATGTGAATTATGGTGGAATGCCGCAAGCGTCTTTCCGTCGCCCAGATGAAACAGCATCGGCGGTGCGTCCGGATGTACAAGAGGAGTCGGAGCCAGTTTGCTCCAGGTCTTTCCGTCATCGAGGCTCCGCGATGACCAGAGATGACCCTCGCAGGTACGTGACATGAAATAAACTTCACCGTTCCCTATATTTATGGGACGACCTTCATCCATGCGGTTGAATCCTTCTGCAAACCAGCCGTTGGGGCGTTTGTCCGGTAGAACAGTCCAAGTCTTACCCTTGTCCTCGCTTCGTATCAAGTATTGTCGGGTGCAGGTTGTCATGGAACCGTCTTCTTGTTTGAAAAACGGGGTTCCAGCATGAGCGCCAAGAATCCAGGTGCCTCTGTCAGTTTCACACATCCGCATCGCGGACATCGCCTGGAAATCGGAATCGTTAACAGGTTCGATAAATGTGACATCGGACCAGGTAAATCCGTCATCGTCGGAATAACGGAAACCGATCGCTGCATTCTCTACGCCATTGAACTTGTCCCAACGCGGCTGAGTCCCGAACGCGTATATTCGCTGCGAATTTCGCGGAATTAAAGGGATGAAGCTGTGCATATTGTAGTCGATATTTAAAGGCATTGAAGGTCCTTTCCAGCTTTTACCCTTGTCGCTTGAGCGATACGCGATCAGATTGTTTGTCTTCGTCTTGCTCGCCGCGTAATGGCCGTTCTTCCCAGATTGTCGGACAGTTCCAGGAAGAGCGTCGGGGAACATCAGCAGATAATCGCCTTTAGGAGTGACTGTCGCCCGTGTCTCGTAAATTCCGGCATAAGGATTTTCATGGATGACTTTTCCAGACATCTCATTGCTTGCCAGAAGAAGTCCCAGTTCTCCGTCGGCAACCATTCCGTACGGCAGATTGGACAGATCAATGTTCTTGCCTCCGACAGATATATTTTTCTGCAGTTTTTGTTTCATCGATATGATACCTCATTACAAGTATGTCGGGTTTTAACCCGACGATTAATTGGCGGTTTCCATTCGACAAGCTTATGACAGGAAAAACCGCCTTACCCTTGGTGTGTATAACCCCTATATAATACGAAGACACGCTAAAGCTGTGAACTCCAACAGGATTTATCATGAAACAAGGGTTCCTGTATTTTTGCAATCATTTCATATGTCAAATGCCGGTTTAATTCTCTCACGGTCCTGTTCCAGTTTCTTCACGACGAGCTTGGGATCGAGCTTGCGGGGTGTTTTATTCTCGTTGATGCTCAATGCCGCCGCCATGCCCGCCGCCTCTCCTGTCGACATGCAGGTCTGCTGGATGCGCAGTGATCCCTGGGCCATATAGCCTGATGACACAATCCGGCCTGCCACCACCAAGTTGTCCACGCCGGAAGCGACAATGCAGCCATATGGAATGTCAAAATAGTCGCCTGCCATTATTCGCGCAGCACGTTCAGCATAAACCTTGCTGCGGCTGTGGAACCAGCGTTCAGGAATCGGTCCGTCATCGGGAGGATGGATGTCTATCTCCCATGAAGATTTCGCTATGCTGTCCGAAGCTTTCCTGCAAAACCAGGCATCGTCATCAGTAACACGTGAAAGACCTCTGATAATCCGCGAAGTCCGCACCCCAAGCTCCATTGAAGTGTCAACGAGATATTTGTCTGCAGGGAATTTCTCCGATTCGTGCCATAATTTCCTGCGAAGCTTCCGGACAGCAGCGGAAACGGCGACCGGATCCAGAGGATCTATTCGGAGGAGATCCTTGCGGAAAAGGCGTTCAGGACGACCTCCAGTGTTTGGGGCATCAGTTCTCGGGACATTTCCTTTTCTCCAATATTTCGTGCCGCCGGTCCGGCAGTTTAGAGATACGGCCTGCGGCCAGAGTTTTCCCTTCACGCCACGATCCCATTCCACTCCGGCTTCATGGCAGACAACAGCGTCGCCGGTGGCATCCACAATTCGCCTTCCCATGATAAATTGTCGTCCGGTACGCGTATGAACTGCAATTCCCTTGATCGCTTTGTTTTCTACAACGGCATCGTAGATATGCGCGAAGAACAGGATTTCCACACCTGCCTCATCCAGCAGTTCATCCCAGACTTGTTTTACAGTTTCAATGTTCAAGGAAGAACGGAACCAGGAACATCCCGGATAGAAATGACTCGGACTTTTAACCATTGGCGCGATGCTGTTCTTTTGCTTCAGGCGGTTTGCCCAGACATTCCAGATTCCCTGGAAATCAACTGCATTCGTACTCAGCACGACACCCACCATCTGCGTGACTGCGGCACCACCGAGGAACCCGTATTTTTCAACAAGAAGCGTTTTCGCCCCATGCCGTGCCGCAGAGATTGCCGCCGCGCATCCTGCAGGACCCCCTCCGCAGACAATGACATCATATTCTCCTAAGACAGGAATCTTTCTTGATGCAGGATAACTTTTCATGCGATGTCTCCAATGTCCACAATTGCCTTTCTCTTACGCAAATCCCGTCGCAGCCAGTTGGTATCCACATTACGGAATGACTTTTCATGTTTCACCACCTGGAGCGCAGCGATGCCTGCGGCTTCTCCCATGGCCATGCATGGGGTCATGACGCGTAAAGGTCCGAGCAGATCCCTTTCGACACTTACCGCCCGTCCCGGACAGATTAAATTCGTAACCGGTTTTGGAACCATGATTCCATAGGGAATGGGCAAAAACTGAGGTTTAACCACTTTTTTGGAATCCATGGGCTGATGACTCGGTTTTTTTGGATCCGGCAGATCCCATCCGTAGCTGGTGAATCCTATCGTGCTCGGATACGCGTGACTGGAAATGATATCATTGATTGTCATCTTTTCTATTCCGACGATCCTGCGAGTTTCGCGAATTCCTATCAGAGGAGCTATGGCTTTAAGTCTTGCATTCGCAAAGCCCGGAAAATGCTTGCGCATGATTTTGAGCAGATGGAGGCTTTCCCTTCTGCCACGTACCATGCCTTCGGAAATAGAAACCGGATCGGTTCCGTCGATATCGCAAAGACGTGATGTGTTAATCATCATGACTCCCTTTTCGTCAAGCTGGACGCTGATGAATATCTCATATGGGAATTTCCATATTCCTTTTTTCCGGAGTTCCTTTATCTCCTCGCGGAATCTCGGAGCGTCCTTCTTGTGTATATATTCGGACAAGACGTCCTGGTCGACATTGTCTACGTGCATCATCAGCGTGGCTGGCGTCATCAGTCCATCTTCCTCACGCCCCTTTACTGTTTTGCAGCCGCTGAAGAAGGCGATATCGGCATCACCCGTGGCGTCGACGAAGGCCTTTGCTTCGAGAGTTTCAATACCGCGTTTGTCGGCAATCAGGAGCTTTTTGATTTTGTTTCCTTCGGTCACGACTCCGACAGCGCGGGCGAAGAAGAGGACATCAACTCCGGCGTCAATCATTTTCCGGTCGAGATATGCCGCCATCATGAAAGGATCGAATGGTATGCCGTGCTTGAGGCCCATGTGCCATCCGTGCGGCTGGTATTTCTCCCCCTTCCTAGGCTTTGGGATAATTGCGATACCCGCAGATTCGGCCTCCTCCGACATCTCCTTGAAGATCCCGCCGACCACCCATTTCCTGCAGTCGAAGCTGCGCCCTCCGAGCCAGTGGGAGACAAGACCGGATGTCGCCATTCCTCCAAGCTGCCCCATGTTTTCAATGATGATTACGCGCAGTCCTGAACGACTTGCTGACAGCGCAGCCGCACATCCTGCAGGACCACCGCCGCATATTGCAACATCATACTTTCCGATGCTCTTTGATTTCATATTTTATGAGTTCCCCATATTCAATCCTTCATAGATCAGAATTGCAGCATCCCCACGGGTGATTTCCCCTGTCACGGAACATGCCTTCGGAGAAAGTTTACGGCACCTGCAGTTCCAATCCTCCATAGTTTTCCTGTCCAGCATATCCCGTGGCCGGGCATCGTATGAATCAAAGAAGCCCAGAGTACCGAGATACTGTATTGGTGCAGCCCAGGCTTCGGATGATGCCGAGTCGATATCATTGAAGAAGGATATGCAGAATCCTTTTTCGACCAGGCGGCGCTTCAGGCGCGGAATTTCGATGGCGGCAGGATGAGTTCCCGAATCGATTGAAATTGCGGCAGCGAATCCGGCGGCCTCGCCGAGCTGCATCCAGACCGGTTCAAGCCTGATGGCGCCGAATCCGACATGGCTTGCGGATATGCAGACAGGGACCAGAAGGTTGTCGCAGTTTTTCGGGAGGAGGCATCGGTACGGGATCTGCGCTGGACGGCTTGATATGCTCATGAAGAACGCCCCGTCGTTTCTCCCTTCCATCTCTGCGCTGGTGCATGCCACCGAATCAAGAGGCCAGTCGGTCATCCCTATGCTGTCGGCATGGATGGGAGTCCTCATTTCGCCTGTCTTCAGTATGGCGTCCTGTTCCGTGAAGATATACTGGCCCACAATCCTGCGGGCCTCTCTGACATATACCTCGTAAGGTAGATGACCGTTGTCTACAAACTCATCCTTTGGAAGGCCGAAGTTCCTGAAATATTCGCGGGTTTTAGGTTCAACCGAAGGGTCATTCTGTAGAAACCAAAGCTGAGAAAGTATTCCATCAAGATATGTCCTTGATATCTGTTCACGAGTTTTCCAGTCGCCTTCGGGATATGCACTCTGCGGGCCAATGAGACGTCCGGCATTCCAGGCAATTTTGGAATTTGGAAGATCCCTTACGATGCTCATCGCAGGAAGATGCCGGACAAAGTCAGGATTATAGTTGGCGGGCCTGGATATCGGAACTCTATTTTCGGGATTGGAACAGAGCACGAGGCGGCAGTTGTAGGCCATCACGCAGGAGTCTTCCTCTCCTGTGCTTTCGGGAAGTATTATTTCTTCTGAGGCATGTGAGAAGCTTCGCATGTTCAGACGTCCCTCGGCAGCATCAATAGGCCATGACAATTTTCCTCCATCATTATGGCTGTGGCGCGTGAAAATACGTCCGGCATGAGGTTCTCCGTATTCCTCCCGGCTCTCCCTTCCAATCCTGCATGGAACTCCGGCAAGCGCGGCAAGATCCCCTTCATAGGTGCAATCGACATATATGTGCGCCTTAATCTCACATTCCTCGCCGCCTTCATTTGAAGCAAGCGTAACGGAACTGATCGATTCATTGAGTCTTGAGACTTTGGAAAGATCAAAGTTCCTCATTATGGAAATTAACTGTTGCTCCGTCAGCATCTCCTCGAAAATCCGCTCCACGACGCACGATTCAACTTTCCGGCGTCCCATGTGCTTGCGGTTGTCTGATGACGGTATTGATGCCAGATGCTGGGATGATCCATCCCCGTAGGTCTTGCGATAGTGATCAGTGATGCGCTGCTGGACTTCAGTCAATATCGGAGAACGTGTTCCATCGTATGGGGCTTCCCATCCTCCGGCTCCGCTGGTCATGAAGCCGCCTATGTGCCTCCCATGATTGGCTATCACTACCTTTTTGCCTTCGCGCGCCGCACGGATTCCGCAGGCTATTCCGGCCGGCGTAGCGCCAAGAATGAAAATATCATATTCCTTTTTCATTTATTTTCTTGCGGTCCTTTTCAAGTTTATTCACAACGAGCATGGGATCGAGCTGCCGGGGAGTAGTCTTCTTTGCTATGCTTAATGTAGCCGCAGTACCGGCGGCTTGGCCGGTGGACATGCAGGTCTGCTGGATACGGAGAGAGCTCTCGGCGACATGCTCTGCCGAAATACAGCGTCCTGCCATCAGAAGATTATCAATTCCTTTCGCGACAATACAGCCGTACCTGATGCTGAAATACGCTCCCTTGCTCATTCTCTCTGCTCTCTTTTTCCATTCATCGCTGTCACGTGGAACCGCCGGTGCGCTGTAGCTGTTCGCAGGCCAGACGTCAATGTCCCAGGACGATTTTGCGATCTCATCGGGATATGTGATGAATTCCTTTGCGTCCCGTTCAGTTACCGTGGACAGTCCGCAGATACGCCGCGAGGATCTGACCCCAACCTGGTTTGAAGTGTCGAGAAGATATGATTCTTCAAATCCGGGAACAAACCTGCGGTAGACTTCCGCCGCCTCCCAGGCCTGTGCACGGCCTTCGCGTTCCGCACGTGTGATGTCCCAAGGGTCAAGAGGATCAACTTTCAAAATACGGCTTATGACGGACATTATCTCATTCCGGGGTTCCGGAAGCTTCCAAGCCCAACCGCGGATATAGTTTAGCAGGCGTTTCTTCTCGACGACGACCGATGCCTTGAATTCACCGCGTTTGATAGCCGCAGTCAATTCCTTTTCTATTTTCATCATGGCCTTTTCATCAGGCCATTTCGAAGGACGACTTGCATTGGCGATGCGGAAAACCTTTGTCAGAGCCATCGCCCATTTATTGATGCCGTCGCCCTGTTCCCAGGGAACTCCGGCGGCATTGCAGACAATACCGTCGCCGGTGCAGTCGATGACGCGTTTTGCGAAGATCGCACGCCGTCCGGCCCTTGTCTCCGCGATAATTCCCTTTATGACGTTCTTCCCTGCAATTGTTCCTGCGGTATAAGCATGATGCAGAATCTGGACCTTTGCTCCTGTCAGAAGATCGTCCCATACGTATTTGACAGTTTCCGGATTTACGACTGAACTCATCTGATGTGGAGACTTCCAAAATTTTCCTATGCCATTCCGTTTACGGAGCCCGTCCGCCCATTCGTGCCAGATTCCCTGGAAGTCAACGCCGTTGGTGCTGAGGACAACGCAGACCAGCTGGTTGACAGCTGCCCCGCCGAGATGTCCTTCCTTTTCAACAAGAAGTGTCTTTGCGCCGAGTCTTGCCGCACTGGCCGCCGCGGCGCATCCCGCAGGTCCTCCGCCGCAGACAACGACGTCATATTCCCCAAGGACGGGAATTTTCCTTGAAGGTTCAAGGTATGTTTTAATTATTTTATTTGATGACATTTGCTGGTTTCCCATCAATGAATGATTTCACATTGTTGACAGCGATCTTCATCAGCCTCTCACGGGCGGCATGCGTCGCCCAGGCGATGTGGGGAGTGACGATGCAATTCTTTGCTTTTAGGAGAGGATTGTCTTCCTTCGGAGGTTCGCTTGAAAGCACATCCATCCCCGCACCGGCGATGCGTCCGGAATTCAATGCATCCGCAAGATCCTGTTCGTTGATCAGCGGACCGCGGCTCGTGTTGATGAGGAACGCGTTCTTCTTCATCATCCCAAGCCTTGCCTTGTTTATGAAGCCCTTGTTCTCGTCGGTCAATGGACAGTGCAGGCTGACAATGTCGCTTTCACGGAAAAGCGTGTCCATGTCGGTCATTCTTGCGCCTGCCACAGGGGATTCTTTCACGTAGTTGTCGTATGCAATGATTTTCATCCCGAAACTTTTTGCGACTTCCGCAGTTGACTGGCCGATGCGGCCGAAACCGACGAATCCGATCGTCAATCCTTCAAGTTCCACAAGCGGGAAATCCCAATAGCAGAAATCCTTCGATTTGCTCCAGCGGCCATCGTGGACAGTGTTGGAATGATGTCCGACATGCTGGGCGAGCTCGAGAATCAGCGCGAACGCCATCTGTGCGACAGAGCGAGTTCCATATGTCGGGATATTTGTGACGATGATCCCTCGTTCCTTTGCTGCCGCTATGTCAACGACATTATATCCTGTCGCAAGGACTCCGATGTATTTCAGTTTCAGAAGTGAGGAGATTGTTTTCCTGTCAAGGACAGTCTTGTTTGTCAGGATTATTTCCGCATCCTTCGCCCGATCTAGGGTCTTGTCCGCAGGGGTGCGGTCGTATATTTCGCATTCGCCAATCGCCTTGAGCCCGTCCCAGGAAAGATCCCCGGGATTAAGGGTGAAGCCGTCCAATACTACAATTCTGATTTTGTCCATGAATTTAAAACCTCATTATAAATTATTGGCTATAAGTAGGTACGCCCTTTTGGGTGTACCATTCTAAAATATCTATTTAAAGTCATGGGACAGGCTAAAGCCCGCCCCTACTTTTTAAATGATCTCGCACTGTCAAGAAAATACTGATAGTTCTCAAGTGAAATATCAGGCGGTGCCTGATGATCAAGGCATATAAAGTAGCCTCCTGTCTTTAAAAATACAGGCAGCACTCTTTCAAGTTCGCGGTCGATCGCATCTTTTCCCTTTGCGAGCTCCCTCTTGTCTATGCCTCCGCGGATGACCAGCCTCTTTCCATATTGTTCCCTGATTTTGGTTACGTCCATTCCCGCCTGCACCTCGAAGGGGAAAAGTCCGTCGACCCCGCACTCGAGGAGCAGGGGAATGAGTCCTGAGACATCACCGTCGGAATCAACCCAGATCCCAAAGACGGAAGGATGCTTCCTGACATGGGATATCAGCTCCTTGTAATAAGGCATCATGAACTCGCGGAAAAATTCCGGGGATACCATCATTCCAGTATTGCAGCTCATGTCCTCCATGATGTTCAGGACGTTGAAGTCGGTGTCCGGCATGATCCTGTCAATCGCTTCAGTATTCATCTTGAGCCACTGTCTCATGATGTCATGCACCAGTTCGGGATCGTCGTAGAAGACATATGCCATGTTCACATCTCCGAAGAGATGCCAGAGCACCCGGAATGTCCCGGACATGACTTGGACGACCGGATAAGTACGCTTTGAAGTGGAAGGATGCTTCCGCAGAGTTGAATAACGCACTTCGACATCCGGATCCATGCGTTGTTTCATCCGGTCCCAATCCACACGGGACTTGACCGGGAACTCCAGATATTCGGCTATGCTGATGTTCCTCTCGGCCTTGCGCTGCTTGACCTTCCGGCCATGTTCGTCCTCGTAAATGACAATATCATCGTCTTCTGAAATAATTTTCTTTTCAAAGCGGGGGAAGAACGGGCTATATCCGTTGGTGCCGAGATGGATTCCGGTCCCCTGGACTTCATCCTCCTTGAAGTAGTTGCTCTCCCTCCAGTTTTCCGGAAGTCCTTCCTTCAGCCACCGGTCATAGGTCTCGACCCAGCCGCCAAAAGTATGGATCGGAAGACGGTCTGTCTTTTCAAATTTGAAACTTGCCTTGAAATGTTCAAGCGAGTTCATGGTGTCCTTTTTAGTATATGTTAAATATAAAATTTCTCCATGGAGAAATTTTATTACCATTCGCCTTTGCGGCCGAATTTCTTCTTTGCATTCTTGCTGAACTCGGCGCACGCCTTGTCGATATTCCCGAGGATTTCATCGTTTGTCAGTCCGCTGCTGGATCTTGCGGCAGGTATCATGGTCCTGCACTCGTTGGAATCCATGAATTTCGCGGCATCAAGAAGACGCTCCTCGTCCTCCTTTGGTATCGCCAGGAATCCGTGCTTGTCCGCATGGATCAGCTGTCCGGGCATGATTTTCCTGCCAAAGACTTCGACGGGGCAGTTCCATTTCACCGGACATGAATATCCGTGGCCGACGCAAAGCCTTTTTGCTATCGCCTTAAGGCCCGAGTTGTTCATCTCGTCAAGATCCCGGATGCATCCATCGGTTATCGTGCCGACACATCCGAGCGCCTTGTGCATGTTGCTGTTCACCTCGCCCCAGAAGGCGGCAACGAAGTTCGGTTTGTCAAGATCCTGCACGACAACGATCTTCGGGCCTGGAACCGATGCGACATATCTGCGATATTCGCTCCAGGCATTTGGCTTGTTCTTTGGATGTTTCGGATTGCTCGGTTCAAATACAACCGTGATCGCCCTTCCGACCATCGGCCCCATCTGCGGCATGAAGTCGCGGGTCTCCTCAAGACTGATTCCGACCTTGGTAACATCATGTTTTGTGATCTGCTCCCATCCATTGAATATGGTAGGGGTGTTCCATCTCTTCAGTTCCAGAAAATCAGCGTCTGTTATAGGCATTTAAATTCTCCTTATTGAAATATTTTATTTCGTGTCTTTCGTGTGATTCGTGGTCAAAAATTCCATTCTGAATCTTGCGAGCATCAGATATTTGTCGTCGTACATCCCAGTCACTGTCCCGCATTCGTAAAGGCACATGATCGTTCCATCAGAGGTAACTGTCAGATCAGAATATCCGGAAGGCCCGTCCTCAAGAAGCTTCTTTACCGGCCAGGTCTTGCAGTCGTCATAGCTGAGATGCAGTGTCAGGTTCTTGCGGTCGCACCTTGCAGTCGTCCCCCAGTTGGAGATATTCCGTTCAAGATTGCGGGGATTTGAGAACAGGATGGCGCTTTTACTGCCGGAACATGGTACTTTCACCAGGCATCCCATGCAGATAGGTTCAAGAAGGTCATCGTCGAAAACCGGCTTGCTCCAGCTGCAGTCACCGTCGGGACTGATGGATACGAGTCTCCTGTTTTCATGGCATTCAGAGCGTATGTTGAACAGGACTCTTCCGTCTGAAAGCTCCACGACGGTCGTTTCGTTCGGATTGATCATTCCCGGTTCGGTATTAGCCACTATGTCTCCGCATTTCCAGGTTTTGCCATGGTCGTCGCTGTAAATAACGCCGACTGATGAAGGTCTGTGTCCGCGGTTTCCTTTTCCCATTTCCGTTCCGGAGCCGTCCGACATCCATAACGGAACGACATAACGCCCATTGCGGAGCTGGATTCCATGGGAAGGACCGGTGGCTATCACCGTCCAGGGATAGAGCTTCCGGTAGGATTCAAGGACAGAAGTTATCTCTACAGGCTTTGAAAAACTTTTCCCTCCATCGGTGCTTCGTATGCTGAAGACGCGGTTGTAGTCGTGGCAGAACAGTGCAAGCACTGATTTATTTTCCCTGTCGGAGATCATAACAAAGTTGCTGACCGGTCCAGGGCCGTAGGTCTCATTTGCGACTATGCATACCGGGTCTCCCCAGCTTAATCCGTTGTCCTCGCTGCGGCGCATGAAGACGTCGTTGTTGTCGTAGTCTCCGCCTTTTCCGCGGCGCGCTTCCGCCGTCGCAAGAACAACATTGTCTCCTGCCGCCAGGATTCCGGGAATGCGGTAGACGTGATATCCATTGGTCCTCGCCTCGAAAAGCGGCGTCTTTGAAATTCCTGATGCTTCTGTTTTCATTTTCTCCTCATTAAGTATGTAGGGTTTTAACCCGACTTTTTGTTATCGACTTTTCTTTCAACCCATCCATCCAATAATCCATTCATCCATCAATCCTCTTCTACTTCCCCTCAGTCTCCAGGCGCCACCGTCCACATTCCGAGCGGAGCCGTAATGGTGCCAGTACCAATTGTTTCATCCGGATTTATAGGTTCGACATGTCCGTCGCAGAACAGGTAGTTCAAGGATTTCAGGCTGTGCAGTTTCGGAGGGTTTACTACCTGCTGGGAGGGGGAATCCAGTGGAGTACCCTGCGCTCCCTGCTGATTGTTGTATAAGCCGGAACTGTTCGGCAGTCCTGCCCATTCTGCGAGAAGAATCGTTTCTCCTGTCCTGGTGACCAGGCTAAGCTTCATCTCCGGTGGAGGAGTAGCTGTTCCGGAGGCATATTTGCCGACTCCCAGCTGCGTCATGCTCGTACGGGGCATACTGTAGGTCCGTATTGTTGAAGCGCGCTTGCAGTTGTCGGCCGGACACTGGAAGATCTCAAGGCTTTTAGCCACCGGAGTTGAAGATGCGTTCTTTTCCGCTTCTGTCATGGTTCCAGCGACATAGCTGTTCAGCAGATCGTCGTATGAGATGTAGAAATTGGAGCCGTCACTCCAGAAATAATATGGAAGCCGTTCGGCAAATTCATCAGTATACATGAAGAAGGCCAGACCGATCTGCTTCTGGTTGGACGCGCATCTGGCGGCCTTTGCCATCGCACGGGCGTTTGCGAGCGCAGGCAGGAGCATGGCGGCGAGGATTGCGATGATCGCAATGACCACCAGGAGCTCTATCAGGGTGAAATTATTTCCGATTTCCGAATTCCGATTTCCGAATTTGTCTCTCAATTTCAGATCGGCAATCGGCAATTGGCAATTGGCAATATTGTCTCTCATGGCGTCCTCCCGTTCATCTCATGTCGCAATAGTAAAGATACGAGAAATTGTATTTTGAAGCTTCGGCATCCTCGTTGAAATTAATATTCTTATCAAGCAGCAGATTGGTGTTCGTTGCCTTGTCGTTGACAATCCGCGAGGGAGAAGAATCAAGGCATCTGTTGTTTGTTACGGTCACGTCCTGTGTGTTTGAGATGGCAATCGCATCTTCAAATCCTTCAAAGGTGTTTCCGCTTATAAGTCCCCGGCTGACATCCTTGAAATAGATTCCGGCCTGGTAGAACATGATGTTCTTGTAGTTTGATCCCTTTGCGCGGAGCCTGCGGATCTCGCTTCTGTCGGTGAATTTGCAGTCGATCACGTTTATATTCTTCTGGAGGGCGGCCGGCTTCGGAGCTCCCGTGTAAACCACGAGAGGGGCGAGTGCGCAGGAATCAAAAGTGCAGTTTTTGAAAGTGAAGTTCTCGACGGAAGGGCCAGGCCGGGATGAACGGTCCTTGTCCGCGAATATTATCGCACCGGCAAGGCTTGTGCCGTAAATCTTTACATTCTCAAACTCCACATTCCTCGCGGAAAGGAAAACCGCGCGGCCGCGGTTTGAACCCAGTATCGTGTTCTTTACGGAGACCTTGCTGCACATGAAGGCCGTGTTGTATCCGACATCTCCAGTCTTGACTCCGGAAGGTATTTCCTCATTGAATTTTATCACATGCAGTTTTTCATTCTGGTCGAACTTTGAACTTTCCACTGAAAGCGTCGCCTTAAGGGCGAGATCATTTCCTCCGTAAATGTCAATCCTGTCACCAGGACGGGCTGTAGGTCCCTGCCAGCCGATCTCGACTTTGAGCTTCATGGTCTTCCTGTCGACAATCTCGGTCAGCTTCAGGAATTTTCCATATAATGGAAGACAATCGTCGCCGGCCGCCTCGATCCTTGAGTCTTCAATTGCCAGCTCCCCCATCGGATAAATGAAGAAGAACGCATCGGCTGTGCACGACATGATCCTGCCGGTGCCGGGCTTGGGTTCGATGATGAGTTTCTTCACATGTACGTCCTTGCACTGGCTCATATGCACAGCCATTCCCGGAACACCCCATATCCTGACGTTTTCAATGTTCACATTTTCACAGATGTTGATGTCGATGCCATATTGTCCGTATATGGCATGACGCAGGAGAATGATGGTTCCGGCAGGTATCGTTGAAAGGGTCCTTGAGACATATTTCCTCTTCTCCGGATCGCCCCATTCGGTCTTGAAGGTGAGTTTCAGCATCTGGGGGGCTGTAAGCTCCTTCTTCCTGATGGCGCTTCCAAATACGTCAAGATTCCCTATTGGTATCTTTGAAACCGGATCATAATCCATCAACGCCTCAATTTCCTCCGTGCCGTTGACGGGATATTCATCGTCGAATTTCACATCAATCGTGCTTTCCGTTGACGATATCACCTTCCCCTGCGAAAAATATGGTTTCTCCCAGTAGATGATCATGTTCTTCAAGGTTACACCCTTTGAATTTTTAACGCTTATCGGGATGACTTTCCGGCTAGTGGAAATGATCTCAGAGCCCTGTCCGTCGATTGTCACCTTGTCGATGTCATCTATCTTGACGATGATTTCCGAATCGTCGTTCCTGACGATGTACCTGCCTTTAGGGAAGAGGAGGGTGGATCCTTCTCCTGACTTGTGAAGCGCAAAGACCGCCTTCTGGATTGAGGCAGTGTCGTCATTTTTCCCGTCGCCCTTTGCTCCATAAATTGAAACATCAATGATTTTCGAGTTTCCATTGGCTTTCATTGGAACTTTTTCCTTTTCGGATATGCATGATGAAGATAAAATCACTGATGATGCCGTAAGAATTGAAAGCATAAGATGAGTCTTCATTTAAATCTCCATTGATATTAAACATAAAAATCAGAATTCAGGTGGAGCCTGATATATTTTTCCGCCTTGTCCGGATCCGCTGTCTTGAGAAGATCCACCAGTTTTACATGGTCGCTATATTCATTGGCGTCGGCCTTGTCATGGAACCTGTTTATCTTGTAATAAAGTATGAGCTTCATGGCCTTATCGAAGAATTCGCTTATCTTGACGGAGCCTGCCAGGGAAACCAGCCTGGAGTGGAATTCGGATTCCAGATGGAACTTGTCGATAGTTGTTTTTGACGGCAGATTGAATTTTGCGGCGATCTTTTTAAGTTCAACCTCGTTTTCCTTGATTGCCTTTCCGTGGCAGATGCGGACAGCCTGGCATTCGATGGCCTCGCGCAGGATCATGTATGAACGGATGTCCTCCCTGCTTGTTCCACAAACTATCGTTCCCTTCCTCTGGATGGTGTTGAGGAATCCGTCGGACTGGAGTCGCACCATCGCCTCGAGGACCGGAGCCGGACTCATCTTGAGCTCCTTGGCGACGCTGCGCCTGTTGAGTATGGTGCCCGGGGCGATCTCGCCGCTGATTATCTTTTCGAGAACGTAGTCGTATGCAGTCTGTGAAAGGGATTGCTTCATGATTGATCCTTCCTGGTTCTGGTATAATATGTGATATATCACGTGATATGTCAAGATGCGAAGAAAAAAATATCGAAAAATAATCGGGGCTGGAAATTTCATCTCTTGATTTAAAATGCAATGCGGTCAAATTATGGAGACATATGTAAATATTCACTGCATCCAGTGAATATTTACCACCAGAAAACAGGAGGCTATGATGGTAACTCAAAAGGTTCTTCAGAAGATGGCGAAGAGGCACGGTACCCCGATACTTGTGGTGGACCATGACGTGATCCGCCAGAATTATGCGACTTTCAAGAAGCATCTGCCGCGCGTCCAGGCCTACTACGCCGTCAAGGCTTTCGCCGATCCGGTGGTAGTGAAGACACTCTTTGATGCTGGCGCGAGCTTTGACGTCGCTTCCATGCCCGAATTGAAGATAGTATACAAGAATATCAAGGAGATGCCCGCCAAGGAGCGCCAGGACTGGATCTGGGATAAGATTATCTACGCGCATCCGATCAAGGCCGACAAGACGCTCCAGGAACTCAACCAGTACAAGCCTCTGGTCACTTACGACAACCATGAAGAGATCAAAAAAATTAAAAAATACGCGCCCAATGCCGGCCTTGCCCTGCGTCTCAAGGTTCCCAACACCGGTGCAATGGTCGAACTGTCCTCGAAATTCGGTGCCGCCCCCGGTGAAGCGGTGGATCTCATCCTCGAAGCCGTCAAGGCAGGACTTGTTGTTGAAGGCCTGAGCTTCCATGTAGGCAGCCAGACGACGAACTTCGACAATTATGTCCAGGCGATCAATCTTGCATACAGCATATTCCAGGAAGCCAAGGATCGGGGATACAACAAGATGAACCTTCTTGATATTGGTGGGGGTTTCCCGGCGCCATACGACAGCACGGTCAGGCCCTTCAGCGAACTCGCGCACAAGATCAACGTCGAGATAGACCGTCTTTTCCCGAAGGAAATCCAGATCCTCGCCGAGCCCGGAAGATTCATGGTCGCGACAGCCGCCACAGCGGTTTCAAAGATCATCGGCAAGGCGGTACGTGATGGGAAGGTGTGTTATTACATCGATGACGGTGTATATCATACTTTCTCAGGAATCCTCTTCGACCACTGCCAGTACCATCTGAACTCCTTCAGGAAAGGGGCCAAGCAGATCTGCACGGTCTTCGGTCCGACATGCGACGCCCTAGACGTCGTCTCGATGTCCGAGGAGCTTCCTCCGAACCTCGAACTCGGAGAGCTCCTCTACAGCAACAACGCCGGCGCATACACCATCGCCTCGTCGACTCCATTCAACGGCTTCCCACCCGCAAAGGTCGTCCACGTGAACAGATAGGAAGACTGGGTGGATGGATTGCTGGATGATTGGATGCTGTTCAAGAGTAATCCATACAAGCTTCTTGATAGTTACTAATCGTCTCATAATAGTATAGACTTTTATTTATTGTGTGCTATCGTATTGGATATGAGAAAAAATGATGCACGAAAACTTA
>MHBH01000043.1 GCA_001804805.1 Lentisphaerae bacterium GWF2_49_21
AGATGCCTTCGCGATGTCGATAATGCCTGCCATGCCTGCCTCCAATGTTGAACGTTCAACATTAATATTATACGGCATCAGCTGCCCCGTGTCAAGCAGCACGTGCGAAATTTTCAGGAATTAACGAATCCGGAGTAACGCATCACTCAACATTCATCATTTTGAGCTCTTCGACTTGCCCAAGGGCAGTTCCAGTGGTACTCATAATCCGGGATTTCTCTTTTTGTTGTTTTGTTTTGCAAATTACTTTACGGACATCGCGAGGAATATGAAAAATCAGTCGTCATCATTCGAAAACATACTGGTCCTCGGCCTTGGCATCAGCGGCCGCGCGGCGGTCTCGCTTGCGCTCAAGCTTGGTTCAAACGTGACCGCCATCGATGAAAAGAATTCACCTGAACTCGCAAAATATAAAAGATCCCTTTCGAAGAACAGGAGGCTCAAGATCATCCTCGGCTGGAAAGGCGGTCGGCTACCTGCCTCAGACCTGACAGTGATAGTGATCAGTCCCGGGATATCGACTACCTCTCCGATGGGCAAATCCGCATCCGCAAGCGGCATCCCGGTGATCAGCGAACTTGAATTCGGTGCACGCCATTGCAGGACTCCGATCATAGCGATCACTGGGACGAACGGAAAGACCACCACAACTGAGCTCACATGCCATCTTTTGAATTCCATAGGAGTCAAGGCGGAAACAGCGGGCAATATCGGAGTTCCGCTGAGCAGAGCGATCCTTGCAAGGAAACAGCCGGACTTCTATGTCGTCGAGGCAAGCTCCTTCCAGCTTGACGCCTGTTCGACATTCAAACCGCTGACCGCAGCAATACTGAACATAACATCCGATCATATGAACAGGTACAGGACTGAAGATGACTATGCAGCTTCGAAGTTCAGCGTTTTCAGGAACATCGATTCTGCTGAAAAGAAGATAATCCGTTCAGACCTTCTGAAATATTGGAGGAAATTCAATACGGGCAGGCCAAGCAGGCCAGGGCCTGTTATCTTTTCCTCGGAAAAATCAGACTCCGACTATTATTTCGACGGAAAAGACATTTTCATCAAGGGCAGGAAATTCATGGATATTTCAGAAACCAGGCTTCTGGGTACCCATAACGCGGAAAACCTGCTCGCTTCACTTGCCCTCGTTTTAGCGGTAATACCGGACGCGTCAAGGGAACGTCTCAGGAAGGGGGCAAAGAATTTCAGGACAGGCCCACACAGGCTTGAAATCGTCCTCAGGAAAAACGGCATTACCTGCATAAATGATTCAAAGGCGACAAACCCAGACTCGACCGTAGTGGCATTGAAGGCGGTCGGAGGCAGGAAGAACGTCTGCCTCATAGCCGGCGGACTCGACAAAAACATGGATTTCACCCCTGTCTTAGCCGAGAAAAACAGGATAAAGGCGGCCTTTCTTGTAGGAGAATGCAAAAAAAAGTTGGCAAATTTGTGGAAAAATGATATAAGTTGCGTAATATTTAATAGTTTTGAAGATGCTGTGCTTGCCGCATGCGGCAAAGCAGGACGCGGAGACGTGGTTCTTCTGGCACCGGGTTGTGCAAGCATGGACATGTTCAAGGACTATAAGGACAGGGGTCAAAAATTTACTTTTATAATTAACAGGAGGTTTGAAAGTGAAAAATAGGCGCATGAAGGTTTTACTCGGGGTCGCAGCTGTACATGTCATTGCCATTGGGATGCTCAGCATGACCGGTTGCAAAAGTCAGGAAGTTCTCAAGGACAGGCCTTACATTCCAGCTCCGTCCGAATCTCCGGCTATAGATCTTTCGACGACAAATATCATCCTCCCTCCTACGCCGGTAATTCCTGAAATAAAGACTGAACCTATCAAATATAAGGTCGTAAGCGGCGACTCCTTCTGGAAAATCTCAAGAAGCTACGGCGTAAGCAAGGAAGAGCTTGCCGCCTACAACAACATGTCCCTTCAGAAACCCCTGAAGATCGGCACGACTCTTATGATTCCGCCTGGTGGAGCTCCTGTCCCACCTGAGAAGCTTGCCGCCTACAAGTCAGGCAAGGAAGGCGCAAAAGGCGCACCTCGTCCATCAGACGGCTCCTATACTGTAGTAAACGGTGATTCTCTCTGGAAGATCGCCAACAAGTACAATGTAAAGACGGACGCCCTGATCTCCGCCAACAACCTCGATCCGAAAAAAGCTCTCCAGGTTGGACAGAAGCTTACAATTCCAGAAGCTGGCGCCGCCGCTCCTGCTGGCGCTCCGCTCAAGAAACCCCTTGAATCCGTAACCATGCCCATTGAACCTGCGAAGCCCGCAGGCCCGAGCGAAGAGGAAAAACTTCTGAACGAACTCGAAGGTGGCGCTCCTTCTCCATCAGCGGCTCCCGCAATGGACATGCCCGCCGCGCCTGCTGGAATCTTCTCCGACCATCCGGTGTCTGAAGGCGAAACGGTTGACGATGTCGCCCAAATGTACGGGCTCAGGACCGATGATATCAGGAATGCAAATCCAGGAATACCTGCAGACGGGAAGCTCAAGGCAGGCTCCACGATCAAGATTCCTGAGAAATAAGATCATATAAGAAATTTCACTTTCATGCAGAACTTCTCCTCGGAGAAGTTCTGTTTTTTTAAACCCTTTGCGCATGGGGATGCCAATGAAGGAAAATGAAGCCTATTCCTCTGACGAGAAGAAGATGATGCTTTCCCTCGCACGTTCTACAATAATGAACGCATTGAAGAAGGAGAAACTCCCGGATCCCGGAGCCCTTCCTGAAAAGCTGCACGAAATCCGCTCCTGCTTCGTCACACTGCACAGTTCCGACGGCGGCCTCCGCGGCTGCATCGGCAACATAGAGGCGTTTGAGCCCCTCTGCGAAAACATCATGCATAACGCACTGAATTCCGCATTCGGGGATCCAAGATTCAAAAGGATGAAGTCACTTGACGAACTCTCCGTCGTCCATATTGAAATTTCCGTGCTCACGCTTCCGTCAAAGATCAAATCGCCCGATGAATTCGTCATAGGGAAGCATGGCATAATCCTGCTGAAGGATTTCCACAGCTCGGTATTCCTCCCGCAGGTCGCCCCGGAACAGGGATGGGACCTTGAAACCACAATGGTCCACCTATCCCTGAAGGCCGGACTTGAACCCTACGCATGGAAGGAGCCGGACGTGGAATTCAAGGTCTTCGAGGCGGTCGTCTTTTCTGAAAAGCAAAAGGATACATGAATGATAAAAGCAAATTAATGCTCTGGGGCTGCATGGCTCCTCTTGCGCTCCTTTTTGCCATTTCAATCTTAATCGCAGTCTGGACATATCCCCGCTCCAAGCCTTCTGAACCTCCCACATTCATAAAGGATGCCGAACCAAAGGTCGAGGAAATAGAGAAGGACCTGAAACAGAAGCTCCCCTCTGAAAAGAAAGATTATGACATCGACCAGACCGTGATGGCCCTGTACAGTATTGAAAGGGCTCTTTCGGAAGCTAAAAACTTCAACGAACTCACACCATTCATTCTGCAGCGGGAGTCAGATCTTGTCGCCCCCGACGCCGCCACTCTTAAATACCGTTTCTTCAATGTCTACAAGAAACTGCTCGAATCCAAGGACAAGATAGACGAGATGGATTCCATCTACAAGATAACTTCCGGCGCGATCACCGATATCGCCGGAATCACAGGTTCCGATTTCATCACTGGAATGAAAATCGACAGGGAACAGGCGAAGAAGGTCTGGCAGAAGAGGCTTGAAGAGGCCGCAAAGTATGATAGGATAAAAAAACGTCTCGAGGAACAGCAGGACGAGATGATAGATCTCCTTTTCGAATACTGTTCTGTCAGCGCCAAATACCTTGGTGAATGGAACAGGCTCTGCTCGGCAAGGGACCGGGCCTATCTCGCATTCTACGAGCGTGACTGGAATGAAGTTGTGAACAGCGCACAGGCGGCCGCTTCAATCTCTCCGCACGAAAAAGAAGCCCACATCCTGCTTGCACTTGCATTGCTCGAACGAGGCAGGGAGACTGATGCCTCCTCGGCAAAACCCGTCATTGATGAAATACTCAAGGAGCATGGCGGGCAGTATGCTCCAGCACTGCTGTTGAAGGGCGTCCTTGAAATGAAATCCCGCAGCTATGACAAGGCCGTGATAGATTTCGACCAGTCAGCCGCCTATTATCCGAAGCAGATGGAGGAGCTTACGGACACATTGAACCTCTACAGGAAACGCCATTATCTCAACAGCTCAAAGGAAGGGCGTGTGATAATAAACACGTACCGAGGGATAATGACCGGCGCCGGCTATTTCAGCCCGGATTTCCAGAAGGCACGGATATATTCCGAAAAAGGGCAGAATGATCTCGCGAGACAGAAGATATTCGACCACTTCTTCAGGCGCAGGCTGCAGGGACAATGGGACAAGATATTGTCGGATTTCCAGTTCTGCAAGAACTATCTGGACATGGAACTCCCGGGCCCAATCGATCTCTCAATCGAACCCGCCTGGCTCTCAAACAGCGTAATTGTCAATGTGAACAACAAGAGCAAGAAGGACATCCATAATGTGACGCTTCTCCTCTGTGTGCGGTTCACCGATATGTTCAAAGGCGACTATATCTCATTTCCAGTGGGCGAATCCGTCGCCCTGCTTGGTGCGGAATCAAGCGTGACCGTTGGAAGACAGAACATAAATGAAATCACAAAGGACAATCTCGGCTCCGTGAAGAAATGGAAGGACATAATCGAATATGGCGCTGTTCTTATTTCAGACGAAGTCATAACCTGGGTTCCCCCTGCTCCCAAATCCGCTGAAGCTGAATCACAGGAAAAATCCCCCGGAAAACAGGATCCCGCCTCAAAAGCGAAGGAAATCATCAAGGACGTAATCGACTCAACAGTGAAATAACTATCATCTTTGCATTTATTATATTCATGTGTTAACTTATCAAATAACCTATTAGGGGGATTTATGATATATAAGCTTCTGTCAGCAATTTCCTGCAGTTTTCTTCTCATTTCAATATGCTGCCAGTCCGCCCCCATCCCGCCAGGGCCATATGATACCCAGAGGGCAAAGACCGGAACGATCGTCAAATGCAGCCCCGATGGAAAAGCCGAAGGTTCGCTCCTGCCCGGCGAAGCCATCAGGAACCTGAAGAAAGGTTCAATACTCCATCTGTGCCCCGGAAACTACAGTTCCTCCTTTGATATTGACATGGACAATCTTATAATCGAAGGTGAAACGGGGAAATACTGCAGTGCAAGCATCCGGTTGAAGGGCAAGAAGAACATTATCAGGAACCTCTGGACGAGCAGTGTCGAATGCGAGACGGACATCACTGTCATTGATTCAGTCATAGGCCATTATTCCTGTGAGAACAATGACAAGAAAATGACTCAGGAATTCTACAACTCATGTTTCAATACAATAGATGTCTATAGCTACAAGGACAACAAGCTCACGTTCCTGAAATGCAATATTGTAAGCGACAACAGCTATGCGTTCTGGATTTCCTGGGGTGACGGGAACTTATACTTCACAAACTGCATCTTATATGGGAAGAACAAGCTTTTCAACCTCCCCGAACGCGACAAGGGCAACGATCAGGGAATAAGGATCTCCCTGGATAATACTCTTCTCTATGGTGAAATGGCTCTTGCGGACGGAATTAGCAAAGGAGGGGTCAACAGCAGCGGCAAGGAGGAGAAGGCCCTTGACTTGAAAGGTCTTAAAAGACTGTCTAAACAGCTTACTACCAGGGGCGACATCATCAACGAAAGACCCATCTTCAAGAAAGAGCTCCAGACAAGATTTGCGGTCCCTGATGGAGTACGCGTCATTCACAGTTCATCTTCATCCTACTATACGGATCTGAATGTGTTCGTCCTCGATGACAAATCACCCGGAAAAGACAAGAATATCGGCGCAAATCTCAATGAAATGGGCTTCCCTGTACCTGAACAGCCAAAGGATCCGAAGAAGACTGCTGCCACGCCCCCGGCTCCAGCCCCTACCCCTGCTGCACCAGCTCCAGCAGTAAAACCGCCAGTCGGGGAAAAACCTGCCGTGAAGGAGAAGGCCGGCGAAACAAACCAGAAGAATCCGGAGCTGCCAGCTCCAGTCGGACCTAAACTTTTTTAGTCAGGTATTCCTTGAGCAGTCCGGCAAGGTATCCGATATCTTTTTCCGAATGTGCCGCGGAAATGAAACCCACTTCGAACTGAGATGGCGACAGATAAATCCCCTTCTTCAGCATAGACCTGAAGAAATCTGCGAACTTCGCAGTGTCGCAGTCTCTTATCTCTTCAAGATTCCTGAGCGGCTTCCTGCCAGTAAAGAAAATTGTGAACATACCGCCTTCGCTCACACAATGGACGCCAAGCCTTTTTTCACTTGCCTTCTTATTCACAAGGCACTCAATTTTCTTTGCGAACTTCGCAAGTCGTGGATAAGGATTTTCCTTTTTGAGTATCTTCAGCGTCTCGATGCCTGCTGCGAGCGCGACAGGATTTCCGCTGAGTGTGCCGGCCTGATAGACCGGACCAAGGGGCGCAAGCTTCTTCATTATCGCAGCCTTTCCACCAAGTGCACCAATCGGCATCCCTCCTCCAATGATCTTACCGAGAGTCGTAAGATCAGGAGTTATCCCGCAGATTTTCCCGTATGTCGTCGGACCAAGACGGAATCCGGTTATGACTTCATCGAAAATCAAAAGTGATCCGCTCTTTTTTGTCAGCTTCCTCAATGATTCAAGGAATCCAAGTTCCGGCTTGACAAGACCCATGTTTCCGGCGACTGGCTCCACTATCACTGCCGCAATATCATTCCCGTGTTTAGAGAAAATCTTTTCCACTGCCGCAATGTCATTATACGCACAGACAAAGACATCATTCACAGCTCCGGCTGGGACTCCTGCGGAACTTGAAATCCCACCGGTAAGAAGCCCGCTTCCAGCGGCCACAAGCAGATAGTCGGCATGTCCATGATAGCATCCGTCGAACTTGAGGATCTTGTTCCTTCCGGTGAATCCTCTTGCAAGCCTGATAGCAGTCATCACCGCTTCAGTCCCAGAGGTCACCATCCTGACCATTTCCAGATAAGGAACCATGTCGGTCAACAGTTCGGCCATCTCGACTTCCCGGGGAGTGCATGTGCCAAAGCTCATACCATCTGCTGCGGCTTTCTGTACCGCCTCGACAACTTCCCTTCTCGCATGACCTAGGATAAGCGGCCCCCACGATCCGCAGAAGTCAATATATCTTTTCCTGTCTGTGTCAAAGACATAAGCCCCCTGCCCTTTTTTCATGTAGACAGGATTCCCGCCAACGGACCTGAACGCCCTCACCGGGCTGTTCACTCCGCCGGGGATTAGTTTTTCAGCACGTTTGAACAAAACATTGCCAATTGTCGATTGCCGATTGCCGATTTTTTTCATATAAATCCTTCGCTGTAATTCTGCCAAGCAGACGCTTGGCGTTCCCGGCCCGGGAGCGCCGACCGTCTGGTCGGCTTAAAATGAAAACAATCAAAAACGCGCAATAAATTGCGCTACTACCAACAAATTTGAGACAAACTAAAGTTTGAACTCCAACGGGCTTGTTTCCGCAACAAACGTTTTCTGGAGTTTTGAAATCAGCTCATCCATCTAATTTTATTTTTATATTCAAATCGGCAATTCTCACTGCCTCATTCCGCCGCAGGCGGCCTGAAGCGTTCTGCGATACGATCTACTCCTTTGCGCGGTCCATCGACAGGCTTGAATCCGCCTTCCTGCGTCCAGCTGGTTTTCGACGGATACGGATAAAGAGTTATGTCCATCTCGGTCTTTCCATCCACGACGCGCTGTGTCTGGATTTTATCCGGAGCGACACCTTTTTCACGCCAGTTGATCACTAGGTCAAGCATGTTCGGCAGCTTGTTTATTCCGGGACCGGGGCCGTGGCTCATTCCTGGGATGATGTAAAGTAATATGAACGACTTGGCTTTATCAATGGATCCACATTGTTCGGCAACGCGTTCATAATAGTCAAGCGATGCGGTGTAAGGCACGCATGAATCGGCAGAACCGGATATCATGATCAGCTTGCCCCCGCGTTTTTCGAATTTGCTCAGGTCGGCGTTCTCAGCGTTGAGATACGGACCGAGTGCGGCGGTATATGTGTCGATGTCCTTCCCGAAATCTATTGTTGTGAGATCTTTGTCAGCCCCGAACACCCATTTGAAGAGATAAAGGTGGCCGTGGGCGATATTGAATGAACTGCCAAACGGGATCCCACAGAATATACGTTCGCCTGTGATGGCATGTTTCGGACCGTCGAACAGTTTCCTGAGGGCTTCTGCATGCGCATCCGTCAGGGTCTGGTCCTTCTCCCTTGCAAGCTTTATGACCGCTTCGATGTCCTTCATGTCGCATCGCGGATCGGACACCATCTTGCCGGCGGTCTGCGGTATTTCGCGGGCAGCCATGTATTCGTTACCGGCAAGGATGATGTTCTTCTGCTGGGATTCGGTAAACGGACATTTGCGGAGTATCTGGTCGTTCCAAAGGAAATAGGCATGGAGCGGAGTGCGGCAATGCGCAGGAATATTTGCGATAATACCATCATAATCCTCGGGATAGCGCTGCGCTTCCTGGAGGCCCTGCTGTCCACCGGTCGAGCCGCCGTTGAAATATGAAAACTCAGGATCCTTACCGTAATACGCCTTGATCAGCTGCTTTGCGGTAACTGTCATGAGATGCGTGGCGCGGAACCCGAAATCCTTCCAGACCTCCTTATTTCCGATTCCGGAGTCGGCGTTCGGTGCAGTTCCCATGTCTGTTGTGGCGACAGCATAACCGCCAATTAACGGCCAGGCAAATCCGCTGGAATTTATATTTCCTGCAGACCCACCGTTACCGAGTCCGATGAACTTGCCGTTCCATTTCTTCGCATCCGGCAGCCAAACCTCAACCTTGATATTAGAGCCTTTTGCAGGATTGAGGACAAGTTTCACTATGGCCCGCGGCGGAACGTTATTTATCGGGTTTCCTTTGGAAGGTGTAATTGTCGTGGAATCATTGTATTCCACGAGCGTAATTTTCCCGTTCTCGATTTGCAGTTCCTTAAGAACCGCGAGTTTGTCCTTTTCCTCGGCCGCAAAAGCCGTTGTAGCCACCATTGCTCCCAAAAGAGCACAAACACATAAAAGCATACCATTGCCGATTTTCTTCATTACAATATTCCTTTACATATTGGTGACAGGAGTTTTGATTTCATAGTGAAAGTAAGATAGTCTGTAAGAGCTGGGTAATCAAGGCTTGCATGATGGCTCCAGTCCGTTTCCAGCTCCGGAGGGCACCTCCGGAATTGGAAATTCAAAATATGCATTTAAAATTTACCTCTTGCTTTAATACTCGTTATAATATCTATTATTCACTTATTTTATTATAATTAGATATATTTATATCATTTGCCATTGACTTATTCATAATATTAGCTATTTTATGATTATAATTAAGACTGGAGATATTTTTATGACTATTATTGATGTTGAAAAAATTAAGAACCAATGTAAAGAGCTTCGGGATTCTTTAGCTGAAATTGAATTTAAATTGAATGGATCCGACTTCGTGCCACTCGAAGACTATGGTAAAACTGTCAAGGAGAAAAGGAAATTGACCAAGATGACCCAGATGCAATTGGCGACCATAGCCGGTATAAGCACCGGTTGTCTGAAAAAGATTGAAAAGGGCTCGAAAAATGTTTCCCTTGAAAATGCTGAAAAGGTCTTAAACTCGATCGGGAAAAAACTCTACATAAGATGAAAACCGCAATAGTATATTATAACGGAATTCCTGCCGGCCGGCTGTCGAAGACAAAGTCCGGATGCGAATTCCAATATTTTGAAAAGTATCTTGAAGATCCCGGAGGACTGCCGGTAAGCGCAACCCTGCCCCTTAGGATTTCACCATATGTGTCCGAAAAACTTTTCCCGTTCTTTGAAGGATTGGTCTCCGAAGGATGGCTGCTTAAAATCCAATCCATCACACAGAAAATAGATGAAAACGACACGTTCACACTCCTTATTGAAAACGGAAAGGATCTGATAGGAGCTGTAACCGTGGAAAAGGAGGATGAATAAAATGCGCTGCCATATATGTCTTGAGGATATTAAAATTTCAAAGTTCCCGGAATATCACGACCGATGCATCAAGAAACTTTTCGGGAGCATCAGGGTCTCGCCGCACCTTGACTTTGACAAAAAAGACTTCATGACAAGAATCGCCATGGAAAATTCCAAAAGGATGTCCATTTCTGGGGTCCAGCAGAAATTGTCCATGAGACTGGATGGCGACAGGCTGGTTCCAACAGATGTCAATGGCACATACATACTCAAGCCGACACCATATGAATTTCCTGAAGCATCAGAGAATGAACATGCCTCCATGCTGATGGGCGCAATTGCCGGCATAGAAACTCCACCTCTGGGGTTGGTTCTCCTGAAAGACGGGGAAAAAGCCTACATAATAAGGAGGTTTGACAAAAATGAAAATGCAAGAGTCCACTGCGAGGACATGACACAACTGCTGGGATTGAACCGTGATGCCGGGGGCGAATACAAATATCTGCACAGCTATGAGGAGGTCGGAAAAGCCATCCTGAAACACACGAATGGCAACAAGGGATGCGTCATGGATTTCATCAGAAGGCTCATCTTCAATTTCCTGATAAACAACGGCGACTATCATCTGAAAAACATAAGCCTGCAGCTTGTTTCACCTTCACGGGAGCCGGTATTCGACAAGATGACTCCAAACTATGATGCCCTTGACACGAGGATTTATTTCCCGGACGAATATGTTTTCGCCCTGGATTTTCTTGCCGGCAATTCATTCACAAGTGAATATGAGGCATTGGGATTCTTCAGCAGGGTTGACTTCCTGGAACTTGGGAAAAGGCTGGGTATCAACGACAAGGCGGTGGATGCGCTGATTTCGAATTTCATATCCAAGAAGGAAAAAATGATCTCCGTGCTGCAGAAATCA
Organism: Lentisphaerae bacterium GWF2_49_21; assembly: GCA_001804805.1. Classification (GTDB taxonomy): domain Bacteria; phylum Verrucomicrobiota; class Lentisphaeria; order Victivallales; family GWF2-50-93; genus GWF2-50-93. The sequence continues at coordinate 11,011 of MHBH01000043.1, forward strand.
TACATGTCGGATAAAATCAGCTCCAAGTATCATGCAAATCTGAGTTCGCGATTCAAAGCTTTGGAAGTTGTTGGCTGATAGCTTGTTGGTTGACAGGAATTTTGATTTTATGATGGCAATAAGATAGTCTGGAAGCACGGGTGAATCAAGGCTTTTCGGATGGCTTCAAGCCTTTTTCCAGCTCCGGAGGCGGCCGCCTCTACGATCCACACGAGGTTGCTATAAGATGCTTGATTCCGTAAGGAAGGCCTTAAGACACAACTGAAGTTGTGAACTCCTACATTTCTGAAATCATTCAAGTCTTGTCAAGAAAAATATTCTCGTATCGGTTCGCCCAATAAGATATGATCATATCCGCTCCTGCACGAGAGATCGCCATCAGCGATTCCTTCGCCATTCCGTTCAGGTCGCCCCAGCCACGTTCAGCACAAGCTATGATCATTGAATATTCACCGCTCACATTGTATGCGGCCACTGGAAGAAGCGTCTTCTCCTTCACCTTGCTGATGATGTCGAGATAGCAGAGCGCTGGCTTGACCATCAGGATGTCCGCACCTTCCTTCTCGTCCTCGACAGATTCCTTCAGCGCAATTTTAAGGTTCCTGAATGAAGCCTGATATCCCTTTCGGTCGCCTTTGCCGGGCTTTGAAGCCGCAGCGTCACGGAACGGCCCATAGAAATTTGATGCGAACTTTGTCGAATAGCTCATAAGGAGCGTATCATTGAATCCCGCCTTTGAAAGCGCATTGCGGATCGCAAGGATCTGTCCGTCCATCATCGCACTCGGAGCGACGGAATGGGCTCCGGCCTGAGCATGTGACACCGCCATCTTTGCTAGGGACACAAGTGTCCTATCATTTTCAACATCACCATTCTTGTCTAGGATCCCGCAGTGTCCATGTTTCGTGTATGCGCAGAGGCAGACGTCGGTGAAGATGACCAGTCCCGGATAATTCCTGCGGATCTCGCGGATCGCCTTCTGGACAACTCCGTCCTTCCTGTATGAATAGCTTCCATCAAGGCTCTTCTGGAAATTCTCGACGACCCCGAATATCATAATTCCACCGATTCCGGACTTCACGACAGGCTCAAGTCTTTTTATCAAGACATCGACCGTCATTCTGCTCTGTCCGGGCATCGCTGCGATAGGAATCTCCCTGTTCCTGCCTTCTATCACGAAGACCGGCCAGACGAACTTCTCCGATCCAGGAAAAGGCTGTGAAAACATCTTCCTCAGTTCCTTGCTCTTCCTGTATCGTCTAAGTCTTGTGGATGGGAACATAAAATCACCTTTAATTTGAATGCCACTAAGTTAAGTCATTAATTGACAAGACAACCCAACCTAAATTATTCACCACGAAGGACACGAAGTTAACGAAGGCAATGCAATAGAGAGGATTGCATGGATTTTTCATAGAACAATGCCTTCCTTCGTGTTCTTCGCGCGTTTCGTGGTAAAAATGATTTTTATGAATTAATCATCCTAAAGGCTGGACTCCAAACTTTGGAGTTCAAACTTTAGTTTGTTCTTTAGCCTAACGGCTTTCACCTCTGATTTAAGATCTTCTTTTCAATCAGTTTTTCAGCCAGCGATTCAATGCAGCCGTTGATCGTCGCTTCCTTCGCCAAAATAATACTGCCTTTATACTTGAACTTCTTCAATGTCCCAAGCGTCGGCCTGCCAATGACAACTGTATCCTTGCCTTTCAGCTTTTCCAGACCGAAATTAGCGCGGAAGGATTCAACTGCGGACGAACTGGCAAATATTGCTGCATCAAATTCCGGGAGCTTATCATATTTCACCAGAACATTCCTGTAAAGTATTTCATCTGTGACGGTTGCCCCCAGCTTGCGAAGTTCGCAGGAGATTTCCTTGCTGGCCTTGTCGGAGCACAGACGCAGTACCTTGTCACCTTTCTTGACATGTAACGTTATCGCCTTCAGGAGCCCTTCGGCTCCGTAACTATCAGACGCCTCGATATCAGGGCTTATCCCATTCCTGCGAAATTCATCTGCCGTACCTGGACCACAGACGATGATTTTCGGCAGACGCCGAAAATCATATCTTTCCTTTTTCAATGATTCAATAAAAATCTTCACCGCAGATGGGGAAGTCAGCATTATCCAGTCGTATGTCTTCAGGAGTGTAGAACAGGCGTCTCGCCTGTTTTCTTCTAATCTTATCATCGGCATCCTGACAGGTATTCCGCCAAGCTCACGAACTTTATTGACCGCCTTGTCCATGATGGAATCACTGCATGTCAAAAGAATTTTCTTCCCTTGCAAAGCTCCATTTTTCTTCAGCAGATATTTCGGATCTGCGTTCTCGCCAACGATAAAGATTCCTGGCGCTTCGCTTCCTGGAATCTTTATTACTGAGCGGGCAAAGCCGCTCAGAGAACCAATGATTACTTCTTGTTGAATCTCATTTCCTGCAGAAATAACAACCGCAGCAGGCGTATTCCTGCTTCTCCCATCCTTGATCAGGAATTTTGCGATGTTCGCAGTTTCAGAAAGCCCCATGAAGAAAACAGATGGGAAACTAAGTCTCTCTTCCTTTGAAACATGCTGGAATTCAGATGAACCGGATCTGCGGGGCGTCATTACGGAAAATCCCCTTGACAGTCCACGTCGCGTCAGCATAAGGCCAGTAGCTCCGACTGCATTCAAGCTGCTGACACCGGGAATCACCCTGTATGGCAGTTCAAGCTTATCGAGCGTTTCGATTTCTTCTGCGAGCCTTCCGAATATCGTCGGATCCCCGCCCTTGAGACGGACGACGCTCTTCCCCTGTCTTGCGAACTTCGCAATCAGGGCATTAATCTCATCCTGCTTCATACTGTGGCAGCCGCTTCTTTTACCGACGAAGAGCATTCGTGCTGTCTCGGGAAGGTTCTTGAGCAGGTCGGATGAAATTAATGCATCATAGAGGCAGACATCGCATATTCTCAAGGCATCTACAGCGGCGAGAGTTGCGAGATCAGCATCTCCAGGCCCAGCTCCGGCGAACACCACCGATTTCACGAACAGCTTCCGGATCTCATTGAAGATTCCATCCTCTTTCCTGTAAGTCAGAGCAAGCCACCCCTGCCCTTCGGGGGGAGCAAGCTCCCTTTCATCTATGTATTCAGAGATCCTGTTTTCGAGTCCTAACCTCTTAAGGCCGGCGGCGGCCATGATGAGCATGTCGAATTTGCCGGCATCCAGCTGGGCTATCCTGTCATCGATGTTGCCTCTTATAGGCAGAAGTTCCGCCTTCGGGAATTTCTTCCTGCAATATTCCTCGCGGCGCGCACTACTGACACCGATGCGCATTTTCGATTTTCGATTGATGATTTTTAATTTTAAAATTCTTAACTTCGCCATTTCGGGCATTATAATTACATCCCTTGCATCTTCGCACCATGGCAACCAGAACCAGTCGATTCCTTCCGGCATCGGATCCGGGAGATCCTTGGCGCTGTGGATGGCGCAGTCGATCTTTCTGGAGCGTATGGCGTCATCAAGATCCTTTGTGAAAAAGTCAGCCGGGGAGACTTTCAGATCGGTCTTCCTGTCACGGTCGCCGGGGGTGGAAACAGTCTCAAGCTTGAATTCAATGCATGGAAGGATTGCCTTGAGCTTGTCCAGGGAATCCGAAGTCTGCGCGACTGAAAGCTTGCTGCCACGCGTCCCGACTTTTATCTTGACTCTTTTCATTCAACGTTCGGTGTTCGATGTTGGACGTTCGATGTTCAAAACTATTCACAGGCAAGATGCCTGTGCTACATTCTTCAGGATCCTTTAATGCCGTTCATAAGCTTTTCAAACTGCGGACGGTGCTCTTCAACGGCTTGAGAGCTCTTATCAAAGACATGCGACATGTCGATGGCCTCGCGGCGGTGCCAGTGCTTCAGATCGTCGAGATCGGCGATTGTCATATTCGGCATCAGTTTCTTGAATTCAGGAGATACATTTCGCGGTATCCCGAGATCGATTATCAGCATTTTCCTGGTCTGGTCCATGAACGGAGCATGTCCGTTATGGATGAGATAGGCAGGAGTCGTTGCTACAGAAATTATGATCTCAGCAGAAGGAAGATGGTCTTTCATCTCGTTAAGATTGCAAAGCCTGATCTTCTCTCCATGTTTGACTTCAGGGCGGTTCATATGGTAGCACCAGGTGAAGGAACATCCTTTGGCGATCAGTTTTTCCGCAATTGCCTGGCCTATTATGCCGGTTCCGATGAGCATCACGCCGTGCTTTGAAATATCCGGAAAAATGTCAGAAGCATACTTGAGAGACAGATCCTCAATTTCGAAAGCTGAGAACATGGGTTCGACGATCTGGCGGATATGCTTCGAGATATGGAGAGTGTTGTCAAACCATTCCTGCATCAGTTTTCCAGCCCAGCCTTTTGACTTCGAATAGTCGAGAGCGCTCTTGAGCTGCGCGGTTATGTGTTTCTCGCCGGGTGTCTGGGACATAAGTCCGGCGCAGACAAAAGACATATGCCTGAAGGCGTCATATCCGTATTTCATGTAGTATGAATCATCGCGGAGGATGTCAAATCCTAATATCTTCAGCAGGAGCTTCTCAAGAGGCTGTGACGGAGATACAAATGCAACCACCTCGATCCTGTTGCAGGTGTTGACGAGCATGAACTCGTGGACTCCAAGGAGATTGGTGAGCATTTCGCCGGTACAGTCAAATCTGTCGCCGACCAGATGCACAGACTCACGTTCGTTGAGGCTAAGGTAGTTCTGGTCAGTCCCGATGACAAGCATTTCAGTCTTCGAGATGAAATCCATATGCCGGGATATCTTCTCCTTTATCAAGCGGCTCCTCCTGCAGGAGGTTCCGCCGGTTGAGACTGACACCATGAGGCCGTCCTTCTCGATAGATGCCGGCGTGATGAAGGCGCCATCCTTCCAGTTCTCATCAACGGCACAGCAGAGTATCCCCTGCTTTTTGCAATGCTCAAGGACTTCCGAGTTTACAGTACCGCTGTTTGTAGCGGAAAACACAAGGGCCATGCCTTTCAGGTATGATGGCTCAAATTTACTTTTTACAATTGAAAGACTATCCGGTGATCCGAGCTCCGTTATTTCAGGATCGATCTCAGGAGCCAGTACAGTGACATGAGCATGTGCCTTGAGCAGAAGCTGGATCTTGTGGAGCGCGACGCTGCCTCCGCCGACGACAAGGCATTTCCTCCCCTTGAGGAGGAGATTTACCGGGAATGTCTTGTGCTCAGTTTTAGTGTTTGTTTTCATGATTTTCGCACACTGTTTCATGTTATGCACTTAAAATGAAATCTATGCCGGTTTCGTCCTGTTTTCAATTCATAGTCCTGTGAAAATTATTTATACTCAAGTCTTAAAAGACAAAGACATGCACGCTAAAGCTGTGAACTCCAACGAATTGAAAATCATATATAAATCTGCTTCTTTGTTTATCTGCATCAGTTGGAGGTCACAGCTTTAGCGTGTGTATTTCCTATGGTCCAACGGAATTACATAGCAACATTAGACTTTGCCCCTCACGTAGCTGCACTACTCCAAGGTAATGAAGATCGCCCTGTGCGGAGTTTTATCCAGCGTGCGGATGATGTGCCCTCGCCCAGTGGTATCCTCGGCAAGGAGTACGTCTCCGGCATTGAATCTCCTTTTAACGCCTTTGCCAGTTTCGATCTCGACGCCTCCGTCGAGGAAAACAACATACTGCCTGTGCGGTGCCTTGTGGAAATCAAAATCGCCCTCCGTCTCCAGAAATTTTATTCCTGATGTCTTTTGAAGGGTTGAAAACTTCAGTCCGGGTTCAGTCTCAGAAAGAGGAAGCACCACATCTTCAAAGAGCGATTCCCCGTCGGCACCGGTATAAATCCGGGTGATTTTCATCTTTTTATCCAGAGGTCTGGACTCTTTGAAGACACCATCCAGCCAGTCGAACACGACCTGGGCCATCAGGCTCCGGTTCAAGTTTATGCAGTGTTCCGAAGCTCCTTCGCTGAGAGGCGTCACGACAAACTTCTTGTTGGCGTTGGAAAGTCCGTCCATGCATTCCTTCTGCTGCCTCTTCGTCTCCTCGTTGGCATACTCGCCCTCGCCGATCAGGGAAAGGAACGGGCATGTCACCTTTGTCGGATCAAACTGGAACTTGGCGTTCTTCTCCACCTGTCCCTTGACATCGGAAGGCTCAAGCCCCCCATCGCCAGACAATTACTGAAACGATGCTCTTTTTGAAAGGGGGCCAGTTGTCAATCTGTTCCTGTGTATCCGTACCAAAGGGCATCTGCTTGAACATCCTGTAGTTGTCAACCACTGCCGCACTGACGACCACTGCCTTGATGCGTTTGTCGAACATTGCGGTGCGTGGAACCATATATCCGCCGAAACTGATCCCGAAAACTGCAAGCTTGTCCTGATCGACCTCCGGCCTGCTGCAAGCATAATCCAAAACGGCCTTCATTGGAACTTCAGGATCATATCGGAAGAAATGTTTTTCCACGGGAAGCTTGCCCTGCCCGGGAATATCCACGGTAAGGAAGTTGTAACCTCTTTTGACGGTCTGCTGCCCGATATAGAAATAATTGTCCTCGGCAAAGGTCTCACCGCCGCCGATCATGATCAGGGTCTTGCACTTCTTACCGCTATTGTCAGCTTTCATGAAATAGCCTGGCAGGACAGTGTTTTCAAAAGGTATCTCGAAGTATTCCATCGGCGGATCAGAAAGCTTCCCGGCAGCCTGCATGCTGGAACGGACTTTCGCCGCAAGCGTCTTGAATTTGGGATTGTCCGGCATCATTGAAACAAGTGCAGCCCTGTAGCAGACACATGCCCTCTTGTAGGCATCACCTGCGCTGAGCTTGTGCCCAGCAGCCAGCGACTTCTCCGCCCTTACCTCGATCAAAATCCCCATCTTCTCCCATTCTTCCTGCCAGCTTTTCGGATCTCCATCCTTGATCTTGCCTGCAACCTGCAAGGCTTCGCCAATCTCACAGCCACCACCTGAAATATTCCCAAGCACCCAACCGAACCAGAAGTCCATCTCATTGTCGTTGAAATGAACTTTTACATAGGACCTGTGTGCGTCATAATTCTCCTTCTGCTCATTCAGCTTGTCTTTTAGCGCCTTGTCTCCATTGTCCGGATTCTGCGCATATAGATCCGCGACAGAAATTAAAACGCATATTAATGAGACATAGATTTTATTCACTGCTATTCCCTTGTTTCTCGTTTTTCATTCTTTCATTTCCCTGCGGATTCTCACTGTTCCTTCATCTTCCAACTGGTCAGAACACGGAGGCCCGAATCCTCAAACTGGAGGTTAAGATTCAGCATGTCGAAACCGGCGAGAAATCCAAACTGGCGGTTTCCGGACTTATATTCCGGCTGAGTGGGATGAAGGATGTCGCCGTAAACTGAACTGCGGATTTGCCCTTTCTCCCATATCCATTCCCCGTTCCCCGGATGTACCGGCGCAAAACCAAACATGGTACGGCTCAGTTCGGATGCCTCCTTGACGGAAGGAGCACCGCACGCCAGCAGCGGATAAAGATAGCGCTGGCCTTGGAACGAAGCCGCCCTCTCCTGTTCACAGGTGGCGGTAAAAAGTCCCGGCATCTGCAGGACGCCGGCCTCGGGATGGATTTCCAGTGCAATGGCGTTCAGATCCGCCACGCGGGATGGACCGACCGATGTCTTCTGCGACCATGGCAGGTTGCTTAGGATCAGGAAATCCCCCTGGATTTCCATACCGAAACGGATGTTCACGATGTTCTCCATGGAGATCGAGCATATCCAGGCATCACGTCCTTCCAGCTTATAGAAACTTGCAGAAGATCTTCCATTCCTTTCATTTGCCAATGCCGCAAGCGAGGATCCGAGCATCATGCGCTTGACGGCGGCTGAATCCTTGAGTTCAATGAAGATCTTGCAGGGTCTAGTAAGAACGGATGCTATCATCGGAAAAAACATCATCTGGTTCCTGCCTCCTCCTATCATCTGCGATCCGAATATCCCCAGCGCGTCTCCGCCCCCAAAAGTTATGATCGGATCGGCGTCATATATCGCCAAGTGAACGCTAGGACCGATATTTTTCATGATCATCGGGTTCAGCATGGCGTAGCCTGACAGCATGGAAAAAAAGTTTCCTGCGCTCTTGTCCCATGAATCCTCGGAAATGTTGGCCGAAAAAAGCAGGAGCGGCTTTGGCGTAAGGTCAGGCAGACGCAGCGGCTTGCCTTTCTCCTTGTGGCACAATCCCTCCTTGAGACCGTTGTAGAGGCTGTTGTCGATCAGCGGAAGAATGAATGTGGTTAGCTGTAATTCACCGGCCGGACCGTCATCAAGTCGAAAGGCTATGGGATCGAAATACTGGCGCCAGAAACGGCTGTAGTTGTCCATGTATTCCTTGTACACCGCCATCTCGGACTGGCTGACAGTTGTGACCGGATTATCAATGAGCGTCTTCATCCTGGCAGGCGAACCGTATTGCGGACATGAGGCGACAAGGTTCTCGTCAAGCGTACAGTCCCTGGCGATGGCCGGTTCCTTGTCAAGATAGCCCTTGTCAAGCAGTGTCTTGATATCGGGCTTGCTCGATTGTCCGTCCAATTTATAGAGGAGAGCCGCTGCTGAAACGCTTTCCATTTCGGATTTGGCGACTAGGCGGCGGAGCTGGCCGATCTTGACTTCAGGGCCGACCAGGCGGCGGATGAAGGGATCCGAGAGGTAGCAGTAGAGGCGAGTTTCGGGACGCAGAGGCGTCTGGACAAGCATGTAGCGGAACTCCGCGCTCTGTCCGAGACTGCCAACGCCCTTCGCCTTGCGCAGCGCCAGAATCTTCTCAGTTTCGCTCCTGGCCGTGCTGATGATGAGCATGTCCCCGTCCATCACCCAGAACGACTTCCCGGCCTTGCCGGTCTTCTCCTGCACCGTATCCTTGAGGCTGTCGATGCCTATCATGCTGAGCGCGGGCTTGAGCACCAGGGTGCTCGGGATGCGGGCCAGGACTGTGACTTCGGTCCCGTCAATGAACAGCAGGTCCGGAAATATCACCGCCATTTCAGTGACTGCGCCCGACTTGATCAGCAGGTCCCTCACCCACTGTTCGCTGAGCGCAAGGCGATCGGCATAGCGTTCCTTGAGATTGTATGAAGCGGAATTCGCGGATGCCAGGGCTCCTCCCTGGAAGGCGAATTCGGCTCCGCCGTTCAGAAGTTCCAGGAGCGCTGTCGGCTTCGGGAAATAGACGAACGCATGGTCGGAAGGTACATTGTCAGCCATGGGCATTGCGACAGGCTGTGCGCCCTTGAGCATTTCCTCGAAAGGATGAGATTTGACATTCACGCCGGCAAGCGTTTCAACACCAACCATCTGTTCCTTGTTTGCCGTGGAGTTTTGCCTAAGCGGCTGCATCTGCAGTGTCTCCCGCACAGCCGCACGGCCGCCAAAAATGCTGAATGCATCGGTATTCTCGCCGCGTCCCCGTGGTTGGAAGTAACTAGCGTCGAAGTATTTCATACCGTACAATGTCTCGCATCGAGAGAGCCAGTAGAGAAGAACAGGCGCATCCCCGTTTATTGCCATTATCTCCCAGCCCATTGCCCGTCCCTCCGCCCATTCTGTCAGAACTCCACGGTCGCCTGCGGTCGCCGTTCCACATTGCCATGTGCATTCAATTTTCTCTCCTGTTTCATTGTTAGACAGTTTAAGACGGACATTATCCAACTTTGCATCGGGCTTGACAATCGCGGAAACAATATAGCTTAGGGTTTCCGGCGCAGCTATCGCCTTTTTTGCATCAGCCCCTTCCCTCTTTTCTCCCTTGCCTCTGCCAGCGCGTTCACGATACATGCCTTCCATCGCCTTCTGTGACATCACAAGCTGTATTTTGGATAGGCCGGAATCATTGCCTGTCTCCACAAGCGACCAGAATCCGCCGGCGGGGAGATCCAGTTTGCCGGAAAGGATGGTAATACCTAGTTTCGGATCCGTGTATTTCCGCGTATCGGAAAATGAGGTGTCTGCAGCAGAAGTAAAAGCGAGCAGCATGATCCAGATCAATGCAAAATATAGTTTTTTCATAGGTCCCCCTTGCGTTTGGTTGTAAATGAATGGCGCTGAAATGACAGGAAATCTAATTTTCATAATGTTGGAAAGATAGCCAGATATGGAGCATAAATCAAGGGCTCCGCCTGTTTGCAGTAGCGCAATTTATTACGTCTTGTTGCATGAAAGGAATTCCCTAAAATGAAACGTTCAATAAATTGAACTACTACAAACGAACAAGCACCCTTAGCTTGGAGGCGGAAAGAACTGGAATAAAACGATCTCCTATCCCAGATCTCCGCAGTTTACCCGCAGGACCTCTACAGATTCTTTGCGCCGTGAAATGATCACGTTCAGATATCCTCCGTGTACCAGCGTGTGCGGATAACCATATTCTCCGCCCTTGTACATCCCTGCAAGGCGCTGTGTATACGGTTCGTTTCCTATGATGAAATGCCTGTCGAAAGTGTATCCGTCATCGGACAGCGACAGGACTAGGGGGAAACGTTCCCAGCGCGGAGTGGCGTCCGGACATCCGACATAATAGTGGCGACCGTCGGGCAGCCGTCCAAAATGGAACTTGGTGGCATTGTCGCTGAACTCCGTCTTCTGCGGCGCGCTCCAGCTCTCGCCGTTGTCGTGGCTCTCGCTTACGCAAAGACGTTCAGTGTTTGTGCGCAGAAGCATGTGAAGCACTCCGTCTCCAGTCTGCAGGAATGAGCCTTCACAGCATGGCAGAGCCCATTTGCGGTCCTTGTGCACCTTCCAAAATCCTTCTGAATCGTCCACTGTCTCCTTCAGCCGTTCAGGCGCATACAGCCCGGCGGGCTTCCACCCTTTGACACCTGAAGGATCGTCTGTCCACGGGAACATGATGTTTCCGGAGATGATCAGGCGTCCTGAGGCGATGCGCTGCGGGCCGTGGTTGGGGACTATCGGCAGTCCGAGCGACAGCGGCTTGTCCCAGCTATTGCCGTCGGAAGAACACATCACCCAGAGATCCGTACCCTCATGTCCGGAGTCAACCTTGGCCGGAAGCTTGTCAAGAGCTTCCCGCGAAAACTCATATTTCCCAATGTATGCATTCAGCACATTCTGGCAGACGTGGAACCCGCAGGCGGTCAGGACAAGTTCGGAATGCACACCCTGCCGGGTGTCAAGCAATGGACGCGGACTGCTCCATATCCTGCCATCCACCGAGTCACTCATCAGCACCCGTTGTCCGGGGGAATCTTCGTGCTCCCGCCCGTTGGACCAGATGGCGAAATATCTGTTGTTGAAAAACGCCAGATGCGGATGATGGGAATACATCCATTCATGCTCCGGCTGATATAGCCTGAAATGTTCCACCGGCAAGATCCTCGCGGACGCCGCCGAATAATTCGCATTTGTGATAATATCTGACTTTTCCATGTCCATCCATAAATTCAAAATATCTTGAAATTATGACTTCAGTCGAAAACTTATCTGACCATGACAAAGAATCAAGGCACCCAATAAAGAATAAGCTTTGTGGCTCCGAGGCTTTGTGCGGGAATAAGGAATTTAGGATTTCAAGCATTTGGCTATATCCGCCATGACGAAGTATAATATGCCGGAAAAACTTTTGCAAAGGACTGTGCCATCATGGAATCTGACGAACAAAATGACAATGCCGTCAAACTGAGACAATTCTTCGAAATCCTGAACGGATGCTTCGGAGAGAGTTCCTTTGTCAAGCTCATCCTCGGCAAGTACCGGGGGGATGAAAAGGATCTGAGGACCATTAAAATCCTGCTGATCAAGATCCAGGAACAGGATACACTGTCATTTGTCCATCAATACAAGACCAAGGACATCACAAAGAACTTTCCCGTCAAAGATGGAATTGAGACCGTCCGCGGACTTCTTGGCAAGGATTTCAAAAGCGCACACCTGTTCTCATTGACCGGGGATGTTCAATTGGAATTCAGCAAAAGGGACAGGTGTATCTTGAACAGCAGCAGGGCAACATGCAGCGATGTCCCTGTCAAAATCCACAACCGCGAGAAGGAACGGATGATCGATCAGGACAGAGCTTTCCTTACAGCCCTTGGAATCACCGGTGAAGATCACAAGGTTCTCCATTCCATGAACAGGAAATGGAAGCAGATCAACGTTTTCCTCGAGATTTTCCAAAGGGCGCTTCTCTCGTCACAGCTTTCCAAGATGCAGAATATCAACGTTGTCGATTTTGGATCAGGAAAAGGTTATCTGACTTTTGCCGTTTATGATTTCCTGCGAAATTCGCAGAAGATGGATCCGCAGGTCACCGGTGTTGAACTCAGGGAGGAGCTTGTCCGGCTCTGCAATGATGTCGCCAGAGAACTTGAGATGGGCAAACTGCATTTCTGCCAGGGCGATCTTAAAAGCTACAATCCTGGAAAAACACATATCATGATTGCCCTGCATGCCTGCGATACCGCCACTGACCTGGCAATCCACATGGGCATCCGTTCAGGTGCGGAGATTATCATGTGCGCTCCATGCTGCCACAAGGAACTCAGACCGCAGATCGTTGTTCCTTCTGCTCTAAAAGCATCACTGCGTTTCGGAGTGCATCTCGGCCAGGAGGCTGAAATGGTGACGGACAGCCTGAGGGCGCTCCTGCTTGAGGCGTCCGGCTATGAAACACAGGTGTTCGAATTCATATCGCTTGAACACACAAGCAAGAACAAGATGATCCTTGCGGTAAAGCGCTGCGATGTCCCGGAGAAGAAGGAAGAAGCCCTCTCACAGATAAAGGCAATCAAGGATTTCTACGGGATCAGGGAAGTTGCGCTCGAAGAGTTGTTGAAGAACTCAATTCAGTAAAGACATCACGCTGAAGCTGTGAACTCCAACATTGATACAAAATAAAAATCCTGATTTACCGCTGCCTTTAGTTGGAGTTCACAGCTTTAGCGTGTGCATTTAGATCTTCTTCCAAAAGGGAAAACTGGCGACCGACGACCTTCTCCTGCTTCAGCGCGTCCTATTTCTCAATCCAGATATACAACGGTGATTCTGTCAGCTGGATTCGGACTGTGTTTTTATCGTCTGGCGTCAGCGCCACGGCCGTCTTCTCGTCCTTCGTGGTCGGCATGCGTTCAGCCTTGATCAGCTTTCCGGGAATTTTCAGGTCCTTCTGCATTTCAAGCTCTCTGCCGGTAGGCGACCAAGCGACCCATACCAGCTTCGTCGGATACTGTCCGTTCACGAACTCGAACACGTAGGCGCCCTTTGTGTCCTTTTCGATAACGGATTTCATGCGGTAATCACCAAGGCTCTTGTACAGATGCGCCATCGCCCAGTAGCTCATCTTGGGTTCCATATTGCGCGTAATTCCAGAGGAGGCATGAAAACTGGGGGAATCGCCATCATTGAAGAAATAAAGATATGCACGCTCGATGTCGATGGCGCACAATGACAGGAAGCTGCGGACGATCCACTGGGCCTGCTGAAGGTCGGTGCAATCTTTCCAATCCTTGTTGTTGGGCGCCGGCTGTTTCGAGGAGGCGTCATATCCGAACTCGGTCAGCCATACCGGCTTGCCGGGGGCGTTCTGATCGCGCCAGGCAATGGCATCCTGAAGTATTCCAATGAAACGGAAGTTTGGATCCTCAGGGAAAGTGCGCTCGAAACTCGGCCAGCCCTTCAGCAATGCGTACTGATGCAGGTTGATGACGTCATACAGAGCGGATTCCCCCTTCAATACGTCGATCGGCTGGCAATAGCCGTCGGTCTTTCCGGCCTGCACGGCACAGCTTACGATCTTCAGTTTCGGATCCCCTTCACGGAGGGCGCGCGCCATAATGCGGAAAACTTCCTTATATTGCTCCGGCGTATACTTCTTGTTCCCGGCCGGCTCATTGCCGATTTCGGCTGACGTGACCAAGTTCGCATGAGAAGGCCCGAAATATCCGGCGAATGCCTTGCCATACTCGGCCAGGTTCTTCTGACGGTCCGGCCAGTCCTTGTAGGCGACCGCCTCGATCTGGATCGTTGCGTCTATCTCAAGTCCCAGCTTCACCCATTCGCCGTAAAGCTCCTTCCAGTCAATCTTCCGGTTCCAACTGCGGAATTTTCCACTGTCGTCTTTCCAGTCAATGTGCTTCGCCATCTGAAAGGACGTGGGGTACCCGGCTTGTCGTCCACATCCCACATATAGGGATGATAGTCCCTCAGCAACCGTACAACTGGCGTATACAGCTTCGGATCGACCTGCACTGTGTGGACATTGAGCCCTATGAAATCCCGCATCAATGGTTTCTGCGCCTTTGCCTTGCCCTGTGCCATCGCCGATGTCACCAGGAGAGTAGGAATAACGCCCATCAATAAAGTTACAAGTCTCATTTAATCTCCTTAATGAGTTGTCAAAAACATCTCTTTGTTTTCATATCACACTTAAACTTAACCAGAGTGGAACATATATCAAGGAAAGCACTTATTCTTTGATTTCAACATCTGCAAGAATATTCACGCCGACATGTTGAAAACTAAAGGTTCCAGCTTTCTATTGTTAGAGAGCAACTGCGCAAAGGGAATACGGTAGAAGCCGTAGCGGACGCGCCGCTGTAACCGGGGACGAAAGCCTGAATTTGCCACTGTCCATATAAAATGGATGGGAAGGACAGGCGAATAGGATGAGCCGGGAGCCAGAACACCTGCAGCTGCCAAGAAATCTGAACGCCTCCGCGGTAGAGGTGAACAGGAGGAATTATGTTTTCAGCCCGTACCGCCAGGTTCGGGCTTTTTTTTATTTTGCATTCTAAGTAGGGACGGCCTTTAGGCTGTCCCATGAATTCAGACTGGTACACCCTAAATGGCGTACCTACTTTATAGAACGGCATATAAATCGAGCTGATATGTTTCAAATAAGGATCTACATGAAAATATTTATGATATTTGCCTTAATTACAGTTCTTAGCTTCGGGCTCTTTGCCGAGGAACAATCATCTACCCAGAAAGGAACAAAAAACATGGATGCAATACTTCTCGTGACGTTCGGCACCAGCGATCCGGAGGCTAAAAAAGCATTTGTCAACATTGAAAAACTTGCCAGAGCAAAATTCCCCGTCTATGAGATTAGATGGGCATACACCTCCGAAATGATAAGGAGGAATCTCGCAAAAAAGGGCGAAATCCTCCTTTCACCCGAGGAGGCTCTCCTAAAACTCAAGGAAGACGGCTTCAAGAACGTTTACGCACAGTCCCTCCACATCATCCCAGGCGAGGAATTCCACCAGGTCGTTGCAACAGTCGTCAAGTTCAAGAAGGATTTCGACAAGCTCATCATCAGCCCGCCGCTTCTCAACTCCATGGCCGACGTAAAAAAAAGCGTCAAGTTGATGCTCTCCAAGGTTCCTACCGAGCGCAAGAAGGAGGATGCAGTCCTCTTCATGGGACATGGTTCAGGCAAGCATCCTTCCGACATGATCTATGTTGCCGCGGCATATGAAATCGAAAAATCCGACGGCAATGCCTTCCTTGCGACCGTAGAAGGCAATCCGACATTGGACGATGTCCTTGCCGGATTGAAAGGAAAAAAAGTCAGGAAGGCATATCTGCTGCCTTTCATGTCGGTTGCCGGCGACCATGCGAAGAACGACATGGCGGGAAGCGAGCCGGATTCCTGGAAATCGATACTCGCAAAGAACGGGATTGAATCGGCGCCTGTCATGAAAGGCATGGCGGAATATGACGAGATCGTGGAGATATGGCTGGAACATCTGGAGAAGACAATCAAAGGCTTGTAGTAGCGAAAGTAGGGACGGCCTTTAGGCTGTCCCACTCTTAAAAAGATGGTACATGCTAAAGCACGTACCTACCTAAAGAACGGCGTATAAATACGCCTACTACAAACAAATGAACAAAGGGGAAATGAAAACAAAAAAACATACAGGCACCTTCTACGGCATCGGGGTCGGCCCCGGAGATCCGGACCTTGTCACAATTAAGGCCGTAAAGGCGCTCAAAAAGGTCAAATACGTATTCGAGGCGACATCAGGCCCGAAGAAGGACAGCATAGCCGGACGCATAGCAAAAAAATATTATTCAAAGCCGACGAAATTCATGTCGCTCGTCTTCCCGATGGTAAACGATTCAAAAACAAGGAACGATGCATGGAAGAAAAACGCAGGAATTGTCGCGGAAAAACTCCTTTCCGGACATGACTGTGCGTTCGTTACTATCGGTGATCCGATGATATACAGCACATGCTCATATCTTCTGGCCGAGCTTAGGAAACTCATCCCTTCGCTGAAATCCGAGATCATCCCGGGAATCACCTCTTTCCAGACGGCTGCGGCAAAATCACAGGAACCTCTGGTGGAAGATCGGGAGACCCTTACGATAATCCCTTCCTTCTCTTCCGGGATCGCCGCTGAACTCAAGAAATATCCTTCGGACTCGATTGTACTGATGAAGGCTTTCAGGACGAAAAAGGAGATTGCCGCATATATCAGGAAAAACAGATGCACTGCGATATTCGCATCCAGGCTCTGCCTGAAAGGCGAACTGGTGACTTCGGATATTGGTGTCGCGGAAAAATACCCGGAAGAATACCTTTCATTATTCATAGTAAAGAAGAAATCCCGCAATGGCTGAGCGTGAATTCACAACAATCGCCATACTCCAGGCTTCCTCCTGGATACTTTTCGCTGTCGCGATAGGCGCATTCATTGCGAACATCATAGAGAGCAGGAACTGGACAGGATTCATAGCCTTCATTGCAAAACCTCTTCTGAAGTTCAGCCGTCTTCCCGGAGTATGCGGAGTCTCCTTCGGCACAGCCTTCTTTTCGAACAACGCCGCAGGAAGCATGATTGCCTCAGCCTATTCCGAAGGGAAAATAACCAGGAAGGAAATGTTCATCGGGGCGATAACCAATTCATTCCCGGCCAAGTTCAAACACATGATGAGGCCGGCGGTCGTCATAGTCCCGCTGCTGGGTCTGACCGCCATATTATATCTCGCAATCCAGCTGGTCCTCGAAGTCCTGCAGGTGCTTCTCGTCTTTTCATTCGGACGGAGGAAGACTCTTGAAAAGACCGAATGCGAAGTTCCTGAGGAGAAGGCGCCTCCGCCATGGAAGGAAAGCATCAGGAATTCCCTGAAGGCCACGGGAAAAATCCTCCTGCGCGTCTTACTGATAACACTTCCGATATTCATCTTCGTCGCATATCTCGGGGACAAGGGCGTGTTCAAGAAGATGGAAAAGCGGATCCCAAAGGACCTGCAGACGGTCCTCTCTCCGGAGATCATCGCGATAATGGGCTCCAAGATGGGCGGCCTAGTAAGTTCGGCAACCGTTGCGGACAAGATGTTCAAGGAAGGCAGGGTGACAAGCCTGCAGATACTGATCGCATTGATGGCTGCAAACATGATAACGATTCCGTTCAGCGCATTACGCAGGAACCTCCCGACCGCGCTAGGCATATTCCCGAAACGCGACGGAGCATGGATCGTAGGAATAACCCAGAGCCTGCGCTTCGTTTTCAATCTGGCGGCACTCGCAATACTGATCATAATTCAATTAAACATCTAAGGTATGACAATGAAAGCTTTATCTGACATAAAATGGGATATGAATGCGGCCGAGATCGAAGCGGAGAGCTTCCGCATCATTGAAAAGGAATTCCCGAATCATCCTTTCAAAGGGCCGGAATGGAATGTTGCAAGACGCCTCATCCACACCACTGCCGACTTCTCCATCTGCGGCAACCTCGTGTTCAAGGGCAACCCGATAGAAGCGGGACTGAAGGCCGTTACTGGAGGTGCCATGATCTACTGCGACTCGAACATGATACGGAGCGGAATATCCGTCCCGAAGCTCAGGCTCTTAAACCCCGCTTATTCGAAGGAATCCATCCACTGCTATATCGCCGACAGCGACGTCGCCGAGATGGCCGAGAAGGATGGGACGACCCGCGCCCTTGCATCATTGAAGAAAGCCGAAAAGATATTGGACGGAGCCATAGTCCTCATTGGCAATGCACCACTCGCGCTTGCGGGAATCGCAAAGCTTTATCTCGAAAAGAAAATCAGGCCATCCCTGATAATCGGAATGCCTGTCGGCTTCGTCAATGTCATCGAATCGAAAGTCCTGCTTTCAAAAACGGATATTCCATATATTATGATAGAAGGAAGAAGGGGCGGGAGCACGCTTGCAGTGGCGACACTGCATGGAATAATGGAGAATATCAACCACAAAGGCACAAAGGCACAAAGTTAAATAGCATGAATGAAAATAAGAAAACGGAAACAAGGAAACTAAGGACGGGCTTCACCACCGGTGCATGTGCCACGGCGGCAGCAAAGGCCGCATGGATACTGTACAATGGTGAAAAAGTGAAGGACGAAGTGAGTATCACGTTCCCCGATAGGAAACACAGGTCCATCAAGCTGGAATCGACCGAGTTCGACGAGGGGAACCGGATTGCCAGGGCATCTGTCATAAAGGACGCAGGCGATGATCCTGACGTCACCGACAACGTCCTGATAACTGTTAAAATCACGCCTATACCTGCAAAGAAAATCTCCGGAAGCGATTTCACAGAGGACATACTGGATTGCTCTTTTGTGATCAGGGGCGGCAAAGGCGTCGGGCTTGTGACAAGACAGGGACTGCCAGTTCCAGAGGGTAAATGGGCAATCAATCCTGTTCCAAGAAAAATGATTTCGGAGAACATTTCATCCTGTGACTTCAAGGCGGCCGGGCTTTTCCTTTTGGAAATCTCCGTCAGGAACGGAGAGAGGATCGCCAAGAAGACACTTAATCCCACTCTTGGCATCAAGGGCGGCATATCGATCCTCGGTACAAGCGGGATAGTGGTCCCCTACTCCAACAAGGCATATCTCAAAACTGTCAAGATCCTCCTGAACGGCGCAAAGATGCAGCGTGTCAGGCACATAGCCCTATGTACCGGCGGAACAACCGCCAAGTCGATCAGGAAAATGTATCCGGATATTCCTGAACAGGGGATAATCAGGATTGGAGATTTCATCAATCCTTCGATAAAACATGCGTCCTCACTCGGTTTCGAAAAGATAACTGTCGCATGCATGCCCGGAAAACTCCTTAAATATGCCGAAGGGCACAGGAATACGCATGCACATAACGTGAAACAGCAGATGGGCGGACTTGCGAAGTTCGCAGAAGACCTCGGATTCAGCGGGGAGACAATTTCAAGGATAAAAGGCTCCTCCACCGTCAGAGAGATCTTGAACTTCATAAAGCCGGATCCGGCACTTCAGATGATGAATCAACTTGCCGGAAAAGCACTGGGCAACTTCTTCAGCTGGACAGGATCCTCGAATATCGAGCTGGTGGTTTTTGATACTGACGGGAAAACAGTAACTAAAAGAAGCAGCTTATAACATTATAGGATTTAAAATTCCATGTTCGTAGTAGTGCAATTTATTGCACGTGAAGTAGGGACGGGCTTTAGCCTGTCCCATTCTTAAAGCTAAAGATGGTACATGCTGAAGCACGTACCTACCTTAAGAACGGCTAATAAATTCGCCTACTACAAACAAGAAGCATTTTGAAAGTGGCTCAAATGAATAAAAAAGTCAAAGTGGCCGTTGTCGGATGCGGAGTGTCTCCGGAATGCGTTTCGTCACATGCAAGAGAAGTTGTCCTGCATGCCGATGTACTTGCCGGCGGAAAAAGACTGCTGGACTTCTTTCCGGAGTTCAAAGGGAGGAAGATCGCGATCAAGTCCGGAGTGCTTGAAGTCATTTCCGAGCTGAAGAGGCTTTCTGCGGACAAGCGCGTCGCCATCCTCGCCTCCGGCGATCCCCTATTCCACGGGATAGGCGCAAAACTCGGTACTCATTTCAAGGCGGCCGAATTCGAGATCATCCCGAACGTTTCAGCAATGCAGTATCTTTTCTCAAGATTGAAGATGTCATGGCATGATGCATCCCTTTTCACAGTCCATGGCGGCAAGAAAGCTCCGTACAGGAATATTCTCAATTCAAACAAGGCCGTAATCTACTGTGATGACAAGATTACAGCCTCCAAACTTTCTGCGAAGCTTCTTGAAAAGTTCCCGTCATGCAAAAACAGAAAGGCGGTGATCGCAGAGAATTTGGGCATGAAAGAAGAGAAGTTCTTCAAAGGGAATTTACGGAGCCTGTCACATAAGAAATGCGGTAGCCTTTCAATACTTCTCATTCTGCCTACGGAAGGTCTTGTCGACAGCTGCCTGGCTCTCGGCCTCGACGATTCCGAGTTCCTCCACGAGAACCGGATGATCACCCATTCCGAAGTCAGGGCAGTCGTGATCTCAAAACTCAGGATAGGCCCCGGCACCATGTGGGATATTGGAGCCGCCAGCGGTTCCGTAGGAATTGAGGCCGCATCACTCTGTCCGGATCTGAACGTAATTGCAGTTGAATCCGACGCGGAAAGATTTGCCCAGCTCCAAAAGAACATTGAAGGCTTCAGTCTTCCAAACGTCAAACCCGTACATGCTGGCGCATTGAAGTCAATTGCCGGCCTTCCTAAAGCCAGGGCAATATTTATCGGCGGCGGTGGCAAGGACGTCAGGCAGATCACTGAAAATGCGTTCAAGAAACTGCTCCCCGGCGGACGTCTGGTCGTCACGGCTGTCCTTCTCGAGACAAAGGCTGCACTGACGAAGTGCCTTAAAAGGAATTTTGTCGAAGCCGTAAGTATTTCAATAAGCAGATCATCGGCGCTGGGCTCCTCCAGATTGATGAAATCGGAAAATTCAGTGGATATATTTGTGTACCAGAAATAGACAGGATAACAGGATTTTCAGGATATCATGGTAAAAATTAAAATCAACATATCATCAAATCACAAGATTATATTCGCCGGAGCCGGACCTGGGGCTCCGGATCTTATCACGCTCAGATGCAAGAGGGCTATAGAGGAAGCAGATCTGATAATTTATGCCGGCTCCCTTGTCAATCCGGAAATACTTTCATACGCTGGCAAGGGCTGCAAAATTGTCGACAGTGCAATAATTTCGCTAGGCGAAATTATTGAAATAATGAGAAAAAGCTATGAATCAGGGGAAAAAGTATTGAGGCTTCACACCGGTGATCCGGCGATCTACGGGGCGATCGCTGAACAGATGACTGAACTGGACAAATTGAAAATCCCCTACGAGGTGATTCCCGGAGTCAGTTCGATCTTCGCATCTGCAGCGGCGCTCAAGACAGAGCTCACGGCTCCAGGTGTTTCCCAAACAGTTATTCTGACTCGGCAGACAGGCCGGACCCCGGTTCCGCACGGGCAGGAAATTGCGAATCTCGCAAAACACGGCGCGACCATGGCGGTTTTCCTTTCATCAGGAGACGTCAAAAGCCTTACAGGCGAACTTATACGCGGTGGATATCCAGTATCAACTCCTGTAGCGGTTGTCTACAGGGCTTCCTGGAAAGAAGAAAAAATCACAAAGGGCACATTGGAAAACATTGAAGGCAGATTGAAGAAGTCCGGCTTTGCCGGCCGCCAGGCGATGATAATCGTGGGGGATGTTTTGGACAAGGCGAAATGCGGTAAATCCCTCCTCTACGACGCGGGATTTACGCACGGCTATCGCCGAGCCAGGAAAAATCGAATCGGCGTGTCGGAGATCCGGAGTAACGGCGATTACAAAGGGGATATGGCAGTTTATGCAATAACCGCAGAAGGAATTGGGACTGCTATAAAGCTGATGTCCAGGATGGAACATGGAACCCTTTTTGCTCCTGAAAGATTCAAGAGAAATTCAATCAAGAATTCAAAAATGAAATTCTTCAATGAAGGTGGGTTTGACGAGACACTTTCAGAGAACTGGAATAAATACAACGGGCACATATTCATAATGGCGACGGGCATCGTTGTCAGGAAGATCTCAAAGCTCATCGGCAGCAAGACAAGCGATCCGGCAGTCGTCGTCTGCGACCAGAAGGGGAATTATGCGATAAGCCTGCTCAGCGGACATATCGGCGGCGCCAACAGGCTTGCGAAGTTCGCGGCCGAAGTGCTGGGCGGACAGGCGGTGGTGACTACAGCCACAGATGTCCAGGACCTGATGGCGTTCGATGAGATGGCAGCGATCGAAGGATGGAAGGTCGTTAATCCGAAAATGATCAAGGTTTTGAACTCGATGCTGCTGAAGGGCAAGAGAATTGGATTGATGATCCCAAATGATATTTTTAACAAGTATTATTCTTCCAAAAAGAATCTGAGCTGCATTAAAAATTCTGACAAGGTTAGACCTGGCAGTTTGAATGGAATGGTCATATTTGGCAAACAATTTAAATCATGCAGGACTCCTGTCCTGCTTCTTAAATAATGTAACACAGGCATCTTGCCTGTGAAAGCTTTTTATTATGGACACTATCAACTCCCAAATCAAAGAAGATTCTGACGACTCCCCTTCCTTGCTTGTTCCATTTGATTATGCAAATAATCTTGGTATGACAGAAAGGAACCTCCCCCATTGGCAACAGGAGCAGGTCACATACTTTATAACTTTCCGTTTGGCTGACTCACTGCCTCAGGAAAAACTAACTCAACTAATGACAGAACAAGAAAATTGGTTAAGGCACCATAAAACCCCTTATTCAAAGGAAGAAATAAAAGAATATACCGAACTTTTCAATGACAGAATCCAAGGATGGCTCGATGCAGGACATGGATCATGTATTTTGAAGGATGAAGCGCTTTCAAAGACAATTGAAGATTCCTTGCTTTTTTTCAAAGGAACAAGATATCTCCTTCATGAATGGATTATCATGCCGAACCATATTCATATTCTTTTGACACCAATAAACGGCTTCCCGCTTGACAAGATTATGCATTCTTTGAAATCCTACACCGCCAATGTAATCAATAAGGCCACAGGGAGACATGGGAAGCTATGGAAAGATGAATCACATGATCATATTATAAGAAACCTGAAGCAGTTTAATGCCATCAATAAATATATAATCATGAATCCGATTAAAGCTGGGCTGAAATCAGGATTCAGAAGCAGTTCAAAAGAAGAATAAAAGAAAATACAAAGACACAGGCAAGATGCCTGTGCTACATTATAAAAATGAAAACAAAAACATACATAGTCGGTTTAGGATGCAGGCGGGGAACGACCTGCGGGGAAATCTCAAAGGCGCTAACTGAAGCCATGGGAAAGAAAAAAGTCGCTGTTATCGCAACCTGCACTCTCAAGTCGGATGAAAAAGGACTGTTGGAATACGCCGAGGCAAAAGGCGTGAAACTGGTCTTCTTTACGCCGGAGGAACTTTCCAGGATAGAAGTCCCCTCGCCTTCCGAAAAGGTCAGAAAGCACATTGATTCTTCCAGTGTCTGCGAGGCCGCAGCCATTCTTACCGGCGGTAGACTCGTCTCTCCGAAAACTATTTTCGGCGGAAAAATCACTATCGCTGTCGCGGAACCTCTGAAACCCAAAGGGATTCTCAGCGCCGTGGGGATCGGCTCAGGGGCGATTGATCAGATAACAGAAAATGCGAAGTTCGCAATCCTCAGTTCCGACACTGTCGCAGGCTACGGCAAATACCTTGACCAGATACCATCATTGCTGAAGGGGAAAAAGAAGATCGCCACAGGAATGACTCATGAGGTCGAGAGATGCCGTCTTGCACTCGATGCGGCTGCTTCGGGGAAGAATGTGTCAGTGGTTTGTTCCGGAGATGCAGGGATATACGGCATGACAGGACTTCTTCTCGAACTTGCGGAACAGGAAAAATACAAAGGCGTGAAAATCACGAACGTCCCAGGGATAACCGCCGCAATTTCCGCGGCATCTGCGCTTGGCGCTCCTCTGATGAACGATTTTGCAATGATCAGCCTCTCCGACCTTTTGACTCCCAAACAGACAATCATCAAGAGAATACGACTGCTTGCAGCATCCGACATGGTCTGCGCGATCTACAATCCAAGAAGCCACAGCAGAAAATATTTGATGGCACACACCATCAAATATTTTAAAAAAGTCCGTGGAAAGGATACAAAATTCGGCATAGTGAAGAATGCTGGCAGGACAAATGAATTGACAATCTGCGGTACACTCGACCATTTCCCCGAGGACTTCGTCGACATGTCGACACTGGTGATCATCGGAAATTCAAAGACAATCCTGCGAAACGGAAAGCTGTATACTCTCAGGGGATATAAAATTTATGGAACATAAATTTTATGCGTTCTGCATAGCCGGGACCAATTCCGGAGTTGGCAAGACGACCATCACGCTCGGGCTTCTGAGGGCATTGAAGAAACGTGGTCTGAAAGTTGCGCCTTTTAAATGCGGCCCCGACTACATCGACACCGCCTTCCACAAGGCCGCATGCGGCTCTCCATCGAGAAATCTTGACACCTGGATGACACCCCGAGGGGTGCTTTCCTATATTTTCAAGAAGGGATGCGCCAATTCCGATTGTGCAGTGATAGAAGGCGTCATGGGGATGTTCGACGGCGCAAAGGCTGGAAAACTCAAAGGCAGTACTGCGGATGTCGCAATGAAGCTGGATGTTCCTGTCCTGCTCGCTGTAAACGCCCGTGGAATGGCCGGGAGCATAGCTCCGATTGTCAAAGGCTATACTGAGTTCAACAAAAAGATAAAGATAATCGGCGTAATTGCTAACAACGTATCATCTGGACGTCACGCCCAGATCCTGAAAGATTCCTTGAAGGTGTCAAATCTCCCTCCCCTCATCGGCTGGATTCCGCGCGATGAGACTCTTAAGCTCCCGGAACGGCATCTCGGATTAGTTCCGGCCTTCGAAAATATAAAGACTCAGAAATGGTTCGACAGGCTGGCGAGGATTTGCGAGGAGAATGTTGATATCGACAGGATTTTAAAGGTGACAGGTGTCAGGCCTGCCCCGCGTAGCTCGCAGAGCGAAGTGGGGTGTCAGGCCTGCCCCGCGAAGCCTTGGCGTAGGAGGGGCGTCAGTCGTCAGTCGTCAGTTGCAAGAAGGCAATTGAAAAATCACCCGATCACCAAATCTTCAAATCTTCCAATCAGGATTGCCATCGCCCACGACGACGCTTTCAACTTCTACTACGAGGACAACTTCGATGTCCTGCGCGACACCGGACACGAACTTGTCTTCTTCTCCCCGCTGAAGGACAAACGTCTACCGGATGGCGTTTCAGCCCTTTACATAGGAGGCGGATTCCCGGAAGTGTTCGCAAAGAAGCTATCAGCAAACAAGACGATGCTGAAGTCGGTTGCGGATTTCGCAGATGCCGGCGGGAATATTCTTGCCGAATGCGGTGGATTCATGTATTTATCCAGAAGTATTTTTTGCGGACGCAAAAAATATAACATGGCAAGAGTTATTCCATACTCGATAAGAATGGAAGAAAAACTTCACTCCCTTGGTTACAGGGAAATAAAGCTCCTGCACGACTCTTTCCTTGGCAGGAAAGGCATGATATTGCGCGGCCATGAATTCCATTGGTCATCTGCTAAAGCACTTTCGAGGAACATTGAGCCTGCATTCATGGCAAGAGGGACTAGAGATAAGAACTGGAGTCCGGCGGGGATAAGGACAAAGAGTGTAATAGCGAGTTATATGCATCTTTATTTTCCATCGAACCAACAGGCATTCAGATGAACAGGCTGGAAAGCCTGTCCTACTTTTTGGAATCCTTTTCATCCACGACCTCGCAATCGATATCGTAGATGTCATCTGACGGCCTGACTTCCTGCTGATTCCGTGGAGGAGGATTGCGCGGGGCCGTTCTTCTTCTCCTGGATGCAAACATCCGCAGGAAAAGCAGGAAGAGGAGGAAAAGTGGAATGACAATGAAGATAATCAGGACGATTATCGGTATGAATATCAATCCCAGGATAAAGTAAACAAGTTTTCTCATAAATTCCTAAACGCGCAATAAATTGCGCTACTACAAACAGTTTAATTGCTTATCAACGGTCTGAGTCCATTTGCCTTGCGTCCGGCATTCACCTTCTGCCACAGTTCAGGATCCCTTTCGAGCAGGCGCACAAGCTGGCCGGTGCTCAATCCGAGCGACTTTGCGGATTCCGCAAGCCTGAAGGCGTATCTGTGGAGCTCATCAAGAAGCAGAGCGGCAAAAAGCGGATACCGGGGATTAGACATGCCTATCTCAAAATTGTCAATACCAGTTATATCATCGGATCTGATTTCAAGCGCGATCTTCATCCTGAGCTTCTTGAGCGCATGGTGCCTGTTCTCGTGCTGGGAGCGGGTTTCCGATGAAATCGTTTCAAGCTTTGTCGGTTCATGGATGAGCCTGACCGCGGAAGATGTCTTATTTACCTTCTGTCCGCCGTGTCCGGAAGCCTTGAAGGCCTGCATGCTGCAAGACCTGAAGAGTTCTTCGTCGGTCAAGGTGAGCCATGTGTTTCTTTGATTCATAGAATTTAAGACACGCTAAAGCTGTGAACTCCAACAAAAGGATAGTGGTGATTTTCAGTGCGGGGTGATACGTTTGATTATCGCCTCGTTGAGCACTTTGCCGGCATGGAGGCCGAGAGAACGCATGCGGAACTCCTGGGCGGCAATTTCAACTAGGTTTGCAGTTTCGCGTCCGGGCGCGACCGGAAGGGTAATATGCGGGATGTCAAAACCAAGGAGGCGGTATGTCTCGCTTTCAAGGCCGGTCCTTTCGATCTTCAATTCCTGATCCCAGCTCTTTAGTGTGATGACAAGGTCAATCTCCTTCCTTTCGCGAAATGCCGAAACTCCGAAAAGCTGTATGACATTTATCAGTCCGAGCCCCCTGATCTCTATGAATCCGAACATCTCCTCCATGGCGGCAGAGCCGATGAGGGAAGGGCCTCCTGGATGGCTGATCTTCACGACGTCGTCGGCAATAAGTGCACAGCCGCGCCTTATCAGGGCAAGCGCACACTCGCTCTTGCCGACGCCGCTGGCGCCCCTGATGAGCACGCCCGTGCCCTGGACCTCGACAAGATTACCGACAACGGTAATGCTCGGGGACAGTTCCCTCTCAAGATAAATTATTATGCCGTTGATCACATGGTACGTGACCATTGATGAAATGAAGACCGGGAGCCCGATGTCGTTGCTCAATTCAATGAAGAGCGGATCCGGGGAGAGGCCTCTGGCGAATACTATGCACGGCATATATTCCTCGAGGTATTTGCTTATTGCATTTGCGCGTTCCTGTTCCGGAAGCGAGTTAAGATAGGCGTATTCGGCCATTCCAATTATATGGACCCTCTTATCAGCGAAATAGTCGAAAAAACCGGCAAGTGCAAGCCCCGGACGCTGGATTGAGCCTTCAGTGATCTCCCGGTCTCCGCCATTTCTTCCGGAGACCCATTGGAGCTTCAGGCTCTTCTCGTTGTCCTTGAAAAAGCGTGCGACGCTTACAGATTTCGACTTGGTCATTTTCTACTCTCCGGCATTTGCGGATTCCGGACTGAAGGAATTTGAAATCATTACTCCTCAACTTCCTTTTTCCTGACCTTTTCACTTTCCTTCGCGTGCTTGTGATGGTCCTGGATCTTGTCAAAATACTTGGTGAGCTGGTGGTCTATCTTGGCGACAGCAGCGTCGATCGACTCGTTCATATTGTAGGATTCGGAATCAGCTTCCATGTCCAGATTCTTCCCATGTACGATGATTTCGGCCTTGCAGCGTGATTTCTGTACATCGAGCACGACCCTGACACTGCTTATCTTGTGATAGCTGCTCAGGATGGCCTCTAGCTTGTCTTCCGCATAGGTTTTGACTGACTCAGTTACGGAGATGTGGCGGCCGCTGACTATGATTTCCATCGTTTTTTCCTCCTAAATTTCCTTTAAAATTGATATTGCAAATATTTAATACAGGCAGTAGAACTACCTGTGTCCTGCCTTCCTACATGGTGAATTTCGGACCGAGATAGAGTTCCCTGGCCTTTTCATCGTTCACCAGATAATCGCTGTTCCCTTCGCAAAGTATCTTCCCCTCGCACATCAGGTAGGCCCTGTCGACGCAGGAAAGAGTCTCCCTCACATTATGATCTGTTATGAGGATACCAAGTCCCTTGTCCCTGAGCTTGGCGATTATCTTCTGGACATCATATACCGCGATCGGATCGACACCGCTGAAAGGCTCATCAAGCATTATGAACGATGGATTTGTGACGAGAGCACGTGTTATCTCCAGCCTTCTCCTCTCGCCACCGCTGAGGGTCATCGCCTTCTGGCCCGACAGATGTGCAAGCTCCAGCTCATTGAGGAGCTCTTCAAGCCTTCTCATCCTTTCAAGACGGGTAATGTCGAGAGTCTCAAGGATCGCGAGGATATTCTCCCTTACTGTCAGCTTCCTGAAAATTGAAGGCTCCTGTGCAAGATATCCCATCCCCATCCTCGCCCGTTTGAACATCGGGACAGATGAGACATTCTCGCCCTGGAAGAAAATTTTTCCACCATCCGGCTTTATCAGCCCCATCATCATATAGAAGCTGGTAGTCTTTCCTGCCCCATTCGGACCAAGAAGCCCCACGACCTCCCTGGAACGGACTGACATCGACACATCATTTACGACTCTTCTCCCATGATATGCCTTGAAAAGGTTTTTTGCCTCAAGAAGCATGCTCCTCGTATCATCAACAACAGGTTTTGGATCAGCCGTCTTAACTTCCACGTGCTTCACTTCCAACGGCTTGACTTCGACCCGATCAACCTCCACCGGTTTGACTTCACCGGATTTCGCATCAACTGATTCCGGCTCGGAGTAATCAACATCTGCGTTTTTCGCAGCAAATGATCCCGGTCCGGACGTTCTTGTACGTGCAGCTCTAGCAACAGTCGATCTTGTTCTTGTTTTTCTAACCATTTGATTTATACCATTACCTGGGTTGCTGTGTCTTATCTTCCGTCTTCTCCGGCGCTGGAGCCCTGACAGGCTCTTCCGCAGGCTTATTTTCAACGGTCTCGTCACTGAGCCTGATCTCGCCGCCCCGATGGACTTCTATCTTCTCGCTGTCCCTGAAGATGATTATGACCTCACCCTTCAGCACATCTTCCTTCCTCTTGAGGACAGGATTTTTCGTAAGGACGATTCTCCCTGTCTTGACATCATAGTCGGCATGGCCCGCTTCGGCCCGTTGTTCTCCATCGGCCTTTTCCTTTTCATCGTCCGACTTCCTGATTATCACTACATCCCCTTCGCAGATGATCCTGGAGATCTGCTTGCTTTCCTCTGGTGAGACTTCTGTATCGGCAGGTTCAGCCTTTTTTACGGCCGGAGGAGCCTGCGGTTCCTTCTTGTCCTCGATAAAAATGGTCATCTTCTTGCAGGTGATTCCCATCTCCTCGTCGTCGACCTTCACATTTCCGCTGAATACCGCAAGGTTCTTTGAAATGTCAATGTCCATCGTGTCCGAGTTGATGACAGTGGGGACCTTCCCTGATCTTTTCTTGTCGGAGTCCTTTGCCGGCTGGAAAAACGAAAGTCCTTGCGCATAGGCCGCCGCGCCGGCAAATGCAAAAAACACGGCCGCGCACAAGGCCGTCCTGAAACTTCGAGCAAATGAGATTTTCATAGTTCTATATATCTTCTTTCCTTTATTTACTATCCTTGATCTTGTCTTTCGCCGTCTGTTTCTTGAGGCCTTCCTTCTCTCCGTCCGTCATAAGGTTGCCACGCAGTACGACCTTCACCTTGCTTCTTATGTGGATGGTCTGCTTCTTCTGGTCTGCATCAAAGCCGACTCCGTCGACATCCATTGAATCAGACCTGAAATGGACTTCATCCTCACCTTTTATTATCTTGGTCGAACGATCATAGACGCCCTTGGGCGTAGTAACCGTCCCCTTGATATCATTTACATTCTTCCCAATCCAGTCGACCTTCAACTTCTTAAGATTGATGATGACTCCGACGTTCTGGGCTTCATCACCGTAAATTATATATTCAAGGTCGTCCGTCTCCTTGTTGTATTCAGGAAGCTTGAACTCCCTTAGTACAATGGATGTATCATCTTCCGCCATGGCACTGTGGAAAAACAGGGAAATGCCGCAGAGGAGGAGCATCAAGCAAGATATTTTGCCATCAAATCGTCCCATTGCCCTTTTTCCTTTAATATTATTTCTATGACTTCCCTTACAGCCCCTTCTCCGCCTTTCAGTTTCGTCCGGAAATCGCAGTATCCGTCCATGTATCCCGGGGCATCAGCGACAGTCACCGACATCCCGGCCTGTTTCAGAATTGGAATGTCAACGACATCATCCCCGATATAAAGGCACTCCGACGCCTTTAGATTCTGTTCCTTCAGCAGGACTTCAAACGCGGCCTTCTTGTCCTTCTTCCCCTGGTAGAAAAAATCGAATTCAAGTTCAGTTGCGCGTTTCTTGTTCGCTTCCGCAGTCCTTCCGGACAGCGCCCCGACCTTGAGGCCCGCGCGTTTCGCAAGCTTGATCCCATGGCCGTCACGCACGTGGAAGAACTTGATCTCATGGTCCGAAAAGCCGGAATAACCGATCAGTCCGTTCGTAAGCACGCCGTCTATGTCGAGAACGACAGCTTTTATCCTAGAGGCTTTTTCTTTTAAATTCATGCAGCTTCTTTATTTTTTTTACAACCTGTTCCGCGGCCCTGAAGTCGAGGGAGTTCGGCCCGTCCGAAAGAGCTTTTTCAGGACGCGGATGAATTTCAAGGAAAAGCACGTCTATTCCGATCGCAGCGGCAGCGCATGCAAGGGGGAAGACATACTGGCGCTGTCCGCCTGAAGCATGCCCCAGCCCCCCGGGGAGCTGTACGGAATGAGTGGCGTCGAATACGACAGGCACTCCCATATCACGCATTATCACAAGCGAACGCATATCGACTACGAGATTATTATATCCGAAAGTTGTACCACGCTCAGTCAGCATGATCTTCTCATTTCCTGTCTTCCTGACTTTTTCAACTGCAGCCCTCATGTTTTCAGGAGCCATGAACTGCCCCTTCTTTATATTCACAACCTTGCCGGTCTTCCCCGCAGCGGTGAGCAGACTCGTCTGCCTGCACAGGAACGCCGGTATCTGGAGGATGTCGACAACCTTGGCGGCCCTTTCAACTTCGCATGTCTCATGAACGTCTGTGATCACCGGCATGCCGAACTCGTGCCTTATGTCCCCGAGTATCTGTAGCCCCTCGTCGATCCCGGGTCCGCGGTATGTCGCGGCAGAGGATCTGTTCGCCTTGTCATAAGATGCCTTGAAAATGACCGGAATCCTCAGCCTCGATCCGAGTTTATTTAAAAATCCCGCGGCTTCAAAGCAGATCTCACGGCTCTCGATGACGCATGGTCCTGCGATCAGGACGAGCTTCGAACCTATTTCAACATTGTATGGCAGTTTGATTTTCTTCATATCTGTAAAAATAGCCCTGATTTCAGATTTTACCTTTTAATTTCAGAAACTTTTTCACTGTTTCAAGATCTTCTGGAGTGTCGACTCCTATGCTTTCACAGTCCGCGACCACCACGAAAATCCTTATTCCGTTCTCCAGCGCCCGGAGCTGCTCGAGCTTCTCGCACTTCTCGAGATCCGATTCCGGAAGCGACACGAACTTTTCAAGCGTTTTCCGCCTGTAGGCATATATTCCCCAATGCCTGTAAAGCGGCATGTCGGAGCCCCCTTCCCTCAGGAATGGCACGGGCGCCCTGCTGAAATACAGGGCGAAACCGTCCTTGTCGACAACTGCCTTCACGATATTGGGATTTGATGCAATTTCCTTCCTTGAAGACGGAACCGCCACGGTCGCCATTTCAAGAGAGGGGTCGCTTTTCATCTTTGTAATGAGCGAATCAATGACAGATGTCGGAAGCAGCGGCTCATCGCCCTGTACATTTATTATTATATCCGCATCCGGACATTTCTTTGTGACGGCCTCGCGGATCCTGTCGGTACCTGACGGATGATCTTTCGAAGTCATGACGGCCTTCCCTCCGAAGGATTCCACCGCCTTGAATACCTTCTCGTCGTCGGTGGCGACAAACACATAATCAGCCGACGAAGCCTTAGCCTTCTCATAGACCCATCTGATTATAGGTTTGCCGTCCAGATCGGCAAGAACCTTTCCAGGAAACCTGGTACTTCCATATCTTGCGGGAATTATCGCTGCAGATTTCATATTTTCTCCAGATATTAATGGTCCCTTGAATATTTGGACCTTTTAAAGATAACACATCCCAGCTCATGTTTCAACACGCCACCTGCCCGAGGATACCGTGTCCAAAAATGCCAACGCCACTGATCAGTTGACAGTTTACTGAGCTGATTTCAAAAATACGAAAAAAGGTTGTTGTGGAAAAAAACGTTTGTTGGAGTTCACAGCTTCAGCGTGTCTTGGTGTTTCCCGGCACCCGTTGGGGCCGCAACCTTGACTTCAGGGCCTCTTGTGGTCTATTTTAAACTGCATACGCTGTTTCATTAAGCGTTATATACATTAGGATGACAGGCTTGAGGCTAAATCTGCGGCGGGGGTTACAAAATTGTAATTTCGCCCCCCTGCTTGTGGAGAACCGCATAATAAGAAATTAGTGAAGGAACCATGAAAAACATTTTATGTTTATTTTTATGCTTACTTATGACTTGCTCTTGTAGGGGGAAAGAATCCGAGCCGTTGTCTTCTCCTTCCGGAGAATGTACTATCAAGACTGCGATATCTGGAGAAGAAGCAGGAGAAACCAGGCGTTTTTGTGTAAAACTAATTTTTATAGAAACTAAATCAAAGAAGGAATTATCCTGCCAAACCGGGGCTTCGGATTATCAAAAGTGGGCTGTCGGGTGGTCTCCTAAAAATGTGCTAATTCTTTATTCGTCTGACATTGGAACATTTGCATATGAAATTGTTGACGGGAAAATAAATGAACGCATGGCAACTAATGAAGAAAAAGAGCTGGGAAAAGATTTCTATAAGAATAAATATGGAAGAAGACCAAGTCACTAACTATTGCATTCATAGAACGGCGTGTACGCCGTCATGATGCTTGAGCGTAAAAATGAAAAGATATTCTCGCACAAAGGCACAGAGACACAAAGCAAATAAATGAAGCAAAAGTTTTAGGAAAAGAGTCTTCAGTCTTCGCCTGGGAGGCTACGCCCGACAAGGAGAAAGAACCCGTCCCGAGATCTTTCAGACCCGGGATCTTCGATTTTCAAAAGGGTTTGTCTCAGTCCGAGCAGGAATGCGAAGAAAAAAATAAACTTGATGACTTTCTTCGTGGCCTTCACCTTGGCGAAGACGGATCTTCTTCGTGTTGAATGCTTGCTTTGTGGCTCCGTGGCTTTGTGCGAGGAGACGAATTTAGAATTTTAACCACGGATAAGGATTCGCCTAACGGCGGAAAGCCGTAGGAGATCTTTAAGCGTTTTAGTACAAGAACGGCCCCCTGCACTATCAAGTGAAATTAGCCGCAATATGCAAGGCCCTGGATCACTGCTGGGATTCCATCTTGTCAAATGTTCCATCGACAGTAAGGATTATTTCAGCGGCATCGCCGACGCTGCCTACGGAAAGCGTGTTATCCTTTGAGAGGCTCCCCTTCTCTGCTCCAATGAGGAAATTCAGCTTGCATCCGGCGGAGATCCCTGCGTGGACGTCGCTCCTGCTGTTACCTATCATGAATGAGACAGAGACATCTATGTCGAGTTCGCGTGCCGCCTTGAAAATAAGGCCAGGAAGCGGTTTACGGCATGTGCACCTGTCCTCGTCCCTGTGCGGGCACACATAGATCTTGTCGAATAAGACCCCATGTTCCTTGAAAAGTTCGCACATCCTTGAATTGACCTTCTCAAGCTCATCCATGTTGAAGTATCCGCGCGCGATGCCAGACTGGTTGGTCACGACCACAAGAAGGTATCCGGCCTCCTTCAGCGCCTTGAGCGCTTCTACGGTCTCATCGAAAATATCGACCTTCTCCGGATCGGAAACATAGCCCGAATCGAACATTATCGTCCCGTCGCGGTCAAGAAAAACAGCCTTGTTCAAAGTCATTCCCTCTCAAAAAAACTCTGGAAAAGTTCATCGACGGTGATAGCCGCAGTACCGATCTTGCCGACAACGACTCCAGCGGCGTGGTTTGATATTTCGGCGGCTTCCGCAGGGGAGGCTCCGCCGAGAAGTGCAAGCACAAATGAAGCGATCACGGTATCACCCGCTCCGGAGACGTCGAAAACCTCGCGGGCCTTGGTAGGCACGGCAAGACAACGGCCGTTCCTGCCAAAAAGGGCCATTCCGTCGCCACCCAGGGTAATAAGAAGATGTTCAGGAGCCCACCTCTTCATGATCTTCCCTGCAACATCCACAAGAGCCTTGTCCTTTTCCACGGGCCTCTGAGTTTCCTTATAGTAAGTTCCGGAAAGTGCAAATGCCTCGGACCTGTTAGGAGTCATCAGGGTCAGGCCCTTGACTTCAAGCGGCTGGCTCGGATGAGGGTCAAGCGCGGTGATTATGCCTTTCCTGAGCGCCTCCTTGTTCACGGCCTCGGCAAGTTCCCTGTTGATCACGCCTTTGGCATAATCCTCAAAGATGACGGCATCGACTTTGCCCTTCCCTATTGCCGAAAGCAGGCCTTCGGTGAGATTCGCACGTATTGAACTGGAAACCGGCTCGATTTTCTCATAGTCTATTCTCAGGAGCTGCTGGGTGCCGGCAATGATCCTCTGCTTCTGGGTCGATACCCGTGAGGCGTCCGACAGTACAAATTCATCGTCGATGCCCTGTTCGGAAATGATCGAGCGGATAATTTTCCCGGCATCATCCTTGCCGACGACGCCGAAGGCCTTGGCCCTGGCTCCGAGGGAGACGATGTTCCGCATGACGTTTGCCGCGCCTCCAATAGTCTGCGTCCTGTTCCTGACCTGCACCACCGGGACCGGAGCCTCCTGCGAGATCCTGCTCGCCTTCCCCCAGACATAGACATCGAGCATGAGATCACCGACGACGGCAATCCTCGCTTTTGCCGCCTTATTCATTATATGGGAAAGCCTGCGTCTGTCCATCATCTTCACCTCGCCGATGTAGTTTCTGTTTCAGCTGAAGCCCTTCCCGGAGAGGAGGTACTTCTAAGTTTTTCAATGAATGAGGAGGAATTCATACTTTCAATCCTTACAAAGCTGATTCCCTGCCTTATCTTGTTCTGATAAATGCCCTCGAAATATCTCAGTCGGGCGGATATTTCGTCTATATGGTCCCTGGAGAGGTCATCCTTGTGCTCCCTGAGATAGCCTGCAATCTCATTAAGGCAGGACTGCACGAGTTCGATCTCTCCGCTTATGTTCCTAAAACGGGGCTTGATATCGATCATATACGCCCTGAGAAGGTCCTCGAGCTCGATCATCTCCTCGCAAACGACCTGGTCCTGCCATAATATGCTCGAATGAAGCCTTCTGGGCAGCCAGGTCACAAGCAGGACCTCGAAGACAATCACAAAGACAAACAGCCCAACGGCCACATAGGTTATGTAGTCCTTCCTGCGCAACGTCACGGCTGGATATTTCAAGTTCAAGCGATACTCCACTTATATTGCCCACAGTCCGAATTAAAAGCCATAATATAAGCCCGTTCATTTATTTTTCGCATTTGCAAAGCAAAAATAATCCAAAGAAGGTCGTCCGCCCGTTTTTTCCCATGTAATACGGCCTTTGATATTTTTGAAAAAATACTGTTTGATTATGTTTGACAACACAATATATCCATATTATGTTGTTGAAGTTGTTTTGTACATTAAATATAAATTATCAATCAAGAGTTAACTCAGGAGAACTGTTATCATGGGAATGCTCAATAGAATTGTCAACATCACGGTGCTGGTGCTTGCTATCGTCTCAGTCGTCTTCGGATGCCTCCTCTTCCAGAAAAGGGAAGCTCTCAGGGGCCGCGGCGACAACATGGCCGACTTCATCGTGGAATTGGTCAAGATCATGGATGTCAACAGTGCTGCCGACGGATCCAAGAACATCACGGCCGGCAAGCTTGAACTCGATGCAAAGAAAGCTCCCAACGACTACGAAAAGAATGCCAAGAAAACCCTTTACCACAATAATTACGGGCAGGAAGGCGCCAACCTCAAGGTCGTACTGGCACCTGTCAGGCTCCAGACCGAAAACATATTGAAGCAGAGGGATTTCCTCGGCACCGCACTCACCGAAGTCGGTACCACCCTCGAGCTCAAGGAACAGTTCCCGCAGGCTGGATTCCAAGGGCTCCCCACCTACCAGGCCAAGAAGACCCAGCTGATGACCAATGTCCAGAAAGTCAACGCGAGGGACAATAAGATAATTGAACAGATAGCGGCATCCGCCACCGTAATGGGATTCACAGTCGACCCCAACCAGCTCAAGGATCTTGACGGTTTCAACACCCCTCTCAGCGATTTCGCATCCAAGGTTGAAAAGCTCAAGAAGCGCTCCGACGCCTACGGCGAACATATCGCCAGCGTCTGCAAGATCTTTGGCGTATCGACACCTTCTCTCGGCGGCGAGGACTACGGCGCAGAACTTACAAACGCCTCAAAGGCCCTCCAGAATGAAAAGAACGCCTACGAGGAGACAAAGAAACAGCTTGCCATGACCAAGGAGAAACTTGCAGCAGCCGAAGAAAACCTTAACCTAGCGAACCAGAAGATCGAAGGCCTCAACAAGGACATAGAAAAGATGAAGCAGGAAGTCGCCAGCATGAAGAAGAAGATGCTGGAGCTTCTTGAAGGTGTTCCAGACGCCGATATCATCTATACCAAGCTCGAAGGCAAGATCCTCCAGGTCAACAATAAATGGGATTATGTCATAATCGACCTCGGCAAGCTTACAAAGATGACCGTTGGCGAAGGCAAGAAGAAAAAGGAAATCATAGTCCCTCTTCCTGAAGGCAAGACCATGATGGTCACAAATGGAGAAAGCTATGTCGCAAAAGTAAAAGTAACGAAAGTCAATGACAACACCGCCATCTGCGACATCCTGCCGGATCTCAGGAACGGGACAGTTTCAGTCGGCGACAAGGTTTTCTTCGCTCCGATGCCACCAGCCGCCCCAGTAGCCGATGCAGCCGCTCCGGGAAAGGCTGGAAAAGCCGCAGGCCCTGCCGCAGCCGTTCCAGCAGCTGATGCAGTGAATTAAAGGAAAGCTAACACTCATAGAGGAGCAACAATAACATGTTTTCATCAACAGCTTTTACAATCACATCAATACTGTCATTGCTATTATTGATTACGACTGTGGTCTTCCAGATTATGGAGATGAAGGTATATGAATTGCTTTTCTTCTGAAAAGCGTTTCATTGGATATAAAAGAAAGCTGCCAACCGGCAGCTTTTTTTATTTACTCGCTGTAATTGCATTCGCCTGCATTCTCACCTCAGGCTGCTCATCCTCCCCGAATAACAAGAATAATATACGGCAATATCCGATAAACCGCCCTTCAGACTGGGAAAGGAACAACAATATGCCGGGCGTGTCCTTCTGAGCTACGTTCCCGATGCCCTGGAAGACATGTATATATCAATTAGGCGTCGTCGTCAACGGACTTGAAATCCCAAGCTCCAACTTCCAAAATCCAAACAAATTCCAATTTACAAACAAAGCTAAAAACAAGAACAGCCCTTGCGGGCTTAATCCTCCTACGCCAAGAGGGCTTCCCTCTTCGTCCGCTGTAGCGGAACTACGAGGGACAGGACGGAGGACAGGCTACGAACGGATACAAATAAATTCTTGAAGATTGAATATGTTTGTAGTTAACGTCGCAAGACGTGTTCTTGATTGATTTGCTTGTAGTAGCGCATGTTTGCGCGTTAAGTAGGTACGTGCTTCAGCATGTACCATCTTAAAGTCTAAGAATGGGACAGGCTAAAGCCCGTCCCTACTTTAAGAACGCTCGAACACGAGCTATCCGCCTTCGCCAAGATGCTACGGCGAGACAAGCTACGAACAAATATCCTAAGTCCGGCAGGCTCCGTGGCGGATTGGAACTTGGAGCTTGCAATTATTTCCTCCCAGCAAAACCTTCCTTGACTATATTCCATACCCCGTCCGCCATTCTCTCGTGCCCGTAATTTGAAAGATGAAGTCCGTCCGCACTTCTGGCGTCACCAGTGATAAATCCGGAGAAAACCCGCCGTGGAACAAGATATACTCCGTATTTTTTGCACAGCTCACGCTGTACTGAACAGAAAGCACTGCTGAATGGCGGCAAGGGAACTTCAAACATGACAACGGTCCGTCCTGGCAGACACACCTTCTTGAGAAGCTTCTCCATGTCCTCCCTGAACTGTCTCAGCGGGAACCTGCGGAGTATGTCGTTGCCACCTATTTCAAGCAGTACAAATGCCTTTTCATCCTTGATGCCGTCGGCACTGGACAAGGCCGTTGAGAATACTGCTCCACCTACGGCAAGATTCACAGTTTTTATCCCGTATTTCTGCTGAATGACATCCGTCCATCTCTTCTCACCCTGGAATCCGATCCCTGCGCTGATCGAATCGCCGACC
This sequence comes from Lentisphaerae bacterium GWF2_49_21, assembly GCA_001804805.1. Taxonomy (GTDB): domain Bacteria; phylum Verrucomicrobiota; class Lentisphaeria; order Victivallales; family GWF2-50-93; genus GWF2-50-93. The sequence continues at coordinate 49,497 of MHBH01000043.1, forward strand.
ACGTAAAGCTTGTCGAAATTCCCTGCGGGGATTCGGGGAACGATCCAATGCGTGCCTTCGACAAGGGCCGCGGTCACACAAAGCATAGCCAGAACAACTTTCAGCAATATGACAGCTTTTTTAACAGTATCATTTTCCAGATGCACAAGTACAAGCAGGAAGAATATCGCCACAAGGATTATAGAAGGCAGGAAGGGAAGAGGGATTGAAGCCGTAAAAATTCCGATCAGTCCAACGAGCAGCCCCACCCTGAAAATGATCTTGACAAGCAGGTTCTTGTCAAAAAAAGAAAGCAGTACTGAAAACAGGATCAATCCAATCCCGCTGTAGAACGACCACCCCGATCCAAAATGCATTACCAGAGGATTCATAAAAAATTTTCTCTGAAAATTTTTTAATACGCGACCGGCCTGAAGAGTGCGCTGCCTTTGATGAGGTCGATGTGCTCCGGCATCACGTAGATGAAATCGCCGCATTTGTACTTCGAATGGGTTCCGCTCGTTATGAACTTGCTCTTGCGCTTCTTGTAGGCGAACCCAAGATATTCAACCGGAATGAATGACAATATCCCCAGATCAGGAATGAAAACTCCGAGCCCTGCGGCTGAAATCTTCCGTATCACACCCTCAAAACAGTCTATGTCCGCCTCAAGCAGTTTCTCTTTGAGATAATGCAGCTTGAGGCGGTCGTTTGCCGCATAATACGCCTCGTCATTGTTCTGCTCCTTCTCCGAACATTCCAACGCGATCCTCGCAACTTCATCCTTGCCTCTCATCTTGCCGGCAAAATCCACGGCCCAGAGCTGCTGGTGGACAAGCAGGTCGGGATACCGACGGATAGGACTCGTGAAATGGCAGTATGTCCCTTTGCCCAATCCGTAATGCAGCTGGTTCTTCTCATGGTAGGTGGCCCGCTGAAGTGAACGCAGGAACGCATCCATGATCACCTGCTTCCGATGATCGTCCGGAAGCTTTGAGAGAAAATGGTTGCACGCCTTACGGCTTCCCAGATCACCTGTATGAAGCCCGAAAGTTTCCTCGACAAATCCCGAAAACTCCTGCTGCTTCTCATCGGTAGGTTCGGGATGGATCCTGAAAATACCTGGAATGTTCCGCCTGACAAGCTCCTTCGCGACCTCGACATTTGCCGCAAGCATGCACTCCTCGACGAGCATGTCCGATTCGGTCTGGACTTCACGCCGCAGCCCTTTGATTTTTTTCGTGACATCGTCACAAAGCACTCTGATCTCAGTGGTGGAAAGCTGCAGGAATTGCTCCATCTCCCTGCGGTAATGCCTCATTTTCCTCGTCAACTCGACAAGCATTTTCATATGATGCGCAATTTCCGGCTCCCAGCTGCACGGTTTGCCGTCGATAAAATCCTGGACCTCGTCGAATGTAAGCCTCTTCGCGATCCTCAGACGGCTGTGCACCCTTCTGGAACGGATAATCATTCCAGTATGCGCGTCAACTGTAAAAATCACGCTGTGACAGTATGACTTCTTGCCGGGGATAAGACTTATCGTCTGGGTGATGTCCTTCGGCAGCATAGGAAGCGTGTTGCCGGGGATATATGATGTAAAGGATCTTTTTTTCGCCTTGATGTCCCATTCTGAATCGTGCCATATCCATGCTGCGACATCCGCAATATGGATACCAAGATCCATTTCATTTTTTTCTTTTCCTGGCCTGATAGAAATCGAGTCGTCGAAGTCCTTAGCGTCCGGAGGATCAATTGTCATGCAGACAAGATCCGACATGTCCTCCCTGTCGACCTGGATTGGTTCTATCTGGGCTGCCTTCTCCCAGTCCTCAGCGGAATATGGCGGACAAAGCCCGTATTCTTTAATTACTGCGGCGATGTCGGATTCTACTGTGCCCGCCTGTCCGATCGTAGATTTAAGCGTGCCCCGATGTTCCCTATCCTGAAACCTGCCTCCAGACATCTGCCCCCTGGCACCTGCCTCCTGCCCCCCGACACCTGACACCTTTCCCGTTTCTTCCAGCTCTATCTCGACCCAGTCGCCTTTTCTGGCGTTCTTGATGCTTCCGTTAATCGTGATGTCGCCCTGGAGTTTTTTGGAAAGCGGTCTGACTTTTCTTCCGGCGATCAGTTCACCGACAACAGTCTTCCTGGAACGTTCTATGATTTCGGCAATTCTTCCGGCAGGCCCTTTCATGTTCGGCCTCTGCTCCCGGAGAAAACTTACTTTGACAATGTCACCGTCAATGGCGTTGTCCAGAAATCGCGGAGGAATGAAAATATCCTGGGTTCCATCTTTCGGTGTGACAAATCCGAGACCGCCAGCGGAAACGCTCAGTTTCCCCTCGACAAAAGTCTCCTTCTGCTCTTCTCTTCTATGCTTTTCCAGCTTATGCCGCCATTTTGCCATGTTCAACAACCCTTAATGTCCTTTCATATTCATCGCAATATACTAATTTGTCTAAAGTATGTCGGGTTTTAACCCGACGATTAATTGGCGGTTTAAAAACCGCCTTACTTTAAGATCGTAATTTGGAATAAGAACATGCCTTACGGCATTAACTACAAACAAATTAATCAAGAACACGTCTTGCGACGTTAACTACAAACGAATTCACAAGAATCTAATTGCATAAGTTCGTAGTTAAGCTCGCAAGAGCTGTTCTCCTGTTTCTGTATCGGCCAGGATTTATTCGCCAATGGCGATATGACCGAGTTACTTCTTTGCATTTTTCCCGTTTCACCCTTATTTTATATCTTTAATCCTTTATTTACATTTATTTGCGTATTATTTTCACAAAATCAATTGGTAATTATGGACATCCAGAAGAAAATCACGACCCGGTATTTCCGGCAGAAAAAGGAAAAAGGCGAGAAGATACTGTCACTGACCGCCTATGACGCCCCGACTGCGAAGTTCGCGGAGGAGTGCGGCATAGAACTCCTCCTTGTCGGAGATTCACTCGGTATGGCACTGCTCGGCTACAAGAGCACCATACCCGTCACCATCGAACAGTCCCTCCACCACTGCGCCGCCGTCGCACGCGGTGCGAAATTCGCATTCATCGTCGGCGACATGCCGTTCATGACCTACCATCCGAGCGTCAAGACGGCGATGACCAATGCCGCCAGATACATACAGGAGGCAGGAGTAGACGGAGTGAAGCTTGAAGGCGGCAAGGTCATATCCAAAACCATAACCCGACTTGTCGGGGCCGGTGTACCGGTAATGGGCCATATCGGACTTCTCCCCCAGAGCGTCCTCACCCAGGGCGGTTACCGCATAGCCGGCAAGACCAAGGATGAAGAACAGCGTCTCATCGAAGACGCGAAAGCCGTCGAGGATGCAGGAGCTTTCTGCATCGTCCTCGAATGCATCCCCGCAGAATTGAGCGCACGCATAACCGCATCATTGAAAATTCCGACGATCGGAATCGGTGCAGGCCCGAAGTGCGACGGCCAGATCCAGGTGGTCAACGACATACTCGGAATGTTCACCGACTTCATTCCGAAACATGCGAAACGCTATGCCAACCTCAGCGAAGAGATGAAAAAGGCCTTCACGGCATATGCCAGCGAAGTAAGCTCCGGCAAGTTCCCGGGGAAGGAAAATTCGTTCTGACCGGAGCGCTGGCGTCCCGCCGGCATTACTATTCTTCGAACCGCTTAATAAATTCCGAAATTCAGAAAAGAATCCAAGAACATGCCTTACGGCATTGACTACAAACAAATCAATCAAGAACACGTCTTGCGACGTTGACTACAAACATATTCAATCTTCAAGAAATTAATTGTATCCGTTCGTAGCGGCCTACTGCGGTGGCTGCAGTTTTATCAATAAGAAACTTTTACCGGTAAAGTAGGGCGGTCATTCCTGGCCGCCATCTTGTCGGGCTGGAAGGCCCGACATACTTGTTGTGAAGTTACTATATCGATGAAAGCTAAACGGTATAAGCTCGCAAGAGCTGTTCTTATCCTGTCTTATTTCAGAATTATCTGTCCAGATAGGTTTCCGCTATCTTCAGATCCTCCGGATAGGTGATCTTTAAATTCGGCAGCTTGTATTCGAAAAGATAAGGTTTTTGGCCGGCCATCTCCATGACGGCGGAATCGTCTGTCAGCTCAAGTTCCTTTGCAAATGCCCGCACATAGGCGGCCATCAGGCTTTCAAGCGGGAATATCTGAGGAGTCTCGACCTGCCAGATGCAGCTGCGGTCAAGAGTCCTGATGACGATGCACTTCCTGTTCGACTGTTTAACGGTATCTGTCATTCTCTTTGCAACAACCGCCCCGCCATGCCGCCTTGCAGCCCTGTATGCGGGAATCAGAAGCTCCGACCTGGCGAGAGGACGCGCCGCATCGTGGACCGCCACAAACTTCGCCGTCAGGGGAAGTATTGAAAGACCGCTCATCACAGAATGCATCCTGGTCTTTCCGCCATACGCGATCCTCACATCGACCCCGGGGAGATATTTCCGGATGGCGTCCGCGAACTCCGCAGTTTCAGATTTTTTAACGACAAGGACGAGGTTTCCCGGCGGACATAGCCCATGGAAGTTCTTCAATGAATGTATGAAGACCGGGACACCTGCGAGTTTCGCAAGGAGCTTGTTCCCCCTACCAAATCTTGAACCGCTCCCGCCGGCCACGACCACAATTCCAAGTTCCGGATTTACTTTGTAGTTAATCATATTATCTCAAACTTCTGATTACTGATCACTGTTTACTGATTACTGTATTTTACTTCGTCGGCGTCACATCCGGCCTTAGGTCATGTACTAAGTCCATAGCGCAACGGTAATACAATCCCATGGTAATCCTAGACCAGTTGATGTGATCGATGAGCGATGATATGGGCGAAAGGAATGAAATACCCCAGTCCGAATCAAGCGACCAGGTATTTCCGGAATACAGGAGCCTACCATCCCTGGTATCATAGATGTTGATCTTAAGCATCACATATGAATACGCCGCAAAAATGAACCAGAAATGATCCTGGGTGATGACTTCGCCGACAATCACGGCGTCGCTGTTCTGCTGGCGGGCGACCTTCAGTGCGTCTGAAGAGCAGAAAGGCCTTGCAACCAGCTTGTCCGTCTCATCAGGATTCGTGCATGGGCCTATGAGGGAGAATCCCTGGAACATGGCCAGTCGCGCCCTCTCGGAGGCCTCCTGATACCATGTAGTGTTCTTGAAAGGATAGATCGTGAATGATTTCGGGTAGTTTTTGGTGAAACCGTAGTTGTTGGCGTCGACTGTCCTGTAGGTGTTGTGGCCGTCATACGTCATCGCATGGAACGTCCCGCATCCGGAACAGAATATGGCACAGAATGCCAATAGGATGAGTGACAGATATATTCTCTTCATAATTCTCCCTGCTGTTACATTAATCCGGTTATTATAATACAGGATCCAAGTTTATAAAGTTTGCTTAAGAAGAATTTATATTGAAAAAATCCCGAAAAGGATTTTTTGACATTAAGGGGAGGAGGCCATATAATATAAAAAAAAAGGAATTCCAATGAAAAGAATACTGATTATCTTGATGGCATTACTGTTTGCTGCCGGATGCGGAGAGAAGAAGACCTCCAGCTTGAAAAACAACGTCCTCAGCGCAAGGACCAGCTTCGCACAAGGTGATTTCAACCTTAGCACCCCCAAAGGATGGACATATCAGGATAAAGAATCGACCAAGGATGCATTCACCTACAAATCACCCGACGGCAAGTCCCAGCTCGTAATTACTGTGGCGCAACTTGACAAGTCGATGCCGAAGGAGGAAAAAGCGAAGTTCTTCAAGGCTTTTGTCGAAAACAGACGGAAAATGGAGACGGACGCAAAACCGTCGCCTGTCCTTTCCGACACCGTAGTCGGCACAGGTGAAGGCTTCATATACGCCAAATATGCCGGAATTGAAAAGACACAGGACCGCTGTTACGCCACGCTGATCACAGCCGAAAAGGGCAAGCTCTTCACCCTTTGCGTGCAACGGACCGGCGTCGACAAAGAGGCCCTGACAGCCCTCTCCAATGACATCTTCTCGAACTTCAACGTAAAATAATTTTTATTCATGGCTTCGCCAGGAATAAAAATTATAACTTAAGGATTAAACCATGAAAATGTCGAAGCTTGTCGGCCGCCGTATTAAGGAGGCGCCAAAGGACGCGAAAACCGTCAGCCATAAGTTCATCATACGCGGTGGCTATGCCCGTCCCGTTTCTGCTGGAATCTATTCCCTGCTCCCTATCGGATTCCGCATCACCCAGAAGATCGAGAAGATCATCCGCGAGGAAATGGATGCGATCGAAGGACAGGAAGTCAAGATGCCTGTCGTCCTCCCCGCCGAACTCTGGGAGGAGTCAGGAAGATACAAGACCGTCGGCCCGGAACTGCTGCGGTTCAAGGACAGGAACGACAAGAGCATGCTCCTGGGAATGACCCATGAGGAGGCCGTCGTGCATCTCACCCGTGGCGAAATAAACAGCTATAAGCAGCTGCCGGTCATGCTATACCAGATCCAGACGAAATACCGCGACGAGGCCAGACCGCGCGCCGGACTCATCAGGGTCCGCGAATTCACCATGAAGGATGCGTATTCGTTCCACACATCGCAGGAATGCCTCGACAAGTATTATGAACGGGCGCACAAGGCATACGAAAACATTTTCCGCCGGGTCGGGCTCAAGGACTGCATTTCGATCAAGTCAAATCCTGGAATGATGGGAGGAAACGTCTCGCATGAGTTCATGGCCATAGCCGAATGCGGAGAAGACACCATCTTCATTTCACCGGACGGTTCATACAAGGCAAACCGCGAAGTCGCGACAGCCGCCTGGAAATATGAGAAGGCCCCTTCCCTTCCCCTGGAAAAAGTCCACACTCCCGGCAAGAAGACCATTGAAGAGGTCGCCTCCTTCCTCGGCATGAAACCTGAGAACGCTGGAAAAGCCGTATTCTATGTCGACAACGATGACAATCTTATCTTCGCAATGATCCGCGGAGACTTCGAGGTCAACGAGAGCAAGCTCCAGAATTTCCTAAAGACCGGAGAACTCAATTTCGCTAACGATGAAAGGATCAGGAAGGCCGGAGCCGTTCCTGGATTCGCCTCGCCGCTCTCGCTTGATCCGGCAAAGGTCAGGATAGTCGTCGACAATTCCATCGCAGGCTCATCGAACCTCATCGTCGGGGCAAACGAGGCCGACTACCACAACAAGAATTTCAATTTTGACAGGGATCTTCCTAACGCTGAAGTTACAGACATTGCGACAGTCCGCGAAGGCGATCCGTGCCCTGTCACCGGACAACCGCTCCTCCTCAAGCGCGGAATCGAAGTCGGGAACATCTTCAAGCTCGGCACTAAATATTCTGCCGCGATGAACTGCTCCTACATTGACCAGAACGGAAAGAGCAATCCGATGATCATGGGATGCTACGGAATCGGAGTCGGACGGACAATGGCTTCGGTGATTGAGCAGTCGTCGGACAATTACGGCCCTATCTGGCCGATCTCGATCGCTCCCTACCAGGTGCAGATCTGCGCATTGAGCCCGGACGACCAGAATGTCGGTGTCACTTCTGAGAAGATCTGCAATGAGCTTACCGCACGTGGAATCGAAGTGCTCTACGACGACCGCGGCGAGAAGGCCGGATTCATGTTCAATGACGCCGACCTCATTGGAATTCCATTCCGTCTGATACTCTCGCCGAAGAACCTCCCGAACGGGATGGTGGAATTCAAGGTCAGGGGCCAGAAGGAAAGCACGTTGATTCCCCTGGACAAAATCGTGGATTTCATCGCCGACAAGGTGAAGACCGAGTTCGAGAAGTATAAGTAATGATTGTGGAGCGCTGGCAATTGTCTTGGCGTAGCATCTTAGCGAAGCCAGATCTGGTCGGCAATTCTTTAATAATGTGGTACAGGCGTCTCGCCTGTAATTTTGCTTTGAACATCGAACATTCAACTTTGAACTTCCAACTTCGAACGGAAGATGAATTCAAACTACCGGAGCGCCGGCATCTTGCCGGCAACGTAACACAGGCGTCTCGCTTGTGATTTCTTAAGACTTTGTTTGTAGTTAACGCGTTCTTGCGTGTTCTTCTCAGGGCATGAAAGACAGCCAATAATGGCTTGACTACGAACAAACGCGAAAACATTATTCCCGTAAGCTCGGTTACTGGTCTTATCATCACTTGAACAGCGGGGCCGGCTGGCCGGGTTTCTGCTCGGGCTTTTTCTCTTCGGGTTTGCCGGTCTTCTGTTCAACAAGCTTTTTCTGGCCGGCCTTGAAGGCATCGATGAGAGACTTGAGGGTTGCAACCCTCTTTTTCGCCTGTTCCGGAATTCCCCTCTTTTTTTCCAAGTCCTTCTCGAATTTCTTCAAATCCCGCTTCGTATCGGAAATGACATTCTTTCTTTTCCCGATATCCAAGGCCATCTGCTGTAAATTCGGAGTCTTGATAGTATTGTTCTTGAGAGTCTCATATCGAATTTCCATGGCCTGCAGTTCTGACTCAAGGGATTTGATGTTCTCCCTTGTGTCATCACATTTTTCCTTGGCGTTCTTGAGATCCCCGGCCGCAGTTTCATAAAGCTTCTCCACGTCTGCAATTGCCTTGTCGGAATCGACAAGCTCCGTGGTAGCCTTGTTGCAGAAAGAGTTGTTCACCTTCATGATTCCATCCAGCACCGGGACTATCGAATAAGGCTGGGCATATTCGAAACCGCCATCAATCTTTGTGAAAGTGGTCTTTTTGTCACCGGTCAGGAAAGGCTTGGCTTCAGTGTCAAAACGCAGAGCCAGGGCCTTCATGTCCACGGCAGCGGCCTTGTTCGCCTCATCGGCGGAAAAAGACAGCATCTGGAAAAGGCAGAGGCAGACCAGCACGATTAGAATCTTCCTCTTCATATGAACAACTCCTTGTAAATATTTACTGAACGAACATAGTTCAGTGAATATTTACCTTCACTGTTTCGGCGCAAACGGATCGAAATTACCTTCCTTCTTCACTCCGGGAGCAGGATCCGCCGCGCCCTTCTTCGAGCCTCCGCCCAGCTTCTTCTGGTTCGCATTATAGGCATCGAGAACCGCCTTGAGCGCATTTGCCTTCTTCAGGGCATCGGCCGCAGCCAGCTTCTTCTTGTCAACATCCTTCTCCAGCTTCTTCATTTCCTTTTTCAGTTCGGAAGCATCTTTCTTGGACTGGAAAATAACGGTATTGTATTTTCCCTTTTCTTCCTTGTCCGTCTCCTTCATCATCTTCGCCTGGCTGTCGGCCATATCCTTTTCAAGCTCCGCGATTTTGGCTTTCGAATCAGCAATCGTCTTGATGCTGTTGTTGACCTCCTCTTCAGCGGCCTTGGCCTTTTTAAACACTTCCTCGATCATCGCATCGCCCTCGACGAGTTCCGGATTGGCGCTCTTGAACACCTCGCCCTTGAAGATAATGATCCCCTCGAGCACCGGAACCAGGGTCAATGGTGAAACTGACACGGCTCCTCCGCCGGCCTTCATGAGCGCAGTGTTCTTCTCACCGGCAGAAAAATATGGCGCCGCCTCCTTGTCTGCACGGGCCTTGATGGCGTTCAGGTCCTGCTCCCCTGCCGGTTTCTTCTCTTCGTCAGCAGCAAATGAAGAGATCAGAACCGCGAATAAGACAACTCCGATAATCTTAGCTTTCATGGATTCCCCTCTTTTATGTAGTTATAGGATGTGGATAATATAGACCGCAAACCGGATTTTGTAAATATAAATATCCAGTTAAAGCTTCCATGAAAACTCCATGGCTATTTGAACTGCCCCTGCCAAAGATGTATAATTCACATCGCCCAGAATCTCTTTGCCTGGGATTTTTCCGCTAAGGCGGTTTGGAACTTGGAACTTAACACCAGAGGTGGCTTATGTGGGACTATAACAAAAAGGTGATGGATCATTTCCTCCATCCCCAGAATGTAGGAGAGATAAAGGACGCCGACGCCATCGGCGAGGTCGGAAACATACGATGCGGAGACGCGCTCAAGCTCTTCCTGAAGCTCGATCCCAGGACAAAGAAGATCGTGGATGTCAAGTTCAAGACCTTCGGATGCGCAAGCGCAATAGCCTCATCGTCCGCCCTCACCGAACTTGTCAAAGGCATGACCCTTGAAGAGGCCGCAAAGGTCACGAACAAGGACATCGTCAAGATACTCGGTGAACTTCCGGAGGAGAAGCTCCATTGCTCGGTGATGGGGATGGAGGCGCTCCAGGCCGCCATCGCAAACTACAAGGGCGAAAAAGGCGAGGCTCCGGAAGATGCCGACCATGATGGCGTCGTCATATGCAAATGCTTCGGAGTGACAGACACCAAGATCCGCGCCGTGGCCAAGGAGAACAACCTCCACAAGGCCGAGGAGATCACGAACTACACGAAGGCCGGCGGCGGCTGCGGATGCTGTCTTGACGACATCCAGCAGATCCTCGACGAGCTCTGGAGGAAGGAAGCCAGCAAGCCGGCAAAACACCTCCCTCAGAAACTTACGACTGTCCAGAAGGTCATGAAGGTCCAGGAGGTGATGGACAAGGAGATAAAGCCCATGCTCGAAAAGGACGGCGGCAGCATCGAGCTGGTCGACATACAGGGCGACAAGGTGATTGTCCGCCTCTGCGGTCGCTGTGCGTCATGTCCGGCCTCCGGCGTGACTTTGAAGAACACCGTCCAGGACAAGCTCCGTGAATTCGTAGCTCCTGAACTCATAGTGGAAGAGGCGAAATAATATGAGCAAAATAGTATATGCCGACAATAACGCCACTACGCAGACGGATCCGGAGGTCCTCGAGGCGATGGAGCCTTTCTTCTGCGAGCTTTATGGAAATCCTTCGAGCATACACACCTTTGGCGGACAGGTTGCAGGGCACATCAGGAAGGCACGGGAATCCCTGGCTTCTCTCCTTGGATGCGAACCAACGGAAATCATCTTCACCAGCTGTGGAACTGAAAGCGACAATTCCGGGATCATGAGCGCTCTCTACCTCAATCCTGAAAGAAGGAAGATAGTCATCAGCAAGGTCGAGCATCCAGCCGTCAAGAACCTGGGCTCCGAACTTGTCAGGCGCGGCTACAAGGTCGAGGAGATACCAGTCGACGGCAAAGGCCGGCTCGACATGGACAAGCTCAAGCAGGAAGTGAATGCAGAAACGGCCGTCGTATCCGTCATGTGGGCCAACAATGAGACTGGCAACATATATCCGGTAAGGGAAGTCGCCCAAATCGCCCACCAGCATGGCGCTCTTTTCCACACCGACGCGGTGCAGGCAGTCGGAAAGATCCCGATGAACCTTGCAAAGGAAAGCATCGACATGTTAAGCCTTTCCGGACACAAGCTCCATGCCCCGAAAGGCATTGGAGCGCTCTACGTCAAGCGCGGCGTCAGGTTCCGTCCATACATAATTGGCGGGCATCAGGAACGCAGCCGCAGGGGCGGAACTGAAAATGTCACCGGCATAGTCGCTCTCGGCAAGGCTGCGGAACTCGCAGAAAAGAACATGAAGCTTGAGAACACAAAGGTGAAGGCGCTCCGTGACAGGCTCGAGAAGGAGCTTGTTTCGGCGGTTCCAAAGACAAGAGTGAACGGAGACACCGAGAGCCGTCTGCCAAATACTTCGAACATAAGCTTCGAGTTCATCGAAGGTGAAGCGATACTCCTGCTGATGAACCAGCTCGGGATCTGCGCGTCCAGCGGAAGCGCATGCACGACCGGCAGCCTCGAGCCTTCACATGTCCTGAGGGCGATGGGCGTCCCCTATACTGCCGCGCACGGCTCCATCCGCTTCAGCCTGTCAAGATTCAACACCGAGGATGAGATCGACTATATAATAAAGAGCCTGCCGCCGATAATCGAGAGGCTCAGGCAGATTTCGCCGTACTGGAAGTAAATCCGGATGAAGAGCCAGGCAGACGCCTGGCGTTCCCGGGGAAGTTGTCTTAGCAATGTAACACAGGCATCCTGCCTGTGATTTTTTTAGGACCTTGTTTGTGGCGGCCGACTGTGGAGGGCGCAGTTTTATCAATAGGAAACTTTTACCGGTTAAGTAGGGCGGTCATTCCTGGCCGCCATCTTGTCGGGCTTCCGCCTTCGCTAAGATGCGACGGCGGCTCAAGCTCGCAAGAGCTGTTCTCCGAAATCGCCTCGTGCAATAAAACATTAAAATAATCTCACGGGCCCCTTGACATGCCGTCGCAGCATGATATTATAGCATTATTGATATATAGCCTTATTGATATATGCATGCGGAGGAAAGCGGAAGCCGGCGATGAACAGCATAAAATACAAGACAGTCGTCGAACTTGTCAGGCGCCGGGTGCTGAACGGCGACTACATGTTCATGGGCAATCCTTCGGAACGGGGCCTTGCACAGGAGACCGGCGTCAGCTACATGACCGCCAGAAGGGCCGTCCAGGAACTTATCAAGGAAAAGATCCTTGTCAGGATGAAAAACGGGAGGCTGCAGCCAAACAGCAGATATAGCAACGGACATTCCTGCAGGCAGGTCGCACTGGTGACTCCCGCATGGTACAGCCCCAACTTCTATCAGTGGCATACTTCCCTGAAAAACACCGTTGAAAAACATGGCGGAATCCTCAGATCTGTCACATATGACAACCATGATGATCCTGTCATTTATGATGCTCTGGACGGCAAGTTCGATCTTGTCATCCTCAATGGCGTCAATCCTTCCCCTACCCTGAAGCTCCGTCTCGGCAGGAGCCAGAAAAAAGTGGTTTCCCTGTTCAGGGACATGTCGGAACTGGGTATTTTATCGATAGATGGAGTCTCCCCCGACCTGCTTGACGGCATGATCGGACGCCTGACGGATCTTGGGCACCGCAGGATCGCATATTTCAACACACAGCAGGTTTCTACCGTCATGTCGCTGAGGCTTTCGGCATGGAAGCTGGCGATGCAGAAAAGAGCCCTCCCCGAAATCATCCTGAATGAGCCGGTCCTGCCCTTCCAGGATTCAAGCTATAAATCCCATGAGGTGCTCTCCAGACTCCTGAAACGGAAGGAGCTTCCCTTCACAGCTGTCTTTTCAACAACTGTATATACCGCACGTGGAATACTGAGGGCTCTCCATGAGGCGGACAAGAGCTGTCCGGAAGATCTTTCCATCTTCTCCCTCGGTGATGTCTTTGAGGCCCGTCTCTGCATTCCTTCTATCGCAACCATCGACACCAGGAACCTTGAGTCGTTCGTTGAAGATATTTATCTCCGGGTCCTCAAGGGGAATATAAATCTAAAGCAAATGCACTACTGTCCGGAACATGAATACTTCAAGGGTGAATCCATAGGCCCGGCTTGAACCAGATGACCAGGACGGAAAATATTGCACAATATATATTATATGCGGAGGTGGCAGGATGAAGACAGTTTTTCTGGCGGCAACGGTCTTGACAACGGCATTTCCCTCAAACATTCCAATGGAAAATAACAAAATGGAAATTCGTATTCGATCAAAGTTTACTCTGATCGAATTGCTGGTCGTGATTGCGATCATCGCAATTCTCGCAGCGATGCTCCTGCCCGCCTTGAAGAACTCGAAGGACATGGCCAAGAAGATCAACTGCATAAGCAACCTGTCCCAGGTCATGAAGGCGCATATGCTATATGCAGGAGACAACAACGACTTCATCTGGTATACCGGCTACGAGCTTCCCGACTACGACCAATGGACAATGGCCATCACAGGCGGAAGGTTCTTCCCACAGGAAAAATACCTCTCCAGGAACTGTCTTGTCTGCCCGTCGACCAGCCCCGGCGTCTACAGCGCCAGTTCCTGGACATATGGCATGTATGCAGCCTGGTTGAACGGTGGAACCGACTACAACAACAAAGTTGCCACACAAGGGAATTTCATGATCTGGGATCCGGCATCAAGCGGCTGCAACGTCTTCTACAAGCTCTACATGTTCAAGCAGCCTTCGAACTTCGTACTTGTCGCCGATACCTTGACTGCCAGCACAGGTGCGCTAGCCTCCAGGAACGAGCTGCCGCTCTGGTATTTCTCGTCCTTCAGGAAATGCGAGGATGCCGCAGTCGCACTGCTCCACAACGGCTTTGCAAACGGCTCATACGTGGACGGACACGTCGAAGGCCTCAACGCCGACGGTCTCAGGGACTGCGGTACGAACATCACAACCTATGTCACCATGAAAAGAATCATTGTCAATCCATAAGGAGAGAAGAACCATCATGTGGAAAGTATATGATGTCCTAAAAAAAACTATCCTGGTACTTTTTCTCACGACGACTGTCATCAATGAGACGGCATGGGCAGCTGAAGGAAACAAGTCTACTATAATGCCACTCCCTTCAGACTTCGACTGGACGCCGCTGCTCAAGGTCATCCGTACCGGGCCAGGAAAGTATGCCGTCGACAAGACGGCGGATGATCTTCGAAAAATGATGTATGAAGGAAAGACAGTGACCCGTTACTACGTTGATCCGGTCAACGGCAAGGATTCAAACAGCGGACTGGCTCAAGAACTTGCCCTGAAAACGATGCAGGCGGCAGCCAACAGGAATTCAGGAGACATCAGCGAGATCATCGTATTACCGCCGAAGAGCCGCGTGATCTGGGGGGGCGATGCCACGGTCAGCAATGGATTTGCGAAATCCGCAATAATCTACACGCTCGATGGCAAGGACGTAATCTTCTGCAAGGGCGCCAAACCCGCATGGACCGCGGCAGAAGGTGGCACATATACGACTACCGGACCCCTTGGCGAATCCAACACTTCGATTGTCATGGACTGGTCGCCAGCGGCCCGGGTCGCCTCTCCAGACGGTGGCGGTCTTGGTTATGAACGGACTGCGAATGCAACCGGGGTTGCAGGCAGGCCGGGCACTTTTTTCCACGACACGAAAACAGGTCTTGTTACCGTATATCCATTTGACAAACGAAACCTTGTAGGTGATGAATATGTAACGCCTCCTGTTGCAAACGACCTCAACTGCTGGTCAATGTCGACACCTTCTTCCGCGACCGCTGGCCGTTCCTACTGGGTACGGAACTGTCACTGGGTTGGAGGGCTGAATCCGCTTGGGATGAACAACAACTCCCTTGCCAAGGCGCGCTCAATCCTGGTATTTGACCATTGCGGCATGTGGGCTGGTTCCGTAGGCGGCAATGCCTTTGCAGCAGTCGGACCGAACGACATCTACACGTTCGACTGCATTGGTGGATACAGCCACGCCGACCTCTGGAATGTCCATGGCAATGGTCTTGGCAGCGGCAGGATATTTCATGTGCGCCCACGCTGTACTGTCCGCAACGGATACAGCGGCAAAGGCAGAGACAACGTCGAGACCGGCCATGAGGACAGCCGCGGTATCACGGTTATGCCGACCTATGCCAACTCCGACGGTCGTGTTTATGGATACATCGACCGATCACGGGCGATGGTGTTTGGAGGAAGCATAGGACCTTCGTTGCGGACAGACGACTTCTGCGCAAGTGTGAATTCGGGCGGAATCTCGGTAGTTGATCTCTACGAGGTAAACCTGCTCCCATCGAAGGGTCCTTACACGCTGACTGCTGACGGAACGAAGACGGGTTCAGGAGCTTCCATCCGCTGTCACAGCACGGACATCACGAAGTTCACCAAACATGGCGCAAACATTGTATCCGAACCATAAGCATAAGGAACATCGTAACTCTATGAAACACACTGCTCTAATTGCCATCGTCATTGGCTCCTTCCTATTCGGCGGATGCCAGAAACCAGCCCAGGATACCAAGGCAGTTCAAACTGAAACATCCCCTGCCCCTGTGCAGAAATCTGAATTCAAAATTACAGAGGACGCAACGGCAATTGCCGTGCAGGCCTCTTCTTATTCTGCGAAATTCGCAAAAGACAACGGCTCGATAATTTCAATTTCCAGAGCCGATGGAACTCCCTTGCTGAAAGGCGGCGACGAAGGCCTGTGGAGGGCCGTGTTCCTGGATAAACACGTTCTGGAAGCCGCAAAATTCTCGCCAGCTGCACCAGACATGCGTTCATCATTCCGGATTGTCGATGCAAAGTCCATAGATTATTCTTTCGAAAGCGACGAAATCAAGGTGTCGGCAACTATCACCCCGGCTACGGACGGCCTTTACTTCAAGGCTTCGCTGACCACTAAAAAATCGGATCTTATTGAATTTGCACTTCCCGGAGCCATGCAGTTCCAGACCGATGACCTCAAGGAACTGATCTGCCAGGTCAAGAATCCAAGGAACGTCGGGATGGCGCTGAACCAGGAGTTCTTCCGCGATCATTCGGCGGATCCGGTCCCCTTCATGTTTGAAATCGGGAAGAAGGGGCCTGAAGGCTATCTGGAGCTCATGGGGAATTCACCTCTCAATCTTGGCAATGAGGACAAGGAATCGCAAGTCACCATTACAGAAACAGGCAGGGAATGGCTCGGAGATGCAGTTGCAGAAAAAGTCTCCAAGGTGCCGGTAATAGCGACCCGTCCTTTCGAAAAGGGCCATGCGGACATAGTGATCGCCGAAACTACGGATGGAGTCTATTTCGGCGGAGCCCGTCCATCCGCCGCCTCGAAAGGACATCTCTTCCGCGTAGGTGGCAGGGTCCAGGAGAAGCAGGTTGATTCCACTCTTGCAATGGTGGGGGCGGCCATCGACCGAGTCACGGCGGACGGTGTCAGGAACGGACGCAACGGGATCGCGATAATCAATTTCCCGAACGGTCCTGTGCGCTGGTCATTCACCAACGTCACCGCAAAGCAGTGGGAGGATCGGCTCAACCTCATCCCGGATGTGAAGAACGGAACTGCGGAGATAATATCAATCTCGACCATCGACGAACTTGAAAAAGCCCTCGCAAATCCCAGGATCTCATCCATACTGAACCCATATGGCGAGATAATACCGGTCCGGACGACAGGCAGTATGTCCCAGCTCTTGAAATCCATCAGGGCCTACATTGACAACGGTGGCAACTGGTTCGAGACTGGCGGCTATTCATTCTATCAGGAACTGGTTCCTTCCCGCTTCTATTCACTTCCTTCCGATGGGAAAGTCCCTGGAATTTTCGCTGACTTCCTCCACTTTGATTTTCAAAAGGAATCCCATCTCTCCATCTACAGCATACAGCCGATCACCTGGAAGGCCTGGGAAGCGGAGCGCGATCTCAGCAAGATGTTCGTGCAGTCGAAAGTCAATGTCGGAGCAAATGAGAACGGGGGATATTTCACCCGCCCGTTCTCGCCGTATGTGAAAGCCGGTGAAACCTGGCAGTCGCCAGTTGTCCACATGAAGTTTGGCGGAAACGCCATTGACGGGGCAAAATCCTTCTGCGCCGACAACCGCATTGAAAAGAAGCTGAGCGACAAGCTTTCTCCGGAAAAACTCCGGAAATTCAAGGAATGCGTCGTCTACAAGTATGAAGTACCGAGCGCAAAGGAATGTCTCGATCTCCTGCAGATACTCCCCTCGCCTTCGATAGTCCATTCGGCAAGCTACCTGAAGGGTGGATTCGACAAGGAATATCCGGACCAGTTGCCACCGAGGGCATCATTCGCAACTCCGGAAGAGTTCAGGGCGCTCACAGACAAAATCCATTCCACCGGCAGCCTTTTCATGCCGTATACGAACAATACCTGGTGGTGCGACAATCCCAAGGGACCGACTTTCCTGAAACATGGCAATGAACCTCTGCTCATCGGGCTCAATGGAAAATACAACCACGAGATCTACGGTAAAAACGATGGATGGACGACGACCATGTGGCATCCTGCGGTCCGCCAGATCAACATGGAGGTGATCAGGCAGTTCACGGAGGAATATGGGGCTGACATCATATTCCAGGACCAGTGCGGGGCGCGCGACTGGATGTACGACCTGAATCCCGCAGCTCCGAATCCTTCGGCCTACATGGAGGCGATCGTTTCATCCGTACGCACCGATTCATCCGTCGTCCCTCTTTCAACCGAGGACGCCTGGTGGGGGATACTCGACAGCGAGATCCAGATTTGCGGACTTTCCTTCGGATATATTCCTGAACACAAGCAGAGACCGTTGAAGAATATTTTTCCTGCGAAATCATGGAGGATATTCCCGATCGCCCTGGCAATGGCCCATGACAAGGTCGGAATGACGCACCACAATCTCGGCCAGTCCGTAGACACGCCGAAGGAACTTGCACTTACACTCGCCTTTGGCTATTCAATGATAAATAGAGTGAGCAAGAACAAGCTTGCAAAACCTGAATATCTCGAATGGCTGCGCTGGATCGACAGGATACAGAAGTCGGTGGCGTCGGAATATATGGGAACGGAATTGAAGACGTTCAAGCACAGATGGGGCGACATAAAAAATCCGGAAGATGACGGATTGATAACTGCCCGGTATGGGGACACATCAATAATTTCAAATCTTTCACCAGTCCATATCAAAATAGCGGGCTTCGAACTGGCCCCCTACGGATTCTTTGTCAGCAGCCCGAAAGTCGAAGCCGGAGCCTTGGCCACAGCGGGAGGACAGATTTTTGACGGCAGCGGCATGGGTTACATCCTTGAGAAGCATGGAGAAACTTCCGCCACTGCATGGGTATTCGCCCTCCCCGGAACAACTGCCATAATTCCCGGCATGAGTTCAATGAAGACAGCCTCTACTGACAATGGTGCCGCATTGGAAACCAAAAGCTTGGGAAAAGATCTTTCCATATCGCTCCCGAAAATCGACAATATCGCCTACAGGAAGCTCTGGAAAATAGAGCTTAAGTAGTGTTGGTAATTTTTCTTCCTTGGTCTATGTTTTTCAAAACATAAACCAAGGAAGAAAAATATGCACACGGAAATCTGGCTCGAACGCAACAAGAAATACTCAATCATCGACGGGGAAACAGGATTCACCCTCGACGTGGCGGGAATGAACTTTTCAGAGCCGGATCTTGAGCAGCTTTCTGCGAAGTTCGCAAAAGCCCATGAGGAAATGAAGAGGATCGAGGCAGGTGCAATCAAGAATCCGGACGAGAACAGGAAGGTCACACATTTCACGGACCGCATCGCGTATCCGACATCCCAGCTTTTTGCGGATGTCGAGAAATTCGTCGAAGACCTGCGCAGCGGGACGATCAAGGGAAGCACGGGAAAGAAGTTTGATTCGGTCGTCATCAACGGCATCGGCGGTTCGGCGCTCGGTCCGCAGCTCCTGCAGTTCGCAATAAACGGTCCGTACTGGAACGAACTCAGCAATGGGAAACGAAAAGGCTACCTCAGGATCTATTTCACCGACAATACCGATACCGCAGGCGTCAAGGACGTCATGATGGCAGTTGATCTCAAGAGCACTCTGATCCTGAGCATCTCGAAATCCGGAGGCACCCAGGAGACCAAGAACAACATGATCGCCTTCGAAATGCTCTACAAGGAGAAGGAACTCGATTTCACGAAGCACGCCTGCGCCATCACAATGGAAGGCAGCGAACTCGACAAATATTCAAGATCGAACAACTGGCTGAAGGTATTCCCCATGGCGGAATCCATTGGAGGAAGGACAAGCGAGGCAAGCATAGTCGGACATCTTCCTGCGGCACTCGCCGGAATCGATTTCAAAAGCTTCCTCGCAGGGGCCTGCAGGATGGACAATCTGACGCGTGAACCCGCGGTGAAGAAAAATCCTTCATACTTCCTCGCATCCATGTGGTACATTGCCGGAAGCGGTCATGGTGACAGGAACATGGTCATAGTCCCCTACTCCGACCGTCTCGTCCTGCTCTCACGTTATCTCCAGCAGCTGGTCATGGAAAGCATCGGCAAGGAGAAGGATCTCGACGGCAACACCGTAAACCAGGGGCTCAACGTCTTCGGCAACAAGGGCGGAACAGACGCGCACGCCTTCATCCAGCAGCTTAACGACGGGCGCAACGATTTCTTCGTGACATTCATTGAAGTGCTCAAGGACAGCATGATCATCCCAGTAACGGAAACCATAGCAATGGGCGACTACCTGCACGGGTTCCAGGCGGGCCTTGCCAAGGCGCTTCTCTCAAAGGGACGCCAGGTGATCGACATGCAGATCAGCGAGGTTTCGGCATTCAATCTTGGAATGATCATCGCCCTATATGAAAGAGCAGTCGCATTCTACGCGGAACTCATCCACATAAACGCCTTCCACCAGCCTGGCGTCCAGGCCTACAAGCTCGCCAGCAAGGATGTCATAAGCCTGATTTCCGAGCTCCAGACCAAGCTCAACGCAGTCGGGAAGTTCAAGGGAACCGCGAGCGAGCTATGCGCCAAGACAGGTCTTGCGGAACGGGAACTCGAGGTTTCAGGACTTCTTGCGAAGTTCGCAGAGAATTCCAAGAAACGCAAGTTCCCCGGATTCAAGATCTCACGCAGCTGGGACGCAGGAAAAGGATGGATATACAATATCAAGAGCAATGCGTAAATTGATACTGGATACTTGATACTGGATGCTAGACACTCGAAATTTAAAAGGATAAAGAGAGGAACAGCTCTTGCGAGCTTAACTACAAACAGATACATGAAGAAGAACACGGAAAAAACTAATTATCTGCGGAGTATTGCGAAATTCGCAAGGCTTAGATTTTCCATCGAGGAGAGGAAGGCCGCGGAAATTTATCCGTTCCTTGCATCCAACTATTATCTTGGCCTTATCGGAAAAGATCTGAAGAACGATCCGGTTTACAGGCAATGCTTCCCGGACGCCCGGGAACTTCTCCGGAAAAAAGAGCTTCTCGAAGATCCGCTTGCCGAAGAAAAGCAGATGCCCACGCCATGCCTGATACACCGTTACACCGACAGGGTAGTCCTTCTTGTGACCAACAGGTGCGCCGTACATTGCCGTTTCTGCTTAAGGAAACGCAACTGGAAGGACGGAAACGACTTAAAGGACATAAGCGACAAATATTTGCATGAAGCATGCAAATATATCAAAGGACATGACAAAATAAGGGAAGTGCTGATTTCAGGCGGAGATCCGCTGATGCTGGAAACTGCAAGTCTGAAGAAAATAATTGATTCCATCGTCAAAATTAAAAACATTGATGTCATCAGGATAGGCACAAGGATGCCAGTAGTACTTCCATCAAGGATAGATTCAAAGCTTGTCAGGATGCTTTCGAAATATCAGGGCCTGTGGGTGATGTCACATTTCAACCATCCCGTCGAACTAACACCTGAATCAGAGGAGGCGTGCCGGAAGCTTGTTAAGGCCGGTATTCCAATGCTGAACCAGACTGTCCTTCTAAAGGGGATAAACGACAATGCGAAGATCCTCGAAGAGCTTTTCAGGGGCCTGGTGAAGATCCGGGTGAAACCCCACTACCTTTTCCATGTGGACCCCGCTGAAGGGAACATCCATTTCCGGACAGGTATTGCGCCGGCGCTTGAAATTCTGAGAAAACTGCGCCCACGGCTCTCCTCCCTATGTACGCCCGTATTCGCCATAGATCTTCCGGAAGGAGGCGGAAAAGTGCCACTTCTGCCCGACTATTGCAGGGGTGGTCGCTTCCTTGGGATAAACGGGAGGGAAATACCTTATTTTATATAAATTTTCTCCTTGAGATAATTTATCTTCATGCTATTATACGCGGATTGCATTTTCACAGGAGTTTTCTAATGCCTACATATGAGTACGAATGCAAGGCCTGCGGCAAGACTTTCGAGGCCTTTCAGAAAATGAGCGATGAACCGCTCAAGACCTGCACCTACTGCAAGAAGAAATCCATACGCAGGAAGATCGGAGCGGGAGCAGGAATCATATTCAAGGGCAGCGGTTTCTACTGCACGGACTACCGCAAGGAAAGCTACAAGAGCGACCAGAGATCCGACAGCAAGCCTGCGGAAGTCAAAAGCTCTCCGGAAAGCAAGAGCGTCGAAACAAAGAAAAAAACATAAAATCATATAATCAGGAGTGTCACAATTTATGCTTATCAAATGCAACAGCTGCGGCCATGAAAATCAACTCGGAGCAATCTTCTGCAGAAGCTGTGGAGGGAAACTTGATGTGGAAACGATGCGCCCCAAGGTTGAAGACAAGGCTTCGTCCTTCAATGTTTTCGGCCTCATAAGGAATCTCGTGGGATTCGCCATCTTCATAGGCGTCGTGGGCATACTGGTGATGATGTTCTATCCTGATGATCTTTCAGCTTATCCTTCACTGAGCGACCCCGATGTAATCAAGGCCGCAGAGGCGAAATACGAAATAATGCTCAAAAAGGCCGAACAGGGATATGGGGATGAGTCATATACATTCACCGCACAGGAAGCCACCTACCTCTACAACAAGATGTTTGTCGCAAAACCTACGGCCACCGACGCAGCCGCATACAGCGTTGAAAAACTGATATTCAATATCGATGCAGTCGGATTCATACATGTCATCCTCAAGACAAAGATGATGGGCTCTGTCCCGACCACCTTTGAAATTGCCGGAACGGTCAAGAACAGCGACACCAAGACACCCGACCAAATCTCAGTATCCTTCAAGGCCACGGAACACAAGATGGGGCATATGCCTATCATGTTCGCGGAAAAACAGGTGCTTGAAAAGTTTGATCCCGCCACAACCGGCGGAAAGATACCCGTCATATTGAAGGCCATTTCAAAGATAGAAGTCGACGGTAAGAACTTTGTGGTGAAATTCTAGGCCCTGTCAACCCCTTTGCTCTTCTTGAAGCTGCGCCTCGGCGCTATCGTCTTCTCCCTTGCACGGAGGCTGATCCTTATGGGAAGCCCCGTCAGTCCAAGGCTCTTCCTGAGGCAGTTGCTTATATATGAAAGATAATTCTTGGTGCAGACGCCGGGATCGTTGACGAATAAAAGGAATCTCGGCGGTTCATTCCCCACCATCGTCGCATAATAGATCTTGAAGTGATGATGCACCGTGCCGATCGCGGACGGGGCGTTCCTCGCCGTAGCGTCGCCAAGTATCTTGTTGATAAGGGAGGTCGGGATATGCATCCTCATGTTCTCCCTGATCTCTCCCATGGCGGAAGTTATCTTGTTGAAATTTGATCCGTCAAGCGCGGAAATGAATACGATCGGAGCATAGTCCATGAACGGCATGCAGTAACGGATCTCGTCCTGCACATCCTCCCGCTTTACCGCCTTCCTGCACAAGTCCCATTTGTTCGCAAGGATGATGCAGCCTTTGCCGGACCGCTGGATCATGTCTGCGATCTTCTTGTCCTGTGCCGTGACTCCGTCAATGCTGGCTTCGACAACAAAAAGCACCAGCTGGGCCTTTGACACCGTCTCCTCTGCGCGCATGATGCTGAATATCTCCACGGCAGTATCGGCTTTTCGCTTCTGCCGCAGTCCGGCGGTATCCACAAGGACTGCCGGTACTTTGCCGTCCTTGCATTCAAGTTCGAAACTGACCTCCACGGAATCCCTGGTTGTCCCAGGGATATTGCTGACCATGACCCTCTTGTGCCCGACAAGCCGGTTCACGATGGATGATTTGCCGACATTGGGGCGGCCGACAACCGCGATCCTGATGCCCGGCTCAACCAGCGGCGCCGCGTTCTCCCAGTCGATGGATTCAATGACTTTATCAAGAAGGGCCTCGACTCCCCTCCTATGGACGCATGACACTGGAAATACTCTTTCAAAACCGAGTCCTGCGAAGTTCGCAGATTCGCCGTCCAAGTTCTCGTTGTCCGACTTGTTTACGGCAAGAAAGACTTTCTTCCCGCTGGCGCGCAGCTTGTTCGCGATATCCATGTCAAGAGATGTCGGACCTGCGGTGACATCCACGACCATGACGAGGATTTCCGCGCTGTCGATCGCAATTTCAACCTGATCCTTTATCTCGGAATCCCAAATCCCGAGGTTCTTCTTCTGTCCGCCGTACATGCCGAGTCCGCCGGTGTCGATTATCTGGAAATGCCTGTCCTTCCATTTTGCCGGAGCCGCGATACGGTCGCGGGTGACTCCGCTCTCCTCGTGGACGATGGCCTGCCGGCGCCTGAGGACGGCGTTGAAAAGCGAGGACTTGCCCACATTCGGGCGTCCTACGATCGCTACTGTTGGAATTTTTGGAACTGTATCGGACATGATAACCACAGAGGCACAAAGTTTTTTATTATGAATACGAATTCAATACTCTATCATGGATTTTCTGATTTTCGCTCATATCTGATGGAAATCGCAATGGAAAGTCATCTCGATGGGTCAACGACTCTGCCCATAAAGAGAATTGTCCTAGTTGAATTCTCTCTTATTGTAAATATAAACGGATGATCGGCTCGGAACAATTTTGCAGGGGGGGCTGCGCTTATGGCTTCGGCAAAGACAACTGTGGCTGCGGCAGCCTCCGTTCCCTCCTCGTCCACACTCACAAAAGCCTTATGGAGGATCAATGATATGTATAGGAATTTACTCAGCTCCATTCCTGTAAAATCAGCCTTCTCACTGATAAAGGCATCCTTCATGCCCAATTCTGAAAGCTTGTCGCTAAGCAAGACATTATATTCCATCTTGAACCTGGGAATGAACAAATCGACTTTTTCAATTTTCAACGATATGTTTTTATACTCCTCATTGAAAACCTTTTTTTCAACTTCTTTGAATTTTCCAATATCTTTGGGAAGAACTATTGTCATTGTAAAATTACCGCCCTTGTACGGCAATATGACCACTTGGAGATCTTCATTTTCATAATATTGAACGTCCAGATTCTGAAACATCATCGGCACTTTGACATCTTTTTCAGCCGTCACATGAAACTTTTCTTCAGCAGTTTCCTTCTTCTTGAACTGATGCACCCATTTCGCCTTGAAGTATATCGCATTCACCAAGGCAAGTACTGTCAGATCATTGAAATTGTCCTCTGAAACAATGTCCTTTATCCTATTATTGGTCTGTTTCTCCACCCAGTCGTTTATCTGCTTCGTAATCTGCGCCCTGTCTGCTACGAAGTTCACTGACTGGACAGAAGCCGAATAATCCTTTTTCACAAGATTTAAATAATCCTGGAGGAATGGATGCTTCTTGTCAGCCCAGAGGCAATTTGCTATTGTCATTTCAACATTCAGCTTTGCAAGCCCTATCTCTTTGCGCAAATTCGCGAATGCCGGATGGAGCTTATCCTGCCCGATCTTGAAACAGAGAGCTTCCGCCATTTGTTTTTCAGTCTCTCCTCTGGCTCCGGCATAGGTCATGGCAAGCGCAGTGGAAATGCTATAGGGGGAAAAGAAAAGATTCCCTTCCTGTTTACCCAATTCCTTGTAGAGCTTGAAAGCAAATTCACGGTTGCCTTCAGCAAGAGTCTTGAGGTCTTCCTTGTCGTCGGAGAACACGAAGGGGCAGTAAAGGAGGGCAAGGACTAAAAGGACAAATAATCTCTTCATTTACGCCCCCCTTCTTTTCATAATCAAATTCAAAAACCACGCTAAAGCTGTGAACTCCAACTAATCCAATATTTTAAGAGAAATCAATTGCATGCGAGACGCCAGCGCTCCATTATTTTCCGAGTCTCAAGTTTCGAGTATCAAGTTACAAGTCATGTTTTACCCCGCAACGCGGGCATGTCACCGACGGTGCCGCGAAGGCCGGAGGGACCTTTATGCGAAGTCCGCAGGCGCAGTTTACAAAATTGAACTTATTGAGCCGGAGCAGGATGTCATTCGCCTCACGGGTCTGCTTCGGCCTGTTCACATCCGCCTGTGGCGGCTTGATGCCGCGCAGTTCGAGCACCTCCGCAGAACGCAGATCTGAACTGCCGATTATCCTGCCGCCCTTCACCTTGCCATAGGCGTTGTCGTATGCGTCAAGACCGGCGCCGGATGCCATGGTCCTCAGTATCCTGATCCTCTCCTCCGTCGGAGGATGCGTGCTGAAGAGGCTGACCACATTGGTCCCGCTCGCTTTGTTAAGAGGATTTATGATATACATCGGGGCGGTGATGCGGTTTGCGGATTCGAGAGGGAGCGTTGAACTTGAAATTTTCTCGAGCGCCGATGCAAGCCCTTCCGGATATCTCGTAAAGATAGCGGCTGAAGCGTCTGCAAGATATTCACGGCTCCTTGAACATGCGAGATAAAGAAGGTTGGCGAGCAACGGTGCGAGTATCGCAAGAACTATTGCAACGACAAAAAGAATGAGTTGGAGCTGGCCGGAATCCTTGGATCCGCCGGAACGCCGGCGCCCCATTCCACCATAGAACATGCTCCTCGTGAAAATATCCGCAAGGATGACTATAACTCCGAGCATGATCCCGGCAATTGTCATGAACCGGCTGTCCTGGTTCTTTATATGCCCTATCTCGTGCGCGACCACACCCTGGAGTTCGTCACGGGAAAGGATCGACAGCAATCCGGTAGTCACAGCCACCGCCGCATTCATCGGAGTTCCGACGGCAAATGCGTTGGGGGCGCGGCTCTCGAGTATGAACACCTTCGGAGTCGCCGGAAGCGCGGCGGCAATCCTCATCTCCTCAACAATATTGTATAGCTGCGGGGCGTCGTCATGCGAAACCTCGCGGGCTCCGGAAAGCGCAAGCAGGATGTTCTTGCCCTGTGTCAAGGCGATGACTGTCATGATGAACCAGATGATTCCGGAGATCATGACACCTCCGAGGATGCCTTCCGGGGTCCCGTTGGCTATGGCTCCGCCAATGGAAGCTCCGAGGACGACGAGCAGCATCCCCATTACGATTATGAGGATCACCGACTTGATCTTGTTCCGATGTATCGCCTGCCACATAAAAAAATTCCTATGGAATTTTTTTTAGAATTTCACCGACGGTGCTGCGCGCTGCGCCTCATCCTGCAGCTCGAACAGGTCCGATGCCGTAAAACCGCCGATACCGGCCACGATGTTAGACGGGATCATCTGGATCCTGGTATTGTATATCATGACCTGGTCGTTGTAGGCCTGGCGCGAGAAGGCGATCTTGTTTTCAGTAGATGACAGTTCCTCCTGGAGGGCGAGGAAGTTCTGGTTCGCCTTCAGATCGGGATAGGCTTCCGCAATGGCCATAAGCCGGCTCAGGACGCCGGAGAGTTCGCCTTCCGCCTTGGCCTGGGCCTGGACACCGCTCGCCGATACGGCCGCGGACCTCGCCTTGACGACCATCTCGAAAGTTCCGCTCTCATGCTTCGCGTAACCCTTGACAGTCTCAACGATGTTAGGAATAAGATCATGTCTGCGCTTGAGCTGGACATCGATCTGCGCCCAGGCGTTCTTAACCTGGTTCCTAAGTCCGACAAGGCCGTTGTAGGTCATCAGGAACCAAAGTCCGACAAGAATCAGCAGCCCAATCACAACAATTCCAATTATCAATGCTCCGCTCATAATCAATCCTCCTTGTTTATTTTAATTATGCATTTATTTCTTCTTAAAGACAGAATTCAGGAACTCCGAGAGCTTCCCGCTTGCTCCAGTTGATGACATGATCTGCTGGAGTTCGCCCTTGTCGAACCATATTCCATGGTTGTACGGACACTTGTCTATTTCGACAACAGGTTCTATGGAAAGTTCCACCGGCTTCATTTTTTTCCTGCACACCGGGCATTTCCTGGCCATGCCGGGCTTGTCCAGGTTCTTCAGTCCTGCAATCAGATCGGCGACCAACTTTGAATTCGGGCTTCCAGGCTGAAGGAGGAGCTCAAGTTCGCCCTCGTCAAGCCATATCCCGCCGCACTGCTGGCAGAAATCGATCTCGATGTTTGAGTATTCGAGAATTAGCATTTCAACTTCACAGGCCGGACAAAGCATTGCGGTACTCCTGGTTCAAACGTGTTTCTTATCGTAAAAATGCCCCGTCAATCCGTATATGTAGACATGGAACGATATATAAGTCAGAAGAAGCCCGAGTATGAACGGCATGAAGATAGGCGCCTTGAGCCCGGTGTCAAGCACGGCGTCATCCACATTTTCAGGATTATAGTGGACTTTGACCTCATGATAGACGGGATACTTCCTCAGGAGAGCCATTACTTCCGCATAGCTGCCGGAAAAATATGTGTCGCTGATATCGAACCAGGATATGACATTCAGATATGCTATGTTGTTCGAGGTGTAATATTTGTCGCCCACCATGTATTCATATACGATGTATGGACGGAGCACATCCTTTGTCTTGTTCTCGGGGATATCCCTTGAATCTATGGGTGATGAATGCAGTATGGTTCCCTGCGCCATCGGCCATGACTTGCATTTTGCGGCCTTGAAGATGAAAGTCACCCCGTAGAAGGAGATGATCAGCCCGGCCACGAAAAACAAAGCGGCCGCTATTTTTCTTGACGTCATTTCTTTCATTTGGAATCTTCCGTATTTTTATCATTCAAGCTATAAAAATACACGGATTAACACAATAAAGCAATTAAGGGAACCCCTAAAAATTGGCATATGGCGCGCAACAGCAGATTATGGGGAGATGGCGAGGAAGAAATCCGCGAGCATACCCGTAGCGGCATGTAAGCGGATTCCTGACACAGCCAGATCCCATAAGATACTGTTGCCTGAAGGGTTGCGAATCTTTTGGCTTTAAAAAGGAATTGTCCTCATTAGGCGTATCGCCCTGGATACGCCTCCATTCGGAAATTCTTTTTAAATTCCAAAATCTTTCGCAACGCGCCAAATGCGATTTTTTAGAGGTTCCCTGAAGGAACCTCTAAAACCTGTATTCTCCCTGCAGGCATATGCAAGACACATCCGTCCAGCTCCCCGCAGGGAAGCATTTTTCCGGGTCATATGATAATTTTTTAACTTTTCCTTAACATTTCCAATAATCGGGCTATAGTATGTGTCGCTAAAAAAATAATGAGGATTTAGATATGACAGACAATGACGTATTGAATGATTTCCTGAAGTCCGGCGCCCTCCTCGAAGGACACTTCCAACTCAGGAGCGGACTCCACAGCAACCGTTTTTTCCAGGCCGCGCTCGTTCTCCAGCATCCCCTAATAGCCGAGAGGCTCTGCGCCGAACTCGCCGACAAGTTCAAAGGGGTCAAAGTCGACACCGTGCTCTCGCCGGCCCTGGGCGGACTCATCGTCGGACAGGAAGTGGCGCGCAAAATCGGATGCAGGGCGATATTCGCTGAAAAGGATAATGACAATCTCGTCCTCAGGCGCGGTTTCGCCCTGTCAAAGGGTGAAAAAGTACTGGTCGCCGAGGATGTGGTCACAAAGGGCGGTCGTGTCCAGCAGACTGTCCAGCTTGCAAAAAGCCTCGGCGCTGAAGTCGTCGGCATCGCGGTGATTGTTGACAGGTCGGCCGACGATGTAAAGTTCGATGTGCCGTTCAAGAGCCTGCTGAAACTCCACTTCGACACCTTTGAACCTGCAAAATGCCCCCTCTGCTCCGGCAAGGTCCCGCTTGTGAAACCCGGCTCAAAATAAATTATGTGACGAATCATGATCAACTATGTTCTAAGCAAAATATTCGGTTCAAAGTCCGCGCGCGACATGAAGAAGCTCATGCCCCTCGTCGCCAGGATAAACGAGATTGAAGAATCATACCAGCGCCTGACAGAGGACCAGCTCAAGGCGAAGACACAGGAATTCAAGGACAGGCTCGCAAAGGGTGAGACTCTGGACGACATACTTCCGGAAGCCTTCGCGACGGTCAAGAACACCTGCCGCAGGCTGATGGGAACCAAGATAAACATATGCGACCAGGAACGGACCTGGGACATGATCCCATTCGACGTCCAGCTCATGGGCGGCATCGTCCTCCACAGGGGGAATATCGCCGAGATGGCGACAGGTGAAGGAAAAACCTTGGTGGCGACGCTGCCAATGTACCTGAACGCACTTTCCGGAAAAAACTGCCAGCTTGTGACCGTCAATGACTACCTCGCAAAACGCGACTCGGAATGGATGGGCGCGATCTACCGCTACCTCGGTCTCACGGTCGGATGCCTCCAGAACGAGATGATGCCGACCCAGAGACGCGAACAGTACGCCTGCGACATCACCTACGGCACGAACAGCGAGTTCGGATTCGACTATCTCCGCGACATGGGAATGGCGATGAGCAAGGAGCAGATGGTCCAGAGAAACCATTACTACGCCATCATCGACGAAGTCGACAGCATCCTGATCGATGAAGCCAGGACGCCTCTGATCATTTCAGGCCCGGTCGCAGTTTCAACGCACCAGTTCGACGTCCTCAAGTCCGGAATTGACGAGCTCTTCAAGAAACAGAGCTTTCTCTGTTCAAGGCTCATATCCGAGGCCAAGGACATCTTCAAAGATGCCGCCGCCGGAAGTCCCGAGGAGGAGGAGGCCCTGATAAAGCTCCTCCAGGTCAGGTTCGGGATGCCCCAGCACCGCCAGCTCATGCACACGCTCGAGGACAGCACCATCCTCAAGAAAATGGAGAAGCTCGAAGGTTCCGTCAGGAGCGACCAGAACCGTGGACTCCTCCAGCAGATCCAGGCTGATCTCTTCTTCGTGATAGACGAAAAAGGACACGAGGCCGACCTCACTGAAAAAGGCCGTACCGCCCTGAGCCCGGACAATCCCGAAATGTTCGTGCTCCCGGATCTCCTTTCGACCATACATGACATCGATACGGATACGAAACTTTCCGATGCCGACAAGATTAAGAAGAAACAGGATTTCCAGGAGGAATTCTCCAAGAACAGCGAGAAGCTCCACAATATCTCCCAGCTCCTCAAGGCATACTGCCTCTTCGAAAAGGATGTCCATTACGTCGTCCAGGACAACAAGGTCCTCATCGTCGACGAACATACCGGCCGACTCATGCCCGGCAGAAGATTCAGCGAAGGCCTGCATCAGGCACTGGAGGCCAAGGAAAACGTCAGCATCGAACGTGAAACCCAGACGCTCGCCACAATCACGATCCAGAATTATTTCAGGATGTACGAAAAACTCGCAGGCATGACAGGAACAGCCGAAACCGAAGCCAACGAGTTCCACCAGATATATAAGCTCGACGTGATCGTCGTGCCCTCCAACAAGCCATGCGTCAGGGCGGACACCAACGACTGCATCTACAAGACCAAGCGCGAAAAATACAAGGCCATACTGGATGAAGTCAAGGAATGCCATGAGGCCGGACAGCCCGTCCTGCTAGGTACGGTCTCCGTCGAAGTTTCCGAGATCATAAGCCGCATGCTCAAACGCGAACGCATTCCGCATAATGTATTAAACGCTAAGAACCACCAGTTTGAAGCTGATATAGTCGCAAGAGCCGGACAGCGAGGCGCCGTGACTGTAGCCACCAACATGGCCGGCCGCGGTACCGACATCAAACTCGGTGGTACAACCGCCACGCCAGAGGAATATGAGGCTGTCAGGAAAGCCGGCGGACTGCACGTCATCGGCAGCGAACGCCATGATTCAAGGCGAATCGACAGGCAGCTGCGCGGACGCTGTGCGCGACAGGGCGATCCTGGTTCATCGAGATTCTATGTCTCGCTCGAGGACAACCTGATGCGTCTTTTCGGTTCCGACAGGGTCGCTTCTATCATGAGCAGACTCGGTCTCGAGGAAGGCGAGGAACTCCAGCATCCTCTCCTTAACAAGTCAATTGAGACCGCACAGAAGCGCGTCGAACAGCACCACTTCTCCATCCGCAAGAGGACATTGCAGTACGACGATGTCATGAACAAGCAGCGCGAAGTTCTCTACGGGTTCAGGAAGGAAGTCATCCAGTCCGACAATCCCAAGGAAATCCTCTTCGACATACTCGACTCGGAAATCGAGGCCCGCGTCGAAGAAGCCTTCGAATATTCCGGAAAAATAGTGGTCTCATTCCATTCCGAGGAACTGCTCGCATGGCTCAACTCCACATTCCCGCTCGGGTTCACTGCAAAAGACTTTTCCACGCATAACGAGGACGGAATTCCGGACAGGAATCTTGTGCTGAAGACAATAAACGAACGTGTCAGCAATGCATATACCATCAAGTGCTCGCTTGAGACGCCTGACTCCCAGAAATGGCTTGAAAGGCATACTCTTCTCGAGGCGATCGACAGGCTCTGGCAGGAGCATCTCTATGCCATGGACCATCTGCGTTCGAGCATCGGACTGAGGGCATATGCGCAGAAGGATCCTCTCAATGAATACAAGCAGGAGGCGTTCAAGGTCTTCGATGCGCTCATGACCGAGATCTACCAGGAGATCCTGACCAACATGTTCCGTTCGGCGACAACTCTCGCCGCGTTCGAAAAACTTCTCGCATCACTTCCCCAGAACCTCATCCACGACCAGATCGACCAGTTCGGCGGCACGGGCGGAGAACAGGCCGCAGCTCAGGCGGGACCGGAAGGACAGCCAGCAGAAATCTCTGCAGAACCGCATATCACATTCGTCAGGAACACTCCGAAGACCGGCCGGAACGATCCATGCCCCTGCGGCAGCGGCAAGAAATACAAGAAGTGCTGCGGGAAATAAAATCCCGATTGGGATTTTATAACATAAAATGTCCACAAACGACTAGGACTTCCCAGTGTCAGCGGGTAATGGAATAAGGATTGACGACATCAAGCCCGGCGATCTTGAAGTCTGAAGTGTTTTTTGTCACCAAGGAAAAACCTCCAGACAAGGCTGTTGCGGCTATTATACAGTCCGGCAGTTTCATCTTCCGGGCTCTCCGTATCCTGACAGAGGCTTCGATTATTTCCCTGTTTTATTTCAATAACACTGAACGCATTGAGGAACTTCCTGATCCTAAGCTCCTCTCCAGGTGTATACTTGTATGAGAGGACTTCAATATATGCAATAAAGGATAATGAGGAATTCTTAAGATTCTCTTGAATAAAATCAGTGGCGACAATGTCTCCATTTAGGTGATAAATGAAAATATTGGTATCAAGAAGATATCGCATCAACGGCCCCATTCACTTCTGAGCCGGTTCTGGTATTCCAATCCGTCAGGCATTTTACCCTTTAAAAGGCCCGCGGTACGTTCCACTATGCCCTTTTTGGAAGCAGAAGAACGCCTGCTGATTTCAATAGTAAGGGAGAATCTCTTCCTTTTAAGGATTTTCTTGTCCTTTAAAGGAATGAACAATCCGCCTTCTTTCTCTATTGCCTGCAAGACCATGCTGTCATCTCCTGTTTACTATAGAATAAGCCTGTAAATAATATTTTCAAGCTTATGGGAACATCTAAAAATTGACATATGGCTCACAACAATAAATTATGATGTTCCCTTACTTCATCTTCCCGTAGTTCCAGGCTTCGTCGTACATCGCAAGGATATTTTCAACCGGCGTTATCCCCTGCAGATTGTGGCAGGGAGCAAGAATGTATCCGGTCTTGTCGCCGGCCAATGAATCAATGCAGTGCCTGACTTCGGCACGCACCTCTTCAGGCGTCCCGAAAGGAAGTATCCTCTGGTTCTCGACCGCGCCATGGAAGCAGACCTTCTTCCCGAATTCCTTTTTCAGTCCGACCATGTCCATGTCCGGACACGTCCACTGTACGGGATTAAGTATGTCTATCCCCATCTCGACCAGCATTGGCAGGAAGATCCTGTTGCTGCCGTCGTCATGGTGGAAGACCTTTATCCCGTAATCCTTGCACAGCTTTATCAGTCGCCTGTGCTGCGGCGCATAGAATTCCGTGTAGGTATCAAGGCTGATCATCGGCCCGGTCTGGCTGCCAAGATCGTCCGTGACCTGCGAGATGTCAATGAGCCCGTCGCATGCCTCGAACATCTTCTTGTGATGCTCATAGAAGAAATCAGATACCCGGCGGATGATCTCATGGGCAAGCTCCTGTTCCGCCATCAAATCGACAAATGACTGTTCAAGTCCGCGCAGCTTGTTGTGGAAATAGAAAGGGGCCATGTATCCGCAGGTGACAACTTTCGTCTTGCGGAGCTCCTTCGCCTTCTCCTTCATCTTGGAATAATCGAACCAGTCCGCACTCGGCCATTTATATTTTACGATATCGTCCATGCAGGTCGCTTCGGAAAGAGGATAAAAACACTGCTCGTTATATGTACCCCCTGCATGTTCAGCCTTCCTTGTCTTCATCCCCCAGATATCTATCCCCTCGCCTTCCGGCATCACGGGAAGCGCTGGACCGATGTAATCAGGACCGACTCCGGACATGCCATCAATATGGAGCTTGGAAAAATAATCAACGCCTTCCCCGAAATGCTCCTTGAGCTTTTGTGTAACTTCAGGAGTAGCCCATATGTCCGTAGGAATGCGATCAACAGGCTGATGATTTATCGCCGCCAGGATGCGTTCACGTGAATTCATGAATTCTCCTAAATGTATTTTAAATATCAAGACACGCTAAAGCTGTGAACTCCAACAATTTTATTCCCGCAACAACATCTGCTTTTTCTATAAACATTCATCTTATGAGCTTCAATGCTTCTTCAATATCCGTCACAGGCCGGCTGCATTTCCGCTTCCTGCAGACATAGAAAGTCGTTTTGCCGTCGAGCATCCTGTAGTCACCGGCGAAGCCGTTATAATCATTTGCGGTTATGGAGATGAGGGTATTGAAGGGCATATATCTCATTCTCAAACCATCGAAAAACCTGTCAATCTCCTTCCGGGCATCTCCGCAAATGATTATCTCAGATGAGTTTTCAGAATGAAGGACTGCGCTGAGATAATTCGTGAAACTCCCGGGATGGCCGTTGATAAGTTCCGCAACTGATTTCAATACTTTGTATGCGGTCTCCTCATACGCCGTATTTCCAGTAAGCTCGGAAAGCCTGAGGAGATTGAGCATCTGGACGGAGTTCCCCGAGGGAAGCGCACCGTCAAAATAGACTTTTGGCCTGAAAACAAGCTTCTCATGATTGTCAGGCGTCATGAAATACGAGCCAGTTGACTGATCAAGGAACTTCTCCTTCAAGATTTTATCAAGCTCGATCGCAGCAGCCATATATTTCTCATCAAACCCCGCCTCATATAGTTCAAGCAGCCCCAAGATCATGAACGCATAGTCGTCGAGCTGTCCTTCAACGGCAAGTTCGCCGTCAGCGAACCTATGGAAGAGGTCTCCGTTCTTGGCGCGCATCTTCCCGAGTACGAAATCAGCGGCCTTCTCCGCAATTTTCAAATGCTTTCCCGAGTTGAATGCTCCTGCGAATTTCGCAATCGCCGCGATCATCAGGCCGTTCCAGTCGGCCAGGATCTTCGTATCCCTCAACGGCCGCACCCTCTTGGCCCTGTGCTCCAGCAGTCTGGCGCTGATG
Organism: Lentisphaerae bacterium GWF2_49_21; assembly: GCA_001804805.1. Taxonomy (GTDB): domain Bacteria; phylum Verrucomicrobiota; class Lentisphaeria; order Victivallales; family GWF2-50-93; genus GWF2-50-93. The sequence continues at coordinate 84,637 of MHBH01000043.1, forward strand.
CTAGAAACAATCGTCTTGATTTCTTCAGGTGTCTTGTCAAATTCACCTGCAATCTCTTCTACTGTTTTCTTGACATGCAGGATGTTCTTGTTGGAATTGCCTTGTATGGGATCAGTGAAGTTCCCTTCGTCATCGATATTGAAATATCTTATGGCGACAAGTGCGTCATCTTTTGGGAGCACTGAGAAAATCTCCTTGTATGTCCAGAGATAGAACTTGCCTTCTTCGCCTTCGCTGTCGGCATCCTCGGCTGAATAGAATGCGCCTTCCAGGGATGTCATGTCGCGCAGGACATATCCGATCACGTCTCTTGCGGTATCAGAATATTCCGTGTTGCCGGTGGCCTGGGCGGCCTCGGTGTATGCCATTGCGAGCATCGCCTGGTCGTAGAGCATCTTCTCAAAATGCGGGACCAGCCATTTCCTGTCGGTAGAATACCTGTGGAATCCACCACCTACCTGATCGCATATCCCCCCTGCCCTCATCTTTCCAAGGGTGAACTCCACCTGCTTCAGGATTTCCTTGTCGCCCGACGCCTTCCAGTAGCGCAGGAGGAAAATCAGCCTGTGTGCAGAAGGGAATTTCGGAGCGTTCCCGTAGCCCCCGCAGACCTTGTCGAAATCCATTGCAATATCATCTGCTGACTTTTCACTCAGATCCTTCTCAGGTTCCGCGTTGAACGTCTTTCCGGAATTATTCTCCAAGGTCGAGGAAACTCTGCCAGCCGACAAAAGGATGTCCGAATTCTTGTTTCTCCAAAGATCATCTATCTTCTGCAGGATCTCGGTGAGGCCTGTCATACCGAAACGGCTGTCCTTGGGAACATAGGTCGCGGCGAAAAAAGGTTTCTTGTCTGGCGTCATGATGATCGTAAGCGGCCAGCCCCCGGTTCCGGTCAACGCCTGGCATACAGTCATATAGACATTATCGACGTCGGGTCGTTCCTCGCGGTCGACCTTGATGCTGATGAACGACTTGTTGAGGATCGCGGCCAGTTGTTCGTCCTCGAAGGATTCCTTCTCCATGACATGACACCAGTGGCAGGTGGAATATCCGATGGAAAGGAAAATGGGCTTGTTTTCCTCCCCAGCCTTCCTGAAGGCCTCTTCACCCCACGGAAACCAGTCCACGGGATTACGGGCATGCTGGAGGAGATATGGGCTTTTCTGAGCAGACAAAGAATTCATTTGAACTCCGGAAAATATGATTGAAAAACAAATAAGTTATAAGTTAAAAATTAATTTACAAACAGAGCCTCTTCAGAAGAGTACCCGTTAAATACTGTTGATACGGCATTATGAGTATGTCGGGTTTAAACCCGACGTTTAGTTGGCGGTTTCCCTTCGACAAGCTCAGGACAGGAAAAACCAAAAAGAACTGGATTCGCTCGTAGTAGCGCATGTTTGCGCGTTCTTGGTTTTATAATGGAGCGCCGGTCTCCAGACCGGCATTGGCGATGCCTTTGAACACCTGCCCCGCATTTGCCAGAAGGAACTCCGCAAGCTTGCCAACCCGAAATCCAAGCACTTCTGCGGCCTTTTCGTATATCTCCCTGACATCCCTCCCTTTATCGTCCGTCTCAAGGAAAAGCCTGTCGACTGGGATTGCCTTAAGGACATCACATAGTTTCCCATCCTTCAGGATCGCCTCGCCGAACGAAAGGTAAAATCCATGCTTGAGAAGCTGTACCGCCGTTTCGGAGTTCCCCCTGAACCCATGGATTATCCAGGGGGGGGCAATGTCCCATTTCTTTTTTTTCTCGGAAATAATGTCGGGATACGCCCTGACGCAATGGATAATGAGCGGTTTTCCAAGCTTCTCCGTGATATCAACCTGCGCCCGGAACCCCCGCATCTGCACCTCGAAAGGAACCTTGCAAACGCGGTCAAGCCCGCATTCCCCTATCGCCACGGCATTACTCCCCTTCTCCAGGACAAGCGCAAGATCCTTCTCCATCCTATCCTCAACAATATGCCACGGATGAAGCCCTACCGAATATAAATCTTTTTCAGGAGGAGCATCCTCCGGAAAAAGATTTATAATGGAAGACTCCTCCGGATCCTCTGGAGGAGAATGCCTGTGCAAGTTGAAATATTCTATTGTCAATATCAACTCCTGTGCTAATTTTCTTTTTTAATTCCACAATATGCAATATATTATGGAAACGGAATTAAAAAAGAAAATTAAATGACTGAATATAAGGTCACATTTCCAAAGAACGATACCGACGTGTTCGCCCTACCGGGAACTTCGGTCTACGAATGCATAACGCGCGCCGGGATCAGGATAAAGAACCCGTGTGCCGGACAGGGCACCTGCGGTAAATGCCGCATAAGAATACTTTCCGGCAAAGTCCCTCCTTCAGCACAATGCAGGAAGATCTTCTCGGAAAAGGAGCTCTCCGAGGGCTGGCGCCTCGCATGCAGGTCGCATGTGTCCGGCGAGCTTTCAATCGAGGTCCCCGACGAATCCGTCCCGGAGGAAGGCCTTATCATCCTAACCGCCGAAGATACCGGAGTTGCATACGAAATAAATCCCCTCATAAAGAAAAAATTCCTCAGCCTTCCCCAGCCAACACTGGAGGAACCGGTTTCTGATCTTGAAAACCTCATTCGCGTGATCCAGCATGCGCGTTTCGATCTGAACCACCTGAAACAGCTTCCCGACTTCCTCAGGAAGAACAATTTCAGCGGCACAGCCGTCTTTTCGGAAAAGAACCTTGTCGCCCTCGAGGACGGGAACACCGAATCTGCGAACTTCGCAGTCGCCGTCGATATCGGCACGACCACTGTCGTCGCGGCACTTCTCGACATGAACTCAGGCAAACAGATTGGATGCCGCGGGATGCTTAATCCGCAGGTCAAGTTCGGAGACGACGTCCTCAGCCGAATTGCTGCACAGGGACAGTCCGAGAAGAACCTCAAGTCATTGCAGAAGGAGATACTGACCGCCATCAACAAGCTCATCGCGGAACTCTGCGAGTCGTTGAAGGTGGCAAGTTCAAACATCTACGCCGTCAGCCTGGCCGGAAATACCGTGATGGAGAATCTATTCCTCGGAATACCCGTAAAGGCGCTCGGTGAGATTCCATTCATTCCTCCTTTCAGCAGATCGCTCCGCTTCACGGCCACCGAACTCGGACTGCAGGTGAACCCAGGCGCCGAGATCTTCATGTTCCCGGTGATCGGCGGATTCGTCGGCGGCGACATCGTCTCCGGACTTGTTGCAAGCCGTCTCAACGAAAGGACAAACCCCACTATCTTCGTCGATGTCGGTACAAACGGCGAGATCGTTCTTCTTTACAAAGGACAGCTCTTTGCGGCTTCGGCCGCTGCAGGTCCGGCGTTTGAAGGCGCCAGGATCGAGTCGGGAATGAGGGCTGCCGCCGGAGCTATAGAGAAAGTCATCATACAGGACGGGGAAGTCCTTGTCAATGTGATCCGCAATGTTGAACCCAAGGGGCTCTGCGGAAGCGCCCTTATTGACGCGGCCGCCGAAATGCTCAGATGCGGTTTGCTGGACGAAACCGGCAGGATCGTCTCGCCGGAGGAATGTCCCCTAGGAACCCCCGACAAGCTGAAAAAACGCCTTGTCGCCTCAAAAGACGGCAACACTTTCGATTTCCTTCTTTCTCCGGCGGAGAGCCGGAAGAAGATTTATCTCAGGCAGAAGGACATCCGCGAGCTCCAGCTTGCGAGCGGCGCGATCCGCGCGGCGATAAACATCCTTCTCAAAAAGGCGGGAGTACAGGAATCTGAAATCGACTCCGTCCTTGTCGCAGGCGGTTTCGGATATTTCATCAGGAGGACGCACGCAAAGAGGATCGGGCTGATCCCGAATCTTCCGGACGCGAAGATCAGGTTCATCGGCAACTCGTCGCTTGAAGGCGCCAAGGCTGTGCTCTTCTCGCGAGAGAGGCTCAAATGCGCGGAAGGCATCGCCGCACAGGTGAAATATGTCGAGGTCTCGCTAGATCCCGAATTCCAGACCGAATTCGCCAACGCCATGATGTTTCCAGGCCAGACTTCTTAGTCGGCCTGCCGCGGCGAAGCTTCCATGCGACTGCGTGCACCATAGCTCCTTTGCGACGGTGCAAGCCGGGCCCCTCAGTAAAAAGTAATCAGTGGTCAGTGAACAGTGCCGATTGAGTAGGGCGGTCATTCCTGGCCGCCACATTGTCGGGCTGGCCTTGCCCGAGCTCCGGCCAGGGAAAGCCCGACCTACTTCTTCAACGGAGCACGGGCTACCTGCCTTCGGACAAGAATAGATTGTTTTCCGAAAGACGAGGGCCTGCCTTGAGGGAACGGGGTTGTTGAGGAACAACAATCTCTGGCCAGAATCTTGATTTCCCGGCCATGGATGTTCTATTTCGAACTTCAAACGCAACCTGAGTTTATTTAACCGAAAGGGAGATACTGATGAAATGCAGATTGATGTTGGTGTTGCTGGCATGTTCGATGTTGTCATGGTCGGCAATGGCCCAGGAATCTCAAGTTGACAAGGCCCAGCTGGCGGCCGCAAATGAACTTTTCTTGGCCATGCAGCTTGAAAAGACATTTTCAAATTCCATCGAGATGATGATGGATCTGCAGATCAGGCAGAATCCAAAGATCGCGCCATTCCGTAAGGTGATGATGGATTTCTTCTCAAAATACATGAGCTGGGACAGCTTGAAGGATGATATGGCCAAAATTTACATGGCGGAATTTACCACCCAGGAACTTAAGGAACTGACGGCGTTTTACAAAACTCCTGTCGGCGTGAAGGCGGCCCTGAAGATGCCGCAGCTCATGAACAAGGGCGGAGAACTTGGAATGAAACGGGTCCAGGAGCATATGACTGAACTCCAGAAGATGATTGCTGACGAGGCGAAAAGGCTCGAAGAGGAAAAGAACGCCAACAAGGCGGATCCCGCCGAAGCCAAATAACCGCAGATGCAAACAGTGATGGATCACCCCCGAGGCCTGAGCACTCGGGCAATAATGAATGTGGTACAGGTCTTGGTAGCCTCAAGCGCCGTCGCAGGAGCCTGTCGGACTTAGGATATTTGTTCGTAGTAGCTCGTGTTCGAGCGTTAAGTAGGTACGTGCTTCCCGTGTCCGCCATAGCTTCTTTGCGACGGCGGAAGCATGTACCATCTTAATCTAGGAATGGGACAGGCTAAAGCCCGTCCCTACTTTAAGAACGCGCAAACATGCGCTACTACAAGCGAAATTGCCCTCAATTGAACTCGTTTCTAAGTCCGACAACCTCGACAGGTGGCATCCTGCCGGCAATTAGAATGTGGTACAGGCGTCTCGCCTGTAATTCCTGATTATAGGCCAAATCCAATGTTGATTGACTTGAAAACAATAATCGTCCTCTTATTTCTGTTCGCCTGCGGGTGTGGAAGCCTCCCTCCTGAAAACATCTCCGGCAAGGACAAGATCTTCAATCTGAACAGGCCCAACAAGGAAGCGCTGAAGAACGCGAGCAGCGACTTCATATCCAATATAACCGCCAACAAGGACAAGATGTCCGACTGTGCGGAAAAGTTCCTGCTTACCGATAATTATCAGGATTGGATATACAGGAAATATATCCGGTCCCGTTCAAATGCAGACAAACTCTATTTCCTATATAAGAATGAGCTGGCTCTGTCGTTGTCCAGAAGCGAAGAGACTGGCTACCAGCAGCTTCTTTTAAAATATTATTATCCTGATGGTACAAGAGACATGACAAGTGGAGACATGATGTCCGCCGCTGTAAAAAGGCTCACCTGTCATTTCAAGGACTTCTATGGCAAGGGGGGAAAAACCAAGGAAGCTGAAATAGATTTCAAGAGCAAGGACGAGTTGTCGGACGGACGGATATTGTCGGTCTATTCGATCAAATGGCAGGACATGAAGGAAGCTTCGATCTACAATACCATCTTCATGAAAAAGAATATCAGCGGCTCTGAAGTACTGATCCCTGTCCAGCACAGCATCATCGGAAAGGAGGAGGAGTGAGACCGGAGTTAATCAATGTGGTACAGGCGTTTGCCACGTCGAATGACTGTGGTCCCGCCTGTAATTCTTGATTATAAACCAATATCACCTCCTAAGAAAATTACAGGCGGGACGCCTGTACCACTTTCTTAAGACATAGGCCAAGGCCTGTGCTACATTGTCCGGACAAAGCCCAACCAATCTTTTGAATTCACATTCGCGACGGTTATGTTATCAGTTTGAGGCAGAAAATCATTCAGTCACATACCGGAGAACCATGCTGAGCTTGAAGAAACTTGCACTTTTCACATTGCTCTTCGCATGTTCATGCACAGTATTCTGCGCCGGAAATGACAAGGATTCCTGGCCGTTCAAGGACATTCCCGTGGATGGAGCCGTGAAACTGGCCGATGGATGGCACTACGCCTGGGACTGGAAGGATCAGGGGATGAACGAGAACTGGTCCGCCCCGAACTTCAACAGGGAATCGTGGAAATCTGTCAGCGTGCCCGGCGTCTGGGATCTGCCTCCCGGAAAAATCCCCATGCAAAATCCGCGCGGCGTCGGCTGGTTTGCGTGCAAGATCCGTCTGCCGGAAAACTGGAATGGTGAACCGACATTGGTCTTCTTCGGAGCCATGTATATTGCAGACGTCTGGTTCGACGGCGAATATCTCGGAAACCATCGCGGTGGCTACACCCCTTTCTCATTCAGCCTTGATGGCAAATTGAAACACGGCGAGGAAAAGGAGATTGTCGTCAGGATCGACAACCGCCTCACCCACAAAAGCATTCCTGGCATAAACCTTGGTTGGAACCCATATGGCGGCCTGACCCGGGAAGTATTCCTGATCTCAAGGCCTCATATCCGCGTGGAGGATCTGCACACGGTGACCAAGGTTGACGCCGAGGGAACCGCACGCCTATGCATTACTGGAAAAATAACGAACCATGCAAAAGAGGCCTTTACCGATGAACTTACTGTCATGCTGAAGGCCGACGACAAGACCTGCGCTCAGTCGATCATCAAGTCCTCCCTGAAACCGGGGACATCCGAATCATTCAAAATCGACTTCGAAATCGCAAAGGCGAAACTCTGGTCTCCGGAGGATCCTTTCCTCCACATTCTGGAAATGACATGGCGTGGCAATACCAATCCACATATCCGGCTCCCGGTCGGGCTGCGCGAGATCCGCATTGACGGCCCGAATTTCCTTGTAAACAACAAACGTCTCTGGCTGCAGGGGTTCGGACGCCATGAGGACTGGAAGGATTACGGTCCATGCATTCCGCGTGACCTGGACGAACAGGAAATCATCAGGATGAAAAACTTCGGAGCCAACCATCTGCGCACAGGGCATTATCCCAATCACCCATCCACATATGCTACATGCGACAGGATAGGAATGCTGACATTCGCCGAAATACCCGCCTGGCAGCTCAGTACTGCGTGGATGAATTCGGATCAGGCATGGAACGACTGGGCCGAACCTCAGATCTCCGAGATGATCCGATGGCATGGCAATTTCACCTCCATCATCAGCTGGGGCTCCGCGAACGAAATGGGAGATGCGACGGAATATAACAATAGATCCGTCAGCTACATAAAGGAAAAGGATCCTAACCGTATCCCGATGATTGTCGTCGCCGCAACCGGACACTCAGACCTCTACAAACTGCTGCCGATGGCCGGACGCAACCTGCATTACGGCTGGTACCACTCCAAGCGTGTCTATGATGGGCTGCGTAACGGACTTGCAGAAAATGTGAGATTATCGGAGGAGGTCAACACTCCCATCTGGGTCGCCGAACTCGGTGCACAGGGTCATCCAGGAGCATTCACAGCCGGCTATAACGACGAACTGAGAGGTTCCGAAACCTATCTTGACAAGGTGGTCCGCTTCGGTTTCCAGTACAGCTCCGTCACGTCGGAGCGTGTAATAGGAGTTGCGGTCTGGACATGGTCGGACTTCTGCCGCGACTACTCGATCACACCTCATGGAATTTTCGGATTCGGCCGCGAAAACAAGATAGTGGCCTACACCGCCCGCAACCTTTTCGCTGGCGACCTGCGCCTCTACCTCTGCGAAGATGACACGACCTGCCATTCCGGCGGAGTCTTCAGGGCGAAGGCCCATGTCTTCAATCCAAAACTCCAGCAGGTGCCACTGGGGCTGACCGTCAACTGGCGGATCATGCATGGCGCCAAGCCATTGATCTCTGGAAAACTGCCAGTTCCTGAAGGCAAGGATCGCGCTCTTTCCGCCGGAGAAATTTCATGGCGGATACCCGTGGAATCAAAAGGCATGTTCTCGCTCTGGGCGGAACTTGTCGACAACAAGGAAACCAGGCTCCACACCAACTCAGTCCATTTCGGCGCAGGTGAGCCGGTGGAGAAACCGGGCGCACTGGTCCTGACAGCCGTTTCAAACGGTAAAGCCGTAGATGCAATTGCGGAATTCGCAGAAATGAAGATCCCGGTCTACTGTGATCCCGGGCTTATAATCCCGCTGCCAGCGGGAGATTATGATTTCATCGTAAAGCGCGGAGACGAATCAAAGCCGATCAAAGTGCAGATAATTTCCGGTACTGCGACAGTGATAAAGGTGGAATTCAAATAGTGGATGAATGGATTGCTGGTTGATTGATTTTATGATTCGACTGGTCGAATCACTTGGAGTGCGTGTAGCGAAGTGTAACGGCATGTCCGCCGTAGGCTTTGCGAAGGAGGAAGATACCGCCTTTCTTCAGCGAAGCAACGCTTCGCTGGATGCAAGGCTGAATCTACGCGAAGCCTTCGCTTCAGCACTCCAAGTGTAAGGCAGAAACGCCTGACAAAAGTCCAAATAGAAAAAACTATGTTCTAACTTATGAGATTGCACAAAACATGAAACGCAGCCAGGCCTACATCTTCCTATGCCTTGTGACAATACTTCTTGCCAACCTGCTGATCTTCTCTTTTTTCAACCACGCCTTCGATGACGACGAATTCCAGCATGTCCACATCGCCTGGCTCCTGCACCACGGATACATTCCCTACAAGGATTTCTTCGAGCATCACCTGGTATTCTATCACCGTCTGACGGCTCCGCTCTTCGTCTTCGGTGAAAATTTCCGGCAGATATTCTTCTTCAGGGGCATAAGCATGATTTCAGCGGCAGGCGCACTGTTCCTTCTCTATCGCTGTGGAAGGAGCTTCGGATTTTCACCAATAGCGTCCGGCACAGGGACCTGGCTGCTCGGAATTACCCCGATGTTCCTTCTGAAAATGACGGAGGCAAGGCCTGAGGCCCTTGCGATATTCGCATTCACAGGAGCGCTCTCTCTAATGTTTGCGCCTGCCCGAGCTGACTCGTGTCGGCCAGGAAAATCCGCAGAATCTCCGGAAATCCTTACAAGACGGATCCAGTGGAAATTCATTTTCATCGGACTTCTTGCAGGAGCGATGGCGCTTCTCAGCCAGAAATATGTGATCGCCGCAGGCGCCTTGCTTGCCGCGATCTATTTCCTGAACGGCTGGAAACCGGCGGTGATAACCGCATCAGCCTTCTGCGCCAGCGTAGCGGCTTATTCCGGCTGGATGCTCGCGATAGGAGCGGGTAACAATGCGTTCGAATCCGTGATCCTCCTGAACCTACGCTGGAAATATTCCTTCTCGCCCTCCGGATATTTCGTGGAACTATATACGACCGCAGGAATCCTCTTCGTGACAGGCGTCTTCGGAATCCTAAGGGCATTGTTCCAGGGACACACACGCCGTCAGGCATTCGCACTCGCAACACTTCTCGCCGGATGCCTCCTGCAGATTTTCCTGGTGCCCGTACCGTATCGACAGTCATTCCTTCCGCTGCTTGTAATACTCGCACTCGGTTCGATGTTCTTCTCAGCCTCGATATTCCAGCTTGCAACAGTGGTACGGCGTGGATGGGCTATTTTCGCAATACCCCTTCTCCTCGGTGCATCGTCGCTGGCCGCCCTGCCCCGGCAGCTTTCGGCTGACAACCGGGCCGACATCTCGCAGATGAAGGAAATTGCGAAGTTCGCACCTTCAGGCCCCGTCTTCGACGGACGCGGACTCATGTTCCACCGGATGCACGTCGGATATCATGCCTGCATGCACCATGAAATATTGATGATGCTTGATGCGGATAAATATTCGGAAGACGTAATCCGTTCATTGCAGGATGCCGGCATGCCCCCTGTCATACGCGACTACCGTGTCCAGAAAATGCCAGACATGATCAATTCCTTCATCTCTGATAATTATCTGCCCTCCACCATTCCCGGAGTCCTGACAGCTGGATTATCAAGAGAACGGCTCGTCCCAAAAAAGCCCGAAGTCATGAACATAAGGGCGTCGGGCACATGGAAGGCCACTTGGCGCGGAGGAAAATTTTCAATTGACGGAGAGCCTATAGTCAATGGACAAATAATCATCTTGGAGAGAGGTTCACACATACTTGTATCTGAAAATCTCTCATGGGATTTCCGGATTGAGCGGAGTTATTAGTAGTAGGGACGGGCTTAAGCCTGTCCCATGAATTTAGATGGTACATGCTAAAGCACGTACCTACTTAACGCATGAAATAAAGATAAGATGATATACAGAAAAGAAAAGAACCTTATCAACAGGCTGCCGGAACTTGTTTCCGCGGCACTACTGGTCTATCTCGCCATCTGCATGATCAGGCATTTTTTGATCACAGTTCCATTCCCGTATCCTGTGGAATACGGGGAAGGCGTGATCGCCAATTGGTCGCTGCGCCTAAGCCAGGGACTTCTGCTATATCCAGCAATAAGCCCAGGCGACATTCCGTGGCTGCACAATCCATATGGACCGCTATGGTTCCATGTTGTCGCACCATTTGTCGGGTTCGGGAAAAGTGTGTTCCTGGCGCCACGGCTCCTGTCCGTGATAGGATTCCTATTCTGCCTATTTTTCCTCTACCGCCTTTCACGGCGCGATCTTGCGCCCGCAGCCGCGCTTGGAGCCTGCGCACTCTTCGCAGCATCACCGCTGGTATGGCGCTTCACGGCAATGGCTCGCGTCGACATCCCTGCGCTTGCAGCATCGCTTGCCGCAGTATGGCTCATGGAAATGGCAATTCATAATACAGGAAGAACGCGCAAATCCGCCTCAGGCGGACTACTACAAACAATTTCTTCTGAGAGCGAATCCAACAAGCATCCGTTGGATTCATGGTTCTGGTTTTTGGCAGGACTGCTTGCGGCAGTCGCAATCCTGATCAAGCCTTTGTTTATCGCGGCGCTTCTTGCCGGCGTTGTTATCGGATTCCGAAAAGGTCGGCGGACATTTGCGATATTCGCAATTGGAGTCATAATCCCGCTGCTCATCGCCGGCATATGGCTCATCGCATCTGGAAACACAGCAATCATATACCATTACGGCGAGATGAATGGCATAGGCTCATCACTGAGGACATTGCTACGGCTTGCTTTGACAGTATGCGGGCGGCATCCCTTCATATTCGCAATCCTGCTGTTCGGGCTGTGGACCGGCAACAGACATTCCCCACGCTGGTGGTTTGCCTTGTTTACAGTAATATCCCTTGTCACATCCGCGAAGGTAGGCGCTGACGTCCATTATTATCTCGCCCCGATCGCGGCGGCGGTCCTGCTGGCAGGACCTACTGCAAGACGTTTCGCCGGACACAAACGCATACAGACAATTTCGTGGTGCCTTGCCGCACAGCTCGCTTTGTACCTTCCTATCGCAGCACAACCTGTTTTTACTGCGACTTACGGTCAGGAAGTTCCAGCCGGACAGACAATATTGACTCCTGTTGAAGCCGACCGTGAGATCGGAAGGTTGCTTGTCGAGGAGATTGGCGCGGCCAAAGGTCCGGTATTGACCGATGACATAGGATATGTGCTATCCGCGAAGAAACAGATCCAGCTCCAGCCGTTCCAGTATGGCTGGCTTGTTCGGAGAGGGAGACTTGATCCGTCACCGCTGCTCCAGAAGATCCGCGAAGGATATTTTTCATTGATCATCATCCGCGTCCCGCGTCCGGACGGCACAGGTGCCAGCGATTTCCCGAAGGAGGTAATAGAGACCGTGGAAAAATCCTGCAAGCTTGCCCGGGAAATCGGACCGTACAGGATTTATGCGAGGGGAGCAGAGGCCAACTAAGCTCCAATTTCCAAGTTCCAAAATCCAAACAAGTTCCAATATTCAAACAAATGCCGTAAAGCATGTTCTTGTTATTACGTCAGGCGATCAGCCTTACCGATGGAGTGCCTGCCCTGAGCTTGTCGCAGGGCGTGTGACCCGTCGTCGCCAGGGCTATGCCGGGCACGGCAAAGTCACCGCTCTGTATTGTCAACAAAAGCGCAGACTGCATAAGATTCCCGCCTTCGCCAAGACTACGGTGGGCAGGTCGTCTGCGCACTCCAAAAGATTACCATGCAATCATAATTATACTACACAAGAAGTCCTTTTGTGTAGTCCATTGCCGCTGTGAGGTTCTCGTGGGCTTTTTCCGTCATCTGGGCTGACAGCTCCCAGGAATATCCCCTGATTGTGAGAAGGTAGGCTGCTGGTTTCTTGCCGAAAAGCTCCTTGCATAGGGAAACGACCGACTCGGGTTCCATCGAATGTGTTGAAAACGCCACCGACTTTGAAGCCTTGATTGGACGGAAGCTGAAGCTGTCAATGTCCTCTTCCACTGAAGCGTCGACGAATATGACCGTGTCCTTCTCGGAAATATTCAGGGCATCTTCGATGTTCAGCTGGTAATTTGAATCGAAGGAGATGTTTGGGGTCTTTCTGGATTCCGTCCATACCCGCATCAGTTCCGTGAAAAGTATCCCGAGCGCATCATCCTGCCGGGAAGGATTTCCAATGCCGTAGATTAAAATGCGCCCTGACTTCTTCTTGAATATGTTCTTGTTGGAGTTCACAGCTTTAGCGTGCGTTTTCATATCTTTATTGATCTTGTTCATCAATTAAAATTATGAATTGTCATGCAAATAGACCTGTAAAGACACGCTAAAGCAGTGAACTCCAACATGGGATATTTCCACGACAACCGTTTGTAGTTAATGCCGTAAGGCATGTTCTTATACTCATTCCTTCATCACACAGAAAATCACAACCGCCGCAAAAATGGATATCAGGACCAAGACGCCCAGGCATCCTTTGCCTTGAGGCTTGGTGAAGCTGTCCGGGAATTTGGCCCTCAGGGAGGCTTCGAGCTCATCCATTGCGTCTTTCGACTCCTTCAGGCCAAGCCCCGTTATTTCCCGATGGAGCTTGATGGCTTCAATTTTCCTGCCCTGCAGGAGAAGGTCTTCAAGCTGGTTCTTTTTTTCTTCTGGAATTTCGCGGAGCATGGTTCCCTCCCGGAAAATTATAGGCCACTGTTTATCTGATTGAAAAATCAAATAGACACCAAGACAAACTAAAGTTTGGACTCCAACAAATACTCTTGAAATCTCGTCCTCTGTATTCATGCAACTGACAACTGGCTACTGACGACTATCGACAGTCAAGCATTTCACTTCAATTTCCGCTGGACAAGATTCCCGTCCGCATCGTAAAGCGATACTTCAAGAGGCATCTTCCCGTAGGCGTGAGTTGCGCAGCTCAGGCAGGGATCGTATGCCCTGATAACGACTTCAACTGCGTTCATCATGGCTTCAGTGATCTCCTTCTTGGCGGTCATCATCGCCTTTGCCACAAAGTTGACGCCGCGGTTCATCGGCTCATTGTTGTTGGTCGTTGATACTATTAGGTTGGCCATTTCGATCTGGTCGTTGTCATTCACGCGGTAATGGTGGAACAGGGTTCCGCGCGGAGCTTCAATGAGACCGACGCCTTCCTTCTCCCTTTTCCCCTTGACAACGAGATTCGTCCCCATGATGTCGGGATCTTTCAGCAGATCGCGCATCATCTCGGCGGAATGCAGGATCTCGATCAGTCGCGCCCAGTGAGTGTGCATGCACATGTCGTTTGGCTTGCCGTTTGTCACCTTCTTGAATACCTCGAATTCCTTCTGGGCAAGTGGGGTCGGGATGAAGTCGGCGGTGTTGAGCCTGGCAAGAGGTCCTACCCTGTACCAGCCCTTTTCATTCCCAAGTTTCATCAGGTATGGGAACTTCATGTAGGTCCAGGACTTTGTCTCCTCGCGGATATACTTGAGATAATCCTGATAGTTCACATCATCAAGTATCTTCTTTCCGTTGCAGTCGACAGCCCTCATAACGCCATGGTAGAGATCCATCGCCCCGTCTTTCCTGACAAGACTGAGATGGTTGGATTCGAACTTCGAGAAGTTGTCGATGAAATCCTTGTTCTTCTTGTAATAGCCCTTAAAGAATGACAGTGCATCCTGCGACCATGAGACCATCTTGTCGGCGTTCATCGGAGCGGGACCTTTGAGGAACATGTCGCATTCGCTTTCAGTAAGGCTCTTGTTCACTCCGCCAGGGATGGCGCCTGTTCCATGGATTTTCTTTCCTGACGTCGCCAATATGATTTCCTGTCCGAACTTCCTCATCATGACCGCCTGCGTCGCCAGTTCCTTGTTCTCCATCGCGAGAGCTATCACGTTCCTTTTTTCCGGAGGCGCATCGTATCCGAACAGGAGATCCGGCGCGGCCAGATGGAAGAAATGGAGTGAGTGCGACTGGAAGATCTGACCATAGTGCATCAGCCTGCGGATCTTGTCCGCCGTGGCGCTGAGCCCTTCGCCGTCACCTGCTCCGACAATTACATCCATCGCCTTTGCGGCGGCGAGATGATGGCTCACCGGGCAGATTCCGCAGAGCCTCTGCACGAGCACCGGAGCCTCCCAGAACGGGCGCCCCTGCACAAACCTTTCAAAACCTCTGAACTCAACTATATGGAGCCGGCTTCTGGAAACCTCTCCTTTGTCATCGAGATGGATGGTGACCTTGCCGTGTCCTTCGACGCGCGTCACCGGTTCAATTATTATTTTCCTTGGCATTATTTCCTCGCTTTTTTAGACAGGATAACAGGATTTACATGATTTATTAATAAACATTCAGTCGAACTTGAAAACTTCATACGGCATGTCGAGCTTGCTTCCGGTCGCCAGCGCATAGAGCGCGTTCCATATCAGATCCGCCCTCGGAGGGCATCCCGGAAGGAAATAATCGATCTTCACGACCTCGTGACATGGATATACCTTGTCGAGGATCTTCGGAATGTCAGGATCACAGGGGATGATCTTCTTCTCGTTGCAGTCGGCAACGGTCGGTCCGTTGAGATAAGCCTCGTCAAGGCATTCCTTCAGCGGTATCCAGTTCCTCATTGACGGAAGTCCGCCCATGATTGCGCACTCCCCAAGTGAAACCAGTATGTTGCAGTGCTTCCTGAATTCAACAAGGTTATGCACATTCTCGTCGTTGCAGCATCCGCCCTCGATGAGGCCGATGTCGCACTGCTTCGTGAATTTCTTGATGTCATCGATCGGAGACTTGTTGAATTCAACAATCTCTATCAAATCGAAAAGCCGTTCATCGATGTCGAGGAACGACATATGGCATCCGAAACATCCCGCCAGGGACGCTGTAGCTACAATTTTCTTAGGCATATAAATTTCTCCGAAATTTATTATTTTTCGACTTCAGTTCCTATCGGAGCAAGATCGTATCTGCGTTTGCCGATCGGAACATCAAATCCCTTCTCCTTCTTCAGGATCGCGCCGACCGGACAGATGTCCATCGACTTCTGGGCCAGTTCATCGCTGATATTCTTCGAGGTGTCGGGATCAATGTTGATCACAAGCTTGTCGCCGCGTTTCCCAAAATCGAATATCGGCTTGCCTTCGCTGTTGCGGATCCCGCGGATGCAGCGCTTGCAGAGGATGCACCTGTTATGGTCCTTGAGTATCTTCGGATGCCAGGCTTCGACATCGCGTTTAGGGAACATGTAAGGAAACTCCGGAACCGTCATCTTATATTTGTAGGCCAGCGCCTGGAGCTCACAGAAGCCGCTCTTCTCGCAGGACGGACACAGATGGTTGCCCTCGGCAAAGAGGATTTCAACTACGGATTTGCGGAACTCTTCAAGCTCCGGAATATTGTTCTGGACATCCATGCCTTCGGCGACCCTGGTCGTGCAAGCCGTCACGGGCCGTCCACCGAGCAGGACCGTACAGATCCTGCAGGAGCCTTTCGGAGGAATGCCCGGATAATTGCAGAGCGTCGGGATGAAGACTCCGTTCTCCGCCGCGGCCTCGACAAGCTGTCTGCCTTCTTCTGACATACAGACAACACCATCAATCGTAAATTTAACGAACGTCGACATTTCTACCTCGCTTCCGAAGTCGCAGCATCAAAGTCGGCCACGGCTTTCTCAAGGTCGAACGCAGGACAGAACCTGTCATCCTTTGCCTTGATTCTGTTTTTGTATAATTCAGGAAAATTCTTGATTGTCGTCACAATCGGGTTGAGGGCGGTCTGTCCGAGCCCGCAACGGTTCTTCTTCATTATCAGCTGCCATTTGGTGAACGCCGCAACATCCTTTTCCGTGGCCTTGCCTTCGATTATCCTCTCCATGATGAGTTTGCTCATGCCTGAAAGGGCGCGGCACGGCACACATGAACCGCATGACTCGTCCCTGAAGAACTCAGTGAAATTAAGGACGACATCCTTCAGGAGATCGCGTTTTTCCCCTATGATTATGAGCGAGCCGCCGGTGGCGAGATCCTCATAGGAGAGTTCGCGTGAAAATTCATCCGGGCCTATGCACGAACCGGAAGGACCGCCGACCTGGACGGCCTGGGTTTCAGAAGCCTCCACCATCTTAAGTATGTCATTGACGGTGAATCCCCATTCGATCTCGTAGATGCCCGGTTTTCTACAGTCGCCGGAGACGCTTATCACCTTCGTCCCCTTTGATTCTTTTGTCCCGAGCTTGTTGTACCATTCAGAACCGTTGATCAGAATCCTTACGACTGAGCAGAGCGTCTCGACGTTGTTTACTACGGTCGGCTTCTGCAGATAACCCTTCTCGACCGGGAACGGCGGCCTGTCGCGAGGTTCGCCGCGCTTTCCCTCGGCGGATTCGATGAGCGCCGACTCTTCACCGCAGACATAGGCACCGGCACCGAACTGTATCTTGATGTTGAAATCGAATCCATGCTTGCCGGAGATAAAAGTTCCGAGAAGATTTTCATTCCGCATCTGCTCCAGGATATCTTCAAGATATTTCCTCAGATACCGGTATTCATTCCTGAGATAGAGTATCCCATGCTTTGCACCGACGGCATAACCGGCGACAGCCATCCCTTCAAAGACAAGACGGGGAAATTCGGTCAGGATGACCCTGTCCTTGAAAGTTCCCGGTTCGCCCTCATCGGCGTTGCAGAAAATATATTTGACGTCGCCCGGAGCCTTCTTCGCGACCTCCCATTTCATTCCCGTCGGGAATCCGGCGCCGCCACGTCCGCGGACATATGACGACTTGACCAGCTGTATGATCTCGTTCGAGCTCATGCTGACGGCTTTTTTGATTCCGGAGCCGGGCACGTAGTCGGCAAACACGACTTCGCCCCTTTTCATGATATTGCTGTTGACCATTGAGCGGACTAGAGGATTTGAGTTCTGTCCGTCGCCATACTTCTTCCCCTTCAGCTCCTCGACGGTTTTTCCGGCCTTCATGCCGGCGACGAGCTCCTTCGCCTTTGCCGAAGTGAGGCAGGTGAATATCTCCTCGTTGATGATTGCCGCAGGTTCCTGGTCGCTCATTCCGATGCATGCGGTGTCAAAGAGTCCGATCAGCCCGTCCTTGGAGACCGAACCGAACTTGCATCCCGCAAGCTCCTCGAAGGTTTTTGCCACTTCGTCCCTTCCGCAGAAGACGGCGAGGACGCTGGTATTAAGGTAGACCGTGTATTTCCCGCGCGGCTCCTTTGCGAAGAAATGGTAGAATGAAACAGTCTGCTCGATGCTGACCTTCGGAATGTCAAGGGCCTTCGAGATCTGATCTATCGTCCACTCGGAGAGATATCCGAGCTCGGACTGGATGTCCATCAGGATATCCATCAGCCTGGTCTCATCCCCGTTATATCTCTTTATTACGTTGTTGACTGTATTTCCCATGGAAACCTCGCTATAAGTATTTGCGATTTTGAAATCCTTATCCCTATCAAAGAAGTAAACATTAACGCGTAAAATGCACAGAACAATTGGTTTTTCATTATTTTCCTGATTTTTCCATCTATTTTAATTTGGAAACAATGAAGTATTATCAAGAATGCGTTATATTAACCAGTTCGCAATATATTTTAACTGACAGGAAAACATGAATATAAAACCGTCAAATATAATTAAGGGAGTCATACTTGCAGGAGGGACCGCCTCGAGACTGCGTCCGCTCACCAACGTGACCAACAAGCATCTTCTGCCGGTCGGCAGGAAGCCTATGATCTATTATCCCATAGAGAAAATGACAGGTGCGGGCATTGAGGATATCCTGATCGTGACCGGAGTCGACCACATGGGCGATGTCGTCGGACTTCTCGGTTCAGGCAAGGATTTCAACTGCCGTTTCACCTACAAGGTGCAGGACCAGGCCGGAGGGATCGCCCAGGCGCTGAGCCTCGCCGAAGACTTTGCGCATGGGACGCCAGTGGCTGTGATCCTCGGCGACAATATCTTTGAAGACTCGATGAAACCGTATCTCGATAAATATCTGAAGCAGAAAAAAGGCGCCAGCATCCTGCTGAAGTCCGTAAAGGATCCGCAGAGGTTCGGAGTTGCCGAGGTAAAAGGCGACAAGGTCCTCTCAATAGTGGAAAAACCGAAACAGCCGAAATCGGACATGGCGGTGACCGGAATTTATTTCTTTGACGGCGAAGTCTTTGATATCATCAGGACTCTCAAGCCTTCGGCTCGCGGCGAACTTGAGATAACCGACGTCAACAACGAATATATCAGGCTCGGAACAATGACATGGAGCAAGATGAGCGGATGGTGGAGTGATGCAGGAACATTCGAATCCTTGTCCAATGTCCAGAAACTTGTCGAGGAAAATCCCCCCAGATGAGCAAAATTGCAATACTTGGCGGAAGGGGCATGCTCGGAACGGATCTTGCGAAACTCGCAAAATCCGCAGGCCTCGATGTCGCCGTGTTCGATCTTCCTGAATTCAACATCACTCGTCCATCCGACATACAGAAGGCGGTTTCCTCGGCCGATATAATCGTGAACTGCGCCGCCTACACGCATGTAGACAAGGCTGAAACGGAAAAGGATCTGTGCAGGGATGTCAACGCCATAGCGGTCGGGGCGCTTGGGAAAGCCGTAAGGAAACAAGGCAAGTATCTCATTCACTTGAGCACGGATTTCGTTTTCGGGGACAAGTCGTCGAAAAAGCTCAACGAGTCCGATCCGCCCAATCCTCTCAGCTGGTATGGCTCGACCAAGCTTGAGGGTGAAGACCTTCTCAAGGCATCGAAATGCCGTCATGCGACAGTAAGGGTCGAATGGACCTACGGAAGGACCGGTGTCAATTTCATCACCAAGCTCCTTGACGCTGCTGCAAAGTTTCCGAAGCTGAAGGTCGTAGGCGACCAGGTCGGCTCTCCGACATGGACCGTGGACGTCTCAAGGGCGCTTCTCTGCCTCGCTGCAAAACAGGCGGAAGGGCTGTACCATTTCTCCGCCGATGGCTATGTAAACAGATTTGAAGTCGCGAAATTCATCCTTGACAGCAAAAATCTCAAGAAAGAGCTGAGCTCCTGCCTGAGCTCGGATTATCCGACTCCCGCGAAACGGCCTTCAAATTCGCGTTTCGACTGTTCGAAGATCGACAAGATCCTTGATTTCAAAAGACCGGCCTGGCACGAGTCGATGGCAAAGTACCTGAAGGGGGTGTCAAGTCCTGATTTCGATTTGACACTTTAAATTAAAATTACTTTGATTAGAACAATGATTTATTTCTTCAAACAACTTG